>CASEKE010000016.1 GCA_949288415.1 uncultured Spirochaetales bacterium
TGGTTCTCAAATATTAAAATGAAAGTCTGGAACTGAATTTTCATTCCTATTCTCTTGATTATCGAGATAAGCAAAGTCCTTTGTTTTTCAATTCTTCGATTTGCTTGTCCATGAATAGAAAGTCTTAAATCCATAAAAAAACGTCTTTCAATTGTCTTGTATTTGGCCCTGGTAAACCTAAACCAAGCCGCTTAAATAAAATAAGTCCTTACAGAGTAAGGACTTATTCGAGTTCGTGAGAGACGGGGCTCGAACCCGCGATCTCCGGCGTGACAGGCCAGCGCGATAACCAGCTTCGCTACTCCCACATTGCATTGAGAGCTTAGCAGAAAAACAAACACGTTGTCAACATGTTTCTCCATGCGCAATTGCAGGGTGCGCCGTGTATCAGAATTTCCTATGTTCGCTTTTAATGTCGCTTATCAATTTTCTCGCAGCGATGCTGCTGTGCTGTTCCCTGTCTTCCAGAAGAACGATGTCTCTTCTCGGCGAAAATCCGTCCGTCTCCAGTTCGACCAAACTTCCGTCATCCAGATATGGACGAGCCATGAATTCCGGGATGAACGCGATGCCTATTCCCGCCTTTACGAGAGGAATGATCTGGTTGTAGGTAGATACGCCTATATCCGGGTTCCAATCGAGTCCCTGCTCTGCAAAGAACTTGCTGTGGTATTCGGCGGTGTTCGAGTAGTTGCCCAGTCCTATCAGCGGTATTTCGGCAAGTCTGCGCAGTTTCAGACTCTTTGCTTTTGCAAATGGACTTTCAGCGGAAGCAACCAGAACTTCGCTGTACTGCATTAGTACCGTCTGCTGGAAGTTGGTCTTCTTGTTGAATGGAGCATCTACAAGTGCGAAATCAACTATACCCTGTTTCAATGCCTCTATGGCCTGGAGAGTGGTGTAGTTTGTCATTGAAATCGTTATCTTGGGGTATCGTTGCTTGAAAGAAGCAATGGATGAGACAAGAATGCACTGCTGTGCCGTCTGTGTTGCTCCGATACATATCATGCCTGCCGACATCTCGTTTTCCGCGGAAAGCTCTGCCTCAGCCGACCTCAGCTCATTGTATGCTATCGCCACATGTCTGAAGAGCTTTTCTCCTTCGTTGGTAAGCGTTATCCCGCGATTTGTCCTTATCATCAGCTTGCAGCCCATCTGCTGTTCCAGCTTGTTCATGAGTTTCGAGAGGTTCGGCTGATTGCTGTTCAGAAGTTTTGCAACAAGAGAGAGGTTCTTGTATTTTGCAACATAATAGAAGAGCCTGTAATAGTCGTAGTCTATGTTCATTGTCAACCTTTGGAAGCAGAATAACAGCAATCTCCGGAAATGTGAATAATAGATATTTTCTTCTCGATAAAATAATACTTATTCAAATGCCATTTTTGAGGATATCTCCTTTATGTATAATGAGTTAATTATATATTACATCTTATGGATTTTGTAATTAAAAAAGGTTTGATATTCCTTTTTTACATATCTGGTAGATGAAAATAGTATTTTACATCGTATCCCTGTTTTTCTATTCTTAGCACAGATTCGATTACATCTCCGGAGGTTTTGAGATGAGTACAATGGTACTTTGCCTGCTGATCTTTCTTGCGATGATCATTCTGTTCTTCATCAAGAAGATTCCTATGGCATATACGTGCATGGGCGTCATCGTCGCTCTTTACGTATGCGGTTGTGTGGATGCAAACACTGTCTTTGCAGGATTCGGAAACAACAATGTAGTCACCATGGCTTCGATGTTCATTGTCGCAGCCGGTCTTGCAAGAACGCAGATGGTCAACCATCTGTCCAATCTTCTCTACAAGGTCAATGACGGATCTTTCACGAAGATTCTTGCTTCCTATGCTCTTGTGACGCTGGTTCTCGGCCAGTTCGTGCCTTCTTTGGCGGCTTTGTTCGCCATGGTCTGTCCGCTTGTGCAGAACATGTGCAGAAAGCTCGACATCAGCCCGACAAAGATGCTCTATCCGATTGCCATTGTCACTGTATCATGTTCGTTCATCATAGAGCCTATCGGACCTTATGCCGCATGGTTCGTCACTCAGAACGGATACCTCGCATCCTATGGATGGACGGAGAACGCACTGAGCATGTGGTCCGAGACGCTTGTTTTCCTCCCAGTCGGAATCATCACATTCCTCGTGGCCGTATTCATCATTCCGCGCTTTCTTCCCGATAAGCCGGAGTTCCCTGTCACGAATCTCGAGGAGGCTGGCCAGCTTCAGAAGCAGGAGCCGCTCTCTCCTGTCAGAGAGGTGCTCGGATACGGAGTATTCATTGCGGTGGTCATCGGCCTCATGTGCGGTCTTCCGTCCTGGGCTGTGACACTCGCCGGCGCTGTCGTCGTGGTCATTTCCGGAGTTCTTACGGAGAAGGAGTCGATCACTGCAATGAACATGCCGATGGTCCTTCTCTATGCCGGTGTCACCGTTCTCGGATCGGCGCTGAGCATGACCGGAGCAGCCGAATATCTCGGCGAGTTCATCAAGCTTCTGCTCGGAAACGTCACGAACAGCTACTTGATCGGCGCAATCATATTCCTTGCGTCCTTCATCATGACATCGCTGCTTTACAACAAGGCTGTCACTACAGTCCTGATTCCGATAATCGTCCTTTCGCTCAGCAGCATGGGTATGGATCCGAGAGGATGCATAATACTCTGCTCGCTTGCATCGATGTCCTCCCTCATCACACCGCTTCCGAATCCGGTCATTCCTATGGCGATGCAGACAGGTGGATATACACAGAAGACAATCCTCAAGGCAGGACTCGTATCGGCTGCGTTCAGATTCGTATTCGGAGTCGGGATAGCGATGACGCTTTTCCCTGTAAGGTAAAGGAGTAGATTTGTATGGGACGTTTTGACAAGAAAGTAGTAGCCATTACCGGAGGCGGATCCGGAATGGGAAAGACGACATGCATGATGTTCGCCGAGGAAGGCGCTCTTGTGTGTGTCATCGACGTGAACGAGAAGGGCGCTCTTGCCACTGTCGCCGAGATCGTCGAGGCCGGCGGTCAGGCGAAGGCGTATGTTGCGGACATTACGGACGAGACCAGGATGGAAGAGGTATTCAAGGACATCCATGATACGTTCGGCCGCATCGACGTGCTTTACAACAATGCGGGCATCAGCCCGACCGGTACTGCAGTCACGACATCGATCGCCGATTTCAGAAAGGTCATGAAGATCGACATGGAGGCCGTATTCATCGCCTGCCACATCGTGATTCCCTACATGGAGCAGCAGGGAGGCGGAGTCATCCTCAACACCGTCGGAACGTATGGCCTCAGACCTACGCCGAACAAGATAGGGTACTCCGCTGCCAAGGCAGCAGCACTCAGCCTGACAAGGTCGATCGCAGTGGATTTCGCCAGAAGCAACATCAGGTGCAACGCCATCTGCCCGGGCTTCGTCGATACGCCGCTCAACAACGGTTTCGAGGGCGAGGCCAGAGAGAGGTTCCTCGACAGATACCAGCCTTCCCTCTACAAGATCAAGGCGGAGGACATCGCACTTACTGCGATGTGGCTGGCAAGCGACGAATCGAAGGCCATAACGGGTCAGCCGATCGTCGTCGACGGCGGAACGGAGGCCTGCCTGTACTTCAATTACAAGAAGCCTTCCGAACTTGCCAAGTAAAAGCACCCCGGTGCACAGGGCAATCCGACATACGCCGGATTGCCTTTTTGGAAAGAGGAGAAAAAGTTATGGAAAAATATATCGTTGAAGCAAAGTATCTCTGGGATGGAATATCGTCTTCCGTATCTTCCGACATGGCGATCTGCGTCGAGGATGGCAGGATCGCCGCCGTAGGCAAGGCCGTAGATCTGGAAAAAGCCAATCCGTCCGCGAAGGTCCTGACTGGAAAGAACTATCTTGTTCTTCCTGCCTTCGTGGATGCGCATGACCATGGAAGAGGGGTCTCTCCTGTTGCGTTCGGCGCATTCGACAGAGCTTTGGAGATGTGGTTGCAGGACCTTAACAAGCTTCCCTGCATACCGCATTACGAAGCATGCTATTACGATGGCCTCAGACTTGTCTCGTCCGGTGTTGGCACTGTGCTGCACAGCCACAATCCGAACAGCTTTGCGGACATAAGGAAGGAGATGGTCGACACTGCGCATGGCTATATGGACGCAGGGGTAAGAAGCATTCTCTGTCCGCTTTATCTGGATCAGAACAAGAGAATATACTACGATCGCGACAAATTCCTTGCCGGACTTCCGGACTCCATCAGGGAGCCGTTCGCAAGCGGCATCAAGGACAAGATCATGAGCATGGACGAATATCTTTCTCTTGTCGAGGGAATCATGGCTGATCTCAAGGACGAGATCAATGCCGGCTGGGTCGAGGTACAGCTCCATCCGAACGGAGGACAGTGGTGCAGCGACGAGGCTCTTCTCGAGATGAAGGACTATGCGCTTGCCCATGGCATGAACATTCATTTGCATCTGCTTGAGACCAAGTACCAGCGTGAGTATGCGATGAGAACATGGGGCAAGAACTTCATCAAGCACTATGCCGACATCGGATTCCTCGGCCCATGGGTTTCGTTCGGTCATTCCGTATATATGGACGACGAGGATCTTGCCCTGGTCGCCGAAAGCAAGGCGAAGCTCGTGAACAATCCTTCGTCCAATCTCCGTCTCAGAAGCGGCTCGTTCCGTATCCACAAGGTCCATGAGCTCGGCATCGATGCGGGAATCGGCCTGGATGGCTGTGCATATGACGACGATCAGGATTATCTGAGGGAAATCAGGACCGCATGGCTCAACAACACTGTCACCGGAGTGGACGGGGAAGTGGATTACATGAAGGTTCTTGCAATGGCGACGACCGGCGGCGCGTCCGTTGCGGCGGCCAGACTGTCCGAAGGAATCATAAAGGAAGGATGCAATGCGGACTTCGTGTGCATCGATGCTGATCGTCTGTATGAGCCTTATGCCGACGATTATCTGGATCCTCTCGCTCTGATGGTGCAGAAGGCGACCAGAGACTACGTGGAGATGACCGTTGTCGGAGGCAGCATCGTCTGGAAAAAGGACGACAGCCATGCCGAAAAGGAGAAAGAGGCAGGCAGACGGCTTGCGGCACGTATAAAGGAATGGAGGGCAAGCCATCCTGGAAGAAAGGACAACGAGCTTCTCATCTCGTATGTCCATGATTTCTACAAGGACGTAAAATGAAAAAAACGCAGTTGAGAAAGTCCGTCTTCATTCCTACGTTCCTGATCGTCATGGGCGCCGGAGTGATAGGACTTGCGGACAACGAGCTTCTCATAAGCAATTTCCAGCGTGCGTTCGACTGGTCCTATTCCAACCTCAGCTGGCTTTTCCAGCTCGTATTTCTTGTCGTTCTTGTTCTATGCGTGCTCATGACGTTCACGAAGAAAGGCAACATACGCTTCGGAGGTCCCGATGCCAAAGCGAAATACCCGTTCTGGCAATGGTTCGCCATGGCCCTTACAGGTGGCCTTGGTGCCACAATAGTCTCGTCCGGAATCTCTCAACCGATAATCTTCATGCAGGGGATATGGGGCGAACTGGATGGATACGGCATCGAGCCAGGATCTCCGGAGGCGGTCATGTTCGGTCTTGCAAGGACCATACACGAGTGGTCCTTCGTCCCGTATGCCGTCTTCGGCGTCTGCGGCGTATGCATAGCATACACATGTTTCAACAGGAAGAAGTCTCTTGCGATATCTAATACACTGGAACCTGTGCTTGGAAAAAGAGCGCATAACAAGGTCGTCTCGACCATTGTCGACTGCATCTCGGTCCTTGCACTTGCTCTCGGATCCGTCGGTACGCTCGGGACGTTCATAGGACTTGTCACAATCTGCCTTCAGGATGTCTATTCCGTACCGAAAAGCACTCTGCTGATGTTTGCGGTTATGACTCTTTCCACGATTCTTTATCTCTGCTCGTCTCTGAGCGGCGTGGACAAGGGAATAAAGTTCTTCGCAAGCCTCAATTTCAAGTTCTATGTCCTTCTGATGCTGATCGTGTTCTTCCTCGGCGGATCGATCGCTTTCATACTGAATACGACGACTTCGTCGATCGGATACTGGTTGGAGAATCTTCCTTTCTGGCTTTTCGATACAGGAAGCATAGGAGGGGAGGCCCTGGTGAAATGGTGGACGATCTATACCTGGGCATTCTGGATCGCATATGCCCCCGTGACCAGCGTGTTCCTTGCGCAGATCTCATATGGAAGGACGATCAGGGAGTTCCTCATTGTCAACTGGATACTTCCCAGCGTGTTCGCAATCGTATGGTTCGGTCTGTTCGGAGGATGTGCGATGAACTGGCAGCTAGGCGGTACGGCAGATATCGCATCCGCCATCGCCAACGAGGGAACATATGCCGGTATTTGGGCTTTCATGCAGCAGCTTCCGCTTTACAAGCTGCTCATACCTGTCAACCTTTTCATCATGCTGATTTCTTTCTCGACATCCGCGGACAACGGGATAACCGTTCTTTCCGCACTCTGCATGCGCGGCAGGAAGATAGGCGACGAGGCACCGGCAGGTCTCAAGATAATCTGGGGAGCGGCCATAGGACTGCTTTCGTTCCTGTTGATGGCATATGCTTCAGGCGCAAAGGGAAACGACGGTGTGCGGTACATGGTTGTCGCCATGGGAAGCGTCATAGTGATTCTTGTCATTCTGATGATACTCTCCCTTATCAAGATGATTTTCGTCTCTCCCGACAGGAGGGAGGAAGAGGCTACGGTCGAAGGCGAGGTCTGACGATCCGTATTCTCCTGCGATATTTTTATTGGCATCGGCCTGCCGTGTCCTGCGGCAGGCTTTTTTCAATGCGGACTGGTGCCTGCCCTGGGCCGATTGCACATCTAGTCGATGAACGAATGACTCATTATGTAGAATTCTTCCTGGCTTGGCATGTGCTTCTTTTCCATTGGAGGGAGGGTATCGTCGTATCTGGACGCTTCCTGCAGAGACACAGCCATCACCGGGCTGTCGTGATATGTCCAGCCTCCGGTGCCGATTGCGCCCTTTGAAAGTTCTTTCACCAGCATGGCGGATGGAAACCTTCCGCCCTCGATGCCGATTCCATGCTTCCTGCAGCTTTCGAAGCCGAGGCCGACATAGTTGTAAGGACTTCCGAAGATCACTATCGCTCCGTAACCCATTGCCTTGGCTTTTTTGAAAGAGCATTCCATAAGCATTCGGCCATATCCTTTTCTCTGGTGGATGGGATCTATCGACACAGGGCCGAACGTCAATATTTCCTTCCTCTCTCCGTATTTGTTCTCCAGCCATGATTTCGTGTACATTATGTTCCCTATGATTTCATCGTCCAACTCTATGACGAGATCGAGTTCCGGTATGAAATCCTCGTGGCTTCTCATCTCGTGGACAAGGTAATGCTCAATGCATCCCGGCATGTACAGATTGTAGAACGCGCGTCTTGTAATCTGTTCGACAATCTGCCTGTCGGATTCCGTTTCGTTGCGTATAGTTGTCATTTCGGTTTCTCCGTTCGTGGACAGAAGCTTCCATCTATGCCGAGGAAGATGTATTCTTTTTCCCTGGAGGGCATATGGAAAGAAGGATATCTGCCATTGCGTTTGCAATTCTTGCAGCATCATTGTATGCCATAAACATTCCCTTTTCAAAGCTTCTGCTGCTTCATGTTCCTCCGACCATGCTTGCAGGACTTCTCTATCTCGGAGCAGGAATCGGCATGGGCATCGTCTTTCTTTCTGCGCATTCCAGACGGGCCATGCTCGGCAGAAACGATCTGCCATATACGGTCGGAATGGTGGTTCTGGATGTGATTGCGCCGATATTGCTCATGTTCGGGATATCCATGACATCCTCTGCCAACGTATCTCTTCTCAACAACTTCGAGATCGTTGCTACGGCTCTTGTCGCACTTGCTGTCTTCAGAGAGAGAATTTCGCCTTCGCTGTGGCGTTCAATAGGTCTGGTCACGATTGCGAGCGCGATCTTGTCGTTCGAGGGAGCCGAGGCATTCGGCTTTGACTTGGGGTCGCTTTTCGTGTTGCTTGCCTCTGTGTGCTGGGGATTCGAGAACAACTGCACTCGCATGCTCAGCAGCAAGAGCAGCGAGGAGATAGTGCTTATCAAGGGGCTATTCTCGGGTGCGGCAAGTCTTCTCATCGCATTCCTGGCAGGAGAGAGGCTGGGGGAGCTTGTCTATGTTCTCCCGGCTCTTCTCCTTGGATTCGTCTCGTACGGGCTCAGCATAGATTTCTACATACTTGCGCAGAGCCGTCTTGGAGCGGCACGCACCAGCGCATGGTATTCGATCAATCCGTTCCTGGGGGTAGCCTTCTCGATGATTTTTATCGGCGAAAGACCAGGCCTGCAGTTCTACGTGGCTTTGGCGATCATGGCGCTTGCCGCTGTTTCGATGGCGCGGGAGACGCTCGGAAGCGAATGAAAAAGGCGATGCGCATCGTACGCACCGCCTCTATCGTCGTTTTTGCCGGCCGTCATTCCTTTTTGGGATCGGGAGAACCGGCCTGTACATACTTCTTCAGGAACACTCCGGCGATCTTCGAGTTTGTCACTACCGACGGTCCGCCGATGCATCCTCCTTCGCAGGCCATGACCTCGATCAGGTTCGGGGTATCGGCTGTTGCAGGAATCTTTCCCGTGTTGATCTTGCCGTAGGTCTCGAGCTGTTTCATCCCGGCCTTGTCCAATCCGTTTATAACTCCAAGCTTGAGCTGGGAAGGATCGTCGAGACGAATCTTCACCGATTCTGCCACTCCTCCGGAGATGGCGAAGTTCCTGGCACTTGCCGTGGCCGGTGTATTGTCGCTTTCCTTGCTCATCTTCTCGAGCTCTATTCCCTTCGCAATGAAGAACGCTCCGAGCTCCTCGATGCTTATGACATAGTCGACGAAGTCGTCCTCCAGTCCTTCTCTTCGCTTGGCAAGGCATGGCCCGATGAATACGGTTATGCATCCAGGGTACTTCTGCTTGGCCAGTTCCGCCGCATAATGCATAGGTGTCTTCGTCTCGCTTATGCACGGCTCGAGATCCGGAACATGCTTTCTGACCGCTCTTGTATATGCGTAGCAGCAGGATGTGGTCATCATCTTGTCTCCGCGCTCCATCCTTTCCTCGAATTCCTTCGCTTCCTTGTCTGCTGTGATGTCAGCTCCGAGAGCAACTTCGAGAACATGGGAGAAACCGGCTTCGAGAATGGCGTTCTCAAGCTGTGCAGGCTCGGCCCTGAACTGTGCTCCCACGGCAGGCGCATAGACAGCGACGACTTCCTTTCCTTCCATGATGCGTGCGATCACATCAACCAGCTGCCCTTTGTCCATCATGGCTCCGAACGGACAGCTCCTCATGCATTTGCCGCAGAATATGCACTTGTGGTAGTCGATTCTTTCCTTTCCGTTTTCGTCTTTGCTGATGGCTCCTACCGGGCAGGCCTCCTCGCAAGGTACGGGGAGCTTTATGATTGCATGGTATGGGCAGTTCTGCATGCACAGGCCGCAGTTCACACACTTTGCAGGATCGATCACAGCATGATGCTTGTCTACGGTGATGGCCTTCTTCGCGCAGTTGACCATGCAGGGGCGGGCAAGGCAGCCCTGGCATGCGTTGGTAACCATGTACTGGGTCTTCACGCAGGCATTGCACGCCTCGTCCAGTACGGTGAGCATCGGCCAGGTCGGCTTTTCTCTTTCAAGCGCCTCGTGGGCATACTCTCCGAGGCTTTTGTCTCCGTCGTAGTCCTCGACGCTCGTTCCGAGGCCGGCGATGACTCTCATCTTGAGTATCTCCCTATCGTGATAAAGACAGCATCGCACAGGCTCCGTTCCGTCCGGGGCCATCTCACGTGGAATTTTTCTGGCATCGCTTTCCAGTTTTCCCTCGAGCTGAAGCTTTGCAAGCCTGATCAGAATGTCTCTCTTCAGTCGTGATGCGTTGTTGTTGATGTTAAGCATTAGTCTCCTTCCTTATGGCGTTGACAAAATATCGAAGCCGTAACTAATGATACACCAAAAGTCATGGTGTGTGTCAATTTTAAGGAAGGTATCGCCAGTGAAAGAAAGTTGATATCCGATGCTATTTTTTCTTGTATTCCGCCCTCCGATGGAAGAGAATCGTTTCAAGAGAGGTCACAATGGGCGATGCAAATACGAGAAAGCGCAACCTGATCCTTTTCCCGATCGGTTCGCTCGGCAGGGACATGGTCTATGCCCTTGTCACAAATTTCCTGCTTACATTCATTCTTTTTACCCGTTCGCTTGACGCAAGACAGCTTGCCGCCGTCACTGCGATAATGATAGCGGCAAGGATATTCGATGCTTTGAACGATCCCGTCATGGGCAATATCATCGAGCGCACAAGAACGAGATGGGGAAAATTCAAGCCGTGGCTGGTTGCCGGAATCCTCTCGACATCCGTCGTCGTATACCTTGTGTTCAGCACCGATCTCGCTGGATGGTCCTTCGTTCTGTTCTTTGCCGCCTTTTATTTCTGCTACAGCATAGCCTATACGATGCATGACATATCCTACTGGGGGATGATACCTGCTCTTGGCGGCGATATCGATACGCGCAACAGGCTGACTGCGCGTGCGACGCTGTTTGCGGGGATCGGAGGGACCCTCGCGAACATCCTCATTCCGATGTTCACTTCGGGACGCTTTGCGATAGGAGGAAGTGCGAAGATCGCATTCTCCCGCATCGCACTGATAGTCTGCATCCTCGCACCGCTTTTTCTCCTTTTCACGATTCTCGGAGTGAGGGAGGACAGAAGCGACCAGAAGAAGGCCGCTCCTCCTGTAAGCTTTCGGAAGATCGTCGGCACGATCCGCGGAAACGACCAGCTCATATGGGCGGCCCTGGCACTTCTGCTGCAGCAGATCGGTAACGGGATAGTTCTTTCCGGAGTAGGTGCGACATACATATACTTCGAATTCGGATACAGCGGCGGCCTATATTCCATATTCACCACGGTCGGAATGTCGGCCACGGCTTTCCTCATGATCTTCTATCCGGCGATTTCCAGGCATGTTTCGAGAAAGAGACTCGTAAGGATCATGTCGACGATCTCGGTCGTCGGATACGTCCTGACTCTCGTGCCCGGACTTCTTATGTCTTCTTCGAGCCTCCTGTTCGTCCTGATTACGGTCGGCTATCTTCTGTCGAACTTCGGCCTCTATGGACTTTACCTTATCTTCATGATTTCAATAATGAACACGGTAGAATACAACGAGCTGAATACCGGAGAAAGGGACGAGGCCATCATCTCGTCGCTAAGGCCGTTCATAACAAAGCTTTCTTCGGCTGTCACCGTCCTCTTTGCGACTGTCTGCTACATAGTCTTCGGCATCACCGGATATACGAACGGAATCTCCGATTTCGAGAACGCAGCTGCATCCGGTGCTATCTCCGAAGCTGAGAAGCTTCAGGGAATAACGGAGATTCTGGCGGGTGCGAAAGGAGGAGAGAGCCTCAGACTGCTTGTCGCAATGACCGTTGTCCCATGCATTCTTCTCCTTCTTTCCGCTTTTATCTACAACAGAAAGTATCGTATCGATGAAGGCCTGTACGACGATATGCTTGCCGAACTGGAAAAGAGAAGGGGAAGTGGAGAAAACTGAAACGAAAAAAAGGCGACCGTTTCTGGCCGCCTTGGATCCCTCTCGATAGTTATTTGCCTTCCTTCCTGAAGCACATGAACCAGTCGAGACAGTACATGTTCTCGTCCTTGCTCTCCATTCTTTCCTTTGCGGTGCCGCAGCTTCCTGCAGTCGGGATGATAACATCGTCTCCTTCCTGCCAGTTCGCAGGTGTGGCAACTCCGTCCTTGTCCGCCTTCTGGAGCGCGACTACGAGTCTCTTGATCTCCTGCATGTTGCGTCCCGTGGAAAGCGGGTAGTAGAGAATTGCCCTGATGATTCCCTTAGGATCGATCACGAAGACTGCCCTGACAGCCTGTGTGTTGGATGCATTCGGCTGGATCATTCCGTACTTTTTCGCCACGTCCATCCTGATGTCCTCGATGAGCGGGAAAGTAACGTTGATGTTCTTCAGTCCGTTCCATTCGATCTCCTGGAGCTTCCTGAGCCATGCGATATGCGCATAGAGGGAGTCGACCGAAAGTCCTACCAGCTCAGTGTCGATTGCCTTGAACTCGTCGATCATCGACGCAAATGTGAGGAACTCCGTCGAGCAGACAGGAGTGAAGTCCGCAGGATGGGAGAAGAGGATGACCCATTTGCCTTCATAGTCCTTCGGGAAGTCGATGTTTCCCTGTGTCGTCACAGCCTTGAATTCCGGTGCCTTGTCGCCGATTAGAGGCATTCTGTAGATTTCGTTGTTTTCCATATTGCTTTTCTCCTTTGTCGTTTTTTTTGTTGATGGTTGTATTATGCTAACTTTATTCTTAGTCTTCAGTGATTTCATCACAATACGGTTTTGCGATCATGATAGGCCATGGGAGCACGACTCGAAAATACATCGCAATATGTCGTTTTTATTTTTTTCAATCGAAATTATGCATTCTGAAGGCCTCTGGAAGGCTTGTCGTTCTCTGATTCGTTGGCATCGATAAAGATCGGCATGCATCGCGCCGGTTATGTCTTGTCTTACGACCAATTTCGGAAAATGGGTCGGAAATGGGTATTTGCTTGTTAGTCAAAGTTAATTAATCATGACGATTGTCATGCATTTTTTTGTCAATTATCCTATTGTGTCAGACATGGGAGTCGTGCCCATGCAACATTTTTAAAAAAACTGTTGCCAAGATTGCGATGCCATGATATTACCTATATGGCGCATGGCGCCTACGATACCACACCTGCAAGGAGGATGACGTGACTCACAGTTTCAGTTTCACGGAAAGCGACGATCCTTTAAGTAGGTGCTTGCCTTCCCGTTAGACATCAGGAAACAGTAGTGTCCGTCCACGGACAATGAACAAGGACTATTCCATTCTCTTTTCCCTCGTGGTGGAGGGAAGATGGAAGGCTGTCACGCTTGAGCTCGAAAAGATGAACGAGGTCGATGCTGCGGCTTTCCTCGAGGAGGTTTCGCACGAGGATGCGATAACAATTCTGCGACTCATGGACAAGGATCGCGCCGCAAGGATATTCTCGAACCTTTCGGACGGGACCATGGCTTCCATCATACAGAAGGTGACCGGCGACGAGATACGGCTCATCATGGACCGTCTTGCATCCGACGATGCAGTCGACATGCTTCAGGAGGTGCCGGCGAACATCGTCAAGAGGATACTTGCAAACGTCAAAAGCGAGGACAGGACCACGCTCAACGAGTTTCTGCGCTATCCGGAGGCAAGTGCCGGTTCGATAATGACAAACGAGTATCTCGTGCTGCGGAAATGGATGGACGTAAGGGCGGCCATCGAACACATCAGACGTTTCGGATCGGACAGCGAGACGATTTACACATGCTATGTCACGGATGCGGAGAACCGTCTTGAGGGCGTCGTCAGCGTCAAGAATCTCCTGCTTGCTTCGGATAAAGCGGTGGTGGAAGACATCATGGAACGCGATGTGATATTCGCCGAGACCCTCGACGATCGTGAGGAAGTCGCCCATACGATAGCCAGGTATGATCTGCTTGCGCTTCCCGTCACCGACAGCGAACGTCGTCTCGTAGGCATAATCACCGTCGACGATGTGATTGATGTCATAACAGAGGAGAACACAGAGGACTTCGAGAAGATGGCCGCCATGGCACCGAGCGACAAGCCGTATCTCAAGAGCAGCGTGTTTACCCTTGCCCGCAACAGGTTTCTCTGGCTTCTTGTGCTTATGGTTTCCGGCATGATAACAGGAGGAATCCTCGCACGGTACGAGAATGCGTTTTCCGTCCTTCCCGTGCTGGTCACGTTCATTCCGATGCTTACCGACACAGGAGGCAATGCAGGCAGCCAGAGCTCGACGATGATAATCCGCGGTCTGGCCCTTGCGGAGATAGACGACAGGGATGTCCTGAAAGTCTTCTGGAAGGAACTTCGGGTGGCCCTTGTGGTCGGAGCAGGCCTGGCTGCGGTGAACTTCGTCAGACTCATGCTGGTGGGCTCCGGAGGTCTTCTGGTTGCGTTGACGGTCGCTCTTTCTCTGTATGCGACCGTCATAATGGCCAAGACCGTGGGAGGGATACTCCCGATCGCGGCGAGAAAATGCCATCTTGATCCGGCGATCATGGCCGCCCCGCTGATCACGACGATCGTCGATGCCTTCAGTCTCGTAATCTATTTCTCGATAGCTGTGAGGCTTCTGGGAATCTGAACGCGGACTACCAGAACATCACATCCTTTTTCTGCATCTTCAGGAGCGATTCAAGGAAGTAGTAGTCCGCATATACGAAGTTGACTTCCTTGTCCGCCTTGCCGTTGAAGGAGCCCGTGCATCGCTGCAGGATTCCGTCCGTGCCGGCCGAGAAGTCGGCTCTGGTCTTTGCGAGCGTGCTTGCAAGGGTGAAGGCCGTCTTTCCGTAGCCCTTGCCGGGGACGATCCTTTCGAGCTCGGTAAGTGCGCATGCGATGACTGCCGCCGCGGTGGAATCCTCGAAGAAGAGTCCGCGAGGCTGATGGAAGTCCACCGGGATGTGGCCGTCCTCGGGTATTGCCGATATCACATAGTCGGCGATTTTCTCTGCAGTCGCAAGGAAGTCCTGTCTTCCGGTATGCCGGTAGCTGTTGACGAAGCCGTATATGCCCCAGCTTTGGCCACGCGACCAGGATGAACCTTTTTCCATGCCCTGTCCTCCGTAGTCGCAGACATACCGTCCTGTCTCGGGATCGAACTCGACGATGTGCCTTACGGAGCCGTCAGGGCGCACGAAGTTGCGCATCGTGGTCTCGGCATGGTTTTCCGCGATCGTCCTGTATCGTGGGTCTCCGAGCTCCTCCGATGCCCAGTAGAGCAGGGAGATGTTCAGCATGCAATCGATGATTGCCCAGCCCTTCGTGGATGGGCTGTCTTTTTCCATCGGATCGTTCCATGCCCTTATGAAGCGTCCCGCGCTGTTGTACCGTCCTGCAAGCAGCTGCGCCGCCATGAGTCCTCTGCGCCTCGCTTCGTCGTCCTTCGTCAGCATGTAGTCGGCAACCGCGGTCGGAAGCCACATGAATCCTACGTCATGATGGAGACCGTAGTAGAATTCGGACAGAAAGCATCCGTCGATGATTCTTCGGGAAGCCCTTGCTTCGTCCAGATATTCCTTTTTCCCTGTCAGGGCGTATAGCTGGTTCATTATTCCGCCCCAGAAGCCGTTGGTCCACCATGCGATTCCGTTGTCCGGACTCCATGCGATGTCGGCATCGGCTCTGTTGTCGTATCTGCCATCTTTTGCGACCGCAGGAATCTCTCCTCTGTGCCGCAGCATAAGCTCATGGAATTTCCTCTCGAACTTCGCCGTCGTATCCTCCAGAAAGGCCTTTGCCTCTTTTGCTTCGTCCATATGTGCCTCCTTTTCACGATTTTCCCATCTTGGCAGCCAGACTGCAATTGCGCTTTTTTAAGAATGCCCCTCCTTTTTTTCATTTCCGCTTGTGCCGTGCTACCTTCTGCTGTCAAATGGTCCGAAAGGAGGAACAGGCATGATTGTCCGCAATCCGATACTGCGCGGGTTCAATCCCGATCCGTCTATCGTCAGGGTAGGCGACGACTACTACATTGCCGTGAGCACGTTCGAATGGTGGCCCGGCGTGAAGCTTTACCATTCCGACGACCTTGTACGTTGGAGCGACTACGGATACGTTCTCACAAACCCAGGAACTCTGGATCTGCGAGGGGTAGGTCCAAGCCAAGGCATCTGGGCTCCATGTCTCACACATTGCGACGGAAAGTTCTACCTATGCTACACTGTCGTACGCGCATTCTATGCCAATATGTACGATACGGAGAACTATGTCGTGACATCTTCATCGATCGACGGTCCCTGGTCGGATCCAGTACGCCTCGACGGCTTCGGATTCGATCCTTCGCTGTTCCATGACGACGATGGGAAAAAATACCTGGTGTCTGTCGTCACCGACCACAGAATCCCGAAGAAGTTCGGAGGACGGCTGATTCTCGAGGAGATAGACCCGACGAGCTTTGCGAGGATCGGGGATGCCGTGGAGATATATGCAGATGACAGTATATTCCTGGAAGGGCCCCACATTCTCAGGAAGGACGGCTGGTACTACCTGATCGCCGCAGATACGGGCACCGGCGAGGGGCATGGCGAGAGCGTGCTACGTTCCAGATCCGTAAAAGGCCCGTACGAGATGCTGCGAGCCCCGTGGATGGACAGGAGAAGCGACAAAGAGGCGTGGTCGATACTGACCAGCAGGCATGAGCCGGCACATCCGCTTCAGAAGGCGGGACATGGAGATCTGGTGGAGACTCCGGACGGAAGATGGTACATGGTACATATAGCCGCTCGTCCCTCGAAGGAGTGCAATCCCGATGGGAAGACCCGGATTTTCGGCCATCCCCGTTTTCCCAGCGAGAGAAGATATCCGCTTGGCCGTGAGACTGCCATAGAGCCTGTTGTCTGGCGTGACGGATGGCCGGTCCTCGAGGGAGGAACGCTTCCCCTTGTCGATGTCGACATTCCCTGCCGGACGGAAAAGAAAGAGGAAAAACATCCGTTCCTCGACGATTTCACCTCTCCTGTGCTATCTCCGGTATGGCAGAGCCTGAGAGTTCCGATGGATTCGAATCACATGAAGCTCGACGGCCGGCTGCGACTGTTCGGAAGATCCGGTCTCGCAAGCCTTTTTTCCCAGAGCCTCATCGCGCGCAGAATCGATTCATTCTCGTTCGTCGCAAGGACCAAGGTCACTTTCGACCCGGAGAATTTCAAGCAAATGGCTGGCATTGTCGTTATGTACGATACAGACAATTACTTCTACCTGCACGTATCGGACGATGAGGATGCAGGAAAGTGCGTTGCTTTGCTCAAGGCCGAGAACCGCAACTATGCATATCCCGTTCCGTACGTTCCTGTCGAGAAAGGTCGGCCTATACTCCTCGAGATTGCGTCGGACGATTTCCGTTTCACTTTCCGCTACGGTTTCGAGGAGGACGACATGCGCACTCTGGCTACCGGAATAGATGGGACGTTCATGAGCGACGAGGCCTGCTTCGAGGGTTGGTTCACAGGGACGATGACAGGGGTATGCTGTCAGGATCTTACCGGTCGCGGAAAGAGTGCGGATTTTTCGTTCTTCAGCTATTGCGGGCTCGACGAAATCTAAAAAAACCGTACATGGTTCTGCAAAAAGGGTCTGTTGCGGAGTTCCGGAAACGGCCTGACAATGAGACCGTAAAGACAAAAAACGGAGGAAAAAAGGAAAAATGAAAACCAGAAAATCATTTCTTCTAGCTCTTATTTCTATCGTGCTGATCTCTTGCATGTTCGTGGCATGCTCGAAGGACGAGACAGCTTCTACATCTTCTTCCGCTGCCGAGTCGTCAAAGACAACGACCGTGACTGCCGCCCCCAAGGTGACGGAGATCACTCTCGTGTTCGCCGACGGAGACGAAGGTGCGAAGAAGTCGTTCAACGAGATAGTCAATCGCTTCAACAGCAGCCATGACGACATGAAGGTCACTATCCAGCCCGGCAACGGAGGCAACTACTCCGAATTCGTCAAGACGAAGGACAGCGTAGGCGAGTTCCCCGACATCGTCGAGATGAGAGGCGAGGCCGCAATGTACATAAGGGCCGGAAAGCTTGCTCCTCTTCCTGCCGAGCTCACCGATCTCTTCCTTTCCCCGATGTACATCGACGGAAACGTCTATACGGTCGCACTTGCGGGCGAGAATACCAACGGAATCATATACAACAAGACATACTTCGACGAGAACGGTCTTGAGGAACCTGCCACATATGACGAGTTCATAGAGCTCTGCGAGAAGATTGTCGAACTTGGAGATATGGATCCGCTCGTCGTCGGCGGCGGAGATCTATGGCACATGGGATTCCTTTTCAACAAGGCATGGGACGACCAGGTCATCAGCCAGGATCCGGATTTCATCGCACATTGCTACGAAGGAACGAAGGATTTCTCCGATCCGACCGTGAAGGCAGTATTCGCCGAGATGCAGCAGATCATGCAGTATGCACAGAAGGGTTGGGCTTCCACTCCCGATGCGCAGATCACTACATTCCTCGTCAACGACATGGCTGCGATGATGTTCAGCGGAACGCACATGTTTACTCAGATTCTCTCCGCGGATCCCGAGTTCGAGCTTGGCTGGTTCCCGATCTACAGCCCGGACGGAAAGCTCCGCCTGGTCGGTGGAAGCGGAATATCCGGTCTTGCAGTATCGACGGAATGCCAGAATGACAGCGCCAAGTGGGAGACTGCAATCGAATTCCTCAAGTTCTTCTACGCTCCGGAGAACTACAGCGTGTACTGCGAGGCCCTCAGCGCGATTCCCGTTACGAAGGATGCTCCTGCCCTCAATGGTCTTGCGGTCCTTGACGAGGTCATAGCAGCGACTTCCGAGGCCGACAACCTTACACCGATGTGGAACAGCAAGGCCGGCATCAACGAGCTTCCGCCCGATTTCAGAAACTTCACGTACAAGACACTCGTCGAGGTTCTGCTCGGACAGAGGACAATCGATTCCGCCTGTGAGGAACTCAACAAGAGCTGGCAGACAGCCGCCTCTTCCTTCAATCCTGTCACCGGCGTCGGCATAGAGTAGGGAAAACTTTTTCCGACTTGCGGCCCACGGCCTCCGTGGGCCCATATTTTGAGTTCTTGGGAGGAAAATGATGGCAGATAATGCAATCTCAGGTAGAAGAAGGCGCTTGGATATCTCATATTGGGGTTTCATAGCTCCTGCACTTGTGCTCTATCTTCTTTTCATCGTGGTTCCGACGCTCAGCAGCGTCTACTACAGCTTTACGTCATGGGACGGTATAAGTCCCAATATAAGGTTCATAGGTCTTGCCAACTACAAGGAGATATTCACGAGCTCGCGGTTCGGCAATGCGCTGAAGAACACTATAGTGCTCACTGTGTTCATATCTGTCTTCGAGAACGTGATAGCACTTCTGCTTGCCCTCCTTGTGGACAGAGTCTTCATAGCGAAGAACTTCTTCAGAAGCCTGTTCTACATCCCTGTCCTGATAAGCGGAATCGTATCTGGCTTCATCTGGAAGGTCATGTACAACTACAACTTCGGCGTCTTCAATTCGATACTCGAGAAGATCGGACTTGAAAGCCTCTGCCAGGATTGGCTGGGAGATACGCGGTTCACGCTGCTCGCAATCGGAGTCGTACTCGTTTGGAAGGGAGCCGGATATTACATGGTCATCTATCTGGCCTCCCTGCAGAGCATTTCATCCGATGTGCTCGAAGCGGCGGAGATCGATGGAGCGAATGCGTTCCAGAAGTTCTTCAGGATAACGATGCCTCTCATAAGCGGGGCGTTCACGATCAACTTTACGCTTTCCCTGATAAACGGTCTGAAGGTATTCGACCAGATCAACGTGATGACCGATGGCGGACCGGGATTCACCAGCGAGACTCTTGTATATCTGCTTTACAAGGTAGGATTCAACGAAGGACGCCAGGGATTCGGGACTGCAGTGGGGCTTGTCCTACTGTTCCTGATCATAATACTGAACTCCGTCCAGCAGAAGTTCCTCAAATCCAGGGAGGTACAGCTATGAGCGATGTGAAAAGAAAGCCCAAAAAGGTAGACTACGTACTCGTCGCAGTAGCAGTCGTGCTGGCTGTCCTGTTCATCTATCCGGTGTTTTTCGCCTTCATGAGCGCATTCAAGAGCAACGGCGAGATATTGAAGAACCCTGCGGCGTTGCCGACGAGCTTCTACGTGCAGAATTTCAAGGATCTCTTCGCGATGAGCCATTTCGGCATGGCTATAGCGAACACAGTATTCCTTACGCTGGTATCGGAGCTGCTTATAATATGTGTCGTTCCCATGGCGGCATTCGCAATAGCAAGGAAGCCATCCCGGACTTCCTCGTTCCTATACACGTTCTTTCTTGCCGGAATGATGGTTCCGTTCCATCTTTACATGTTTCCTCTTTTCAAGGAGCTGAAGGTATTCGGACTCTTTGGAAACATGGCAGGCCCGGTGGTGATATACATCTCCGGCTCGATAGCCTTCGGAACGCTTCTTTATTGCAGTTTTCTCAAGGGCATTCCTCTTGAGATAGAGGAGGCTGCGACGATAGACGGCTGCAACCGATTCCAGACATTCTGGCTTGTGACGTTCCGTCTGCTCGGTCCGTGCAACGCCTCCATGGTGATACTCAACGGGCTGGGAATATGGAACGACTACCTGATGCCGTATCTGGTGCTTCCCAGCGGGAAGGCAAAGACGATCACCGTCGAGATCGCCGGTTTCGTCGGACAGTTCACGGCCCGGTGGGACATCGTATTTGCCGGTACGATCATCAGCATGGTGCCTGCGATCGCGATTTTCTGCGCATTCCAGAAGTATTTCGTCAAGGGAATAACGGCCGGAGCGGCGAAGGGCTGACATGCATTTCGTAGCCGGGTACGACATACCTTCCCAAAAGCGAATACGTGTCGTGATCTCTTCCGACATGGCCAACGAGGCGGACGATCATGCAGCAGTGGCGGAGGCGCTTCTTTCTCCTTCCTTCGAGATCGAGGCGCTCCTTGCCGCCCATTTCGGACGGCCCGGCAGCCGCGACGAAAGCCGACAGGAGATATCCAGGCTTCTTGAGCTGTTCGGCATCGGCGACGACATCGTCTTCGACGGTGCGGACATGGCCTTCTCGGGCAGCAATGGAAGCAATTCGTCGCCGGCGTCGCACAGAATCGCATCCGAGGCCTTGAAGGACGACGAAAGGAAACTTTTCATTCTTGCCCTCGGCCCTCTCACCGACATCGCGGCGGCCCTTCTCGAAGAACCTGCCGTTGCAAAAAAGTCTACGCTGGTCTGGGTCGGTGGGGAGAGCTATCCCGATGGCGGATGGGAATACAATCTCGCGAACGATCCTGCCGCGGCGAACATAGTGTTCTCGTCCGGCATGGAGATCTGGCAGATTCCAAGGAAGACGTATGCGATGATGGCAGTCGGAATCGCCGAACTCTATGTTCGCCTACATGGACACGGCGCCGTATCGGCGTTCATTCTCGACAGAGTGCTTGAGTGGAACATGCTGCCTTCCGGCACCTACAGGAGCGGCGAGGCCTGGACGTTCGGCGACTCCTCCGCGGTAGGTGTGCTTATATATCCCCATCCGTACGACTGGAAGGTCTGGCCAGCTCCTGTCGTCGGGAAGGATCTCTGGTATGTCGGTTCGAGCGGAAAAGGCAATGTCCGTGTACTTGAACGAATCGATAGCCGTCTTGTGCTGGAGGACCTGTTCTCGAAACTCTCCCTTGCCGCATCCGGACATTTTGTTCCGTCCTGAGCGAGGGTATGCTATTCTTGTCATGAGGCGGATATGAAGCGCAGACACGGAATATTCTACAGGTTCACAATCATCGCCATACTGCTCGGAATCTTTCCGATGGCTCTGACCGTATTGGGATTGTTCTCAGCCATGGAAGAGCGATTCATCAATGTCATGAGCGAGAACTATCTTCAGACTGCAGTGAGCATCGAGGACAGGATCGATGCCGTGTTCGCACGGTACGATTCGATCTCCAAGTTGCCATACTACTATTCCTTCTCGTCCGGCGGTGGAACGTCGCTCGGACAGTATATGACGTACGACAATCTGCGAAGACTGTTCGAGCAGGACAGAAAGTGGGAGATAGATTCGTTCCTGAAGAACATAGTACTTTCAGACAATTCCATAAAAGGAGCCCATTTCGTAGGTCGTACCGATAGCGGAGACGACAGGGGATATCATGTCGACAGGATAAACAGCTACATAGCCTCGGAGACGCTATTCTTCTCGTACGTTGATCGGGACGTGCTTGATATGACGACGAAGGATCTGGTGATATATCCTCCGCATCCGACATCGTATTTTTCCGGCAACGTCTCGACGACGTTCACGATTGCAAGGAACTATTTCGACATACGCGGCGACGTCGTCGATCCGGGGTATGTCGGGACTATGTACATCGACGTGGATATCTCCACCATGGAGGAGATACTGCATTCCATCAATTTCGATGCCGGCGAGGAGATATACGTAATGGTCGACGGCATATGCTGGCTGAGCAATGTCGACGATATGGTAGGAGCATCTTTCGAGCCGGAGGAGCTCGGACATGATGGAGATATACTTTTTCATGCTCCCGGAAAGGACCATCCTGTATCCACTTACATACTTGTGCACAAGGACAGCCTGTTCTCCGTGATTTCCGTGCTGTATGGCGTCGCGATTGCGCTTCTGTTTTTCTCTGCGATATTGTTCACCATAGGAATGGTGCTGCTCTCGCGTAGGATATCTCGGCCGATGAAAGGGATGATGAAGGAGATGCAGAGGGTCGAAAGAGGAGATTTCGACATTTCCCTTCCGGTCGACAGAAACGATGAGATAGGTGAGCTGTCTGCAAGGTTCAACGAGATGTCGAAAGCCCTCAAAGGATACATCGACAAGGTGTATGCCTCACAGCTGAGGCAGAAGGAGGCCGAATGCACCGCTCTCAAGAGCCAGATATATCCTCATTTCCTTTACAATACGCTCGAGGTGATAAGAATGACTGCGATTTCCGGCGGAGACGAGAAGGTCGCAGGAATGATTGAGGCTCTTTCCGAGCAGATACACTATCTCATCGGACCTTTGACCGATTTCGTCCCGCTTTCCGCAGAGGTTGAGATCGTAAGGAAGTACGTGTATCTGCTGAACAGCAGGATAAGCGGGCACATAGAACTGGAGACGCCGAAAAAAGATCTTTTTCTGGAAGTCCCCAAGCTGATTCTCCAGCCGATCGTGGAGAATGCATATATCCATGGGATAAAGCCCAAGGGCGGGACGGGAAAGATACGCATCTCGGTGGAGACGGATGGTACAAAGGCGCGCATAAGTGTGATGAACAACGGACAGGGCATGACCGCGGATGAACTTGCCGCGCTTGCCGAGAGACTAAAAGGTGACGAGATCGGAGTAAGGGACGAATACAACTGGAAGAGCATCGGTCTCAAGAACGTATACGACAGGGTGCGGCTCATATACGGCGAAGGCTATGGCCTTGAGATCGACAGCATAGAGGATGTCGGGACGATAGTGACCATCACCGTCCCTGAAAAACGGTACGAGGAGAGAAAAGATGATAAAACTTGTAATGGCCGATGACGAACCGGTCATTCTCAAGGGCCTGGAGAAACTGGTCGACTGGAACAGCCTGGGAATCGACATCGTGGGAAGATATACGGACGGCAGGTCGGCACTTGAAGGGATAATCGCTCTGCGTCCCGAGCTTGCGCTTCTGGACATTTCCATGCCCGGATTCAGCGGTCTTGAAGTGCTTGCAAGCATAAAGGAACGCAATCTTCCCACGGAGGTCGTGTTCATTTCAGGTTTCCAGGATTTCGAATATGTCAGATCCGCTCTGCTGCACGGTGCTCTGGATTACATTCTGAAACCTGTCGTCCGAAGCGAGCTCATGAAATCGATATTGCGTGCCTCGTGCTTTACGAAAAACGGTCAGGATGCGGACGAGAAGGAGCTTGAGTACGATAATTCATGGATGCTCAGCGACAGTTCCAAACCTTTTGTCCTTGTCCTTATCCGGCCCCTTGCGACATCCGGGGATTCTCTTTCGCGACTTAGAATCTTCAGCATCGCGGAAGAGATCGGTACTGTGGTGAAAAGCGAGGATATCGGGGTGACACTGGAAGAGAAGGACGAGCAGTTCGTTCTGTTCAAGGGGCTCCATAGGGCCGAGGCCGTCAAGTTCGTGAGGAAAAAGGAGGAAGAACTCTTTCTGCGCCATCATGTGCACGTCGTCTCCATTGTCTCCGAGGAGCTTGACAGCGTGGTCGACGTTCGAAATACTGTCGACAAGCTTATTTCCATGGCCGGATATTCCTATTATGCCTCATACTTTTCAAGGTACCAGTATCTGATGCCGTCGTCGACAGAACCGGACGGTTCATCCTCATTTGCGATCATGACATGGCGTGAGAAGCTCCATTCCGCACTGCTGTCGATGAACGAGGAACAATTTGCTGAGTGCTTTTCTTCTTTTTCCGCCGAGATCGCCATGCTTCCTGGCTTCCAGAGGGACGAAGCGTCATTCTGCTACTGCAATACTTTGCGTCTGATCATGGACAAGCTCAAGGATGCCAGACTCGAGGTGGATGAGCCCGATCTCCAGGACCTGATGGAGAAAGGCAGGGAGACTCAGAGTTTTCTGGAACTTGAAAAGCTCTGCTACAGGCAGTACAAGGTACTCTTCGATTCTTTGGCGAAGAGTGCCAGTCACGGCAGGGAAAAGGAGTTCATGGTCGCGCTCGACTACATAGAGAAGCACTATGCGGAGTCAATAGGACTCAAGAACATCGCAGACATCGTCGGTATGAACACTTACTACTTCAGCTCCTATTTCAAGAAGAATACAGGAGTGAACTTCAAGGACTACCTCAGGAAAGTCCGGATGGAGCATGCCATGAGTCTCATGATCTCCACGGACATGCTTGTCGGGGAGGTTGCGGCTAAGGTCGGCTATCCGGATGTGAGGACTTTTTCCGAGGTATTCCAGAAGACATTTGGCGAGAAGCCCAGCCTATACATCAAAAGAGTCAGGGGAAGGGAGACCGAGCTCAAAGATTGACATGACTGCCCAGGGCTCCAGCACTGCCTCGATCGTCAGCACTCCTTCCTCGTCGGAACGGACAATGTATCTGATAGTCGATCCAGCCTCGGCCTGCAGGAGCGACTTTTCCTCACGGCTGAGGTTCTCAGGATGTCCCAGCTGTTCCCATAGCCTCGTGGCGTTGCCGTGTTCGCGGTCCAGAATTTCAACTGCGAACAGTCTGTCTTTGCCGACTCCTGCAATCCTTGTCGCGACTTCCCTGTTCTCTCCGTCAATCTCCTCCCGCTCGGCCTTCGTATAGTCCGGATAAGGAGACATCGATGGGACCTTTGTCATCTTTTCTGGCCAGTTTACGAACAGTGCGGCAAGCATGCCGTCCTTTCTTCTGGTGAGAATCGCCTCGCCGGACCTTCCGAGAATCTCTTCTCCGAGCCGGGATGCCATGCGCATCGCATTGAAGGCCGGCTTTGGTACGGAGTCGATCGTGATCAGCCCGAATCCGCCGTGGAATGCCTCGGGCGCAGGGCCTTCCTCCTCGAATATGTCTGTGAAAGTCCAGTAGGAAAGTGAATCGACTTTTCCTGAAACGTTTATCGCCGCCCATGCGACGTATCCGGCTTCCTGGAGATAGTCGTGGGCATAGTCCCTCGACGACGGACTGGAATTCCATTCCGTGAAATGGATAGGAAGGTTCTCGAAACCATGCTTGCACATGATGCTGCGCAGCGTGTCGATGTCATCCAGTAGCGATTCCTTCTTCCTTGTCCGTCCCTTTGTGGTTCCGCTTCCGTCATCAAGTGCGAAATCGGTGGGATAAGGATGGACCGAGACGAAATCGAGCGGAAGGTTTTCCTCTTTCACGAAGTAAAGGAATTCCTCGATCCATACGGGTTTCCAGAAAAGTGAATCTATGTCTTCGCATTTGAGCGTCGCCTGCTTTGCAAGGTCCTCCCTTTCTCCTTTGAAGCGGTCGTCTGGTACGAAGTTGCTTGTAGCCGGACCTCCGACCCGGAGCTTTTCCGAGACGCTCTTGACCGCTCTGGCGCTTGCTTCGTAAAGGCGGAAGTAGTCGCTTCTCGTTCCTGCCCAGAATGCGTCGAGATTCGCCTCGTTCCATACCTCGAAATACCACTTTTCGACTTCCTCGAGGCCATAGCGGTCGACGAGGTGCCGTACGAGATGGCTTATCAGATCTTCCCAGAGCCGGACGTCCTTCGGTACGGTCACGTTTGCCCTGTACCAGAATTGAGTCTTTTTCCCGCTGGCAAGCAGACTCGGCATGAAGGCCAGCTCTACAAAGGGTCTTATGCCGAGTGCAAGCAGACGGTCGAACAACTCGTCGATGAAGTGGAAATTGTAGTAGATTCTTCCGTTTTTCTCTATGACGACTCCCATGTCGTCGGAAAGTAGTCCATGAAATCGTATGTAGTTGAAATGACAGTTGTTTTGTAGCATTTCGAGTTGTTTGAGCCAGTCTGTCCTCAATCCTTCCATCGCCCTGCCGGCGCTGATCATATTACACATAGTGCGTGGCTTTATCTCGGACTTAATATTTGCATCAAAAAGAATTGCTGTTTTCTCCATTTTTTTGTTGCCTCTATCTTGATTATAGTTGCATTCTGTGTATGATAGTTGTCATAGTTGCAGAAAAAACTGTCAAAAGTTGGTGTATATGGAAGAAGCTTTCTATCAATCACATCAGATGGATTCCTTCTATGAGGACAGCGATATATTCTTTCCTCCGCACTTCCATGAGGAAGTGGAACTGTTCGTGCTGGAGGAAGGGCGTGTAAAGGTGTGCCTGGACGGGAAGAATCTGGTGCTTTTGCAGGGAGATGCGATGTTGGTATTGCCTTCGGTAGTACATTCCTACGAGTCCGATGGCCATTCCCGTTTCTTCATCTCGCTTGCAAAGTGTGCGGAAACTGTTCCTTCCGTGGTAGGACGGAGATGCCGTAATCCCGTGGTGAGGTCTTCGACCCTGAGGTCGGAGTTCTCCTTAATATGTTCTCTTCTGGCCTCGGAGAATTCCCAGTTTTCCGTTCCATCCCGTCCCGAGCGTTTCCATGGCTATCTTGCCGCCGTATACGACATGGTAGTCGAACGTCTCGAATTCGAGGAGGCCGAAGTCTGCGATTCCTCGAACGTGATCCACAGGACAGTCTCCTATGTCATCGAGCACTTCAGGGAACCGCTTACGCTGGACGATGTGGCCCATGCCGTCGGGGTCAACAGGTATTACCTGTCCAAGGTGTTTTCGAAGAAGCTCAACGTAGGGTTCTCCGCATATCTATCTTCATGCAGGGTCTCCGAGGCGATGAAACTTCTCTCCTCGACAGATGTTGAGGTCGATAGGATAGGCGATCTCTGCGGATTCGAAAGTCCGAGCAGTTTCTTCAGAAATTTCAAGTCCTTGGTCGGAACGAGTCCATTGCAGTACAGAAAAAGGAGGAGAAGCGATGAAGATCTCAGATGAACGGACGAAAAGAGCGTTCGTCAATGTATGGTTCGGAAATTTCTACCGTCCCGCTTTCGATGACAGAGCGTTCGTGGAGTGGGCAATCGGGTTTCTGGAATCCGAGGGATTTACCAGCATCATGCTGGATGCGAAGGCATGGGAGGATTTCGACGAGAGGTTCCGAGGTGGTGCTGCCAGCGAATATGTATCGATGCAGGAGTTCATGGAAGAGCGCATAGTCGCTCACGGACTCTCCTACGATTTCCTTTCTCTCTATCTGAATGCCGACAATCTCTACCCGGCCATACGTTTCAGCCCGCCCATATACGGAGAGTCCATAGTCCGTGCCGACGGTAGCGATGGGCGATGGTATCGGTATTGGTCTCCCAAGGCTCGGGCTTCCATGGAGAAGCATGTCGCGGGACTTGTCGAATCATACGGTAAAGGCATGACCCGGGTCGACTTTCAGGGGAAAATACGCCGGGTCATCGTCAGCATGTGGGATCCGATAGTCGCTCCAAGCTTCGACGATGACGGTGTGAAAAGGTATCTTTCTTTCCTTGAAAGGAAGTATGGCAGCATTGAAAAACTCAATGCTGCGTACAAAACTTATTATTCGTCGTTTTATGGGATGAAGCCTTCCGATTGGTGGTTCGACGAGAGAAAAAAGCTTTTTCCTTCGTCTAAGGCAGGGGAGAAAACTATCCTGACGGAGCAGGAGAAAAGGCTTCTTTTCGACAACAGGAAGTGGCAGAGCGAAGAGCTCGTCGATTATTTCAGAGATATGTCGGATAGACTTCATTCCGTTTCCGACGATCTCCTTCTCTGTCCCGTGCTTTCCCAATGGGGATATTTCCTTACAGTCGATGGAGCTATGCTGTCCAAGGTGGGCTTCGCGGATCTGTGGGATACCGCAAATCGCGGAATCGATGTTTTCTGCCTCAAGGCTTTCGTCGATGTGGTCAATTTCATATCAGTTCCTGTAACGCCTTCCGGAGATCCGGACTGTTATGTCTCGGGTTATCATCACAGCCTGATGCGCATCGCAAACAGAAATAGACCGTTTTTTGGAGGAATTTACTTCGGCAGGTATCTATACAACCATATCTACGATTTTCTGACTCCATCCGAAGTTATAGGTACAGTAGTGTCGTCCGGTGCCTGCGGCTATACCTCGTATGGAATGTGCGGACTCGACGATGGCGGGGTACTGCATCGCATGGAAAGGTATTTCAACGAAGATCTGGCTAGGGGAAATGCCTGGCTTGACAGGGTTCTTCCGATTCTTGGGGAAAGAATTGCGTCCGATGTTGCCATCCTTTTCCCTTCCGAGATGGCCCTTGCCGAGAGCCTTTGTGAACACGGGGCTGCCGAGCGGCGGCTGGATAGCCTTGGGTATTATCATGCCTTATGCGATTTAGGGATTTCTGCGGATGTCGTTGACAAGAAAGATTTTACATCTAACAGCTCCCTATATAGGGTTCTTGTGCTACCTGACAACGATTTATATGAACTCGATCGCGATTTTGACTTCGAGGCATCCTTACGTGCATTTGTGGAGCATGGGGGAATGGTAATCCATAGCCCAGGAAGCGGTGAGGCAGATGCCGTGTTCGGTCTTTCCCGTCGTACACATGGAGCGGCACCGGTCGAGCTGGGAGAAAAATGCATGGTTTTCTCATCTTCGTTCGTGGCCTACGACGATGGAGAAGCTCTTTGCAGATATGCCGATGGTGCGATTGCTGTTTCGCTTCATACATCCAAAGTCGGAATGATCGTATCGTTCGGTTTCGACTATGGTTATTCCTATGTTTCAAAGGCAGTCCCACACGTGCCGGTTTCCGAGAAAAACAACGAGCTATATCCGCTTCAAATGCTCAGGAGAAACATTCTAGGGGAAATTCTTGCGCGAGTAGGGCTGAAGCCTGTATTTGTCAGGAACATAGAAAGGACGAAGTTCGAGAATGGGGTTGTCATAGTGAACCATACATCTTATCCATATATGATAGAAGAAGTCGGAGAAAGAATTTTTTCCTGTCGCGTGGATTACGATACTCTTCTGCCGCATAATACGGTGTTCGTTCGTCGGAAGTAACAATCGATTGCTGTGTGTATAATTGTTTCGATTCTTTTCTGCATGCGATTGACACAAGTAGAAAAATTCTGTAGGATAACGAAGCAATGTGGGAGTAGCGAAGCTGGTTATCGCGCTGGCCTGTCACGCCGGAGATCGCGGGTTCGAGCCCCGTCTCTCACGAATAAGTCAAGTCCTTACG
>CASEKE010000017.1 GCA_949288415.1 uncultured Spirochaetales bacterium
GTTGAAGGCACGTTTTATCCTGAGTGCTTGGTCCACCGCCTTCTTTGTGATCTTGAAGTAAAGGTCATCGGTGAATAGGCAGTCGAACTGCAGGCCGAGCAGGCGGCCTTTTGCGAACATCGCACCGCGCTGCTTGATCATGTATCTGAAATCCTGCTTGAGTCTGTCGTTCATTATGACGACTCCCTCGCCGAAAAGAGCTCCACATTTCGTTCCGCCGATGTAGAAAACGTCGCAAAGCGATGGAAAGTCCTCGAATGAGATATCGTTTCCTTCCGCTGCAAGTGCATAGCCCATGCGCGCTCCGTCTATGAAAAGCATCATGTCGTACTTGAGGCAAACCTTATGGATGTCCTCGATTTCCTTCTTCGTATAGTTCGTGCCTGTCTCTGTAGAGAAGGAAAGGTAGACCATTCCCGGCATGACCGTATGCTCGCGATTGGAAAGAGAGTAGTGATATGCGCAATATTCCTCGATCTGTCCTGCCGTAATCTTTCCGTCCTTGCCCGGTAGCGTGATCACCTTGTGCCCGGTGGCTTCGATGGCTCCGGTCTCATGAGTGGCTATATGCCCGGTGTCGGCCGAGATCACCCCTTGGTATGGTCTGAGAGCAGAGGCGATGATTATCAGATTCGCCTGCGTTCCTCCGACGAGGAAGTGGATGTCCACGTCGTCTCTCTTGAGGCGCTTTCTGATTTTTTCCTTTGCACTCTCTGTAAAGGAATCCGTACTGTAGCCTGGGCTCTGCATGAGATTTGTTCTCGAAAGAGCCTCTATGATGGAAGGATGCGCTCCTTCTGCGTAGTCGCATTGAAAGTAGATCATGTACAAAGGATACACCTTTGCATGAAAAGTGTTAACCAAGGAGGTGGCATTATGCCTCACAGAAGTGAGTTTTATCTTTATCGACGTAAGAAGACCCGAGGAACCTACTGGTATGTGTGTTTCGTCGATCCTCGTACTGGCCGTCAAGAAACGGCAAAAAGCATCGATGTGCTCAAGGAAAAGCTTGGCATGATGGATCTCAGAAGCGTCCGGAGAAGGGATGAGGCGGCCGTCATCGCCCATAAGGCTCTCGAGAGAGGAATTCTGGGAGGAAAAACGGAAAAAGTATGTTTTGCCGACTACTGCCTTTCGTTCTGGGATTATGACAACAGCTTGTACATAAGACGTCGCAACAGCATGAAGGAGGGAAGCATAGGGCGAGAATACGCAAACAACATGTATTTTTTTCTGAAACGTGATGTACTTCCCTTGCTCCCCAGGAAACTGCCGATTTCAGATGTGCGTACAAAAGATCTCGACAGAATCGTGAATCATCTTCTTGTGGAAAGAAAGCTTTCGAGTGGTACTGTACAGCTTGTTACGCTTTCTTTTTCTCTTCCGTTGAAGGAGGCCTACAGGGAAGGGCTTATATCGTCCAATCCCGTGGATAGAATGGTGAAGGTCATACGGACCGAGAGGGAAAGGGGTGCTTTTTCCATGGATGAATGTATCAGGATCATGAATACCCTGAACAGTGAAAAGGAAAAACTGTATCCGTCATATTATCTTGCCATGGTACTTGCGTTAGTCACAGGTATGAGAAGCGGGGAAGTCAGGGCACTGAACGAGAAAGACATCTCTGAATCTTCTTTTCCAGGCCTGTCTCTGATTACAATACGCCATTCTGTTTCCCCATACTCCGGTCTTAAATGCACAAAAGGAAAATATGACAGAAATGTGCTGATTCCGACTGAACTTGCAGACGCTTTGGTTGCCAACAAGAATGAAAACGGACTTCTTTTGCCATCCATGCATGGAAGGTACATATCCTCTCCGACTCTTCGGGAACAGCTATATCGTATAATGGAAAAGGCAGGAATAGATCGTCAGGAAAGGGAAAGCCGCAATCTTACATTTCACTCTCTCAGGCATACGTTCAGCACCCTCGGGCGGGAGATGGAGATAAGTCAGGAAGATCGCATGCTCGTAATGGGGCATAGGAGCCGCGAGGTGAATGACAGATACACTCATTCAAGTTCTGAGGCCCTCAGACGGGTATACGAGCTGACGAAATCTCTTTTCTCGAATATAAAGAGTGCAGATGATGGTGCAGAAATCAGCCGATGATCGCTCGTATCTTCAATGAAAGGGCCTCTGCCAGCCGTCTATGCCCCGCTTCGTCGATATGGACCTTGTCGATTCCGCAGGATGCATGCTGCGAGGCGTCCAGAAAGTGCAGGCCGTAGCGTGAAGCTATCTCCTCGAAAAGAGGGGGAAGAGCCAGTATCTTGAGGTATGAGTCATGGTCATAGTCGGCGAAGATCGAATTCTCGACATCCTCCGCGGTGTGGATGGGTGAGACTATGAGGATTTCCGGCTTTCCCGCCCATTCGGGATATGGATGGTCGATAAATGCATCGATCAGCCTTTCCATGCCTTTGGCGATTGAACGTGGAGAGGCGGAAAAAATGCTGCGAGCATCATTTGTCCCCAACATGATTACGACAAGATTCAAAGGCGCATGCGTGTCTAGAACAAGTTCGACAGCATCCAACCCCCGTCTCTCGTCGGAGAAAGGATCGTGGAATACTGTCGTTCTTCCGCAAAGACCTTCCTCTATGATCCGATATCCTTTTCCGAGCATCATTTGCAGAATTCCTGTCCATCTTTTGGAGAACGGATATCGAGTCTCGTTGTCAGGGTTTATGCCGTAGGTGTTGCTGTCGCCGAAGCAGAGTATGTTCTTCAAATCGTCTTTCATCTTGTCCTCCGTATTATGAAAACAGGCACCCGGAGGTGCCTTTGTAATCTTTCATTTCAGAGATCTTCCATCGCCGAATATCAGACAGCTGGATTGCCTGTCGAGAAATAGCGCCACGTCGGCTGCCTTTCTTATTGCCGAGCAAGGGGAGAGCGGCGTTATGTCGTCGAAAAGGCTCATGGCCACCGCCTTGGCCTTCCTCTGGTCGGGGCAAGAAATCACGATGTGTTTCGCAGAGAGAATTTCATATATGCTCATTGTTATTGCCCTTTCCGGAACCTCGTTGACACTCTTGAACCAGCCCTCGTTTGCCTGCTGTCTTCTGGATCGCTTCTCTAGTTCGATTGTGATGTATGCATCCTTTGTGTCGAAATCTGCCGGGGGATCATTGAACGCGAGATGACCGTTTTCTCCTATGCATATGAATGCGACATCGAGAGGGTGCGTCTTCATTGTCTCGTTTAGGGCTTTCACCGTTGCTTTCACATTTTTGGGATCCGGATCGATCTCGTGGAACGAGGCTACTTCGCCGATCATGTGGAGAAAATATGCCTTGATGAATGTCGCACTGGATGCCGCATGTCCTTTTTCCAGTCCGATGAATTCGTCCAGAAGAAATACGTTTACTCTTTTCCAGTCTATGTCCGGTTCCTTCGAAAGAGAATTGAGCGTCCTTATCTGGCTCTGGCCAGAGACGAAGGCCACGTTGCAGAAATCCTTTTCCTTTAGAGTTGCCCTTATGTGCTCTGCTCCCAGCTTCGCCGCCTGCTCTCCCAGGGACTGTCTATCTTCGGTGATGGTGACTATCATTATGATCCTCCTCGTGGATTGCCATAATGATTATAATGAAAAACGCTATAAAAGGGAAATGCGCTTTTTTCGACGCATCGGCAATAAATTTTCCCCAATGCCATGGGCGATGTGATAAAGTATCAACTTATGGAACCGGGTCAGAAAAAAAAGTCTTTCAAACTGTTCTCGCATATCAGCGATATATTCTATCTCGTGGCAGGAGCCGCCATTGCGGCCTTTGCCGTTGCAGTCTTCTATACACCGGCAAAAATCACTGGAGGCGGTGCGACCGGAATAGGCACGATATTCTATTACCTTTTCCGTTGGGATCAGGGTGTAGTGATGATGGTCGTCAACATTTTCCTATTTGTTCTGGGGGTGAAATTCTTCGGCTTCATCTACGGCATCAGAGCCTTCATAGGCTCAGGTCTGCTTTCGCTCTTCGTTTCTCTTTTCGGGTATTTGACGAACTACGAAGGAATCCTGGACATGAGCGTGCAGATGAATGTTCTCCTGAGCGCCATATACGGCGGAGTCCTTATGGGTGTGGGCATTGGTCTTGTGCTCAAGAGCGGATGCAACACAGGCGGAACGGACATTGTGGCACAGGTGATATGCTCCGTCACACCGCTTTCATTCGGATCCGTACAGTTTGCGTGCAATGCGATCATCGTGACCTGCGGCGGAATGGTGATGGGCCTGCAGGGCATGCTCTTTTCTATCATAGCCATGTTCATTAACAGCCATGCGGTAAACTTCATCCTAATGGGGTTTGCGACCAATCTCGCGAAGAACGTCATGATATTCTCGGACTATCACATGCCGGAGATAAGCCACAGAGTCATAAAGGACCTGCATCGTTCGGGGACACTCCTGCATGGTACCGGTATCTATACTGCCAAGAACAGGAATGTCCTGATAGTGATTGTTCCCAATCAGCAGCTCCATGCGCTTACAAAGATCATCAACGAGGAGGACCCGAACGCTTTTGTCCTAGTCACGGATGCATACGAAGTGCTCGGAAACGGATTCCAGAAACTGAGAAAGGTCGCCGAGAAGGAGACGTAGCTTCTATTTCAGAGTATCGACAGTGCAATCAGAGCAGTGATGATTCCCGAGAAGGATAGGGCGATTCCCGATAGGGCGCCGATATCCTCTCCCATCTCCATCGCCTTGCTGGTTCCTACCACGTGGCTTGCACTTCCTATGGCAACTCCCTTTGCTACAGGGTGTCTGACGCGGAACAGCTTGATTAGAAACGGGGCCGCCACGTTGCCGAGCACTCCTGTAATGAGCAGTGCCGTGACTGTAATTCCGCTGTTTCCTCCCTTTGCCTCGCTGATCGCAAGGGCAATCGGGGTAGTGACGCTTTTGGGAAGAAGCGAGGCTGAAAGCTCGCTGGAAAGTCCCATGGCCTTCGACAGCAGTATTATCGTGGCAAGACTTGCTATGCTGCCCATGAGAGTTCCGGCGACGATCGAGATCATGTGTCTGCGCACCATTGCCCTCTGCCTGTATATCGATACGCCGAGCAGTGCCGTGATCGGTCCCAGAAACATGTTGAGAATGTCTCCTCCTTTTGCGTAGTTTGAATACGGGATGTCGAAAATGAGAAGCGTGGCTATTATCAGGATTTCGGAAATCAGCAGAGGATTCATAACTGCCAATTTCGTCTTTTTCTGCATCCAAGTACCGAAAAGATATGAAACGGATGTGATCAGAAGCCCGAAATATACGTGGTTCGTAAGAAGTTCCTTCATGTTTTCGCACCTCTTTTCTTCAAGTATCTCTCTGTCAGGAATTCAACGAATTCCACGCTTTTTGCGGCTGCAAGGAATGTAGTCAGAAGCGATACGACGACTATGACCAGTATTTCAAGCCAGGACGACAGGAATGCATCGAGATTCTCCACAAGCTTCACGCCTGCAGGAACGAAGAAAAATGCCATGTTAGATAGAAAGAATGCTGTGACGTGTTCTATTCTCTCTTCTTTGATCGCACCTGTCGCAAGGAGGACAAGCATAAGAAAAAGAGAGACGAGAGCGGATGGAAACGTGAATGGAAGAATGTAGCTGATCACCTCGCCAAGGAGGCTGACCAGCAGTACGATGCACAGTTCGCTGATGATTGCCATGCCGATGATGATATAACTATCTTCGCTCTTTGTCAGCCTTGGCTAGAGCTTGAATCGCTTTTTCATCTCTCTTTTCATCGTCTTGCCGCTGAAAATGAACAGCCCTGCGGCCACGAGAATGGAAACAAGCAGAGGAAGCATGCCGAACCAGCCGACCTCGCATAGTCCCGCGAGGGTGCATAATGCGGGAATGGCGGAGGTGAAGAAGCTGAATATCATATAGCCGAAGAACTTCTTGTATAGCCTCTTTCCTCCCATCATGATACCCATGTAAGTAAGGACCAGAGCGATGGACAGAGATGGCACGACGAAGCTTGTCGAGAAAGATGTGAAGCCGATCGACAGATCGAGAAGGACGGAAAATACCGAAAGCTGCAGATAGCTGGAGAAGAGTTTCTGCGGCAGGTATCTTCTTCTGGAACTCCAGTTGAGGGAAAGTCCCCAGGACAATGCGAGAGCCAGGACCACATATATGCTCCACAGCATTCCGATCCTTCTGTAGGTGAATGTGTTTATGAATATGCATATCGCAATGGCTGCAAACGTGACGAACGTGGCGGTCTTCAGCATGAAGCGCCATATGCTTTTTTTCTCTTTGTACTTAGGGTATGACAGAGGCGAGTCAATGGCAGGTCCAAGCATGGATCCGCATAGGGGACAGCGGCTCTGGCTCTCATCGACCTCGACGTTGCAGTTCCTGCATCTATGCATTTGTTTCTCCGTACTTGTTGCCGTAGACGGTGACCGAGCACTTCTGCGACAGATTCCTGGTGAAGGCCCTTATCAGGTCCTTTTCCTCTATGTTCCGCGAAAACGAGAATACAAGACGGTCTCCGAACGAGACGACGCCTGTGTTTATGGGACTTTTCAGCGTTGGGTACAGAAGCTCCTCGAAAAGAATTATCCGGTTTCTCATTCCTTCCGGAAGGATCACCGGTCCGATGTTCGAAATCGTAAGAGTTTTTTTCTTCTCTCCCCACATCCTGAAACCGAGGGATACGAAGAAACTCTTGAACTTGAGCGGGGTGATGCGGGATATGAAGTTCGTAGAATAGCCTACTGTGTGACGTTCGGCTCTTTCCAGTCTGTTCCTATCGAGCCCTTCCTTCATCTGCTCCTTCACCAGCGTAAACAGTTTCTCCATGTCCGGATTGTCCTCGAACGGAGAAGTGATGTTCATGACTCCGAAGAAGTTCCGGAGTGTCCTCGACGGAAATATCTTTCTCAGGTTGACCGGAATCTGGACCGTGATCATCCGGCTTCTACGCTTTTTCGATTTCTCGGCATCCATTATGCTTTTCAGCATCACTGCCGCAAGGTATCCGGTTATTGTGACTCCTTCTGCCTTCGATAGTGCCTTTAGCTCGCTTACGGAGAGTATCAGGCTGGTCACGCTGTTGCCGGGGGGACTGAACGGAGTGCCTTGGATATGGTAGCGCTCTTTTCCGTCGTCTTTTTCCTTCTCTTTCTCCGGGTCGAGGAAATACCGCCGCAACGCATCCTCGCTTTCTTCTTCGGATAGCGTGTCCGGCAACAGAATCCTGTCCTCGGACGTGATGCTTCCGTATCTGATGCATATGTAGTGGTAGAGCAGCGTCTTAAGAAACTCAAGAGCACCTGTTCCGTCGGTGAGCGCATGGAATACTTCTATGCTGATTCTGTGGCCATGATACAGAACCTTGATCAAGTAGCCGTTGTTCTCCTCCGGTATGATCAGTTTTGTCGGATAATCGGTTTCCTTTCCGACCATCAACGGTCCTTCGGCATCGTCAAGGTAGTTCCAGAAGAGGCCCCTTCTCATCCTGAGCATCAGCATCGGATAACGCGGAGTGGTGCGATCGAGTGCTTCCTGCAGCACGACAGGATCCACTTCGTCGACAAGTACTGCCGCGATACGGAATGTCGATGAGTTCCTCAGTCTCTTCGTCGAAGCGAACAGATGGGCCGAGGAATCAAGATTCTGAGCTCTCATGCCCTTAATAATAGCACAGTTCGAAACAATGTGGACAGCGATGCTCCCGAAGGAGCATCGTCGAGCCGCTCTAGTTCTTTTCCCCGCCTATGTGCTTGAGAAATTCGTCGTAGCCATCCTTCATGTAATCTTCAGGCTCGTATTCGCTCAGCGGGTAGTGCTCCATTACGAAATCTATGTCCTTGTCGCCTCGTCCGGACAGGTTTATCAGTATGTCCTTTCCTTTTCCCATCTGCTTTGCAAGCTTGACCCCGTATGCAACGGCGTGGGAGCTCTCGAGCGCAGGGATTATTCCTTCCATTCTGGACAGTGCATAGAATGCCTCTACGGCCTCCCTGTCGGTTGCAGTCTCGTAACGTACACGGCCGATGTCGTGCAAGTAGCAGTGTTGCGGTCCGACACCGGGATAATCGAGGCCGGATGCGATCGAGTATACGGGAAGTGCCTCACCATTTTTGTCGGCTATGAGATAGCATTTGAAGCCATGGAGAATTCCCTTGATTCCTCGCGATATCGATGCCGCGTGCTTTCCCGTGTCGAGTCCTTTTCCTGCCGGTTCCACGCCGTATATTCTGACGCTCTCATCTTCGAGAAAAGCAGAGAAGATTCCCATCGCGTTCGAACCACCTCCTACACAGGCCACTATCGCATCCGGTAGGCGTCCTGTGAGCTTTGCCATCTGCTCTTTTGCCTCGATACCGATGACAGCCTGGAAGTCGCGCACCATTTTCGGGAACGGATGCGGTCCGACGACGGTACCGATGCAGTATATCGTGTCTTCCGGATGTGCAAGATACGCTTTGAAAGCGGCATCGACCGCATCCTTGAGTGTCTTCGTGCCTTCGGTGACCGGAATTACCTTCGCTCCTAAAATCTTCATCCTGGATACGTTCGGTGATTCCTTCTTCACATCGACTTCACCCATGTAGATGTCGCATTCGAGGCCGAGCAAGGCCGCTGCGGTGGCAAGCGCGACTCCGTGCTGACCTGCGCCGGTCTCGGCGATGACCTTCTTCTTTCCCATTCTCTTTGCAACCAGAACTTCGCCGATGGCATGGTTGATCTTATGCGAACCAGTGTGGTTGAGATCCTCCCTCTTGAGATAGATGTCGGCACCTCCGACAGCTTCCGTAAGGCGCTTTGCGTGGTATATCGGAGAAGGACGTCCTGTGAAGTGTTCGTTGAGTTCCTTCAATTCCTTGATGAACGATGGATCGTTGCTTATCCTTTCGTAGCTTTCTGTGATTTCGTCCATGAGCTTCTGAAGCTCCGGCGGCACATAGGACCCTCCGTATTCTCCGAAGTAGCCCTTTTTGTCGGGAAGGTTTTCCGTATTGATTTCCGGTGCGACAAGATTGTTCATTCTATCCCCCTTTGCCGACAAATGATACTTTTTATAGTAACATATGTCAAGCTAAGTCCTGAAGGAATCCCTTACTTTCTGCATCGTTCTTTTCACGGTTTCCACTTTGAAACGGTGAAGGTTTTCTTCTACGAGAACCTTGTCGGTTATGTAGATTTCGCAGAGTGTCCAGGCAAGTGCCATCGAGATATAGTAGTCGTCGTCTTTTACGGCTGCAAGGTGGTCGATGATTTCCTTCTCTTTTCCTTGTCCGAGCATGTGGGTCTTGATCCAGACGATTGAAAGGCGCCTTGTGTAGACTTCCTCTTTCGAGAGGAGCGACAGAAAATACTCGTATGCTTCGTCCTTCTCGTTTTTCCTTACCTTCAGAGACGGAGCAAACGAGTCGGTCTCGTCCCACGTGGCGAGGTAGGGAAGTTGCGTGTCGATGATGAGCTTCTTTTCGCAGAATGGCAGGCGGAGGCCCGCGATGATGAATCCTCTCAGATGCACATCTTCATGGAAACGTGGAACAAACGAATAGTCGTCAAGTCTCTTTGCGAGCTTTCGTATGATAGGCATCCTGATGCCTAGGAACGGAAGATCCTCGGTCTTTGTGATT
>CASEKE010000018.1 GCA_949288415.1 uncultured Spirochaetales bacterium
CTATATGGCTCCTGTTGCGATTTACAAGGTCGACTTTCAGTCCTGCTCTCGTCAGATAGGCACCAAGTATGGTTCCGAGCGAACCGGCTCCGTATATTGCTATTCTAGTATTGTCCATGTTTTCACCTCGTGGCCATTATGTTCCGGCAGAAGGAAAAAGGCAATAACCCGAAGCCATCGACATACATGCAAAAAAAACTCCTGCCGTGCAGGAGTATCTGTCCGTTGCCGTCAGTCATACGCTTGGCAATCCAAGCGCGATTCCCGCGATTGCAGAAAGTGCGATCCAGACTATCGGATGTACCTTTTTGAAAAACTTCATGCATGCGAGGATTACGAGGAACATGACGCATTCCACTATCTTTATGCTGTTTCCCGCGAACAGTGCCACGGTATAGACCTGGAAAGCCGCGTAAGCGATCAAGGCGATCACGGTTGCTCTCAGCCCGTAGAATGCCCACTTCACATACTTGTTGTCCTTGAATGTCTGCAGGATTCCGGCAACTATGATTATTATCACGATCGACGGAGCGATTTCGCCGAGAGTGGCGATGATTCCTCCAAGCACTCCGCCTGCACTGTTGCCGAATACCATCGTGCCTACGTTGTTTCCGACATAGGTCGCCATGTTTATTCCCATCGGTCCCGGAGTCGACTCGCTGACTGCTATCATGTTGGAGACATCCTGCATCGTCAGCCATTCCGGATGGTTTGCGGAAAGCTGGATGAGGAAAGGAAGAGTGGCAAGACCGCCACCTATCGCAAACAGGCCGATCTTGAAGAATTCCCAGAAAAGGAGAAGCAGCGTGATCATTTCTTTTCCTCCTTGTTCTTTCCTGCTTTGTTCATGACGGCCTGCACCGCAATTCCGAATACTATTCCGGCAATTACGAAAATTATCGGAGAAATGCCGAAAGCGATCATCAGGGCAAGTACGGCCAGAGCTAGAACCAAGGTGAAGATGTCGACTATGGACTTCTTCGCAAGCTTTATCACCGAGTATGTGATCAGAGCGGCGACGCACACCTGTATTCCGGAAAGCGCCATCTGGACATAGATATTCGATTCGAAGGCCGCAAGTATGTGGTAGATGATGCTTATGATGACAATAGAAGGGAATACGAGACCGAGTGTGGCAATTATCCCTCCCATAATGCCGCGCGTACGAGTTCCAATGAACGTCGCAGTGTTCACTGCAATTATTCCTGGCGTGCATTGTCCTACCGCGAAATAGTCCAGCAGATCCTCTTCGGTACACCAGCCGTTGTTCTCGACCACCTCCCTCTGCAGAATCGGAAGCATCGCATAGCCGCCTCCGAACGTCACGGCACCGAGTTTCGCAAAGGTGAGGAACAGTTTCAGGTATGAAGGTTTTTCATTTTTCATGATCAGTCCCCGATGGATTATGGTTTTGTATGATGATTCCCATTATCGACGAATGGGATATCTGTGGCAATGCATGGAGAACTTTCACCACCTTCGTCGTGCGGATGGATGCCGCACAAATACCCGAACGATGGAAAAAATATAATAGTATCAAATTTAAAATACCGAAAACGGATTGTAATTTATATGTTAATATCTGATGCAATGCATGATTGCTTTTTCTCGCTGTTAATGTATCATGTTGTCAAAAGAAGAAGAAGGCAGTAGCTTTCTTCTTCCATAGGAAATCTTGCATATGAAACATATATATCTCATCAGGCATGGGCGGCAGAATGCGAAGGAGTGCAATGTCGACGTTCCGCTTTCTCCGGAGGGAAGAATACAGGCAGAGCTCCTGCGGGATCGCCTTGCTTCGTTCAGCTTCGACAAGTTCTATTCATCGACGCTCATACGGGCGTGCGAAACCGCCGACATAGTCAACGAGAAACAGCAAATGGATATAGAGAGGAGAAGCGAACTTAATGAGATAGACTGGGGCGAGCTCACTGGTCAGTCGATAAAGGAGATGTATGTCGAGCATGGCGATTTCCTTTTCAGACGCTCGTTGCGCGAGCAGGATATGCGTTTTCCCGGAGGGGAGAACGGGGAGGACGTTTTCCGCCGGGCGAAGGTCGTTTTCGACGAGATAGCCGAAGGCCCTTGCCGAAGCATCCTCATAGTCACTCATGGCGGTCTGATCAGGGCCATGATAGGAGGTTTGCTTGACATACCTTTCAGATACGATCTGGCTTTCGGAAAGATACTGGAGAATACGGGGATCACGGAGTTCGCATACGACGAAAAGACAGGTATGTATACTCTTGAGAGACTCAACGATGCCTCGCATCTCGAGATGCATCCGGAGCTTTCTAGAAACAGTTGGGGGCTTTATCGATGATGGCATGCGCTCACCGCAGGCAAGGCATATCGTCTGCCTTGCCTCGAGTCGGTCAGGAATAGTCCCCGTCGCTGTCCCAGACTTCCTCTATCCGATCGAGAAGCCGGTAGACCGATTTTCTGATTTTCGATTTTTTCCCAGTCTTGTCCAGGATGTAATACAGGGCAGTGACCGTCTCGTCGACCGCATCCGTGATGTTGGGGTAGGGGATGAGAGATATCCGACCCTCCGGCATGGAGATGGACAGACCGAGAAAATCGAATACGTTCCGTCCGCCCGCAAAAGGAACGAAGATCAGATCGAACGCCTTTTCGAGCAAATCCTGGTCCTTTTCCGGATCGAGCTTGCCTGATACAGGTTTTTTCGAAAGAACGGCTGAATTCCTTATCAACCTGATTTCGTAGTCTATCCTCGAAGCCCTGACAGGGACCCTCGAGTGATATGCTCCGATCCGGATGTATATCTTTACTCCGCCATCCCTAGTCCTTAGATTCCTGATCTGTTCGAGCGTAGCGAGATAACACTTCTTTCCTTTCTTCTTCCCGTTGTCGTTGTATAGTTCGAGGCTGTCAAGTTCGCTTCGCGCCGCATCCTCGTTGGCACCTTTGCTGGCTTTCTTTTTCTTCTTTCCGCCCTTTCCCGTCTCATCAGAGTCGACATGGCGGTTCTTTCCGCCTTTCTTCGGGATTTGGTCGTCGCGCAGACCGCCTTTGTCGAGAAGCTTTGCAAGCTTCGGATCGACAGCATCGAGCCATTTCCGGCTGACCGGAGAAACGGTCCTTGCGTACATCTTCGTCGTCTGGACAATCTCTCCTGCGAGAATGTATTCGGGAAGAACCTTGAACCAAGCGGAACCGGGATGTATGAAAATGCTGGAAGCTGTTATGGTCTTGTAGGAGTACATGTCGTCCTTGCGTGCAACATACTGCCTGAGCCCGGAGATAAGACAGCAGAAATATTCGTCGATGCTGCCGCCGCTGGTAAGAGGAATCCCGTCCTCGCTTATCTGCATGGAGAGCTGATAGTGGATGTTCACAATCTCGTCGAGCGTCTGGACATCGAGGTAGTACTGCCTCGCGAAAGCTTCCTTTTCCTTATGGGTTTCAAGACTGCTATAGGCGCCGAACAATGTCCTCATGGCGATGAAATCACCATATTTTGGACTCTGAAAACTCTTGTGAGCCTCTCTTGCCTTGTCTTCCTCTCCCATCGGGAGTACATACGGCTGTCTTGTCGAAAGAGTCGAGACCGCGATCAGAACTTCGTCCAGAACCGATGGATAGTTCATGATGGCTTCGACGATGACTCTGGAAAGTCTTGGAACAAGAGGAAATTTGATCATCATCTCGCCAATGCTTGTGAGCGTATGATCCCCGTTGATTGCACCGATGAGCTTCAGTGTCTCGACGGCACTTTCGAGTGCGCTGCGCTTGGGAGGAGTGATGAAAGGGAACGAATCGTAATTGTATATTCCGAGCTCGCTCATCCTGAGGACTACCTCCGCCAGGTCGCTGTGCAGAATCTCCTCCTCGGTGAACCGAGGTCTTGCCGCATAGTTTTCCTTGGTGTATAGCCTGTAGCAGACACCCTCTCTGGTTCTGCCTGCACGCCCCTTTCTCTGGTCTGCGCTGCTTGCAGATATCGGCATCTGCACAAGAGCGGAGGTAAAATTCCTCTGATTGTAGAAGTTTATCTTGCAGAGTCCGGAATCTATCACGGTCGTTATCCCGTCGATCGTTATGCTGGTCTCTGCGATGTTCGTCGCCACGACGACTTTCGTTTTCCCTTTTCCCGTCGGTGTGAAGACTCTTTCCTGCTCCTCCTTGCTGAGCCGGCCATAGAGCGGATAGATTTCATAGTTTTCGCTGTTGACGGATCTCTGGAGAACCTGTACGAGCGCCTTTATGTCGGCCTCCCCGGAAAGGAATACGAGTACGTCGCCTGGGTTGGATTTCTTGTCTTCCTGGATTATCGCATCGATTGCCTCATAATACATGTCCTCCGTGTCTCTGGAAAGGATAAGAGGCTTGTACACAAGCTCGACAGGGTAGGTACGGGCATCTATGCTTATTATCGGGGCATCGTCGAAGAAGGAGGAAAAAACCTTCGTGTTTATCGTTGCGCTGCTGACTACGATCTTCAGATCGGAGCGCTTTTGCGTGATTTCCTTCAACAGTCCCAGAATGAAGTCGATGTTGAGGCTGCGTTCATGCGCCTCGTCCACCATTATCACGGAATACCTCGAGAGCACCGGATCCGCCTTGACTTCCTGCAGTAGTATCCCGTCCGTCATTATCTTGATGCGTGTATCCTGCGTCGTGGTGTCTGCGAATCTCATCTTGTAGCCGCAGTACGACCCCTCGTCGGATATCTGCTTCTTGATGAATTCGCAGATCGAAAGCGTTGCGATCCTGCGTGGCTGCGTGATTCCGATCACGCCTTTGCGGTCGTATCCTGCCTCCCTGAGTATCAGAGGAAGCTGTGTAGTCTTTCCCGATCCCGTCGGGCTCTCGATGATGACCGTCTGGTTCTCCTCGAGCGCCTTGAGGATTTCGTTCTTGTTCTGATAGACCGGAAGCGAATAGAAATCTATCGGCAAAGTGCTGCTACCTCTTCAAGTGTAGTCGCATCATGGCTTTCTCTGGTCGCAAGGTCCTTTACGACGTATCGTCCGTCCTTGAAGGAAAGCGCACGAGCAATCCTGTTCTTCTCGGCGTATTCGTACTGCGCCTTCATCTTCTTCTCGGGAAGCAGATACAAGTCGGTCCTGACGCCCATCGCTCGAAGAGAAAATGCCGAAAGGACCGCAAGTTCCTTTTCTTCCGTTCGATAGAATACAACTATGTCCGCACTGGCGTTTTCCTTCACGAGCGGGGATGAGAGTTCCTCGAGAGCTGCCATGAGTCTGTCAAGGCCGATTGATGCTCCGACACCGGGAAGATTCTCCTTGGAATAAAGCGATGCAAGGTTGTTGTACCTTCCGCCTGAACAGACGCTTCCGATGCTTTCGATGTCGTCAAGGAACGTCTCGTACACTATTCCGGTGTAGTAGTCGAGGCCACGGGTAATCGAAGGATCCAGTGTGAAATGACTTTCGATGCCAGCCTTCTTCAGAAGGTAGTAAAGTTCCCTAAGCCTGATGCTGCTTTCCGTCTTTCTGCCGACAAGGGCCTCGATCACGTCCAGCGTCTCCTCGAAGCCGTGGCCTTCGCCTGCGGTCACGTATTCCAGCACGGCCTGGCTGCCTTCCTCGTCCCCTGTGATCTCGCAAAGAAGCTCTCTGACTTTGTCGCTCCCTATCTTTCTGAGTTTGTCGACCGTTCTGAGGATATCGACCGATCTGTCCCTTATGCCTTTCTGTTCGAGGAAGTCGTTGAAGAGACCCCTATGGGCGATATGGAACGTGTATCGGTCGATTCCGAGGGTCTTGAAGGACGAGTACATGAGGGAAAGTATCTCGAAGTCTGCTTCAGTGCTGTCCACTCCGACGATGTCGAAGTCGCACTGGATGAACTCCCTGTAGCGTCCCTTCTGAGGATTTTCGCCCCTGTATGCCTTTGCGATGTGATACCTCTTGAAAGGTATTGCAAGCTCCTGGTAGTGCGCAGCCATGAAGCGTGCGAAAGGTACGGTCAGGTCAAACCTGAGCGCAACTTTTCTTCCTCCGTTGTCTTCGAAGTGGAATATCTGCTTGTCGGTCTCTCCTCCGCCTTTTCCCAGAAGCACCGACTCATACTCGAGCGTCGGCGTGTCGATCGGCACGAAACCGAACGTCTCGAAAAGCTCCTCGAGCTTTCTCTGTATTCTCTTCTTTGGTATTTCCTGCATGGGGAGACTGTCCCTGAAGCCTTTCAGCACTAGTGGTTCGATCATGGAATCCTCCGTCGTATGTTACTCTGTCATTTTATCATCATTCCGCTTTGCGGGTCTATCGTCAAAACAGGGCATAGTGGACCTCGTGAACCGAAAAAGGGGATCGACGGGCATGGTTCTATGGCTGTACGGCAAAAACTCATTGGCCCAGTCTATCCGGATGAGAAAAGACGTCGTGCGCTTTTCCGTTTCACTGGAAATGAAAAAACCCTTCCGCATGATCATGCAAAAGGGTTCGAAAAGTCGTCCGGGAAATCTCAGAGGCTCTTTCTGACGTTCTCAAGATCCTGCTTTTCAGCAAGACTCTCGCTGAACACCTTCTCGCCGTTCCTGAAAATGACCACGGAAGGCGTCCTCGGAGCTTCCAGTATTCTCTGAAGCTTGTCGCTCTTGTAGATGTCGATTCACTTGAGCTCCGTACCGCATTCCTCGGAGAGCTGCTCGATCTTGGTCATCAATGCCCTGTCGCTTTCCTCAGAGGCATTGTAAAAGTATGCGAGGACCTTCTCCTTCGAGAGAATGTCCTTCTCCAGGACCTCGATTTCGCCGATATAGCGCTCGGCCATATAGCCTGCCACCGCACCGTCTCCGACTCCGGTTGCAACCTGCCTCAGAGCCTTGTCGCGCACATCACCGGCGGCGAAGATGCCAGGCTGGCTGGTCTCCATGCATTCGTTGGTGACGATGTAGCCTCTCTCGTTGAGCTTGACGAGGTTCTCGACAAGCTTGGAGTTCGGAAGATATCCGATGAAGAGGAAGCATCCGTCGACGTCCACAGGAACGATCTCTCCTGTCTTGAGGTTCTTGAGGTTGACTCTCTTGAGCAGGTCGTCGCCTTCGAACGAATCGACGCCGGTGTTCCAGATGAAGTGCATCTTCGGATTTGAAAGCGCCTTTTCCTTCGCGACCTCGTTGGCATCCATGATTCCCTCGTCATGGACGACGGAAACCCAGACCTCGGAGCAGAAGCGAGTAAGGAAGATTCCTTCCTCGATCGCGGCATCGCCGCTTCCGATTATGAGTACCTTCTTGCCCGTGTAGCGTGCAGCGTCACATGTAGCACAGAAGCTGATTCCCTTGTCGCGGAACCTGTCCTCACCGGTTGCTCCGGTAAGGCGGGGACGTCCGCCGGTGGCAATCACGACTGCCTTTGCACGATAGTCGTTGCGGAAGGTCTGGACGGACCAAAATCCGTCCTTTTTCTCGATCTGCTTGACATCCGTGAGCTTCACGTCGACGCCGAAACGTCTGAACTGCTTGTCGAACAGCTTCATGAGCTCGGTCCCATCGATCCCCTCGGGGACTCCGGGATAGTTCTCGATCTCGCTGGTATAGGTAGCGAGTCCGCCGATCAGGCTCTTCTCGATCAGGATCGTCTTGAGCCTTGCACGTCCGGCATACAGAGCCGCGGTCATTCCTGCAGCTCCTCCGCCGATGACTACGACGTCATAGTTCTCGATTTTCTTTTCCATTTCAGTTCACTCTCTTCTTCTTTTCCCACCAGTCGGCAAGGATCCAGAGCCCGAGGAGTGCGACGAGCTGGATTGCAAGAGCAGGAATGTATCCGAAGATGGCCGGCAGGTATACCTTGGGACCAGCTGCGAAGACAGTTCCCTTCGTGGCTGCTACGAGCGGAGTGCCGAGCATGCCGCCGATAGCGAAACCGACGAATGCGAGATAGTTCTGGATGTAGCCTTCACCCATTCTGACGAATGTACCGGATGCGCATCCTCCTGCAAGTACCGCACCGATTCCGAAGATGAACGCTCCGATGAAGAGGTTGAGGTTGATCGGGTTCCCGGGAAGGCTCTCAGCTGCCGCCAGATCGAATCCGTACTTCGAAACATGGTAGCCGAAGAAGAAGATCGTGCAGCATGCGAATGCGACGATGACTGCCTTTGTGAGCTTCGTCTCGCCCGTGAGCATCGGGTCGCGGTAGGCTGCCGTAAAGCAGAATCTGGATCTCTGCATCACATAGCCGAATCCGAGTCCGATCACCATCCAGTAAGGGGCCCACTGGTAGTTGGGAGCAACGACGATAGCGACTACAGCAAGAAGAACGATGATGACGCATCCTGCGATGATCTGGTTCCTCTGGTTCCTCTTTTTCTGCTCTGCAGTCAGTCTCTTCCTGGTCGGTCTCTTGTTGCTTACAGGCGGCATGAAGAACTTGAGGAGCTTTCCGCCGACCGTCGCACCGAGGAACACCATGACAAGGTAGATCCAGCCGTTCGCGGCCATCTGAGGCAGCTGGCTGAACAGACCGCCGATGTTACATCCGCTTGCAAGCTTTGCGCCGATTCCCATGAGAAAACCGCCGAGAAGTCCTGCGACGACCTGCTTCCAGTGCTTGATCTTCCTGATCTTCCACTGTGCTGCGAGAAGGCAGGAGATGAGTGCTCCGAAAGCGATCGAGATATCGAGTACGGAGACCTTGTCTGCAAAAAACTTGTAGGTTGCTACCTTCGTTCCGAGGAATGCTCCGTTCTCATCGGTTCCGAAGAAGAGCGAGAAGAACTTGGCTCCCCATGTCGCGAGCGGTCCGGAAGCACCCCATGTCCCGCCCGTGAGAACGAGAAGGGTCATTGCGATGAAGCTGATCATTACAGCTCCTGCATAATAGGACCATTCCTTCTTGAAAAGCCTTTCATATAAAGTAGGCTGTATTTCCGTTGTGTTGATGTTATCCATATTCATTCCCAATCGGTTCAGTTCTTCTCGATGACGACTTCCCATTCGCCGTCGCCGACCTCGTCGATATCGACGTTGTAGCCCTGGCTTCTTGCCCAGTCAGGAACGTTCTTCATCGCACATGTATGATCGATTCCAACCACGAGCACGTCTCCGGGCTTCATGTCCTTGAGCGCGTTCTGCGTCTTCACGAGTGGTACCGGACATGCCTCTCCGAGGCAATCAAGATACTTTTCTGCCATAATGATTCTCTCCTTAATCGATAAAAATTTATTTTTATTGGCAGGTATAGATTCTAGATTTCCTTTGCATCGGAGGCAAGGAATGGAAATGTGACTTTTCGACATTTTATATGTACATCTGCCATTTTTTGACGCTTTGTCACATTCTTGAGAAAGTAGGTTACTTTACATATATAAGTCTGTCCGGTTCAAGAATCTCGATCGCTCCTCTCTGGACTTCGATCAGGTTGTCTTTCTCGAGTTCAGAGAGTATCTCCGAGACTCTGGTCCGCGAGATGCAAAGTTCGCTGGAAATGTCGCTTTGCGTGATGCGAAGTAGATTCGCACTTTCCTGGCTTCTTTTCTCGGCCAGAAGTCCTGCAATTCTTTCTTTTGGAGTCTCGAACAGGGAGGCGGCTATCTGGAAAATTATATCAGAAAACCTATCCGTGAACTGTGCACGCGAGAAGCGATGTACCTCGTTGTATTCACGGTTGAGCTTGCCGTAGATGTGCATAGGAATCTTCAGGATGGTCGAATCGTCCTCGTCCGAGATTATGGTGAGCTTGAGCGTCACGCCGTAGAGGAAAGCTGACGCTGCAAGTACGCAGAAGTCTCCGGGGAAGAGGTAGTAGAGCCTCAGAAAGCTCCTACCGTCCTTTGTCTGGTTGCATCGCAGCCGGCCGGAAATCACGAGCAGGAGACTGTTGCAGCTCTGGCACTCGCTGTCGATGATGACCTCTTCCTTTGCGAAGGTCTGGGTGTACGATGAGTAGCAGAGGGCTTCCCTGTCCGCCTGGCTGAGGTTGTCGTAGAATGGCAGATTTCTTTCCAGAATTTCCTCGTTCATGCAAAAAGACTACCATATCCTCTGCCGACATTCTATAATCAATCTATATGGAATTCGACAAAATACCGGATATGGTGACCGCTGCGTTTCCTGAGATCGGTTCGCTTGAGGAGGAAGACAGACTTCTTCTGCTACGTCATCTTGGACATCGGAGTTTCCAACGATCGGAGATCATCTGGAAGAGGGGAGGAAATCACCGCAGAGAGGTACTATTGATCACAAGTGGCGTGCTCGAGGTCCGTCTCAGTCTCAGGGACAGTGAGGACATTCTCCTTTTCCCGCTCGGGAGATTTGATTTAAGCCTGTGTTCCGCACCGGCCCTCACAGGAAACATAAACATGCATTTCTGTCTGAAGGCAGGAACCGACTTGGAAGCCATCGGTATCCCGGAGTCTGTGTTTCTGATGCTTGAAGAACACTGCCACGGCATGCGAGAGAGGACGGATTCCATCCTTGCCGTACGGCTTGAGATGTTGATGAGACTGTTGGAGGAGATCAGCATGCTGCCTCTCGAGGAACGCTTGGAACACTATCTCGAAAGGTACAGCCATGCTCTTGGCAAAAGAGAGGTCGAAAAGAGCCAGGAGGAAATCGCAGGGGACATTGGAACGAGGCGTGAGGTCGTGGCCCGCATACTCAGGCGTCTCGAGGAGGCCGGGCGGCTTGAGCGTCGCAGGGAACGCGTTCTTCTCCCATGATCGATTTCTCCGGTCGGGCGGCTCTTGAAAGTGGCAGGATTTCACTTTATAGTAAATCTGATGTTCACAAGATATAGAGCCGGCGGAATGAAAGATGTGCCGGTTGCCAGGATATATTCTCCAAAGGAGCATACTGTAAGAAACAGCCAGATCGACAAGGATGCGCTCTGGGCTATAAGAAAGCTCCAGACGGCGGGGCATGAAGCATACATTGTCGGAGGAGCGATACGTGATATGCTGCTCGGCAGGAAGCCGAAGGATTTCGACATTGCGACCAGCGCTTCCCCCAGACAGGTCCAGAAGCTCTTCTGGAATGCCAGAATAATAGGACGTCGATTCAGGATAGTCCATCTTTATTTCAACTATGACAAAATAATCGAGGTTACGACGTTCCGTAGCGACGAGGAGAACTTCGAGGAAGGCAACAACAATATCTACGGTACGATTGAGCAGGATGCCAAGAGAAGGGATTTCTCGATAAACAGCTTCTACTACAATCCGAAGAACGGACAGCTGCTGGACTTCAACAACGCGATGGACGACTTCAGGAAGAAACGTATCCGTTCCCTGATACCGTTGAGCTATTCGTTCAGCGAGGATCCCGTGCGGATGATAAGGGCAATCAAGTACCATGCCACCACCGGCTTCACGCTTTGCTGCGATGTCAGGCGTGCAATCCGGCGAAATGCGACGAACCTCGAGACATGTTCGACAAGCAGGCTCACGGAGGAACTTGCGAAAATTCTTTCGTCGGGAATGAGCCGTGAGATATTCCTGGAACTCAAGAAGTACAGGATGCTCGTCTATATACTTCCATGTTTCTCGCTGTACATAGGCTACGACAAGGTGAAGGACAGTCTGTCCGAGCTGGACGAGGCCGTGAGGGGAATAAAGGACCTTGGAGGCTCGATAGACAAGGCTAGTCTGATCTACCATCTGATAAAGCCATTGGTCACGCTCGAAGGCGGGGACGCTATGAGCCAGGACGAGAGGCTTCATGAGGTATTCCGCCAGGCCAAGGTGTTCATCTCCCCGATGACGCCGCCGAATTACGAGATAGAGCGTGCATGCAATCTGATACTCTCCGACATGGGCTACAGAACCTCCAGATCGAAGAAGAGCGCTCTCTCGTCCATGCCGAAGCGCAAGCCAGGAGAGAAGATCGGCAGAAAGAACGCTGCCCAGGAGGAGCTTTCCAAGACCGGAAAGAAAAAGAGCGGACATAGAGTGCAGAAGATGCCCTCAGGCAAGACTGTCGAGACAAGACATGTGGAGGCAAGCCTCGCCACCAGTCACGACGAGTGAGAAAACGGGTACTGAGCATATGCTCAAAATCGTGCTTTCATATCTGGCCTACGCAATAGCCGCCACGTTCACTCCGGGACCCAACACTCTTCTTTCTTTTCACGCGGTATCGTCGAAGGGCTGGAAGCAATCGCGTCCTATCCTTCTGGGCATCTTTCTGGGCATATATCTGATGCTCGTTCTTGCAGCTGTCTTTTCCTATGCGATCGGCATGTCGATTCCCGGATCCATAGACGTCTTGAAATACATAGGTGCGGCTTATATCGTGTATCTCTCCTTCAAGATATTCCATTGCCGTCTCGGCAACGGAAATTCGGACGGCCTGGGTTTCGGGGCAGGCTTCCTGCTTGAGCTGGTGAATGCGAAGTTGTTCCTTTACGGCGTCACCGTATTCTGTGCATATGTCCTTCCGGCAGGGACCGGACCTGCAGGGATGTTCCTTCATGCGACCATTCTCTTCCTGATCGCTGTAGCGGGCAACATGCTCTGGGCTGCGGCAGGCGGATTCCTTTCAGGAGCGATTGCTCGGCATGAGAGGCTCTTCGATTCCGCGATGGCGATCCTTCTTCTGTGGTGCGCCGTGAAGATAGTGCTTTCCTAGCCCCATTCCTCGATCTCGATTGATACGTTCCTGAGCATTATTCCACCGTATTTCTCTATGCATTCCGAAAGGTATTCCTGCAGATCCGATATAGTTGTGGACATGTAGTGGCGTACGGGAAGCTGCAGAGTGACGGAAAGGGAGTAGGAAGAATCCGTGTTCTTCGTTCCGCTGACCTTCTTCACCTTGATGATGGGATCGTAATCGCCTATTGCATGTCTGACCATCTGGGTAAGCGCGCTTTCAGATATCTCGTCCTTGTCCGGTCTGCTGAACTCCGGACGGACGATGGTCTTCTCGAACGATTTCTGTTTGTTGCTGGGGCCTTTCTTCCCGAAAATCTTCATCGAATCGTATACGATCTTCGGATAGTTTCTCGTTATCTCTATGGATGGCACGGGGATCACATGCTTGCCCTCCGTGTAGCGTATCCTCATCGCCGTCTCTATCTCCTCGGCGGTTGCGACGTCCTCTATGTGCAGAATCTTCTCTGCAGGCGGCAGCTCAAGGCGCTTGGTGATCTTTCCTATCATCTTTTCGCTCGTCCCGATGATCAGTATCTTCTTGAGCTTTTTCTCCTTGTTCAGGGCATCGACCACCTCGTCCCGATGCTCGTCGTCGTCGAATACGGCGGTGCGTACCGCGCTTATGAAATTCGGATCCTGTTTGGCGCTGTGACCCGCGATGATCCTGTCGCCCTTTATGAGAAGACCGTCGTCTATGATATAGTCTATATGGTATTTTGCAGCCACGAGCTTGCTGTGATGGCTCTTGCCCGTTCCGCTTCTGCCGACAAGGGCATACACCTTTACGCGGTTGAGAGTCGTGAATGCAAACTTGAATAGCCTGTTCATATTCTTTAATTCTATCAATTGCATGAGGTTTGTCAAATCCTCGGTCGGCCAGAGACTTCTCCGATCCCATCTGGTTGCATAATTCGGGGCAGACTGCGAGTAATCTTCACTTATCTTCATTGCATCTTCGCAGAAAAACGACACTTGTTGTAGATTGCGCGTATTTGCCTCTCCGTCATGCCACAGAAACGAAAAAGGACAATATACTGCAAAAAAGGATCAAAGCGTATGAGATGCCGACTCTGTCCCACTGAGCATTCTGTCGACGCTTGCGGAAATCGAACAAGGTTCAGCAATCCTTTTGAATGCTGGAATCGTGAACGAGTGAACTTTGCCTTTATTCGTTTGAAAAACCTTTACACACCTCCTTGCGGGCATGCAGGCGTTGCATGCCCGCCTTTTTTCTGCATATGGGATATTTTCCTTGGAGGGAGCAGAGCGGAAAGGCGATGTGTCCACTAATAGGCCGTTTTTACCGTGCAGACCGCTAGGCCCATGCCCGGTCGAACGCCTTTGCCGGAGATTTCGAGATGATGGTCCGGAGGACTGTCGTTTCCTCCGTGGCGACATGCGGATCCATTTTGTTTTACCTTTCCGGACCGGCCATTGGCCAGCATTGCGGATTTTCCGTCCATACAGATAATTAAATATCCATTCGGGAGCAATTCTGGGCATTAAATTACATATTTTTCTTGCTTTGGCAGTTTGTTTCGAGACGGATAAAAGTGTATTATGGATAATTGTCATACATAAAGAACCAAAGGAGTTTTGATAAATGAGTCTGATGTCAACATTCAGGAGAGGAGGGGTGCATCCGGCCGATATGAAGGCCTTGTCGAAGGATAGTCCCATCGAGCGCCTTCCTCTTCCCGAAGAGCTGATTCTGAGCATGAGTCAGCATCTCGGCGCTCCGGCGGAAGCCTTGAAGAAAAAAGGGGACAGCGTCAGCCGCGGCGAACTCGTCGGCAAGGCTTCCTCGTTCATCAGCGCGGACGTCCACAGTCCTGTGGACGGTACCGTGACCGACGTCAGAAAGGTGCGTCTGGCATCCGGTGCGGTCGCGGATGCACTGGTGATAAAGGTTTCTCCCGAGCAGGGCGAGGATCCATTCACTACGGAGTACGACCACTCCGCGCTTTCTTCCGAGGAGCTTTTGCGTCTCGTCAAGGAAATGGGGATAGTCGGAATGGGCGGAGCGACTTTCCCGACCGGAGTGAAGTTCACCGTACCGACAGGTCGGACGGTCGATGCACTTATAGTCAACGGCGTCGAATGCGAACCATATCTGACCAGCGACTACCGGACTATGATGGAAAGGACAGTGGAGGTCGTCGAAGGGGCGATGATCGCCGCGCGCATCGTGAATCCGAAAAAGATCTGCATCGGAGTCGAGATGAACAAGATGGACGCCGTGGCTCTTCTTGAGAGCAAGATAGCGGAAAAGGGATATCCGATCGAGGTGTATGCGCTGAAGATGAAGTATCCGCAAGGGGATGAGAAACAGCTGATCAAGGCCGTTCTGGGACGCGAGGTTCCTTCGGGAAAACTTCCGCTCGACGTCGGGGCCGTCGTCGTCAATGTCTCCACGATCTACGCCATCTACGAGGCGGTCGTGTTCCATAAGCCGCTCATCGAGCGCGTCGTGTCCGTCACAGGGGAAAGCGTGATTTCTCCTAAAAACGTGATTGCTCCGATAGGAACGAAGGCGATCGATCTCTACAATTATGCCGGAGGACTCAAGGACGACATAGACAAGCTCATCTCCGGCGGACCGATGATGGGCTTCGCATTCGCAGACGAGTCTTGTCCTATAACGAAGGGCACGAGCGGACTGCTTGCAATACCTCTGAAGATTGCTGCTGACACGATGCCTTGCGTATCCTGCGGTCGCTGCGTGGCACACTGCCCGATGGGGCTCATGCCCAACAAGATGTTCAGGAATATCAAATACGGAAATTACCAGGTGGCCATGGATCTCGGCCTTATGGACTGCAAGGAGTGCGGCTGCTGCGCCTATTCCTGTCCGTCACACCTGCCGTTGGTCCAGGGATTCAAGCTTGGCAAGAAGATGGGGAGGAAAAAGAAATGATGAAGACTGTATCTTCTAGTCCGCATGTACACGACAGCCTGTCCACGGACAAGGCGATGCTGTATGTGACCGTTGCTCTTCTTCCTGCGGCCGTCTGGGGAGTCTGGTGCTTCGGACTGAGGGCGCTTGTCGTGCTCGCGATAAGCATCGCCTCTTCCGTGCTCGTCGAGTTCCTGCTTGGTAAGGTGGCAAAGGAGAAGACGCTTTCCGATTTCTCCGCGGTTGTGACGGGTCTTCTCGTCGGAATGAACATGCCGCCTGCCGTACCTCTATACATTCCCGTGATCGCAAGCGCTTTCGCGATTGCAGTTGCAAAGTGGACGTTCGGAGGTCTTGGTGCCAACTGGGCGAATCCAGCCCTTGCCGGAAGAATATTCGTGTTCTTCTCGTTCACGAGCCAGATGAGCACGTTCTCGCTTCCGCGGACTCTGGCCGCAGTCGATGCGGTTTCGTCTGCCACAGTGCTTTCCACGGTCAAGACTGCGGTTTCTGCGGGAAATGCGTCGATGATGAGTTTCGACCAGGTGCTCGAAGCCGGCGGAACCCTCTCGACCGCGTTCGCAGAGAAGGTGTCCTCTCTGATTCCGTTCCTTTCTCCGTACGAGGTCGATGCATTCTTCGGCAACATCGGAGGCTGCATCGGAGAAGTCAGTGCATTCCTCCTTCTTCTGGGCGGACTGTTCCTGATTGCGAAGAAGATCATAACCTGGCACATCCCTGTGGTTTACCTCGCTTCTTTTGCAGTACTGTCCTGGATCTTCGGCGGGACGCCGAGGGGACTCGGACTCTTTTCCGGCGAGATTCTTCTCCCGCTTTTCTCCGGCGGACTGTTTCTCGGAGCATTCTTCATGGCTACGGACTGGGTAACCACTCCTACGACCAGGAAGGGCCAGGTGATTTTCGCTGTCGGCTGCGGATTCTTCACTTTCCTCATAAGGTATTTCGGATCGTTGCCCGAGGGCGTGTCGCTTGCCATCCTGCTCATGAACATCGTCACTCCGACGATAGACCGCTATGTCAAGCCGAAGAAGTTCGGCTATCTCAAGCCTGAGAAGAAGACGGAGGTGAAGTGATGAAGGGAGCATTGAAGACGGGAATCATTCTGTTCCTCATTTGTGCGGTCTCGGCAGGCCTCTGCGGAATCGTGAACAGCATCACGGCACCTAGAATCGCAGAGAACACGCTCAAGGAGACTCTCGAAGGGTATGCCGCGGTATCGCCCGGCTACGACATAGGCGAGGAGAAGGCCGTGGAAGGAAATGCTAATGTCCTTTCCATTCTTCCGCTGTCCAAGGACGGAAAGACGGAAGGGGCCATCCTCAACCTCACGGCCAACGGCTACGGTGGCGCTTTCAACATAATCGCCAGCTACAGCCTCGACGGAACGCTTATCAAGGCAAAGATGATGAGCAACAGCGAGACGCCTGGACTGGGAAAGAAGAGCGAACAGAGCTGGTACATGGCGATGTTCGAGGGACGCGGAGGATCGGAGGCGTTGCCTGCATCCAAGAGCGATCTTTCAAGCGAGGATTCGCAGGCTGTGTCCGGAGCTTCGATAACATTCAACGGGGTATCGACTGCGCTCAGGGCCGGCAGCGATTACATAAAGAGTCTGGGAGGCGTGCTATGAGTCACAGCTATGAACTGAAGAAAGGAATTTTCAAGGAGAACCCGGTATTCATCATCATGCTCGGCATGTGTCCGACCCTTGGGGTCTCGACACAGGTCTCCAACGCCCTCGGTATGGGCGCGAGCGTGCTTTTCGTACTCTTCTTCTCCAATATCTGCATATCGCTTCTTAGGAACGTGATTCCGGATACAATCCGCATCCCGTCCTATATCGTTGTCATCGCATCGTTCGTCACCATCGTCGAGATGGTTCTGCATGCGTTCGTTCCGGCCGTGTATTCGGCGCTCGGGGTGTATCTGCCGCTCATCGTCGTGAACTGCATCATCCTCGGCAGGGCGGAGGCGTTCGCAAACAAGCACAGTGTGCTGGACAGTGCGCTCGATGCAATCGGAATGGGAATCGGATTCACCCTTTCGCTGACGCTGATCGCGACGATCAGAGAGGTCCTTGGAGCCGGGACAATAACGCTCTTTCCGGTCGGAGGATTCAGCGGAGTGATAGAGATACCCGGTCTCAGCCAGTCTCCGGTGAGGGTGCTGACCCTTGCCGCCGGAGCGCTTCTGGTCATGGGATATCTCAAGGCTTTCTTCCAGTGGAAGAGCTCGAGGGAGGCTGCCTGACATGAGCTACATCGGAATAATCATAACCTACGTGTTCGTCCAGAACTTCATTCTCGTGCAGTTCCTCGGACTCTGTCCTTTCATCGGTGTTTCGAAGAACAGCGAGAGCGCGATCGGAATGGGAATGGCGGTCACGTTCGTGACGGCCATAGCCTCCGTCGTATGCTGGGCGGTGTACTATTTCCTTCTCGTCCCGTTCGCACTGGAGTATCTGAAGACCATTGCGTTCATTCTTGTGATCGCTTCGCTCGTCCAGCTTGTCGAGATGGTCATAAGGAAGATGAGCCCGAGCCTCTACAAGGCCCTCGGAATCTACCTTCCGCTCATCACCACGAACTGTGCTGTACTCGGCATCGCGATCATCAACATCGACAACGCCTACAATCTCCTTGAGGCGTTCTTCGCTGGCGCAAGTGCCGGACTGGGCTTCACAATGAGCATTGTCCTGATGTCCAACATACGCGAGAAGCTTGAGATGACTCCGGTAAGGAAGGTCTTCCGCGGCGTTCCCATCGCTTTCATTTCCGCAGGACTCATGGCTCTGGCATTCATGGCATTCGACAAGAGCCTGATAACGAATCTGCATCTGGCATAGGGGAGGAGAACAATGGCAATATTTCTGGCTTTCACCATAATCGCGGTGCTGGGTCTTGCCCTGGGCATCGGGCTGAGCATCGCAGACGGAAAGTTCAAGGTGGAAAAGGACGAGAAGCTCATCGCGCTCGAGGAGGCGATGCCTGGCGCCAACTGCGGAGGTTGCGGCTTTGCCGGATGCTCTGCCTATGCCGAGGCGGTGTACAAAGGCGAGGCTAAGCCCGGACTCTGCTCCCCAGGCGGAGAGGCTCTTGCGAAGAAGATGGGCGAGATCCTCGGCGTAGAGGTAGAGGTCAAGGAGCGGATGACAGCCTATGTCTTCTGCAATGGCAATCCCGAGGTCACGGGGGTCGAATACGCCTACAAGGGACTTCAGGACTGCAATGCCGCCTCGTTGCTCCAGGCAGGTCCGAACGCCTGCAAGGAAGGCTGCCTGCACCTTGGTTCGTGCATTGCCGTCTGTCCTGTCAAGGCGATCTCGAAGGACGACAAGGGCAATATCGTCGTCGACAAGGAGAAGTGCATCGCATGTGGAAAATGCACCCAGGTCTGCCCGAACGGAGTGATAAAACTTGTTCCTTATTCCGCCGAATATGTGGTAGCATGTAACAACCACGAAAGCGGCGCGAAAGTGCGCCAGGCCTGCCAGGTCGGATGCATCGGATGCAAGATATGCCAGGTCAAGGTGGAATCCTCGCCGTTCGTGGTCGAGAACTTCCTTTCCAGGAACGACTACGGCAAGGACCAGAGCGCTGCTGCGGCTGCAGCGGAACTCTGCCCGAGGAAATGCATCGTCAAGAGGTAGGTGAAGACAAGTGAGACTGGCTTTGGGAATGTATACTACGCTTTCGAGCTATACTCCGGCGCACGCGTTCGACCGTGCGCTTTCCCTCGTATACACTCCCGTCCTGAGAAAACTCTACAATTCCCAGGGGTTGAAGTTCACGCTTTACAACTCATCCGGGATGATGGACTACTTCGACGACCATCATCCTGAGGTCAACATACTGATTTCCACGCTCGCCGAGCGCGGCACGCTCCGCCTCATGAGCGGGATCTACACGCAGTCCATACTCTCGCTCTCGCCTCCAAAGGTGAGAGCGGAGAGTCTGGAAAAGATGACGACCAGCATCCGCAAGCACTACAAGGTCAGGGCCACAAGCGCCTTCTTCTACGGCCAGATCTGGTCGCCTCAATATGTCTCGACACTCAATTCCTGCGGGATAGAGCGCGTCGCGATCTCCACGTACAAGGCTACGAGCAAGGAGCATCTCTATGACTTCCCGTTCAGGATGAACGAACTAGGAAGAAAGGTGGAGATATTCCCGATATCCGACGCCATCGCATCTGCGGTAAGCCGCTATGCCCAGGGCGAGATCACCATCGGCGCACTCAAGGACTGCATCGGCACCTTCTTCGAGGAGAATAGGAACGAGGATGTATTTATGTTCCTCAATCTCGATCAGCTCATGCAGGGCAATGCCCGTTCGATCGAAGAGGAGGATGATGACATATCCTCCGTATTCATGCACATATTCTCCCTGGCGGAAGCCACCGGTGCAGAGTTCTGCCATCTCGACAATCTGGAGGTGAGCAGGACAGGATACCTCGATTCCGGGTGGTACGGACGCGATGCGTACGCAAACAGACTCTTTTCGTTCAACGACATATTCGTGCGCAACGGCATATGCAGATATATGAAGAACCGCCTGATAAACCTTCAGGAGGCGGTATTCGACTGCAAGAAGGACAAGAGCCTGAGACGCCTTGTCGAAAACCATCTGTCCCATGTGACCAACGGACCGCTGTTCATATACGATCCGCAGTGCGGACCGCTGAGAAGCAGCGAGAGACGGGTGTTCTGGAACAACATAATAGAGGCCGAGAAGCTTCTCTATTCCTCAGATCCTCTTCTCCTCGATACAGAGGCGGACCTCGAGGATCAGGGGGACAAGGACTACATCGCCAGGAACGGAAGCTACAGCGTGGTGTACTCTCCCTACGGGGGATCCGTCATAGAGTTCGATTTCGTAGACAAGGGACTTGACGTCTTCGACGCGAAGAGCCATTTCGACAGAAGCTTCGAGTACCTCGACCAGAAGAGGAGCTTCGCGGACAAGGTATGCTGCGATGGCAGGCTCTACAAGACGAAGTACTCCAGATTCTCGTCCGAGGTCCTCAGACGGAACAAGAGCGAGATGCTGTTCACGCTCGACGACGAGGCATTCCCGTTCTCCCTGATAAAGCGCTACAAGCTCAGGAACTCGACTCTCATTCTCGAGACGATGCTCGTGGCCAGGGAGGATATCGCGGAGGGTTCCTACGCGATAAACGCCTATGTCGGGCTCGACGGAATCTACATGCCGAGCCAGGACCACAGAAAACTGACCCTTCTTGGCCGTCTCGAAGGGATAAAGACGCTCAGGGTCGTTGACCAGGATAGCGATGTACAGCTATCCTTTACTTCCACGGAGGCCTTTACGGTCACCGAGGATGTCAAGAAACAGACGCAATATACGGTTCTCGGTCCCGAGACCTTCACGCTGTACGAGAAGTTCACCTTCAGCTTCCCGTTCTCACTTCGCAAGGGCGAGAGCGCGAACTTCAAGATGGCCTTCAGATGCGGTGAAAACAGAAGCAAGGAGTGATAAGACATGTTCATCGAAAACAGAGCGCAGTACGAAGATATCAAGGAAGAAGCATACAAAGTATGGAGGCGTCTTTGAAGACTCCGGGACGCTTGACAAGATAAAGGCCGAGGAGGAGAAGACTCTCGCGCCGGATTTCTGGTCCGACAAGGAGAAGGCTGAGACCACGTTCAGGAATCTCAACATTCTCAAGGACAGCTACTATCCCTGGAAGGAACTCATAGGAGAGATCGACGAGCTCGGTGAGCTGATCGAGCTCTATTCCGGTGAGGATGACGAGGACATACGTCTCGAGATCGAGAAGCACATCGACGAGCTTTCGAAGAAGTTCCATCCGCTCAAGCTCAAGACGTTGCTGGACGGCGAGTTCGACAAGAACAACGTATTCCTTTCCATCCATTCCGGCGCAGGCGGAACGGAAGCTTCCGACTGGGCAAGCATGCTCATGAGGATGTATACCCGCTGGGCGGAGCGCAAGGGATTCAAGTGCGAGGTCCTTGACCTTCAGGAGGATGAGGGCGGAATAAAGAGCGTGACGATAAAGATCTCCGGTCCGTATGCCTTCGGCTATCTGAAGGGCGAGGCAGGAGTGCATCGCCTCGTAAGGATTTCTCCGTTCGATTCACAGGCCAGACGGCATACGTCGTTCACTTCCGTCTATGCATCGGCAGAGGTCGACGACAACATCGAGATCGACATAAAGCCTGAGGACTACCGCCTAGATACATACAGGGCCGGCGGTGCAGGCGGACAGCATGTCAACAAGACAGATTCCGCAGTCAGGATTACGCACTATGCGACGGGCATTGTCGTGCAGTGCCAGAACGAGCGTAGCCAGCTCATGAACAAGGAGGTCGCGTTCAAGATGCTCCGCAGCAAGCTCTACGAGTACTACCAGAAGGAAAGAGAGAAGGAGAAGGAGAAGAACGCGATCGCGAAGAAGGACATTACCTGGGGCAGCCAGATCAGAAGCTATGTATTCCAGCCTTATACGCTCGTGAAGGATCACCGCACGAACTATTCGACCGGAAACATCAGTGCGGTTATGGATGGTGAGATCGATGATTTCATTGAGAGCTATCTCCACTTCCAGAAAGAGGGGCAGTAGGCTTCTACTGGCGGCATTGTTCCTCTTTGCGGCCATCGCGCCGCTCCAGGCAAGGGACTACAGGATCGGACTTGCCCTCGTCGGCGACGAGGGACGGGTCTATTCGATGCTCTGCGATGTCATTTCCTTCGCATCCTCTTCCGTTACCCGGCCGGACCTTGCGGAGGCAGCCGTGAACAGGGACGAGAAGCTGCTGCTTTTGGAAGATGACAAGGCCAGAAGCAAGGCGCTCAGAGCCGAGGAGATATACGAACCAAAGGAAACGGAGAAGGACGAGTCCCCGTTTTCTTCCGTCCTCGTACCGCTTTCCCTGGATGAGACCGAGCTTTCGTTCGTCTCTGCGGGAGACGAGTCGGCCATAGAATACATCAAGGGAAAAAACGATCTGGACGAGCTGCTTCTCGTAACCATTTCTGAGGAGGCGGGCCTTGCCGAGATCGAGATCGATGCCGACGGGGAGGAAATAGCATTTTTTCTCTATTCCGAATCGATCGGCGGGGAGGAGACGGTCATACTGCCGTTTTTCCTGTCACGATACAGAGATGGGAAGCTTTTCACAGTCCGTGCCGAAGGCAACGTCGCGGCGACGATAAGCGAGAACGGCGAGACAGTTCCGCGCTACGGCGACTACCTTGTCCTGACGGAGGGGAAACATCGCCTGGACATCACTGCAGTAGGATACGGGACATGCAGCGTCGACGTCGTCGCAGGAGACGAAACGTCTTGTTTTTCCTACGAGCTCCTGCCGTCTTTGAGCATTCCTCTGTTCGTATCGTCGAATCCTTATCCGGACTACATGGTCTACAGAGGTCGCAGGATCGAGAATTCGACATACATCGCCGAGACAAGTCTGCCGTTCGCTCTCTCCGTGGTTGCGGACGGATATCTCACGAGGACGATACAGAGCGGCAAGGAGACCGGATTCGTACAGATCAGGATGCTTCCGACAAGTCTCTACGATCCCGGAGAACTTGAAGAGAAGAAGGGTGTGTTCTATTCTTATCTTCTGGGGACGTTGCTGTCCTTCGGACTGTCGGTGGCCTCCGGAAGCATCGACAATCTGATGCCGGATACTGATCTCTCGCTTCTCACGACGGGACTTTACGGAATGACGATCACAGGGGTCGTCCTCATGGTCGATTCCCTTTTCGATTACAAGAACGCTCTTTTCAGGAGCTATTAGTTATCAGGAGCTGACAATGGCATTTTTTCAGAAGTTCGGCAACAAGCTGAAGAACCTTTTTTCCACCAGAAAGATTGACGAAGCTTTCTTCGAGGAACTCGAGGACACACTCATAGAGGGAGATCTCGGAGCGCGTCTTACCGATGAGATAATCGAGACTCTCCGCAGGAAAGCGAAGAACGAGAAAATCACCGAGGCGCGCGATCTCCAGCTCGCGCTGAAGGATCTCCTTGGCGAGCATCTTTTCACCCTCGAACCGCAGATTGCAAAAGATGGGCAGACCGTATTCCTGATGCTCGGCGTCAACGGAGTGGGA
>CASEKE010000019.1 GCA_949288415.1 uncultured Spirochaetales bacterium
ATCTTGACCGTTTTCCATCAGTCCGATCATCTTGGAATTCCGCCTAGACAAGATTGATTGTCATGAATATCCTATCAAATCTTCCTTCAGATCGAAGCACTTTCATATTCGACGATGTACCGTCCTCCGACCTCTCTCACGATGCAGTTCTCTCCGATATAGTTTCTGTCTGGCTCTGCATCGAAGGAACCGCCGGAAATAGATATGGCTGCATTCTCCAGGGAGGTGGATATGCTGAAATTCTCGAATGTTCCACCCTTTATATATATCTTGATTTTGTCGGCATAATCATCCTGGGATCCATCCGATGCATATTCTATTTTGCCGTCTATACTTCCTGTGAATGTTTCATCTATCGTCACAACAACACCGTCGACATACCCATTGCTTGGCCAGTAATATACATCGAAAGCAACTTTCCCTTCAGGCGCAGTTATATTTGTTTTTCCTTTGAGAACAAGACTGCCGTTGTTATTGGATAAAATATAATCAACATCGTCCATTGCGGAGACTGACACATTTTCCAGAGTCAGATCGGCATAGTTCTGGAATACGATCGCTTTCAGATTCTGGTATATTTCCCCATTCTTGAAATATACTTTCGAGCCCTTGAGAAGCTGGAACCCGTTCGTTTCGGTTCCTGTCGATCCGACGGTACTGTTTATCGTATATTTATAGCCATTCAGATCTACTGTGATATTTTGACCTTCGACAACTTTGAATCCAGATTCTTCAGTATTTTTCAAAAGTATCAAAGTGTTTTCTTTATTATCGGCCGAAACAGCTTCCACTGCAGCACTGAAGGAATCGTATGTTTTATTCGTCTCTTTGACATAGACGATTCCCTTCTCGCTCCAGACAGCCGTCAATGTGACATCCGCAGAAAGCTCCATGTCCCAATCATCGAATCTTTGTCCATCCTTTTCCCAGTAAAGAAACGCATATCCTTCCCGAACAGGGTCTTCCGGTCTTACAACGGTAGTCTGACCGGAAATCACTTCGTCGGCGATGCCATCGTATCCATAATCGTATGTAACGGTATAAGACGGCACGATCGCGCTTGGCTGTTCACATGCAACAAAAACGACAAGTGCAATTGCAACAATTGCAGAAATAATTGATTTCCTCATATTGTTCCTCCGGCATTATATTCTAGTAACCATATATTCTCTTGTCAATTAAATACATTTAACCATATATTTTCAGCAATTTGCAAAATAATTTGCCAAATATTGCCATACGTTCTGTTTTTACTTGTACAAGTCTATCGGGCGAACTTGATTTTTTATTTGACTGGCCACTGCTCGTCAAATGGAAAACAGGCGCATATTACCACATTCGACGAAACAACGGGAGTTTTACATTCGATAAAAACGAAGGCATACCCATATATGAACAAAGATCAAAAATACATAGCTTTTTTTCAGTTATGTGTTTATCCTGTCCATATGAAACTATATTCATGGAACGTCAACGGGATCAGAGCCTGCATGCAGAAAGGATTTGCCGCATTCATCGAGCAGGAAGATCCGGACATTCTCTGCCTGCAGGAAATCAAGGCAGAGGCAAAGGATTTCGAACTTTCCCTTCCCTCCTACCGAAAGTATATCAATTCGGCCGAAAAGAAAGGCTATAGCGGAACAGCAATCCTTACAAAGATCGATCCCATTCGTGTCTCCTTCGGGATAGGAATAGAAGAACATGACAGAGAAGGAAGAGTGATCACGGCCGAATTCGACGATTTCTTCCTCGTCTGTGCATATATTCCGAACAGCCAGAGAGAACTTGCGAGACTGGACTACAGGATGACGTTCGACGAAGCCTTCAGGAATTACGTTTCACGTCTCAATGAGGAAAAAGGTGTGATCATCTGTGGGGATCTCAATGTCGCCCACAAGGAAATCGACATAAAGAATCCAAAATCGAACATTAGAAATGCCGGCTTCACAATAGAGGAAAGGGAAAGTTTCCAACGTCTTCTGGACAGAGGTTTCATCGATTCTTTCAGGTACTTCCACCCGGACGAGAAAGATGCGTACACATGGTGGTCCTACATGTTCAAAGCAAGAGAACGGAATGCCGGATGGAGAATCGATTACTTCGTCGTCAGCAAGAGTCTGGAGAAACGCATGAAGGATGCCTTCATATGCAGCCATTATCTTGGAAGCGACCACTGTCCCATCTGTCTTGCAATGGAATGAAATGACTAGAGAAGAATTCATAGAAGCCTCATCGTACTGGGAGGTAAAAGACGGGAAAGAGCGTCATGCGGACAATGCTCTCATAAGACAGCTTGCAGAAGACTTCATTCTCAGGCACAACACCTGTGCACTGGCAACAGGTTACGGCAATCATGTCAGATGTACACCGATCGAGTACAGCTATCACGATGGATGTTTCTGGATGTTCTCCGAAGGAGGAAAGAAATTTATCGGCCTCATGGACAATTCCAATGTCAGCATCGCCATCTTCGACAGCTACGATGGCTTCTCCAATCTTCATGGACTCCAAGCAGACGGTAAGGCCGAACTTGTAGAACCATTTTCCGAGGCTTACCTTGCCCACGCAAATTTCAAGGGAATAAACGAAATCTTTCTACGAAAGCTGCAGAGACCGATGTATCTGATATGCGTGCATCCGACACGTTTCGATTGCCTTTTCTCGGATTTCAAGCGATTGGGCTTCTCGCCTCGGCAGACATTCGTTTTATGATGGAGAAGGATATGGGCAACGAATACGACGAAGAAGGATTCTTCCTTCGTTATGCATCCATGGACAGGAGCAGATATGGACTCAATGCCGCCGGAGAATGGCATCAGCTCAGACTTCTTTTTCCACCATTGGATGGAAAGGACGTACTCGATCTCGGATGCGGGTACGGCTGGCACAGCATGTACTGCATACAGAAAGGCGCACGAAAAGTCCTTGGCATCGATTCGAGCGAACGCATGTTGCAGCAGGCAAGAAAGATGAATGCAGACGAAAGAATCGAGTACAGACGAACTGGAATCGAGGAATACGATTACCCTGCCGACTCATGGGATCTGGTAGTCTCCAATCTTGCCCTGCACTACATAGAGGATCTTGGAAAAGTGTATTCGGACGTATACAGGACGCTCAGAAGCCGCGGCATTTTCCTATTCAATATCGAACATCCGACATTCACAGCGGAAGGAAGGGAGGAATGGGTATGCAGCAGCGATGGAAAACGTCTTTTCTGGCCTGTCGACAACTACTTCAGTCCTGGACCGCGAGAAACGATCTTTCTCGGAAGCAAGGTAGTCAAGCAGCACCATACACTCACGCAGATATTGAACGGCCTCGTCGAAAGCGGATTCGACATCAAGGCAGTCATGGAAGCTCATCCTTCGAAGGAAATGATGAACCTAGAGGGAATGGACGACGAGATGAGGCGCCCTATGATGTTGCTTGTAAAGGCCGAAGCTGGAAAATGACAAATAAAACGGTTATTCACTTGATTTGACGATTTGATGTCATATTTTAGTGTTTTTCTGTATTTTTTCGCTTTGAATTGTTTTTTCGATCTTTAGTAAGTGCTCATGACAAATAAAAACAGCACCCCGTAAAAGGAGTGCTGCACCCAGTATTGCCATGCTGGACAATCATTCGATGTCGATTGCAAGACCAGTGTAGATCGCCGTCTCGAAATCCAAGGTGGCTATGTCCGTACTTAGTTCCTGATTTCTATGGTCCACTACGATGTTGATGACCAGATCGGTATCCGGATATAGGTCAATCGCCGCATCAAGCATATCCTTGTATCCTACCCCTCCGATCTTTACCTCGTTGTCCACGACCTCATACGTCTGCTCGACGGACACAGGGCCTAGTACGGTGAAGTCCTTTGAGAGATTCAGATTGACCATTGCATTTGCAGAACCTATTCCGGAGTCGAACAATGTCTGGGACAGAAGCGCATCGAATCTTCTCACGCCTTTCGGCACGTTGCTCCAGTCGTCGTACGGAGCATAGTCATTGACAGGTACCCACCCTGCAAATTCATAGCCGCGAGGAATTTCCTTTGTGCCGGGCTCACCTGGATACTTGAAATCCTCCATGCGCTGTGTCATCCAGACCTTTCCGTCAAGGTAGTAATAAATCAGCTCGGAAAAACGGGCATCGTAACGTAGCACGCCGTCGGCAGGAGCTGTCCAATCCGTGACCGGAGCAGTGCCTCCTTCCGGGTACCAACCGATGAAAACCGCCCTTCCATCTCTGGTTGCTGCAGTTATAGGAGTTCCCGGATTTGCGAATTCGGAAATCAGCTGTGACTTCCAGAGAGTTCCGCCGACATAGAAATCGATGGAATCTATCTTTGATATCTGTGCATCGAACCTCGAGATTCCTTCCGGCTGCTGGTCCCAATCTGTATAAAGGCCTTCCGTTCCTTCCAGTTTCCATCCATCCAGTACCTCATCTTCAGCAAGAATCGGATCGGCAGGTTTCTCGAACTGTCCCCTTTCCTGAACGAGATACGGCTCTCCTTCCACAAAGTATTCGGATCTGAACGTCGTACAGGAAGAAAGCAAGAGAACCGATGCCAGAAGAATGTAGGCAACATATTTGATTTTTCTCATAGGATACCCTCCTCATTGCTTTGATTCTACCTAAGAAAGAGCCTGCTCGCAAGATGAAAAACGATACATTTAAGCAAAAATGTCTTACAATCCATACTTTCCGTTCCAGCATATTGTTTCACATTTTTGTTGCCAATTCCCACACATAAGGGATTATCATCGGATTATGATCGTAAGCGCATCTCGAAGAACGGACATACCCGCCTGCTATCCTCGTTGGTTCTCATGCCGGATAAACGAGGGATACGTGCTTGTCAGGAACACATATAGATACCACGAACTCGTCAGGGTACCTCTCGACAGGGACAATGTCGACGCATTCGTATTCTGGACGAAGAATCCTCTCCCCTTTTTTCCATATCTTCCCACCCTGGACGGATACCCCTATTACTTCCATTTCACTCTCACATCATACGGCAATGACATTGAGAAAAATGTTCCAAGCAAGAACAACGTACTCATTCCTGCATTCGAAAGACTTTCCCGAATGATCGGTCCAAATCGTATGATATGGCGTTACGATCCGATTTTCTTCAGCGGAAAATATACATTAAATTACCACAAGAAGTATTTCTCGATGCTTGCCGAAAGACTTTCCGGTTTCACGAAAACCTGCGTTGTAAGTTTTCTGGACATGTATCCGTCGATCGGAAAGGCAATGGATGAAGCCGGATATGAAGCATCGTCCGCAATTTGCGAGGAGGAACTGCTTCGACATATCGTCGACACCGGGCGGAACACCGGTATCTCGATACGGCTATGCTGCGAAAAAGCCCATGAGAATATTCCAGGTCTCGAAAGAAGCCGTTGCATCGACAAGACACTGATCGAAAACCTTTCCGGTCGCTTTCTCGATGTCGGTCGCGACCGCAATCAGAGATCTGGATGCAACTGTGTGGAAAGCATCGACATCGGAAGCTACGGCACATGCTCCAACGGGTGCATATATTGCTATGCTAATTCCAAAAGGCGTCCCTTGTGCACGACGGACTTCGATCCGCTCTCGCCAATCCTTTGCAGTAGCATCGAGGATGACGACGTCATCGTGGAACGCGAGTTCAAATCGTGCAGATCCGAAGATGCATCTTTATTCCGATCGTTCAAAGAACCCTAAAGACCCTAAAAAACAATATATCACGATGCAATATTGCAAAAAAACTTGAAAGCTACAAATAAAATTATTTATAGATAATAATCCGTTATCGGAATTAAAACACTGTATAAGTGTTAATTTTCGGTTTGTAAAACATATTACGGAAAGATACGACGAAGCTATAGCCTCGTTTTTTACTTGACCATCGGTCAAAAAACTTCATAATTACAGACGGTGCACGTCTTTCCATTTCGGAAATATCTTGCGCATTATAAGGAAGCTGAATATGTCTAGAACACTTGGAGTAATTTCGCGCGGAGTCAGGGCTCCTATCATCAGAGAAGGAGACGACCTGGCGGCAATCGTCACAGAAAGTTTGATGGAAGCAATCAGAGAAGAGAACATCACTGTACACGACAGGGACATCGTCGGAGTCACTGAGGCTGTACTGGCAAGAAGCCAGGGCAACTATTGCACATGCGACGATATCGCAAAGGATGTAAAGGCGAAGTTCGGCGACAGTACTGTCGGACTCATCTTCCCGATTCTCTCCAGAAACAGGTTCTCCCTGATTCTCAAAGGAATCGCCAGAGGAGCCAGGAAGATCGTTCTCATGCTCAGCTATCCTAGCGACGAGGTCGGGAACCACCTCGTGTCTCTCGACCAGGTCGATGCCGAAGGTCTCAATCCGTATTCGGACGTCCTTACAGAGGAAGAGTACAGAAAGCATTTCGGATTCCGGAAACATGAATTCACAGGAGTGGACTACGTAGAATTCTACAAGGATCTCATCACGGCTGAGAACTGCGAATGCGAGATCGTGTTTGCAAACAGCGCCACCCGCATACTCGACTACACGGATTCTGTCATATGCGCGGACATCCACTCGAGAGCCAGGAGCAAGAGACTTCTCAAGGCTGCAGGTGCAAGAATTGTCTATGGCCTCGACGAGCTCATGACCGAAAGCATAGATGGATCCGGATACAACAGCGAGTACGGACTTCTAGGTTCCAACAAGGCAACAGAGAACACTCTCAAGCTGTTCCCGAGGGACAGCCAGGCATTTGCGGAAAAGCTTTCCGGAATGGTCTCCGAGGCTACAGGGAAAAAAGTCGAGGCACTTGTATACGGCGACGGTGCATTCAAGGATCCTCAGGGAAAGATATGGGAACTTGCCGACCCGGTCGTCTCCCCCGGCTATACATCCGGTCTTGCCGGACTTCCGAACGAGGTCAAACTGAAGTATCTTGCAGACAACGATTTCGCATCGCTCAAAGGAGAGGAGCTCAAGAATGCGATGAAGGACTTCATCTCGCACAAGAACAAAGATCTCAAAGGGCAGATGGTCAGCCAGGGCACTACCCCCAGAAAGCTGACGGATCTCATCGGCTCTCTCTGCGACCTTACAAGCGGAAGCGGGGACAAGGGAACTCCGATCATCTTCATCCAAGGGTATTTCGATACCTACGCGGACGAGAAATGACGAAGATGGAAAGAAGATGCCGCCGAAAAAGCGGCATCTTCCGTCAATGAGGAATCATGAAGCAAAAGACATGGAAACCATGTACGGCCGATGATTCGCCACGGACGAAAGAAACTATTGAACTCTCCGGAACGCCTTCTGCAATCGTCACATGCCGAAGCGATTTCATCCAGCAAGCATCGAACTGCTGGGCACATCGCGCCCTCCGGAGGAAATAACCAGGATGCATGGCAACCTTTCTTTAATTGACGAAATGAATTTCACTTCTCAGATCCATGAAAATAACGATTAGAAAAAGCAGGCAAGTTTTTTTCTTGTCCCATTGAGTAATTTTATACACAGGAGGAAATTGCCGATAAAATTTGCCTTCCTTACAATACTTGCGGCACTCTGCAATGCCGAAAAAAAAGAAAGTAAGGAAGGCAAACTATATAAGAATCCCGGATACGGCTTTCAGGACCTGTCAGCCCTGATCCTTGGCCATTAGAAGATGCTTCTGGTAATGGCCGCTCTTGTAGTAGTAGATCGAGATGAACGTCCCGATGGTCCAACCGACAGGCCACGAGAGCCATATTCCGATCGAACCGAGGAAGAATGAGAATACGAAGGCAAGCACGACGCGGAGTATAAGATCGGAGAAAGTCGCTATCATGAACGGCTTCATATCCCCGCTTCCCCTGAGGACCGCATCGCTTATGAGCTTGACGGCGACGACGCAATAGAACGGCGATACTATTCTTAGGAAAGCTCTTCCGCTTGCCATGGCGTCAAGAGCACCGCTGTCCATGAATATCAAAAGGAATGTATCGGACAGGAAAACGAAAAGAAGCGAGACAGGAACAACGAAACACCAGCTTATGTTCCGTCCTACGCTCCAACCGCGTTTGACCCTCTCGAAGTTTCCCGCTCCGATGTTCTGTGCAGTGAAGCTCGATACCGCATTCGCAAGCGTCGTCACACTGGTGATGATGAGATTGTTGAGCTTGATCGCGGCACTGTAGCCGGCTATGACACTGTAGCCGAAGCTGTTGATGAGGCTCTGGAGTATTATGTTTCCGACGCTTATGAAGCTCTGCTGGAGAATGGAGGGAATCGCCACTACAAGGAATCGTCCGAGTATCCTTGCATCGAAGGCCTTTCCCTTGTCCTCTATTCCCCTAAGTCTCCTGAAAAGGACGAGGTTTGCAAGAATGCAGCTTATTCCCTGGCATATGAATGTCGCCCACGCCACTCCGTCGACTCCCATACCGAAGGCGGAAACGAAGAGAATGTCGGCAAAGATGTTTGCCGTACTGCTCAATGCAAGGAAAATGAACGGTGTCCTGCTGTCCCCAAGCGCCGAGAAAATTCCCGTTGCGATATTGTAGAAGAAAAGGAAGAAAAGTCCGTATATATAGATATCGAGATAAAGAGCGCTGTCGGAGAAAATCTCCTGCGGGGTGTTTATCATACCAAGCAGTCCGTCAGTGCCTACAAGACCGAAGAGAGTCAGGGCAAGACACACGACGGCCACGGCGATATACGACGTATGCACTGCAGTCTTCACGTCCTTGTATCTCCTTGCACCGAAGAACTGCGAGACAATTACGCTTGCGCCCATGTTGCATCCGAAGGCAAAGGCAATGAATATGAGTGTGATCTCATAGCTGTTCCCGACTGCAGCAAGGGCCTGTTCGCCAAGGAATTTTCCTGCGACGAGAGAGTCGGCAATGTTGTAGAGTTGCTGGAATATCATACTTCCGAGAAGAGGAAGCGCGAACGCGGTAAGTACTCTGCGTTCATCTCCTGTAGTCAAGTCTTTGTTCATAGCTCTTCCGTAATAACTGATTATGGACGGTTTGAAAAGAGTGGAAGTTTGTGCAATACTCATCACATGCAGATTCTGGATACGCATTTCCATCTTTTGAGCATGAAAGAAAAGAATCTTCCGACCGAGATTTCCGAGTCTCTGATAGGGACAGACATAGGATGCTCGCCCGAAGACATCGACGAAAGACTCGTCCTTCTGCAGGGACGACAGGGAATCAGGACCAGCCAGGGAGCCGGGCCATGGTGTCTGGATGACGGGATGGCGGACATCGACAGCCTGATGTCCAGACTCGAAGAGAACCTCGAAAGGATCGACTCCACGTTCATCGGGGAATGCGGGCTGGACTTCTACTGGAAGTACGGGACACCCGCGGAGCAGGAGGAACTTTTCATCCGACAGATAGAACTCTCAAACAAGCTGATGAGACCCATAATAATACATTCCCGCGATGCGGACAGCGCGATGCTGGACATAATCGGACGATCCAACTTCCAGGCAAGCGGGATAATGCACTGCTATTCATCCGGACCGCAGTGTCTTGAAAGGATCCTGGATAAAGGACTCTATGTATCTTTCGCAGGAAACGTCACATACAAGGCGAACGTCGGCATCCAGGAGGCGGCAAGGCTCGTGCCTGACGACAGAATACTCTATGAGACCGATGCGCCATACCTTGCTCCGGTCCCTATGAGAGGCAAGCCAAACAGACCGGAATACACGGCATATACCTCGGCCTTCATCGCACAGCTTAGGGGTGAAGAGGTGGAAGAATTCAGGGGAAAAGCGATAGAGAACTACAAAAGGCTTGTCTCTATTTCGACAGGGCATCGCTGATGACGGCATCCCAGTCGGGAGATGCAACAACGGCGACATCCGTCTCGGTGAGAGCCGCATAGTCCAGGTAATCCGTCACCAATGACACATTCACGGAAAGGCTTCTTATGAAATCGATCGTGGCCGAAGCATCGAAGACGACGAGATAGGAACCGTCCTCGATCTTCGACTCGAACAGAGGATACATGCTTCTGGAAAACGAGGATCCGTATGGCAGCGGCTCGACATCCGGTCTGAGGTTTCTTATAGCCTCGAAACTTTCCATCTGTCCCGGATCCTCCGAATCGTAGAACACATAGACCTTCGCATCCGCAGTCTGGGAAAGCGCCGCAGAGAACAGTGCAGTCCTGTCGTATTCGGGCCGTATCTTCCTGGAGTCGGTGTCTATGCCGTCGCGCGTCATGTCTATGACGAGATCGTAACCGGAAACAGCAGTTCCCGGCTCGGCTTCGATTCTTCTGCTCCTATAGTCCATGCATATCGCCGAAGGTCCCGGAATGCGCGATGAGAACACGTCGTCCAGGCTGTCCACTACGAATGCGACAGAAGGCCTTGAAAAATAAAAAATCACACAGATGACGGCAATGGATGCTATAATTGCGACAGGGACGGCGATTTTTTTCATCAAGGGAAATCATATAGCCTTAAAGAAGGAAAAATCAAGCTTTGAGTGTTGACCAGTGGGTGCAATACAAGTAAATTTATATCGGTTATCAAGGAGGCTTTCTTTATGATTAGCTACAAAGAGTTAGGACTTGTGAACACAAAGGACATGTTCGCAAAGGCAGTCAAGGGCGGCTACGCAATCGGCGCCTACAATTTCAACAACATGGAGCAGATGCAGGCCATCGTTCAGGCTTGCGTAGAAACAAAGGCTCCTGTTATTCTCCAGGTTTCCAAGGGAGCTAGAGATTATGCGAACATCAACCTTCTGAGGAACATGGCTCGCGGCGTCGTCGAGTATGCCCATGAACTCGGATGCGACATTCCTATTGTTCTCCATCTCGACCATGGCGATTCCTTCGAGACATGCAAGAGCTGCATCGACAACGGATTTTCCTCTGTCATGATCGACGGATCCTCTCTTCCATATGACGAAAATGTCGCGCTTACCAAGAAGGTCGTCGAGTATGCACATGCACACGACGTCACGGTTGAAGGAGAGCTCGGAGTCCTCGCCGGAATCGAGGATGAGGTTTCCAGCGCAGTATCCCACTATACAAAGCCGGAGGAAGTCGAGGACTTCGTCGCAAAGACGGGCGTAGACAGCCTCGCAATCAGCGTAGGAACAAGCCATGGCGCATACAAGTTCACCCCGGAGCAGTGCACAAGAAACGCAGACGGCGTTCTTGTACCGCCGGAGCTCAGGTTCGACATTCTTGCCGAAGTCGAGAAGAGACTTCCGGGATTCCCGATCGTTCTCCACGGATCCTCCAGCGTACCTCAGGAGTACGTAAAGATGATCAACGAGCACGGCGGAAAGCTCAAGGACAGCGTAGGCATTCCCGAGGAGCAGCTCAGGAAGGCGGCGAAGAGCGCAGTCTGCAAGATCAACATCGACAGCGACGGAAGGCTTGCCATGACTGGAACGATCAGAAGGATCTTCGACGAGAAGCCTGCCGAATTCGACCCGAGAAAGTATCTTGGACCTGCCAGAGAGGCTCTCAAGCAGCTCTACATGCACAAGAACATCGACGTTCTCGGATCTGCAGGACACGCTCTTGACTGAGCAATTCGAAAGAGGCCGGATTTCCGGCCTCTTTCCATGTCTTCCCGATGCGAAAAAATGACGTTTTCGGCTCCAATATGCATCGTGGGATTTTGACATGGAAATTTTTTTATGCTAATATTTGCACTTGTGTGTACCAATGCACACGATACTTTTGTTTAATTGGAAAAAGGCAGAGCCTTAATAGGAGTTTTCTTGGCTACTAAAGATTTGAGGATCAATCGCCAGATCAGAGCACGCGAGGTCTTGGTCATAGACCAGAATGGCGAACAGAAGGGAATCATGGATGTGTATTCCGCATGCATCCTGGCAGAGGAAGCCGGACTGGACCTGGTGGAGGTCAGCCCGAATGCGAATCCACCAGTCTGCAAGATCCTCGACTTCGGCAAGTACCGTTACGAGCTGGAGAAGAAATCGAGAGAAGCGAAGAAGAACCAGGTTGTAGTGAAGATCAAGGAGATCAGAATGCAACCGAAGATCGAGAAGCACGATCTTGAGACCAAGAGCAAAGCCATAACCGAGTTCCTCGGCGAAGGCAACAAGGTCAAGGTCTCTATCCGCTTCCGCGGCAGGGAGCTCGCACACCCCGAGCTTGGCAAGGCCGTGCTGGACAGGATTCTGGAGACGCTCACAGCCAATGGGGTCCTCTACAACCTGGACAAGGGTGCGCTTCTTGAAGGAAAGATGATGAGCATGACTCTTTCCCCGCTCAAGAAGAAAAATTGAACACTTCTCCGTATGGAGATGTTATAATGCTGTTCACAGGGGTTCTTGTTCCCTGTGGCACGAAAGGATGGTATAGAAAATGCCAAAGATGAAAACAAGAAAGTCTGCAGCCAAGCGTTTCAAGGTAACCGGCTCAGGCAAGGTTGTCATCAAGAAGATGGGACTTCGCCATATTCTCACCAAGAAGACCTCCAAGAGGAAGATGAACCTCAGACATGCTGGAGTTCTTTGCGACATTGAAGCAAAGAGAGCAAAGACAATGCTCCCTTATGCCTGATTGAAGGAGTGGGAATAAAATGCCAAGAGCAATTGACGGAACAAAGCGCAAGGACAGAAGGAAGAAGATTCTCGACCAGGCCAAGGGCTATTTCGGTCGCAGGAGCACGAACAACCGCGTTGCAAAGGATGCAGTCGCAAAGGCTGGACAGTATGCATACGTAGGAAGAAAGCAGAGAAAGAGAGACTTCAGGAAGCTCTGGATCGCCAGAATCAGCGCAGCTGTGCAGGCAGAGGGGCTCAACTACTCCCAGTTCATGCATGGCCTCAAGCTGGCTAACATCGAACTCAACAGGAAGGCTCTTTCCAACATGGCCATTGAGGACAAGGTAGCTTTCTCAGCGCTCTGTGCCCAGGTCAAGAAGGTTCTTGCTTAAGAGATATCAGGATTTCACGTAAAAGGAGGCGGACGATGACCCAAGTCGAAGAAACCAGACTTGCAGCGATGCGAATTCAGAAGGCAATGACTCTTATAAGTCAGCTCAGGGACTCTTACAGGGAGCTTGATGCGAGGTATCGCCTCGTCGAGACCCATAATCAGGAACTCCAGGAACTTCTGGACAAGGTAAGCGCAGATCAGGCTGTAGTCGAAGAGGCAATCGCTTCCGCCCTCGAAAGTCTTGAGACCATCGGAGGAGAATTCGAGAGCTTCGGAACTCTCGATCTCGACGAGCTCGAAAGCGCAGAAGCGTTCACGATCGACGGATCGGGCGACGAACTCGAAACCTTCGAGGAAGAGCAGAATCAGTAGGCGGGAGAATCCCGCAGCAGACGGAAGGTCATGGGACAACCATGACCTTTTTTTTGTCCAATACCTGTTTTTTTCTCACCAACTCTTTTTTCATCCGATTTTCCCTGCTTAACACAGAATTAACTAAATTTTACTTATTTTTAATTGACAGATTTGCCATTCCCCTCCGATAATCTAGAAATGTAGAGGCAAGCATGGCTGGATTGAAGGACATAGCAACGAACTGCAACGTATCGTCGGCTCTGGTGAGCAGAATACTCAATTCCGACAAATCGCTTTCCGTGACCGACGAGGTCAGGGCGAAAGTGCTTACGGAAGCGGAGCGCCTCGGATACCTCACGCCCAGACAGAGAAGGGAAAGAAAGAACTTCAGAATCGCACTGGTACTTGCACCGATCGACCGTTTCGGATTTGAAAATGCGATACTTGACGAGATTGCCGCTGTCTGTCCCGATTTTTCGATGACTGTGGAATTCTACAAGATCGGACAGCCATACGACGGAATGATCATCCTCGGGGAATTCCCGAAATCGGAGATAGATTCCTACGCATCAGTCACGAACAATCTCCTACTAATAAACAATCGCGGAATCGACGACTATAGCTATGACACGATAATGATGGACTACGAAGCAAGCGAACGCATGCTTCTCGACCACCTTTGCTCCGACGGAAAGAAGACCATAGGCTACTATGGCGGCATAGCGCTCCGCGACGGCAAGGAAATCGGCAGGAAGAGATCCGAAGGATTCAGGCGTCTGCTGGAAGAGATCGGAATATTCGACGAGAGGTTCTTCCACGTGACCAAGATGGAAGAAAACGCCGGATACGAGGAAATCATGAACTCTCAGACGCTTCCTCAGGCCATCATATTCTCCGATGCCGACTACGCCCGCGGGGCTCTAAGGGCAATACGGGAACGGAAAATCGACGTATACACAGTCTGCTACGAGAACTACGCCGCACGAAAAAGCGGAGCTGATCTGGAATTCATAGTCTTCTCGGAGATGCTCTGGAAGACCGGACTGAAATTCCTTTCCGAGAGGATAAAGAGAGAAAGAGCCGAGGGTCTGAGAACCTGGTGCCCTGCTCACTTTGAATGATACGAGAATTCAAACAAAGGAGAGAACACATGAAGAAAATGTTGGTTATCCTGCTTGTTGCCGCATTGGCAATCACGACGGTCTTTGCTTCAGGAACGAAAGAGGAAGCAAAGGATGACAAGACTATCGAGAACCTCAGAGTCTACTACGTACCATCAAGGGATCCCGGAGAGATCATCACGGTAACTGCACCGCTCAAGGAGCTGCTCAAGGCGGAACTGTCCAAGGAAGGCTACACCGTCGAGAACATAGACATACAGGTAGGAACAAGCTATGAGGCAGTCGGAGTAGCGCTCGGCGCCGGAACTGCGGACGTCGGCCTGATTCCGGCAAACACCTATCTCCTTTATGAGGACGGATGCGACGTGATTCTCACGGCTACAAGAGACGGACTCTCTGTCGACAGCGACGATCCGAGAGATTGGAACAACAACGAACCGATAACAGCAAGCGCCGACCAGGCCATCGGCTACAGGGCACTGATCATCGCAGGACCTTCTGCAACGGGACAGGCCCTCAGGGACAAGGTAAATGCTGGCGAAAAGCTCTCATGGGATGAACTCAACGGTGCCAACTGGGCAGTGATGAGTTCCACGAGTCCCGCCGGCTATGTCTACCCGACAATCTGGCTCATGGACAACTACGACGGAAAGACGATAGCGGACCTTGCTCATACTGTTACAGCCGATTCCTACGGCTCGGCATTTGCCCGTCTCGCATCCGGACAGATCGACATCCTCGTAACATATGCCGACGCAAGAAGGGATTTCGAGGAGGCATGGACGACGACATACGGCAGAAAGGCCGACATCTGGGCTGAGACAGACGTGATTGGAGTCACACCGATGATCTACAACGATACAGTATCCGTGAGCAAGACGAATCCTATAATGACAGATGAATTCATCGAGGCTCTACAGAACGCATTCATGCGCCTGAACGAGACCGAGGAAGGCCGTCAGGTAATTGGAATTTACAGTCACACAGGCTACCAGAAGGCCGTGTCCTCGGACTACGACAACGAGAGAAAGGCCCAGGAGCTTATCAGGAACGCGCAGTGACAAGCGCAACGGCAGGGGGCTTCGGCCCCCTTTTTTCAAGAGGAAAGAAATGATTCAATTCGAGAAAGTCAGCAAAATCTATCCCAACGGAACGGTAGGTCTGAAGGACGTGGACCTTGAAATACAGGACGGAGAGTTCGTTGCCGTAATCGGCCTTTCAGGTGCAGGAAAGAGCACGCTGATAAGATCGATCAACAAGATGCATGCCATCACTTCCGGATCTTTGAAAGTAGACGGAGTGGAAGTTTCGGAGTTGTCGGGCAAGAGTCTCAGGTCGCTCAGAAGGAAAATCGGCATGATATTCCAGAGCTTCAACCTAGTGACAAGGACCACGGTCATAAACAACGTACTGACCGCATTCGTTCCGGATCTTCCGTTCTGGAGAAGCTTCCTCGGCCTGTTCCCACGGGAAAAGAAGGAGAAAGCTCTCGAGGCCCTGGACAAGGTAGGCATACTGGAAAAGGCCTATACGAGGGTCGACCAGCTTTCGGGAGGACAGCAGCAGAGAGTCGCTCTAAGCAGGACGCTTGCCCAGAACCCGAAGATAATACTTGCCGACGAACCCGTCGCGGCTTTGGATCCTGTCACCGCAAAGGCTGTGATGGACGACTTCAGGAACATCAACAGGACATTGGGCATAACAGTCATGATCAACATCCACCATGTCGAGCTTGCCCTTGAATACTGCGATCGAGTGATCGGTGTCAGAAAGGGAGAAATTGTGTTCGACGGACGTGCAGACGAGGTAGACGACGATGTACTCAAAAAAATCTACGGAGACAGGATCGGAGGGTGAGGATGAACCTTTACGACAAGATATTCAAACCTGAGATACACACGCTTCCTAGCGGGAACCAGGTCGTGGAGAAAAGATCCAGAACGCCGCTTGTGATCGTCGTTCTTGTCGCTGCCACATTCATCAGTGCAAAGATAACGGGATTCAGTCTCTCGACGCTCGTCGAGCGCGGAAGATTCTTCTTCTCGATGCTGTACGACATGTTTCCACCGGATCTCTCATACATGGAAAAGGTATGGAAGCCGCTCTGGGATACGATAAAGATGAGTCTGCTCGGAAGCGCCGTAGGCGCCATGCTATGCATACCGTTCAGCATTCTCTCGAGCACCAACCTTGTCAAGGGAAAGATCGTGACCGGCTTCTTCAAGCTGTTCTTTTCCGTGGTCAGGACCCTACCGACACTTGTCAGCGCCTTGATTGCAACCTACATATTCGGACTCGGCACCCTTGCCGGAACCGTCGCAATCGCCGTCTTCACTTTCGCCTACTGCGGAAAGATCCTATACGAGCAGATCGAGACATGCGATATGGGCTCCTACGAGGCTCTCTCGGCCATGGGGCTCGGACGGATACAGACAATCAGATACTCCATCTGGCCGCAGGTGCTTCCGGGATTCCTGTCGACGGTTCTCTTCTGCTTCGAGGGAAACGTCAGGTACGCTTCGATACTCGGCTACGTCGGTGCCGGCGGCCTCGGACTGATCCTCAACGAGAAGATAGGCTGGAGGGAATACTCGAAGGTCGGAATGATTCTTGTGGCGCTTTTCGTGGCAGTAGTGGCTATTGAAAGCATAAGCAGCTATCTGAGAAGGAAACTCAACTAGGAGGACATGATGGAAATAAGACTTACACCGGCCGAGATGCTTTCCCGAGAACCGAAAAAATGGATATCGACGCTCATCATCCTTCTTGTGACGATCGCCCTGCTCGTCTGGAGCGGAAGCGCAATGGACACATCCGCAACGGGCGGAGACGGACTCAAGGTAGCCGGAGGCATCTTCTCAGGCATCGTCCATCCGACGACAAGCATTCTGTTCAACCTCACGAAGGAAGGTGTGGCCTACCTGCTTCTTGAAACCATGTGCATCGCATTTCTCGGTACGCTTGTAGGAGCGGTGCTCGCTATCCCGCTCTCTTTCCTTGCGGCAAGCAACATCGTCCCCCGCCCCGTCGCCGTCGTCTTGAGAGTACTGGTCATGGCGATAAGAACCATTCCCGCATTCGTGTACGGACTGATGTTCATCATGGTGACAGGCCCCGGCGCGTTTGCAGGCCTGCTTACGATGTCAGTATGCTCCATAGGAATGCTTTCGAAGATGTTCGTCGAGGCGATAGAGGAACTTGACAATGGAATACTGGAATCTCTCGATGCGGCTGGCTGCAATCTTCTGGAGAAGATCCGATGGGGAATAATCCCACAACTCATGCCATCCTTCCTCTCCACGCTCATCTACAGGTTCGACATGAATCTCAGGGATGCCACCACGCTCGGGCTTGTAGGTGCAGGCGGAATCGGAGCTCCGCTCATCTTCGCAATGAACAGCTACAGATGGAACGACGTCGGGGCGATCCTCATAGGACTCATCATACTTGTCCTGATCGTGGAATGGATTTCCTCCCGTCTGAGAGAAAAACTCATGCGAGGCATCTGATGGCAAAAATCTGGTTCACTAGCGATACACACTCGTACGTGTATGACGAGAACTACATAAGACCGGGAAAGGCGGAAATGGGATATGCCCTGCTTTCATCCCGGTTTGGCAGAGGCGATCTGATAATAGACGGAGGAGATGTTCTGCAGGGCTCCCCTCTGATCAGATTCGAGATGAAGAGCGGACGAAGGCCTTTTCTGGCGGCAGAAGCATTCAATGCGGCCGGACTCGGCATCTATGTTCCCGGAAATCACGATTTCAACTTCGGCCGTACCGTCCTTGAGGATTTTCTCTCCAGTCTCGACGCGGAGAAAATAGCGGCAAACGTGGTCGATCGCCAAGGAACGCTTGGCCTCAGGCAGTGGACGACCAGAACGCTTACGGATGGCACTAAAGTGTTCGTCACAGGCGTAGTAACCGACTATGTGAACGTCTGGGAAAGCAAAGAGAACCTGGAGGATCTGGAAATCACCGACTGCGTAAAGGCGGCGGCAAGCATGATGGAGCTTTCCAAAAGCCTTGACGTCGATTTCAGGATACTGGTCTACCACGGAGGATTCGATGACAACGAGGAAGGGAAAACACGTGAGAACAGGGGAAACGAGCTTCTTGAACTCGGGTACGACATTCTGCTGACTGCGCATCAACACATGGTCATCGAACCCGAAACCAGAAACGGTACGCTCGTCCTCCAAACCGGATCCAAGGCCATGAAGGCCGCGGAAATCACGTTGGAAAGAGGAAAAGCCCCCTCGGCAAGGCTGGTTTCGGCCTCGGAGGACTTTCCGATCGATGACACAATGGCAAGAGTTCTGGAGAAGAACGATCTGCACGGACAGCTTGAACGTTTCCTTTCCGAAAGAATAGGCACGGTAGCCGGTAGCCTGTCGGACAAAGGAAAGCTCGAAAGCGCAATGCACGGCTCCTCGCTTGCGGATTTCATAAACGACATCCAGATCGGATCGACGGGGGCGGAAATCTCCGCGTGCTCGCTATTCAACGAGCCTGTCACGCTCTCTGGCGACGTCACCATGGGAGGACTTCTTTCGGCCTATCCGTTCGCCAACACCCTTGTAGTTCTGGATATACTGGCGGCGGACCTGAAGGATGCCATGGAGAGAAGCGCAAGCTACCTCGAAAGAAGACAGGACGGCTCGTTCGCCATCTCGAGAAGCTTCCTCGAGCCGAAGGAAGAGCATTACAACTACGACTACTACAGAGGGCTATCGTACACGTTCGACCTCTCAAGACCGATCGGACGACGGGTCACGAGAATGGACTTCGGCGGCGACGACCTGCTACGCCATCGGACAAGGACAATCAGGATGGTAGTCAACAGCTACAGAGCGACCGGAACAGGCGGATACGACGCCTACCGGAAAGCCAAGGTGATTTACCGAGGGGAAAAGGACGTGCAGGACCTCTTGATCGACTTTTTCGAGCAACGCTCACCCGTAAATGTACCGGTTCCGACAGACTTCATAGCACTGTGACGCAGCAGGCTGCGGAAAGCAGCCTGCCCTATTTGTCGAAACGCATCTCAGCCCAAGCCGCAACGATCTTCCTATTTACTCCGACGCCGATATATGGTAGATTTTAATCAACACCTATATATACCGGCTACCTCAAGCCTCTTGGAGCAAACCACAGATTTGGATCCCGGAATAGTATGGCCGCATTGATCCTACCGCCAGTCGGTTCAAAGGAACAGAACGCCTAAGCAACCTAGGGATCCCCCTTGAACCTTAGTTCAAGAGCAACAGCTTGCCGGTATTATAGGTTTTTGTTATTTTTTTCGTAGTATTATGAGCAAAGAAGATAAGATCAGAAACATTTCCTACATCAACGTGCCCGAAACCCTCAAGGTCGATTTCGGCTCCTTCCATGTCGATCCGAGGCGGCGGCTTCCCGTACTCAGGAAGGAGGACCACAAGCATCTCTCGGAGGAAGACATAACCGTCGAGAACATAATCTCGGGCATGCTCACGATAATCGCATACGACACTACGCATCCTGACTTCCAGTACTTCTGCGACTTCGTCAGAGCCGTCCAGCCTGACACGGCAGAGGAACTCAACAAGGCGGCGATCGCCAAGGAGCAGCAGAAGGACTACGACTTTGCGGAGGAACTCTTCCTTGCCGTCTACCATCTGCTTCCCCAGAGCGCAAGTTGCATCAACCTTGCGACCCTCTATTCATGCATGAGCGTGGATGCCGAGGAGAGAAAGGACGACGATGCTGCGGAAAGTGCTCTTGCAAATGCCCGTCTCACGCTTATGGACGGCCTTTCCCGCTTCGGCGAGAACGAGCACATCCTATCCGAGCTGGCCTCCTTCGAGGGCTACATGGGCAATCTGGAGGAAGCCAAGGAATATACCGAACGCTACCTGAAAGTCGCATCCGAAGGATCGCGGAAAGTGGAGATGAAGGAGTTTCTGAAGAAGCTCGACCTGCAGCTTGGAGCGGACAACTCCTTCAAGGAAGCATACGACTTCATAATGCTGGACATGCCGGAGAAGGCTCTTTCGTCTGTCGATAAGTTCATTGCGGGAAATCCCAGGCTCTGGAACGGATACTTTCTCAAAGGATGGGCGCTCAGGAAGCTCGGCAGATACGACGAGGCTAAGGAAGCCTTGCTCAGATGCATAGAGCTGGGGGAGAACAACGGCGACATCTACAACGAACTGAGCATATGCGAACTGGAGACTGGGCATGCGGAACTCGCGAAGGAGTATCTCAACTCCGCAGTGGATCTGGACGGATACAACCTCAAGGCAATAAGCAACCTCGCCTTCCTGCATCTCCGGGACAACGAGTTCGACGAAGCGAGGTACTATCTGGAAAAAGCCAGAAATCTCGCCGACGATGATGAGATCGTCAGAAATCTGATAGATCGCTACGAGGAGGCCACCGGGGAGAAGATCGGTGGCAGAATCTCCGAGGAGGTCGTGGATGACGGATCAGGCGACGACAAGCTTCTTGTCGAGGAGGAATACCTCGAAGGCAGCAACGTAAGCGAAGGTGAAACCGGCTGCGATTGCGGCCATCATCACGAGGATGGACACTGCCACTGCCATGATCATGGAAGCGATGGACACGAATGCACATGCGGGCACGACGGATGCGACGAAAAGGACAGAGGCTAGCAAGATGAAAAGCATAACGACAAGAACACCGGATGAGACGATGAGGGCGGGAAGCACCTTCGCATCGTATCTGCAGAAAGGAGACGTGGTAAGTCTTCGGGGAAGCCTGGGTGCAGGCAAGACCGTATTCGCAAAGGGCATCGCAAAGACTCTCGGAATCGAGGACAACATAGTCAGCCCGACATTCACGCTCATACAGGAGTACGAGGGAAAGATGAAGATGTTCCATCTCGATCTCTACAGGCTATCCGGCGAGGACGAGTTCGAGTCGATGGGCGGCGAGGACTTCCTCTACCCCGACGGCACAAGTCTCATCGAATGGTCCGAAAAGATAGAGGACATGCTTCCCGACGGAACCATCTACATCGACATAGCGATTGCGGACGATCTCTCCAGGACCATAACCGCCGAAGGAGGAAACCATGAATATTCTTTCGATTGACACATCCACGGAAACCCTGTCGATCGCGCTGAGCACAGAAGCAAGCTACGAGGAAAGACTTGTAAAGGGAAATTTCTCCCACTCGGAGAACCTTCTTTCGGAGATGGAATCTCTGCTGTCGCGGGCAAAGCTCGGACTGAGAGACCTCGATCTCGTCGTATGTACACAGGGTCCCGGATCTTTCACGGGCCTCAGAGTCGGCATGGCGAGTCTCAAGGCGATCAGAAGCGCATCCGGAGCGAAACTTGTATCTATTCCCACGCTCGAGGCGATCGATGCGACGGCAAGAGAGCTCTACCACGGAGTAATATGCTCCGTGATAGATGCGAAGAAGAAAAGATTCTATCTGGAACTGAGGGACGAGAATAGAGTACTGATTCCGGTACGCGACGGAAACCCGGAGGACATTCTCAATGTGCTTTCAGGCTGCGAGGAGATCCTGGTGACAGGACCTGATGCAGAGAAGTTCGCATCGAAGCTGAAGGAAGAGGACGTGAAGTGCCGTGTTCTGGTCGACGGAATCGGAATGAGGAATCTTTCCCGTGAGCTGATCAGGCTCGCGAGGATAAAACTCGAACAGGTCGGTGAAGATGAGATAGGTGCAGGGCCGCTCTACATACGCAGGAGCGATGCGGAGGAAGCACTTCTGAAGAAGATGTCCGAACAGGGACGTTGAGATAGGAGGAAACGATGAACGAAGTCGACATACTGGTCATAGGAGCCGGCCCGGCAGGACTTGCGGCGGCAGGATATGCGGCACGTGCAGGATATACGGTAATGGCAATAGACCAGCTTGCCCCGGGCGGCCAGCTGCTTCTGATAGACGAAATCGAGAACTACCCGGGAGTTCCTCTTACGAAAGGCTTCAAGCTTGCAGAGGAATTCGAAAGGCAGGCGGTGGATTTCGGCGTAAGAATCGAATACTCCGGTGCGAAGTCGATCAAAAAGGACGGAGACGTATTCGTCGTGACTACCGAGGACGGAGACGTCAGGGCAAAAGCCGTGATTGCGGCCACTGGTGCCACACATAGGCATCTGGGTGCCAAGGGCGAGGAAGAATATGCCGGACGCGGAGTAAGCTACTGCGCCACGTGCGATGGCCCGTTCTTCAGAGGCAAGAAGATTGTCGTCGTCGGAGGAGGAGATACTGCGCTTACTGACGCCCTATATCTGGCAAAACTTTCCGACGATGTGACCATCGTGCACAGGAGAGACGAATTCAGAGGCCAGAAGGTCCTTTCCGACAGGGTCAGGAACAATGCCAACATTTCCCTCAAGCTAGGCAGGAACGTCGTGGAGATAGTTTCCGACGACGGCAGGAAAGTATCGTCCGTCCTGCTCGACAACGGCGAGAAGCTGGATACGGATGCAGTGTTCATTTTTGTAGGCATAAGGCCCAATTCATCCCTTTTCGAAGGCTTCTGCGAACTCGATCCGTCAGGCTTCATCGTCACCGATGAAAAGATGCGGACTGACGTTCCAGGACTTTTTGCCGCAGGGGATGTGAGGACCACTTCTTTTCGTCAGGTTGCGACCGCCGCAGGAGACGGGGCAATGGCTGCGCACATGGCGGACAGCTACATTTCCGGCATGGGGAAATAATAGCTAAAAACGCGGAAAAAACGACGGAAAAAGCCATTTCAAGCTAATTTATTCCTTGACTGCTGTCAAAGCATGGGGTGTAATTAAGAATATGAACATTCTGATGGTTTCTTCCGAAACAGTCCCGTTCTCGAAATCAGGAGGACTGGCTGATGTCATAGGCGCGCTTTCGGCGGCCCTTGCCAGGCGTGGCGAAAACGTCCGCGTCCTGATGCCTATGTATTCATTCATAGACAGAAAAGGTTTCACGAAGGGACCTGATCTCTCCTTTCCGATGCTGGGAGGAGAGGTCACGGTGCAGACGCTCGAAAGGAACCTCGACGGGGTGGTATACGTCGGCATATGCCATGAGTATTTCACCGGACGCAAAGGAATCTACGGCGATACTTCATTCACTCCGTACGCAGACAATGCGGAACGCTACATGCTGTTTTCCCTCGCGGTCATACCATACATAGAGGAATCCGGTTTCAAGGCGGATGTGATCCATTGCCACGACTGGACATCGGGACTTGTCCCCTACTTCGTCAAGCTCTCCGAATTCCGGGCAAAGACTGTATTCACCATACACAATCTTGCATACCAGGGCGAATTCAGCAGATTCGACGCCATTCTCGGAGGCTTTCCTCTGGACGAGAAGCTATTCTACGGATCGAGGCTAAACGAGAGATTCAACATGCTCAAGAGCGGCCTTATCTATGCCGACAGGATAACGACTGTCAGCAGGAAATATGCGGAGGAGATCTGCACCGCGGAACAGGGGTGCGGTCTGGACCATCTGCTCTCGGCCAGGAAGAAGGATCTGGCCGGAATAATAAACGGCATCGACTACGACGAATGGAATCCGATGAAGGATATCTATTTCACGGAACACTTCAGTGCCGAAGACCTGAGCGGAAAGGCAAAGCTCAAGGCCGAGGTGCAGAAGGAGTATGGGCTATCCGTCGAAGCCGATACTCCGCTTTTTGCCATGATAAGCAGGCTTGCCGAGCAGAAAGGCTTCGGAGAGCTTCTCTCCGGATCTCCATGCGTACTGGAACAGCTTCTGCAGTCCGAGAAGCTCCAGTTCATAATCATAGGAACAGGAGACAGGAAATACGAGGAAAAGTTGCAGAGTCTTTCACTCGCATACAGCAACCTCGAGGTGCGGATAGTCTTCAGCAACGAGGTAGCCCACAGGGTGGAAGGAGGAAGCGATTTCTTCCTCATGCCAAGCAAATATGAGCCCTGCGGTCTCAACCAGCTCTACAGCCTGCACTATGGAACTCTACCGATCGCCAGAAGGACCGGAGGTCTTGCCGATTCCATCATCGATCTGGACGAGGATGTCGAAAGGGGAACCGGATTTCTGTTCGACCTTATGAATCCGAACGAAATCATGACCACCGTACGCAGAGCCATTTCCTTCTACAGGAAAGGCCGCAAGGGGATGCAGGAGGCAATGAAACGGGGGATGACGACGGATTTCACATGGGACAAATCCGCAAATTCATATATAGGACTGTACGACAGTCTAATTCAGGGAGGAGAAACAAAATGAAGAAAGGCACAAAAGTAGTTGCCATCGTTCTCGGAGGTGGTAGAGGAACAAGGCTCTACCCTCTTACAATGGATCGTTCCAAGCCGGCCGTTCCGTTCGCAGGAAAGTACCGCCTTGTCGATATTCCAATCTCGAACTGCATCAACAGCGGTGTCAGGCAGATCTACGTCCTGACGCAGTTCAATTCTGCATCGCTGCATAACCACATCGCGAGCACATACGTATTCGACCAGTTCTCCAACGGTTTCGTCGAGATTCTTGCCGCAGAGCAGACATATGCTTCCGAAAGCTGGTACCAGGGCACAGCAGACGCCGTAAGGAAGAATCTCAAGCACTTCTCGGACCAGAACGCGGATTACTACGTCATTCTTTCCGGTGACCAGCTCTACAGGATGGACTTCTCGGAGATGCTCGATCGCCACATCTCCAGCGGTGCAGAGCTCACCATCGCGGCCAAGCCCATCAGCCGAAGCGAAGCCACCGGACTCGGAATCATCGGAGCCGACGAAGAAGGAATGATCAGGAAGTTCTACGAGAAGCCTGCGTCAGACATGGATCTCTCGGAATACAAGGTTCCCGGAAAGCTCATGAAGGAGCAGCTTGGAAAGGACGTCACACCGGCGAACGAGTACCTCGCATCCATGGGCATATACATCTTCACGGCGAAAGCCATGGAGCAGGCGCTCAACAACGACAAGACCGACTTCGGAAAAGAGATCATTCCGGACATCATCAAGACTCGCCCGGTAGCGGCATACCTCTTCGACGGATTCTGGGAAGACATCGGAACGATCAAGGCTTTCTACGAGACGAACCTCAACCTCGCCTCCGAAAAACCTGATTTCAACTTCTACGATGAGGAGATGCCGATCTACACGCACAGAAGACATCTTCCTGCCACGAAGGCGAACTTCTGCAACATCTCCAACTCCCTCACATCGGAAGGATCGATCATAACGAACGCCTACATCGTCAACAGCATCATCGGCGTCAGGACCTTCATCGAGGCAGGCGCATCGCTTGACGGCGTATACTGCATGGGAGCAAGCCATTACGAGACCGAGGAGGAGAAAGCCAACAACGCGAAGAACGGCATTCCGAACATCGGAATCGGAAAGGCGACGATCATCAAGAAAGCCATCATCGACCAGAACGTACGAATCGGCGCGAACTGCAGGATCGGAATCGACAACATCAACCGCCCAGAAGGAGATTTCGAGATGTACTCGGTGCATGATGGAATCATAGTCATCAACAAGAACGCCGTCATCCCTGACGGAACTGTCATCTGACGGGAAAACCGCAAAAAACAAAGGCAGACAGGAATCTATCCTGTCTGCTTTTTTTCACGAGGCATAAAAAAACCGGGGACATGCCCCGGTATCGGAAAAGGAAAGAGCTCAGTCCTCGCAGATCACCCTTATCCATCCTTCCGGCGCCTCGATCTCGCCGGACTGGATTCCTGTGAGCGTCTCACGAAGCTTTGCGCAGACTTCTCCCATCTTCTCCATGCCGCTCTTGAAGCGGATCGTACCATCCGGAGTATCGATCTCGCCGACAGGAGAAATGACGGCTGCCGTACCGCAGAGTCCGCATTCCTTGAAATTCCTGAGTTCGTCATACTTGACGACTCTCTCCACTACCTTGAGACCGAGATAGTGCTCGGCGACATAGAGAAGGCTTCTTCTGGTGATGGACGGGAGAATCGTGTCGCTCTTCGGCGTGACGATCATATTGTCATCCGTTACGAACACGAAGTTTGCCCCGCCGGTCTCCTCGACCTTCGTCCTTGTGGCCGCATCAAGATACATGTTCTCGCTGTAGCCCTGAAGCTTTGCCACATATCCGGGATAGAGGCTCATGGCATAGTTGAGTCCGGCCTTGATATGTCCGGTTCCATGAGGTGCTGCTCTGTCGTATTGGCTGAGAAGAAGTCTGAGTGGCTTGATGCCGCCCTTGAAGTAAGGTCCGACAGGGGTGACGAACACTCTGAACTCGTACTCGGGAGCAGGTGCCACGCCGATGACAGGTCCGTTGCCGAAGACGAACGGCCTGATATATAGAGTCGCTCCTGTGCCGTAAGGCGGAACCCACGCGGCATTGGCCTTCACGACCTCGTCCACAGCCTTCAGGAAGAGTTCTGTAGGAACCGGCGGAATCAGGAGACGCTCGGCAGAGTCCTGAAGTCTCTTTGCGTTAAGATCCGGGCGGAAGCAGACAATCTTGCCATCCTTCGTCGTGTATGCCTTCAGACCCTCGAAGCAGGTCTGGGCGTACTGGAGGACGCCGGCGCTTTCGCTCATCGTGCAGGTCGCATCGGTCACGAGTCCGCCCTCGTCCCATGCGCCGTTCCTGTAATGTGCTACGAATCTGTAGTCAGTCGGCTGGTAGCTGAAGCTGAGTGCAGACCAATCAAGGTTTTTCTTTTCCATAATCAATGTACCTCCGATTGGATTCATCATAAAACTAGAAAAAATTGTTTTCAATGAGGAAAGAGGCCAAATGGCTGTCGGAATCTCCCATTTTCAATTCTTTCAGCTCCTTTGCGGAGACAAATGCAGTTCTGGTATGTACGCTGAGTGTGAAATTCACATCGTCGAGGGCAATAAGACAGCCCTTGAGATGATAGAGCGTATCCTTGTTCACGAAGTCGTAGCAGAAAATCTCGCGAAGGAACGTTATCTCCACGCCGAGCTCCTCCCTGTATTCACGCCTGAGCGTATCCTCCAGGCTCTCCCCGTAGCGGTTCTTTCCGCCGGGGAATTCCCACATTCCGGAAAGCGCTCCCCCATCCACTCTTTTCGCGACGAGCACCTTGCCGTCCCTGATGGCTATTCCTGCCGTTGTGATTCTCTCTTTCATGGACACCTCAGATGAATATAAGACTCGGGAAGAGCAGATCGAGCGCAGCTACAGTCAGCAGAGCGATCCCCATGCGGAAGGATCTGCTCTCCATCAAGCTTCCCGTTATTATCTCCAAATCGTCTTTTCCCATATCGCCATAGTATCGGAAACTGGACAGAAGAAGCGCAAGGGCTGGAACGAAGTCCCCGAGGATCACAGGTCCAGGATCGATGGGGAAAAGCAGGGAAAGCGCAGAAAGCGTGATACCTGAAAAAAGGAACGTCAGCCTCAGCGCTTTGCTTCGCATGATCATGAGCTTCACCCTGAGCATGAACGAAAGCTCGTTGCGGAACACTTCTACAAGGACAATCAAAGCCGTGAAGACGAGATATGCGATTCTCAGAGGAAATATCTGCAGCATCACCTGTTCCTCCCGATTTCTTCAATCAGATCGTCCGCATCATAGAATCCGAGCCTCTCATGGCAGATTCTGCCAGCTTTCTGATGGAGGATCACCGCATTGACGGCCGCATCGAGCAGATCCATTCCGACAGCCAGGAAAGCTCCTATGATTCCTGAAAGTACATCTCCGCTGCCGGCAACGCCGAGGGAAGGATTCATTCCGTCGCAAATGTATTCGACATTTCCGTCCGATATCACCACGCTCGCCCCCTTCAGGACGACCACCGCGGAAAGGTATCCGGCAAGCGTCTTTGCATCCGCGGGCAGGGAGAGACTGCCGCACAGCCTCTCCATCTCGCCGATGTGTGGTGTGAGCACTGCGGAATGAGCGAAATCGCATCCCTTGCCGATCAGCTTCAGCGCATCGGCGTCGATCACCTTCGGCAGGCCGGATGAGAAAATACCGACATCTCCGTCGTTTCCCCATCCCGGTCCTATCACCAGACTGTCCAGCCCCTTCTCGTCGACCGGCATATGTCTGACAATCGCAGGACGGTAGCAAGACACGGAAAGATAGGAGGATTGTCCCGTATGGATCGTGACGAGTCCGGCTCCGGCATGGAAAGCGGCCTTGGCCGAAAGAACCGGTGCGCCTGTATACTCGCCGCTTCCCCCGACAATGCCTACATGACCTCTTCTGTTCTTGTAGTCTCCGGGACAGAAAGGCGGAACATGGTAGTCCCCATCCTCGAGCAGGAACGAATCCGTCCCGACAAGGTCGAGAGCGCTTTCGGGGAATCCGGGATTGATCAGGACGACATCGCCCGTAAACTTTCTAAAGGACGGGAGGTATTCCTCCCTTTTGAGCATGGTGAAGGTTACAGTCAGATCGGCTCTGAAAAGATACGCCGAAGGCACGTCCACGGCGATGCGGAACGCATCCATGGCATTCAACTTCCCGACGAGGTTTTTCACGTTCTCCTGCACAGGCGGCCTGAATGCGGCTCCGAGAATTCCATCGACTACGACATCGAAGCCTTGGACATCGTCGACGACGGGAATGCCTAGCTCCAGGGCGCACCGGCGACGGTTCATATTGTGTTCGTTTCCCTCCTGCGATACGTACATGAGCGATACATCGAGGCTGTCCTGCCAAGCAAGAATCGCAAGAGAGATCGCATCGGATCCGTTGTTTCCCTTTCCGGCGACCACAAGGATCCTGTGCCCTACCAAACGTCCCTTGACTGCGTCGTACATGAGCCGTGAGGCATTGTCTATCAGCATTTCCGACGACAGGGAGAACTCTCCTCTCAGTCTTTTGTCCAGTTCATTGACCGCAAGCGCGGGCAGAAGTTTCTTCATAGCTCGATTCTAGCCTAAAGAATGCGCGGGAGCAATAAGGAAGGAAATGCGTCTTGACGCGTGAAAACATCTTGGCAATAATGAAGCTAAGTCTAGGGGTGGCTTTTTGCCTGAGATCATACCCGTCAACCTGATCTGGACAATACCAGCGTAGGGAGCGACAAGTTCTTTTGAAAAGCGAAACTATTTCTAGACAGAATCATTTCATTAAGGAGAGACATAAAATGAAGAGATTTGTCACAACTGCTCTTATCGTGCTCCTTGTCTTCGGTTCTGTATACGCACAGGGCAGCAAGGAAGAAGGCGCAGCCGTCAGGAATGAGATCACGGTCTACGCCTACGATGCCTTCTGCGGCGACTGGGGTCCCGGTCCCGAGGTCATACCGGTATTCGAGCAAAAGACAGGAATCAAGGTCAATCTCGTGTCTGCAGGAGATGCGGGCGAGATGCTCAGCAGGATCATACTCGAAGGAGACGACTGTCCTGCGGACGTGGTGCTCGGCATCGCCGACACGATGGTCAAGCAGACCTTCGACGCGGACATCCTCATGCCATACGACTCGCCGGTCATCCCGACCATCGATCCCGATCTGATGTTCGACGACGAGCACAGGCTTCTTCCCTTCGACTGGGGCGTATTCTCGTTCGTCATCGACACAGAAAGCGATGTGCCGGTCCCGCAGTCGCTCGACGATCTCACCAAGAGCGAATACAAAGGGAAGGTCATACTTATAGATCCTAGGACCAGTTCGGTCGGACTCGGATTGCTGATGTGGACATACAGCGAATACGGAGAGGATTATCTTGCCTGGTGGGAAGCCATGAAGGAAAACGCACTGACGATCGCCGACGGCTGGTCATCCGCCTACGGACTCTTCACGGAGGGTGAGGCCCCGATCGTGCTCTCATACACGACAAGCCCAGTATACCATGTACTCAACGAGGACTCCACAAGATATCAGGCACTCGTGTTTCCTGCACATCAGGGAACTACGGAAGGAATCGGAATCCTCAAAAACAGCCGCAACAAGGAAGGCGCAAAGGAGTTCGTCGATTTCATCCTCACCGACGCACAGAAGGATATCGCGGTCCTGAATTCCATGTACCCCGTCAACGGGACGACCGAGCTCCCGGATGCCTATAATTACGCACCGGTTCCGGCGAAAGTGTATCCTACGGACCAGGACGTGGTCGAGAACAAGTTGGACGGAATGTTCAAGGCCTGGACCGAGGTAATGAGCAAATAGGAAGAAAAGGAAGAATATGAAGAGCAGGCAACGTAGTTTCTATCTGGTTGTGGCACTGCCGTCATTAGTGGCGCTTGCAGCTTTGTTCGCGTTGCCGCTCTTCCATACGCTCTCGTATGCCTTCTCCGAAGGCGGAGAGGCTCTCAAGGAGACGTTCACGTCGGCCTACACGTACCGGCTTCTGGCCTTCACAGTAGAGGAAAGTCTGCTATCCGCATCGATTTCGGTCGTGACGGCGCTTCCGTTCTCCTATCTATTTGCGAACTACCGCTTCCCTGGACGCAAGGCGGTTCTTGCGCTCTCGGCTCTGTCGTTCACCATACCGTCGATCCTAGTCGTGCTCGGCTTTGTCATCTTCTATGGAAACAGCGGAGTTCTCAACACCATACTCAGACACATCACAGGCGCCGAAGAGTCTCCTGTGAGGATACTCTACTCTTTCAAAGCAATCATCCTTGCACATGTCTATCTCAATTTCCCGGTGGCGTTCAACCTGATCACCAACGGCTGGTCAAGTCTGCCGAGGCGGGAGGAAGAGGCATCGTACACCCTCAGGAAGGGACGTTTCACGACGTTCGTGAAGATTACTCTGCCCAAGCTAAGGGGCATAATTCTCAACGCCTTCCTCATAATATTCCTGTTCTGCTTCTCATCATTCGCGATTGTCCTCGTGCTCGGCGGAAACCCCAGGTACACCACACTCGAGGCCGAGATATATAGAAGGGCACGCAACAGTCTGGACTTCGCATCTGCATCGGCCCTTGCACTCTTCACATTCCTGGTAACGGCAGGACTTCTCCTTCTGACATCGGGAGGAAGAAGAAGCGAAAAGATAACCAGAAGCGAGAGAATCGCATACCCGATCAGGACATGGAAAGGTCGTCTGGCATGTCTTTTGCTGGTACTTCTCATCCTGCTCTTCATCCTACCGCCGATGCTCTCGATCGTATACAGATCCTTCTTCGACAGGAAAGGCTCGTTCGACCTTTCGGAATGGATCGAACTTCTTACTTTCGGTTCGACTTTCGAACCTGTCATCAACTCCCTGCTACTTGCGCTGTTCAGCTCCGCTGTATCCGTACTGCTTTCCGAAAGCATCGCGATATACAGTGTGAAGGCATCGAGCCGCCTTATACCGCTGCTCGCGACACTTCCGCTTGCCACCGGCAGCGTAACACTTGGTCTCGGATACAACTTCCTCGCCTCGCGCATCCCGGGAGGCGGAGAGATGGTTTCATATCTGATGGTTTTCCTGACGCACCTCGTCATATCCCTGCCTTTCGCGGTCAGGACGATCCTTCCGGGAGCTCGTGAGATTCCTGAACGGATAAGCCTGGCATCCTATACGCTCGGGAAAGGACTGCTATCCACCTATCTGAAGGTCGAAAGGCCGTTGCTGAAAAGCTATCGTCTGAAAGCCTTCATCTTCGCATTCGCACTCTCACTCGGAGAGGTGAACGCCACGCTCACCCTTTCGGGAGGGCACATAAAGACTCTTCCGGTGCAGCTCTATGCGCTGATCGGAAGCTACAACTACCAAGGAGCCAGCGTTCTAGGTACAGTACTGCTTGCGCTGGCCTTCATCATCTTCCTTCTAGGGGAGCTGACAGGAGCAAAACATGGACTTTCTGGAAGTAAAGAATCTTAAGAAGAACTACGGCAATTTCTCGCTCGATGTCTCCTTCAGCGTGGCGGAAGGCGAATTTCTATCGATCATCGGCCCTTCCGGAAGCGGCAAGAGCACGGTGCTGAGCATGCTCGCAGGACTGGAAAAACCCGACGACGGAATAATCGTGCTGGACGGGGACGATATTACGGACAAGGGAATAAGGGACAGGAAGATAGGCCTTGTCTTCCAGGACTACGCCCTTTTCTCGAACATGAACGTCGAGAAGAACGTGCAGTACGGCATGGACAGGAAAAAGCTTGGGAAGAGGAAGGATATCAAGGCATATACCGAAATGATGCTTGAGCGCGTCAATCTATCGGGCTACGAGAAAAGGAAGGTCACCAGTCTTTCAGGCGGAGAGGCGCAACGTGTCGCTCTTGCAAGATCGCTTGCAACGGAACCTAAGGTACTGCTGCTCGACGAACCGCTTTCGGCCCTCGACGCACCGCTGAGGAAAAAACTCAGGAGCAACATACGCGACATCCACAACCGGACCGGAGTCACCGTGATATATGTCACTCACGACAGGGAGGAGGCTTTCGCCATCAGCGACAGGATCATCATCATGAAGGATGGGCACATAGTGGAAGACGGCACTCCCGAAAAGGTATACACGCGTCCGTCGTCCAGCTTCGCAGCGACTTTCACCGGCGACTGCACGCTGCTGCCTGCCTCCATGTTCATGGAGGGCAAGCAAGGACATATCTTCTTCCGCCCGGAGTCGGTGATGATCTCCGACGAGGCGGTCAATCCACAGATGTACTCCTCCTACCTGGTGATAAACAACGTCACGATCCAGAGCGTGGAATACACGGGAAGCCACTATCTGCTCTGCGTGGAATACCTGGGACACTACATACTTGCCCTTTCGCTCGTCAAGCCGAAAAAACAGATAATATCAGTGATGATAAACAAAGACAGCATCTCCTTGATGTAGTACAATCATAGCCATGAGGAAAGCGGTAATCATCCTTCTGCTGTCTCTATCAGTCTCGGCAGGACTTTCTGCAGTCTCGTTCGAGCCATACGTCCTTCTGGGAGCAGGCGTCTCAGGATGCAAGGTCGAAGACGACATGATGCGTACGGCAGTCCGCATCGATGCCGATCTTGCCGTCATCAGCCTGCGTTTCGGGACTCGGCATTCCATCGCCTTCCCTCTTGCCTTCGATTTCTTTTTCGAGACTCCCTGGAGGAACGGCTTGCAGCTTGACGGCCACGTTGACATCGGAATCGGAACGGCATACCGCTATGCATTGTCCGACGCTCTCGAAGTGGAGGCCTCGGCCAAAGTGGCCTGCAAGTACTACCATCGAACGGACGGACTTCTTTTCGGAATGGAAATCGGAACGGCACTCTGGTACGCTCCTGCAGAATGGTTCGCACTCGGCATTCCTCTGGAGATCGGATTCACGAAAGGCGAAGTAGATATTTCTACGGGAGTATTCGCCGTTCTCATGTATTCGAAGAGGTGAAAATGAGAAAAACGTTCGCTGCGATTGCTGCATTTCTGCTGATAATCCTCTCATCCTGCGACATTTTCGTTTCCCCCGAATCCCCAAAGTCGGACATATACATCGTCGCCATAGGCCTCAGATACCTTCCGCTCCAGGGCAGCAACGTACTGGACAACACGAAAAACGACATCGACGGTTTCGTATCTCAGGTAGTGAAGCTGGCGGACATGGGCGGCTATGATTACCGGGCGGTGGTATACGACGACTTCAGATCTACCGAGGAAAAGGCCGATTTCAGATTCACGTCCTTCGGCAGCGACGCCACGACGGAGGAAAAGAGCTTCGAATACAAGGGAAACCTAGCTGGCGAAGAATTCGCAGAAGTGTTCCTGTATGAACTTGCATCGACTCTGACGGACAGTGGAAGACATGTTCCAGAAAGCGATGACCTGATTCTCCTGCTGTTCTCCGGCCATGGCGAAGAGAACGGAATCGGACCTGTAGTATGCTACGACAAGAATTTTTCGCTGGGCTGCCTCGGCTACGACAAGATCGAAAGATTTTTCCTGGACATGTTCGATTGCAGAGCAGTGGCAATGTACGACTGCTGCTACAGCGGATGGGCCATAGGAGAAAGCGAGCTTGGAGACACCAGGAGTTACAAGGAGACATACACCGCATTCGGCCAGAGAGACGACAGACTGGCATACCCCGATATCCCCAAGATACTCGGAAACGCTCTGGACGCGACATTCGATACGGGGAAAATCGACAGAAAAAGATACTACATAGCCGCAGCGTACGACACGCAGACCAGTTTCGACTCGGACAGGAACAGCACGAAGCCCAATCAGACGGAATTCGGGGCCTTTTCCTACCAGATGCTGTCCTTCCTCGGATACGACATGCGGAACATGGAGGCACGGACACCGACCGAGTTCGAAAAGAAGGTCGTTTCGGTCACAGACCTTTTCAGTTATGTAGATTCCAACATGAGCCGTGCAAACAGATTGTACGCTACCCCGAACATCACTGGAACAAGATACGACATGGCACTCTTCGATTTCAGATAGCCTCTCATCCGGCCATCGTCGTTCCGTCCGCCATTATGACTATGGAGGCGGAAATGAAAAAGACAACCCTGCTGCTGATCCTGGCTCTGCTCCCGAGTCTACCTGCAATCGGATACGAGCCGTCGATCTCTGTGAATTCGTTCCTCGCGATGAAAAAGATAGGACACGATGTCGCGAGGACTACATTCGGCATCTCGGCCGGCGTCGAGGCCCTTTCCATGAACATCTCGTCGGACCATGTCCTTTCCATCCCGTTCACGCTCGCGGCCTCAAGCAGCAGCACGGACCGCAATGGATATCTTCTGAACGCATCGCTGGACTATTCCATCGGCATCTCGTACAGGTATTCCTTCTCCGAAACAATAGCTGCAAAAGGTCAGATAGACGGAATCTACAGACGGATACTCTCGACCGACGGCGCCATGGCAGGCATCGGCATCACTGCTGTCCTAATGATAATGCCAGCGAATTACGCATCGTTCACGATTCCCGTCGGACTGCGGTTCTTCAAGGACGAGGTGGACATAGTGTTCTCGGCAGGTTTCTCGCTGATTCTCCCGGGAGGAAAGCCATGAAACGATCGATTTTTCCCGCACTTCTTGCCATTTGCCTTCCGATGCTTCTTTCTTGCGACATATTTCTTCCGGCAGACATGCCAGGAGGAAGGACGGTTCTGGTCGCCGTAGGTCTCGGATACAATAAAAACGAGCAGCTCAACGGACTTGAGAACACGGCCAACGATTTCAACGCGGTCGTGGACCAGTTCGAAATTCTCATGGATTACTCCGGATTACCCTACTCGATAATAACCTATTCGGATTTCGACGAGATGGGAAACGGACAGGAATTCACATTCAGCACGTGGAATGGCGACGAAGGAGAACGGACACAGACGGCCTTCACTCCCCTCGCGACGACGAAAGAAGGAATAGTCGACGACTTTTTCCTCGAGCTCTCGAGCAGGATCGACGAGAGTGCCGTTCTTGAAGACGACGATCTGATCATATTCTACTTCGCAGGGCACGGGACGGAGGACGAAGGTCCGGTGATACACCATTCGGACGGCATGAGACAGCCGCTTTATACCGCGTTCTCATATGTGGACCTCGAAAATAAGCTTCTCGGACGGTACAGCTCCAGAGCCCTAGTTATCCTCGACTGCTGCCATTCAGGATGGGCCATCTCGAACGACGAGCTCGCGGACGTAAGGGAATTCAGAGCCGACGGAGAAACTGCAAAGGTCCACAGCCTAAGTTTTCCGGAGAGGATCGCGGATGCGATAGGATCGTCATGGACCGCCAGCACCGTCCTGCCGGAAAGGATGTATCTGACATCCTCCGGTGCGCTTCAGGAGAGCTATGACAGCGACGTCGCATGCGACGAGGAAGGAAGCGAGAATTACGGCGCATTCACATATAGGCTGCTGCAGGCGCTCGGATACGATACGGTCCGCGGAGAGGCTGCAATCCCGATCTCCTTCGAAGGCAGGACATTGACGGCATCGGCGCTTTTTTCCGCCATAAAGAAAAATATGACTGAGGAGACGTATATCACTGCGACGCCATCGATGACAAAAAGCCGATACGACATGGTCGTATTCGATTTCAGACGGACTCGTCGGGGCGGTACTTCCTGATCTCGTCGCGCACCATCGCGGCCTTCTCGAACTCGAGGTTACCTGCGTATTCGAGCATCTGCTTCTCGAGTTCCCGGATGTACTTCTTCCTGTCCTTCTCCACAAGGAGGTTGTAGGATCCGCGCCTTATGCGGATCTCTTCCTTGGCATCTTCCTCCTTGTCCTCCTTGTCGCGTTCGATGATGTCCTCTATAGCCTTTTTGACAGTACGTGGGGTGATTCCGTGCTCCTCGTTGTACTTCTTCTGTATGGCCCTTCTGTGCTCTGTCTCCTCTATGGCCTCCGCCATGGCGGGAGATATCTTGTCGGCGTACATGATCACACGTCCATCCGCATTCCTTGCGACTCTTCCGATCGTCTGGATAAGCGATGTCGCCGAGCGAAGGAAACCGATCTTGTCCGCATCGAGAATTGCGCAGAGCGACACCTCGGGTAGGTCAAGCCCTTCCCTGAGGAGGTTGATTCCGACAAGTACGTCATACACTCCCTTTCTGAGGTCCCGCAGGATCTCGACGCGTTCGATCGTATCGACCTCGCTATGGAGATACTGTACCTTGAGCCCGAGGGAGGAAAGGTAATCCGTAAGATCCTCCGCCATGCGCTTCGTCAGCGTCGTGACAAGCACCCTCTCACCCTTCTCGATCGTCTTTCTTATTTCTCCGTAGAGATCCTCCATCTGTCCTTCGGTTGCTCTGACCTCGATTTCCGGATCGAGAAGTCCCGTAGGACGTATGAGCTGCTCCACTATGCGGCTCGACTCCCTGCGCTCTCTTTCCCCGGGAGTCGCGGATACATATATTCTCTGGCCGACCTTCCGATCGAATTCGTCGTACTTGAGCGGACGGTTGTCCAGAGCGGAAGGAAGCCGGAAACCATAGTTCACCAGATTGAGCTTCCTCGATCTGTCCCCCTCGTACATGGCGCCTATCTGAGGCAATGTGACATGGCTCTCGTCGATGAACGTCACGAAGTCGTCAGGGAAATAGTCCAGCAGAACTGCCGGGCGCTCACCGGGAGCACGTCCGGAAAGAGGTCTGGAATAGTTCTCTATCCCGGAACAATGTCCGACCTCGGCAAGCATCTCTAGATCGTATTCGACCCTGGTCTTTATCCTCTCCGCCTCGACGAGCTTTCCAAGGCTCTTGAAGTACTCGACGCGTTCCTCCTTTTCCTCGTTTATCCTCTCTATTCCCGCCTTTATGTAGTTTTCAGGCATCACGAACTGCTTTGCCGGATACAACGTGACCGATTCCACAGACTCGTATTTTTCCCCTGTAAGGGGATTGAACCAGGTTATGTCCGCTATTTCGTCCCAGTCCAGAGTTATCCGAAACGCGGTCTCCAGATACGCAGGATATATCTCGACAATGTCTCCACGGCCTCGGAAGGTCCCTCTGTTGAGGACGACGTCGTTCCTCTCGTACAGCATGCGCGTAAGCTTCGCGAACTCGCTCTTGTGGTCGAAAGCGTCTCCTGTGTTGTAGGTATGGACCATATCTGTAAGGGCGACCGGATTTCCAAGTCCGTATATGCAGCTGACCGTCGCGACTACGATGACATCCCGTCTCTCGAGCAGGGAAAACGATGCCGCGAGCCTTAGTCGGTCGATCTCGTCGTTTATGTCGGTCTCCGTTTCAATGTAGAGATCCTTGCCGGGAACATATTCCTCCGGCTGGTAGTAATCGTAGGTGGAGACGAAGTACTCCACCGCATTGTCCGGAAAGAAAGTCTTGAACTCCCTGTAGAGCTGGGCAGAAAGCGTCTTGTTGTGGGAAAGCACCAGCGTAGGCTTCTGTATCTTCTCGATCAGCTTTGCCATCGTGAAGGTCTTTCCCGATCCGGTCACTCCCTTGAGCGTCTGAAAGCGGTCTCCCTCGAGATATCCTTTGTAGAGCTCATCCACGGCCTGTCCCTGGTCTCCTGCAAGATCGAAGTCGCTGACGACCTTGAAAGGCCTCGATTTTCCTGTCTGAAAGTTCAAATCGCTCATCTGAGAATCCACCTCACGTTCTCGCCGGTCTGCTCGACGAGCTGCACGTCCTTCAACACGACGCGGCTTGTGCCTCTCTGTACCGTGACGTCTACACTGTCGCCGGCCTTGGTGCCGAACATGGACGTAAAATAGTCCGTGTAATCCTCTATCGGCATGCCATCTATCGCTACGATTACATCTCCTCCGAGATATATGACAGACTGTCCGTACTGGGCTTTCTCGCTTCCTCCCTTGATTCCGCCCTTGTCGGCATAGCCTCCGGGAACGGTCTGGGAGACCAGTATCCCTTTGTCCACGGCAAGGCCCGAATATGCGACTATCTGGGGATTGAGCTCGATGGAGAGGATATCCAGCCAACCGCGGCTGAAACGTCCGTTCTCGATTATCTCGTCGGCAACGAGGGAGCATATCGACACGGGAAGGGCGAACGATATGCCTTGCCCGGTTCCGCTGGTGGAATAGATCGAGGAAACCAGACCGATCATCTCTCCTCTCGAATTGAGCAGCGGACCGCCGCTGTTTCCGGGATTGATAAGCGCATCGGTCTGTATCATGTCGGGAATCAGTCCGCCGTCCTGGGTGAATATGCTTCTGCCAAGTCCGCTGACTATTCCCGTGACCAGACTCCACGTGTAGCCGAAAGGATTGCCGATGGCAAGAGTCTTCTCGCCGACAACAGGCTCCGAATCGGATGCCTCGATCGGCTGGAGATTCTTCCTGTCGACCTTGAGCACCGCAAGATCCGTCAGACCGTCCGTCCCGACCAGCTTCGCACGCCCGGTCGACCCGTCGAAGAAATTCACGACGAAAGTGTCCCCTGTACCAAGCACATGGTTGTTGGTCAGTATATATCCGTCCTCGGATATGATGACGCCGGAGCCCTGCGCATCGTAGGAGAGCGTCGCATCGGAGAGAATCTGTACGACCGAAGGCGCACACTTCTCGTAGACGGCCATGTTCACCAGCTCCTCCTGGCTGTACGTCCAGGCTCCCCTGTCCTCGCCGGGATATAGCGAAACGCCGGAATAGGACAGCTCGTCCGTGGGAACTCCGACAAGGTCGAAGAAACCTTTCTCTCCCAGAGTCGATATCACATATTCCGCATCCTCAAGAAGCTCGCTGCGTCTCTGGCGTTCCGTGACGGAGTCCGTCAGTGCGGCAAGCAGGACAAGGACCGCTATTGCCAGCAAAGCCACGGCCACGGCCCCGAACACCTTCTTATGATTCTTCTTCACGGCCTCATTCTCTCTCATATGCCGGCAATGGTCAATCGGAGAAACAAAGTGTAGAATATCAAGATATGGAAGAGGGAAGATACAACAGCGAAGCCTGGGACGAAGAGGTCGGAAGGAACAATTTCTGGACGCGCATAGTCCCTTCGGAAGCGATAGAAAATGCACGGCAGGGAAAGATCGGGATATGGATAACCCCCGAAAGCGACGTTCCCCCGTCATGGCTGGGCGACGTAAGGGGAAAAAGGATACTGCTTTTTGCCGGAGGCGGCGGACAGCAGACGCCTATCCTAGCCGCGGCGGGAGCCGACGTCGTGACAGTCGACATATCACCAAAGCAAATCGAACAGGACAGGAAAGCCCTGGAAATCTACAATCTCGAGGCGGAACTCCATGTGGCTGACATGCGATGTGCCGACTTTCTCAAGGACGACTCTTTCGACATGGTCATCTGCCCCCACTCCGTCAACTTCATTTCCTCTCCCGCCGGCATGTACAGGGAGGCATGGAGAGTTCTGAAGGAAAATGGGAAGTTTCTTTTCGGGGCATGCAATCCGGTGCTATACATGTTCGACGACAGAAAGATCGCGAGGAAACTGGTGGTAAAGTATACGCTTCCATTCTCGGACGAGGTCTCGCTCGGCAGGAAAGAGCTCGAACGAAGACTAGCCAAGAAGGACACAGTCGAGTTCTCGCATACGCTGGATTCGATCATCGGGGATCTTTTGAAGACAGGATTCTCCATACGCGGATTCTACAGCGACGGATCGCTGTCGGAACCGGTGGACTCTTTCGTCCACGACAGTTTTCTGGCATTTCTCGCCGTCAAGGATCGATCCTGACTATCCTTCCGTCCGCAGTGAGGAAAACAGCCGAGAGCCCATATGAGCGCACGAGTTTTGCGCCCTTCTCGCTTCCGAGGACGAAACATGCCGTGGATAGCGCATCGGCAAGCGTGGAATCCGGACCTATCACAGAGGCCGACACAAGGTCGCTTTCGGACGGCCGGCCAGTCTCGGACGACAGGATATGGTGGTATCTTGTACCGTCCTCCGCCTCGAAATACCTCTCGTATGCTCCGCTGGTGACCACGGCAGAATCCGAGCAGTCGACTGTGGCATAGTATCCGCCCCTTTCCGTATCCGGATCCTGCAGGGCCACGGTCCAGGGTTTTCCGGGCGCCTTCTCGCCGATGACGTATACGTTTCCTCCCAGGTTCACTATGCACCTTTCTACGCCGCATGACCTGAGGAACGATGCGACGAGATCGGCCGCATAGCCCTTGCCGATTCCGCCAAGATCGATCATCATGCCTTTCTTTCTGAAGAACACCGTGGACTCTGAGGGATCCAGCACTATGTCATGGTAGTCGACCAGATCGAGGACCGAATAGATTTCCTCGTCATCAGGCACTCTTGCTCCATCGGTCCCTATACCCCAGAGACTTACCAGAGGCCCGATTGCGATGTCGAACGCGCCGCCGGACCTCTCAGACACTTCGTAGGCCTTGCAAAGCAGGGCGAAAAGTTCGTCGGACACTTTCACGGGACTTTCGTGCGCATGCAGGTTGACATACCAAAGTTCGCTTCCCTCGTCATGGAAATCGATCAGCCGCTCCACGTCGCGGAGAATTCCGAAAGCCTCGGAGACATACGGCTCGTCATACTTGTCGTAGCTCGTGATGGAACAGACCGTTCCGAGCGCGATTTCGCTCTCCGTATGAGGAGACTGGGAACATGAAAAAAGAAGTACTGTCGCAGCAACGGCAACCAGAAGCTTTCTCACTTCAACGGCCTTGTCGCCTTCGCGGCTTTCTGGACGGCCTTCATCAACGCATCGTCGGAAATCGGCCCGCGGTCTCCGGCTACCAGACATCCCGCTTTCTCGAGCGCCCTGAGGAAATGGGCGGAGAATCTTCCGTCCTTCCCGATTCCCTCGTACCCGGAAATCTCTCCGATCCGGGTTCCGTTCCTGAAGACTCTGATCCGAGTATCTCCCGTCACGATCAGGACATCCTTCACTTTCTCGAAAAGATCCTGATGGTCCTCGTCCACCCTGACCACGTCCGAAACAGTCGCGGCCTCGGTTCCCATGCGCTTGAAGACCGAGGTCTGGTCATCGACGACGGCATCCAGATAGAGAAGCGGGGACGGCGATAGGAAACTCGCCCCGTCAAGGAAGCTTGAGGCCGTAGGATTGTAACTCAGCGTAGGCGCGGAAAGAAGCACAGCGCAGATGTCGCTATGCATGCTCAGCGCGAGATTGAGAAGCTCTCCCGACACAGACATCGCGGCGCTGTGCTTCACGAAGTCGAGCCTGCGTCCGTCGCGACGGACTATGCCGACGGCCGATTCGATCGGCATGAGTGCCATATCCGAATCGAACAGCAGCTTTTTCTCGACGAGATCCTCCGTGATAGTGGATCCGACGACATCCTGACCGAGCCCGCAGAGAAACAGCGGGAAGTCGCCATCCTCGGCGATCGTGACGGCCATGTCGTACCCACGCCCCTCGATCTTCATCTCATAGAGTCCATAGCGGTTCTCCCTATAGACCGCAACAGCTTCTCCAAATACTGCAATCATGGACAAATGATAACTTGATACAGTCTTTTCCTCAATATATAATCTTGCACATGCAAATCAGGAAACTCGACTGGATAAACAGACCGGACCATGTCCGCCTAAGCGCACACAGCGTGGAATTCACCGACGAAAAACATACGGCGTGCCTACATACGACCGGAGAGAACGAAAACATCCGGCTCGCATGCGAGGGAGACGGAATATGCTTCCTGATGCTTCATACGGACAGAGACAGATTGGTTTTGGGAAACGGCAAGGCAAATTTCAGCTTTGCGGGATTCAGCTACGAGATTCCGCTTGACGTCCCCTCGTGTCTGATAGTCAGGAAACAGGGAGCGGACATACGGTTCGAAGCCGAGGATGGACGCCTTCTCATGCATCTGTCCAATCCCGCATTCCTCGGATCGGCATCCTTCGGATTCGCCACATCAGGATCGGGGGGAAAGGCAGTTCTCCGGTTCTCGTCGCTGTAGATTACTGCCGCTTTTTCTGGTAATATTCTCTATACAATAAAATCTTAGGGCCCTATGGAAGGCCTGAAGGAGAGACAAATGGAAAACGAAATCCAGGAGGCAAGACCTCTGAACTTCCTCGAGAAGATTATCGAGGACGATCTCGCGAACGGAAGAGTGCCGAACAACACGATAGTCACGCGCTTTCCTCCGGAACCGAACGGATACCTCCACATCGGACACATCAAGAGCATCTGCATCAACTTCGGACTTGCAGAGAAGTACCATGGACGTTGCCATCTCAGGCTCGACGACACGAACCCGGCAAAGGAGGACATGGAGTACATCAACTCGATCAAGGACGACATCCGCTGGCTCGGATTCGACTGGGGGAAATACGAATTCTACGCTTCGGACTATTACGACCAGCTATACGAGATAGCGATCCGCCTCATCAAGGAAGGAAAGGCATACGTCGACGATCTCTCGGCAGAGGAGATGAAGGAATACAGGGGAACTCTTACCCAGCCCGGACGCAACAGTCCCTACAGGGACCGTTCGATAGAAGAGAATCTGAGACTCTTCGAGGAGATGAAGGAAGGCATGCATCCCGAGGGTTCCAAGACTCTCAGGGCCAAGATCGATATGGCAAGCCCGAACATAAACCTCCGCGACCCGGCACTATACCGAATCAAGTTCGCCACGCATCCGAGGACGGGAGACAAGTGGTGCATCTATCCTATGTACGACTTTACGCATCCGATCAGCGATGCTATTGAGGGAATAACTCACAGCATCTGCACTCTGGAGTTCGAGGACCATCGCCCCGCATACGACTGGGCCACATCGATCGACGGAATAGAGCACACTCCGCACCAGTACGAATTCGCAAGGCTCAACGTCACGTATCTGCTGATGAGCAAGAGAAGGCTTCTATATCTTGTGAACAACAAATTCGTCACGGGATGGGATGATCCCAGGATGCCTACGATTTCCGGAATCAGGAGAAAGGGCTATTCGCCCGAGTCGATGAAGGATTTCGTCTCGCGCGTCGGAGTTGCAAAGGTCGAAGGTATGGTCGACTACTCTCTCATGGAGTTCTGTGTCAGAGAAGACCTCAACAAGAGGGCAAAACGCCTCATGGCCGTCCTCGATCCGCTCAAGCTAGTCATCGACAACTACCCCGAGGGACAGGTCGAATACTTCGAGGCGGAAAACAACCCGGAGGATCCGGAGGCGGGAACCCACAGCGTTGCATTCACAAGGGAACTCTACATCGAGAGGGAAGACTTCATGGAGACTCCCGTGAAGGGCTACCACAGGCTGTATCCCGGCAACGAGATCAGGCTCAAGTATGCCTATTACGTCACCGCGGTCAAGGTCGACAAGGACGAGGATGGCAACATCGTCGCCGTGCACTGCACTTACGATCCCGAAAGCAAGGGAGGCACCACCCCTGACGGCAGGAAGGTAAAGGGTACAAGCCACTGGGTCAGTGCCGATCACGTGCTCAAGGCTGAAGTAAGACAGTACGACAAGCTCTTCAAGGCCGAGGTGCCGGGAGCGGCGACAGGAAACTATCTGGACGACATTAATCCCGATTCTCTGGTTGTGATCCCGGAAGCCTACATCGAACTCGAGGCGGCCAAGGCCAAGGTCGGCGACTACCTGCAGTTCATAAGAAACGGATACTACTGCGTCGACAGCAAGGACAGCAGACCGGAGGCAATGGTATTCAACCGTACCTGCACGCTCAAGGACAGTTGGGCGAAACAGAAGAAGAAGATGGGGCTCTGACCCTTCTTCATAGAACACTTTTACTTTGGGGCAATCTTACGGTTGCCCCTTTTTCAGGAAGAGAAAATGATATCCGCACTCATTCTTGCGATAATCTACCTATCCTTCATCTCGCTGGGACTGCCCGACAGCGTACTCGGTTCGGCATGGCCCGTAATGAGCAGAAGTCTCGGAGCCGACCCGTCGCTGGGCGGCACGATCTCCATGGTCGTTTCCGCCGGTACCGTCATCTCGTCGATAGTTTATTCGAGGATAGAGAAACGGGCCAAGGCAGGAATCATCAACCTTGCTTCAGTGGCCTTCACGGCCCTGGCGCTGCTGGGTTTCTCCTTCTCGCGGAACATTTTCATGACGTACGCCTTCGCCATAGTGCTCGGTCTCGGGGCCGGAGCTATAGATGCCAGCCTCAACAACTATGTCGCACTGCACTACAAGGCCCGTCACATGAGCTGGCTGCATGCGGCCTGGGGAATCGGCACGACGGTTGCCCCGGTGCTTCTCTCCTGGTATTTTGCGGCCGGGTACTCATGGAGAGACGGTTACAGGACGATATCGGCAATCCAGAGCTGCATATTCCTGATCCTGCTCATATCCCTTCCGATATGGAAGAAGGCGGAGAAGCCTGAAATAGGGACACAGGAAGATGCGGACGAGGGAAAGAAGGCATCGCCGATTTTTGAGACACTTTCCATGAAGGGCGCGAAAGTGACGCTCTTCTCGTTCTTCCTCTACTGCGGCATCGAGGCGACGTGCATCCTATGGCTCTCATCATACGGAGTGTATGCCCGTGCCATGGATGCCAGCGCCGGTGCACGTCTGGTATCGTTCTTCTTCTATGGAATAACCGCAGGCAGGATCGTCACAGGGCTTTTCAACGACAAAACAGGGGACAACGTGATGATATTTCTGGGACATGCGATATTTCTCTCTGCAGCAGCGATCCTTCTTTTCGGACAGTCCCTCGCTACACTTTGCACAGCGGCATTCCTGCTCGGATTCGGATGCGGCCCAGTATACCCTTCCATGCTGCACCAGACGCCTAGAATATTCTCATCTGAGAAATCGGGAGAACTCATGGGCCTCGAGATGGCAACCGCATACATCGGTTCGACATCGTGTCCTCTGATCTACGGCCTTGTGGCGGGAAAATTCGGATACGACCTGCTGGCCTACGTGGCAATCCTGTTCTGCATTCTGGAAATCATCGCATTCGCATCGAAGCTGAAGTTCACGAGGAGCACGACGATCTAGAGGAAGAAGCGGAATATCGCATCCTGCATAAAGGAGGGCAACGACGACAGAATCTTCATCCGGAAGCTGTTGCCGACGCAGTAATATCTTTTCGGGCGGGAGGAGAATGCGGCCTTGCGATACGTGCGGGCAAAGACCGCAGGATCCTTTGCCCTTCGCAACTCGCCCACCATCAGGAACCTCATGCGTCTCAATATGTTGCCGTACCTTCTTGTAGAGGCTATGAGAGTATCGAACTGCCGCTCTATGCCCGCCTGCATCGACGTCTTGAACGCGCCGGGCCTTACTATCGCCACAGAGACTCCCGACTTCAGCAGTTCTCGCCTCAGAGAATCGCCGTATACCTCAAGGGCATGCTTGCTGACGGCATAGTAGCCGTGTATGGGAAGCGCATCCAGCTGCCCGTACTCGCTCGATATGAGGACGATCCTTCCACCGGCATTCTCCAGAAGCGGAAAGAACATGTTAACCATCCGGTACACCGACAGGAAATTCACATCCATTATCCTCTCCATGGAAGAAACCGGGAGCTCCACCATCGAACCGAGTGTGACGATGCCTGCGAAGCTGGTCACAAGGTCAAGCCTGTCGGTCCTGGACGAGACAAGCTCCAGAGCCGCCGCCATCGAGTCCCTGTCCGTAACATCCAGGTGGAAACACATTCCGTCCTTGTTCTCGGAAACTTTCTCATAGCGAATGTCGCCGCGGAATATGAACCAGCCGGGAGGAAAGACGTCAAGAGCGGCCGATGCAAGTCCGCTCTCGCTTCCCATGATCAGTGCGTATTTCATGATAATCAGATGATAAACCCGCAATGGCGCATTTTCCACACCTTTCGAGCAAAGGTGCCCGGTATTGAACCTTTCGAACTTTTGTCATACACTCCGGGCATAGGAACAAAAAAAATTCGGAACGGGGTTTCAAAAAAATGGACAACAGAAAGCTTACCAACATATGGGTGGTATTCCTGCTTGCGATGCTCTGCTGCTTCCTATGGGGAAGCGCGACGCCAGCCATCAAGAGCGGCTACGAAATATTCGGGATTTCGACGGGAGACACGGCCAGCATAATCGTCTTCGCCGGAACAAGGTTCTTCCTCGCCGGCGTACTGGTGATACTCTTCCAGTCGGTCATCGAAAAGAAGTTCATCGTGCCGGAGAAGGGATCTGTTCCCTACATATTCTATCTATGCCTCGCCCAGACAGTCGTGCAATACTTCTGCTACTACGTAGGCGTGGCCCACACTTCCGGCGTCACGGGAACGATACTTTCCGGCACCGGTGGTTTCTTCTCCATCCTTCTGGCTTGCCTGGTATTCCGGCAGGAAAAACTTACGTCAAGGAAGCTCATAGGAGTCATAATCGGCTTCTCAGGAGTGATAATAATGAACATATCGCTCTCGCAAGGAGCTTCGTTCCACTTCACGCTTCCCGGTGAAGGGCTGGTACTGATCTCCCAGATAAGCTATGCGCTCTCAGGGATCCTCATCAAGAACTTCTCAAGAAAATTCAGCGTGACCATGCTCTCCGGCTACCAGTTCATCCTTGGAGGGATCGTCATGATCGTGACCGGACTTCTTGCAGGAGGCCGCGTCGATATGGCCGTCAGCCCGTCTGCCTATCTGCTGCTTATATACATGGCGCTCATAAGCGCAGTGGCATACTCCGTATGGGGAACGCTGCTGAAGTACAATCCGGTCAGCCGGGTCACCATATTCAACTTCATGATACCCCTATTCGGTGTGTTGCTGTCGGCGATCTTCCTAGACGAGGTCGACCAGGCGCTGCAGATAAACAAGCTCATCGCGCTCATACTGGTCTCGTTCGGCATCTACACGGTCAACAGACCGCAGAAGAAAAGTATCTAGTCGCAGAATCGAAAAAAGGCCGTCAGACTCCGGATATACCGGGACCGACGGCCTTCTTCGTCAAATGCGGATCACTCCTCCGATTCTTCGTCGGACGGATCCTTTACGCTCTTTCTGAAATCATCGTATCCGTAAGGAAGCGGCGCCTTCCTGGCTCGAGGCTGCTTTCTTTCATAGGGCTTTGCCGCGAATGGCTTTCTGTCACGGAACGCCCCGCGCTCATCTCCGTCGTTCTTTCTGTAAGGCCGGAAGGAATCGTCCCTGCGGACAGGTTTCCTGTCGCTCAGGCCGGTATAGTATCTTCTCTCATCCTCGTAGTATGGCCTTCTCTCTCTTCTCTCGTCGTTCTCGTAAGGCCTTCTCCCGTGGAAGCGATCCCTGTCGTACGACCTACCCTCGCCTTCCTCGCGGCGATCGCGATTGCCATACGGACGATAGTCGCGGTCGCGATAATCCCTGTCGCGGCGATATCCATCCCCGTAACTGCGATCCCTATCTTTGTAATTGCGGTCTCTGTCGCGGTAGTCACGGCTTTCGTATCCGCGTTCTCCTTCGTTGCGCCTTCCGTACTCGCGCCTATCGGAACGGAATCTTCCGTCGTTGTCGTCGTAGCGCTTCCGCTCGTTCCTTCTCTCGTAGTCCCTGCCGCGTGATGCGCGATCTCCGCCTTCCCTTCTGCGGTCATCTTCCCGTCTGCCACGTCCTGCGCCTTCTCTTCTGCGGCCGTCCGATTCTCCGTCACGGCCCTTTCCCATTGCGGATCCTTCTCTGCGAGGCTTCTTTCCGCTCTCCTCTTTCTGACCCAGCGTCAAGCTCTCGAGGCTGTCGTCGTCTGCGATTCTCTTCATCGTTTCACCTTTGATCTCTTTTACCTTCTCGAGCGTCCATACCCTTAGAACGCTCATCTTCCTTATGAATCCGGGCCTTCTGACGAGGTCCGTGATCTCTTCTATCTTATAATAGGCCTTCAGGGCCGTCTTATCAAACTGGAAACCGGCAAGGTTCTCGCTGAATAGGATCCTTCCGTCGCTTTTCAGAATCATGCCTACCAGAAGAAGCATTTTCCGGTAATCCTTCTTTATGTCGAAATCCCTTTCCGTCTTCCTACTGTTGGAGAATGCGGGAGGATCCAATATGACAAGATCCCATCGTCGCTTCTCCTTTATCGCATCGAGGATGAACTTGTAGGCATCCATGGCGACGCATCTGTACTTTTCCTCGTCCAGAAAGCCGTTGCGCTTCAAATTGTCCGCGGCCCACGCCGTGTACACATTCGACAGATCTACACTCGTGACGCTGGCAGCCCCGCCTGCCGCGGCATATACGCTGAAGGATCCCGTATATGAGAAGAGGTTCAGCACATCCAGTCCCGCCGAGACCTCCTCTATGTTCTTCCGAGTTATGGCATGATCCATGAACAGCCCGGTGTCGACGTACTTGAGAAGCTCTACCTTGAACTCGTGACCGTTCTCATGGACCAGCGTCTCGAGGCTTTCGTCGGTCTTCTCGTGCTGCTCTCCGTCAGGTCTCCTGTGCCTTTCCCTCCAGATGAGCTTGTCGTGCTCGATGTAGAGATATCTCGCGACGATATCCTCTATGACATGTCTACCGTCTAGATCTATGCCGCCCTCCGAGAAGTCGACTATGCGGCAATATGGTCCATATATCTCCACCGTTACCGGAATTTCCTCGAGATTCCTGTCGTATACGCGAAAGCAGTCGGTACCGGAAATCTTCATGTCCCGGCGGCACTCGAGGGCATTCTCCTTCAATATCTTGATGAAATCCTTTTTGACAAACTCTTCCATGACGCTCAATAATATATTATTGTGGAAAAAAAGGATAGATGCCAATGACGGAACAGGACAGGGAAACCATGGAATTTCTCCAGGCCAGAGAGGACAGGCTCGAGGGAAAGATGATATATAGGACATATTCCCTCTACTATGGTTCATCCGAAGGTGAGGAAAGACAGTGGGGAGTGTTCCTGTACAGCGACGGGGAACTCTTCATATTCGAGGACTTCGACCGCAAGCCATCGTTTCTCGGCATAGAGCTGAAGAACGCAAAGCGCCCCAAGTACGAGAAACTCGAACGGTCGTTTTACAGAAACGATGTACAGTCGGTCACGCTGGTCACCAGATCGAGTGCGGCAAAAGCGATAAAGGGCGAAAAAAGCGCTGCAAGACCATCCGGACTTTTTGATCGCATCTTTCGCAAGAATCTTACGGAGGTCGCTCTGAAAAGCGGAAGGAAGTATTACTTCGAGCTTATGGAGAGAGATCGTTTCGAAAGCTTTTTCAAGTAGCGGACGGCCCTGTACGGGCCTTCCGTGCAAACGAAAAATAAACCAGGAGGACATGCATGGGAGCTTTTCATGCCTATGACATCAGAGGAATCTGGAATGTAGATTTCGACAAGGACACGGTATACAAGGTCGGCTTTTTCCTACCGACCCTGCTCAAGACCGACCACGTCGTCGTCGGACGGGACGTGAGGACTTCGAGCCCGGAGATACACGACGAGCTGCTCAGAGGCATCACCGATGCCGGTGCGGACGTATGGGATCTGGGGCTGTCGACGACGCCGATGGTGTACTTCGCCACAGTTTTTCTGAAGGCTGATGCCTCGGTCCAGATCACGGCAAGCCACAACCCGCCGAAGTACAACGGTCTGAAGATATCCAGAAAGGACGCGGTTCCTGTCGGAGGGGATACGGGCCTCAAGGATCTCGAGAGACTTACAAAGGAGGCGGAAGTCGTTGCCGCCGAAAAGAAAGGAACCGTCAAGGACTACTCGTACGTAAGGAACGAGTATCTCGACTACCTCAAGGGCTTCGCACCGGATCTCACGGGACTGGATATTTCAATCGACTGCTCCCACGGTATGGCGAACCTCATCGTCAAGGATCTGTTCACGACCGGTACGGTGCACTATCTGTACGACCGCTTCGACGGAACGTTCCCGGCACATGAACCGAATCCGCTGGACGAGAAGAACTGCAAGGACATCGAGAAGGAGACGGTGATGAACCACAGCGATGTCGGAGTCATCTATGACGGCGATGCCGACCGTGTCATGTTCATAGATGAGAAAGGACGCTTCATACAGCCGGACTACATCACCGCAGTCCTCGGCCTGCACTACAGCAGCATCGGGGCTGTCGGGAATGCTCTTGTAGACATCAGGACATCAAGGAGCACTACGGAATACCTAGAGAAGCTCGGCTTCAGACCGGAGATATGGAAGGTCGGCCATGCATTCGCAAAGATACGCATCCGCGAGCTGGATGCGGTATTCGGCGGAGAGCTCGCAGGTCACTACTACTTCCGCCGCGATTTCTTCAACTGCGACAGCGGAATACTTGCCTCTCTGCTCGTTCTCTCGGTCGTTAAGAAGCTGAAGGACGAAGGAAAGACTCTTTCGTCCCTGATCGACAGCATCGTCAAATATGCCAACAGCGGCGAGAGAAACTTCAAGCTTGACAGGAAGGACGAGGCCATCGCGGAAATCTACGACAGATATGTCGGAAAAGCCGACCCGACAAGGGTGCTGGACTTCGACGGATACCGCATCGAATTCCCTTCCTGGTGGTTCAACGTGCGCAAGAGCAACACCGAACCTTACCTGAGACTGGTTCTCGAGGCAGCCACGAAAGAGGAGATGGAAAGCCGCTTCAAGGAAATATCCTCCATCATCGAAAAATACTGCTAGGACGGCAGGACCGAGGAGGGATGATTATCTCCTCGGTCTTTGAAAACCTTAGGTTTCAATAGATTTGGAATACGTTTTTTACGGATTTCCGCAATAAATTCAAAACGAATCTATACATATTGAAATAATAATTTTTCCGTCTATAATAGCCCGTGAAAGGATAAAGAAATGAATGAACCCAACCGCGACTACGACTACATTGTAAGGACGAAGAAGAAGGACTTCTCGAAGGCCGACGAGCTTTTCAACATCAGGTATGCTCGCACGGCAAGATCTTTCCACAGACAGATTCCGGGATACAGGATGACTCCGCTCAGAAGTCTGCCGCACCTTGCCCAGATGCTCGGCGTAGGTGGAATCTACGTGAAGGACGAAGCACAGCGTCTGGAACTCAACTCCTTCAAGGTCATGGGTGGAAGCTTTGCCATCTACCGCTTCATCCAAAAAAGGCTAGGCATTCCTGACGAGCAGATGAGCTTCGATTACCTTGTCTCCAAGGAGTGCCATGACAAGCTCGGAGACATCACGTTCGCCTCGGCGACCGACGGCAACCATGGCAGAGGAATCGCATGGGCCAGCATGGTTCTCGGCCACAAGTGCGAAATCTATGTCCACAAGGAGACCAGCCAGGCCAGGATCGATGCTATAGCCAGATACGGCGCAAGGGTTACGGTCGTCGACGGCAACTACGACGATGCGGTACGCCAGGTGGCGATCGACGCAAAAAAGAACGGCTGGGAAATCATAAGCGATACATCCTGGGACGGATACACGGAAATTCCGACCTGGATAATGCAGGGCTATACAACGATCATGCTCGAATGCCAGGAACAGTTCGCAGGACTCGGAATCATACGTCCGACGCACGTATTCATCCAGGCCGGCGTAGGAGCGCTTGCTGCGGCCACCATAGGATTCTACGCATCGCTCTTCAAGGACGATCCTCCGAAGTTCGTCGTCGTGGAGCCTGACAAGGCCGCTTGCGTCTTCGAGACTGCAAAATACAACGACGGAGAACTGCACAGCGTCAAGGGAGACCTCGACACGATAATGGCAGGCCTGGCCTGCGGCGACCCGAGCCCGATCGCATGGGAGGTGCTCGACGGAACGGCCGATGTCTTCATGAAAGTGCCGGACTACACGGCGGCAAGAGGCATGAGAATCCTGGCAACACCGCTCAAGGGCGACCCGTTCGTCATCTCCGGAGAAAGCGGAGCCGTAACGCTCGGAGCTCTCTATTCGATGGTCACCGAGCCGGGAAGCGAAGGGCTCATCAAGGTACTCGGAATCGACAAGAACTCAAACATCCTCTGCATCAACACGGAGGGCAACACCGATCCGACGCATTTCCGCCAGCTTGTATGGGATGGTTTGGATGCGGTACCAAAACAGTATCTGACTAGAAAGTGAATGACGCCCGATGGGAATACCATCGATGACAGTACAATTCGCGATGCCTGTTCCTTCTCAGGGACAGGCAGTTTTTTTCATGCAGGATCGGCTTTCAACCGAAAATCGACCGATTTCAGGATGAAGGTCTCCGTCCTGCGGCATCCTCCTTCACTATGGCGATGAAGGCCTCCGCAAGGGGCGAAAGAACCTTGTCGCGATGATGTACGACGGCTAGCTTTCTGGAAAGCTCGGCATCGGAGAACGTGAAATACGACAACTTTCCCAAGTCGACATACTCGTGCGCCACGCGCCATGGAAGCACGGAGAAACCTATGCCGTCGGCGACGGCATTCAATATGGCACTCGTGCTCATGACCTCCCATGACGGATTGAGCATAATGCCTTTTCTTCTTGCCTCCTCGTCGATCAGATCCCTTGTCCCGCTGCCCTTCTCGCGGAATATGAGATTGCGCTTAGCCAGCATGCCGAACGGAATGCTTTCGATTTTCTTTTTCCCTGCGTACGGGGCAATTCCGACAAGCACATCGGTCATGAACGGCTCCGCCGTCAGCTCGGGATCGTTTACCGCAGTCTCCAGCAGGGCAAGATCCAAAGCGTTCTTGCTTATCATGGCGACCAGACGTTCCGACGGGAACACGGACACATTGATCGATGCATCCGGACGGACAGAGAGGAAAGTCTTGACGTATCCGCTTGCAAGACAGCTTCCTATCGTCATGCTCGCCCCCACCCGTACGCAGCCGGATTCGCCCCAGCTGCGCATCGCCCCTTCAAGATCGTCAACCGTGGAAACTATGCGCCGCGCATACTTCTCGAATTCCCTTCCCGCCCCTGTCAGTGAAAGCCTTCTGGACAGTCTGTCGAACAGCAGTATGCCATACTCCTTCTCCAGCTCCTTTATCGCCAACGATACCGCAGGCTGTGTGGTATAGAGCCTCTCGCCTGCACGTGTAAGATTGTTCCCTGAATCTACGACGGCAAGGAATACCTTCAGGTGATGGAAATTCATCGCCACCTCCATAATAAGATTTTTCTTATGATATCAATAAATTAATACTATTTCACTTATCTTACGATTTGATTTAATATTCATACGGCATGATCCGTACCGCAATCCTTTGTCGGCAGAGCAAATAGGACGCAGTCAGACTCGATGCCATGGTATAATGGAAAAAATGGATACGCGGAAAGAAGAAAAGGGAAAAGACGGACACAAGCTTTTGAAGATATTCACTTCGACGCTCTATCTGAGCACGTTCACCTTCGGAGGAGGCTACGTCATTGTTTCGCTGCTGAAGAAGAAATTCGTGGACGAGCTGGGATGGATAGACGAAAACGAGATGATGGATCTAGTCTCCATCGCACAGTCCAGTCCTGGAGCGATAGCCGTCAACGGAGCGATAGTGGTAGGATACAAGCTAGGCGGATTTCCGGGAGTGCTTGCGGCGATCACCGGTGCAATCATTCCGCCGTTCGTCATCATAACGCTCATAAGCTTCATATACGACGCATTCTGTTCCAACGAGGTCGTCAGGGCACTTCTTACCGGAATGACTGCAGGAATAGCGGCTATCATCGCCTCCTCCGTATATTCGATGGCCAGACAGCTCGTGAAGACGAAGGACATGATCATAATCACGATGATGCTTGCGGCATTCCTCGTCAAGGTGATATTCGACGTGAATATCGTTCTGATAATACTGGTATCGGCGGCGATAGGAATCTTGCGTTACTTCATATCGCTGCACCTGGCGGGCAAAGGAGGTGCGAGATGATCTACCTTCAGCTTTTCCTTGCCTTCCTCAACATCGGTACATTCAGCTTCGGCGGGGGGTATGCAGCCATGCCACTCATACAGAGCCAAGTGATAGAAAAATATGGCTGGATGTCGATGCAGCAGTTCACCGACCTTGTCACGATCGCGGAGATGACTCCAGGCCCGATAGCGGTCAATGCATCGACGTTCGTCGGCAACATGGTGGCAGGCATTCCGGGAGCGCTGGTGGCAACCTTCGGCTGCATACTCCCCTCATGCATAATAGTGACCCTTCTGGCCTACATATACATGAAATACGGACAGATGAAGCTTCTGAAGACCGTCCTGCTCTCGCTCCGCCCGGCCGTCGTCGCGGCAATAGCGGCCTCAGGACTCTCAATCCTTATCAGCGCGGCATTCATCCCGGGGACTTTCTCCCTGAATCCGTCGGACATACGCATCATGGGAGTCGTCCTGTTCATCGGCGCACTGGCAGTGCTTCAGACGACGAAGCTCAGTCCGATCCTGGTCATGGTCTCATGCGGAGCTATAGAGGTGGTCGTGTATCTGATCTCCGGACTCTGATAAGAAATCGGCCTACATCGTCATAAAGGCATGCGACGAAAATCCGTCCGCATGCTTTTTTTCATATCCGAGTCGAGAAAAAGGATGCCGCCATCTGCGGCATCCCTCAGGCACTGTCCGGATATTCGTCAGGACTTGTATCCGTTCGGATTTCTGGACTGCCATACCCAGCTGTCGCGGCACATGTCCTCGAGCGTATGGGTAGCCTTCCAGCCAAGCACCTTCTCGGCCTTGGACGGATCGGAATAGACAGTGGCAAGATCACCCGGGCGCCTCGGAGCGATTCTGTAGTTCACCTTCACTCCGTTCACCTTCTCGAAAGCCTTGACCATGTCAAGAACGCTGTAACCTACGCCCGTTCCAAGGTTCACCACCTCGGCCCCCTTATGGGTCGCCATGTAGTCGACTGCCGCGACATGCCCCTTCGCAAGATCCACGACATGGATGTAGTCGCGCACCCCGGTTCCGTCCGGAGTGTCGTAATCGTCTCCGAACACGTTGAGACATTCGAGCTTGCCGACTGCGACCTTGCAGATGAACGGCATCAGATTCGCAGGAATTCCATTCGGATCCTCGCCTATCAGTCCGCTCTCATGGGCACCGACCGGATTGAAGTATCTCAGAAGGACTACAGACCACTCGGGATCGGCTGCGGCCATACCGGAAAGGATGACCTCGGACATGTACTTGGTCCATCCGTACGGATTGGTGCAGTTGCCGGTCTTGCAGGTCTCTCTGAGAGGAACCTCGTTGTCGCCGCTGTAGACGGTCGCGGACGAGGAGAAGATTATCTTCTTGACTCCATGCTCTCTCATGGACTCGACGAGTTTCAATGTCGAGATTAGGTTGTTGTCATAGTACTCGATCGGCTTTGCAACCGATTCGCCGACTGCCTTGAGACCTGCGAAATGGATGACTCCGTCGATCTGATGAGTCTCGAATATCCTGTCGAGCAGAGCTTTGTCCCTGACATCTCCCTCGATGAACTCAACTTTCTTCCCCGATATCTTCTCGACTCTTCGCAGAGCCTCCGGATTCGAATTGCCGAGGTTGTCTATGACGACCACGTCGATGTCCTTTGCCAGAAGTTCGATCACCGTATGACTTCCGATATATCCGGCACCGCCGGTCACTAATATGCGCATTGGCCTATCCTCCTTGTTTCCTTCCAATCTTGAAGGCTCGTCAAGCCCATATATGAATGATAAAGCAAAACAGACGTATTATCTACATTCTATCTTGTCCAATATCTGCAAAATATTCATAGAAGAGGCATAGGTCGCATTCTACCAAGAAAACGGACCGGATCAACGATCTGCACAATCCGACCATCCACCCCGATCTGGCGAGAAAATCAGGTCTGAAAGGGAAATGCAAAAAAGTAAATTGTCAAACTAAGTGCAACACTTAGACAAGTTAAGAAGTTCTGATTCAAATAGTTCCATAGGAGATCTGAATCCCAGAACTTTTCTAGGCCTGGCATTTAAAAGTGCCAGGTTCTTTTTCAATATCTTTTCCGAA
>CASEKE010000020.1 GCA_949288415.1 uncultured Spirochaetales bacterium
GTGGTCAAGAAACAGGATTGATTTTCCAAGTCGTCAAATGGTCTTAAGTTTCTCCTCTTGACGATTTTCTTCTGGAATTCTGACGATCTTTTTCTCCAAATTGTCTTGACTCAACACAGGAGGAAGGCCATCTCCACGAGAAGCCGAGGATTGGGAACGCGTATACCATGGAAGATAAGAGGCGCGCCGTCGATTTCTATCTTGGGCATGGGCACCAGATAAGCTACACACTCAGAGTCCTGGGATATCCCAGCCGGCAGAAGCTGATGGAATGGATAGATGAGCTTGCACCAGGGGAAAGGATCATCCATGAAGGACATCTGAAGAGGGAAAAGCACTCTGCGATGAAGAGGAAGTCGGACTGCGTGATGAGTTTTGCCACGCGTTCAGAAAGCGCAGAGGAAGACGCAATGGAAGCAGGTGTTTCCCGTTTATGTATGGAAAAGAGAGCTCTTGGATGATAGCAATATTACCATGGGCAGGAGAAAAGCGAAGGATGCGGAAGCACCAGTCACTATAAGCAGCATCACAGAGGAGGAGGAAGAGAGCATTGCCGGATACAAACGAAGCATAGCCGAGATGGAAAAGAGGAACCGGGAGCTGGAGGAGCGCAGGCATAAGGCCGAGATAGAGCTTGCCTGCCTCGAGAAGGCGGCAGAGCTGATAAAAAAAGGACGGGGCATCAGTCTGGAAGGACTGAAGAACAGGGAGAAAGCTCTTGTGATCGATGCCCTGAGAAAGCGTTTCCGCCTTAAGGAGCTTCTCCCCGTTCTCGCAATCGAAAAGAGCTGCTACTGCAGCAAGGCCGCGGGAACAGACAGGCACAAAAAGCTGAGGATTGCCATACGCCGATTGTTCGAGGAGAACGACGGCCGGTACGGATATAGGCGCATCCACCATCTTCTCGAAAGGGAAGGCATGACCGTCTCCGAGAAGGTTGTGCGGCGCATCATGAGGGATGAAGGGCTCGCAACTGCATACATGAGAAAGAAACGATACAGCTCGTACAAGGGAGAGATATCGCCCGAGGTGCCTAACCTCCTGACCCGGGATTTCCATGCCGATTGTCCCGGAAAGAAGCTGCTCACCGACATCACGGAGTTCAGCATCCCATCGGGAAAGGTATATCTCTCTCCTCTACTGGACTGCTATGACGGGATGGTCGTCTCCTGGAGCATCGGAACCAATCCGAGCGCGGAGCTTGCAAACACGATGCTGGCAAATGGAATAGCAAATCTGGGAGACTCATGCGATGCGATAATCCACTCCGACAGAGGCTGCCATTACCGGTGGCCCGGATGGATAGAGCTGATGGAGAGGCACAACCTGACAAGATCGATGTCCAAGAAGGGATGCTCTCCAGACAACTCTGCATGCGAGGGGTTCTTCGGAAGGCTGAAGAACGAGATGTTCTACGGGAGAGACTGGAAAGGAGTCTCGATCGATGACTTCATGTCCAGGTTGGACGAATACATCCATTGGTACAACGAAAAGAGGATAAAGATATCTTTGGGCGGCCTGAGCCCTCTTGAGTATAGATTGAAGAACAAGGAGAATAAATCCATAGCTTAGGTCCCAAAAATCATCCGCACCTCCATTTGGGGAAAACCTATTGATAAAACACAAGTTCAAGTATGCGCAATTCTAAAATAGGGGCTTGATAAAGGCCATGCATTCCTATCATAAGCCTGAATGCTGGATTAATCCGCAACTGAGGCTTCATAGATGGATATCCCGATATGGCCAAAGACTTAAATCCGAAGCGTTGATTGCGAACGGCTCCTCCTAATTAATCCACAATTGATTTAGAATGCGTTTTCGGCAATCCTCGTGCGCCCGAGAACATGATTTGAAAAGAACTTAGCTCTACTCTACACAATCGGGAATACTTTCACAGACACTTCATCCGATGCCATCAACTTCCGAAATAGGTAAATCATCATTCGCATAGTCTTTTCGCCGGCCAAGGAAACATCACGGATTTATATCCCCCGGCAAAGACTGAATACTTGAGCGTTTGCCCTAAAAAAACAATCTGCGCAGACCATATTTCGGTCATTTCTTACTTCAGTCTATAGAAATCTTCTTCGGAAACAGGTTCGCACCATTCGGTTTTCGTATCCTTGCCTGGCACTTCCACCGCGATGTGGCTGAACCAGCTATCCTTGGCAGCGCCATGCCAGTGCTTCACTTCACGAGGGATCGTGACGACATCGCCTGGGCGAAGTTCCTTGGCTGCCCTTCCCTCTTCCTGGTACCAGCCGCGACCGGATGTGCAGAGAAGAATCTGACCGCCGCCTTCGGAGGAGTGATGTATATGCCAATTGTTGCGGCACCCCGGTTCGAATGTGACATTGGCCATGAAGACGGTCGTCTTCGGGTCTGTGAGAGGCTTCAGATACGATCTACCGACAAAATATTCGGCATATGCATCATTCGGATCTCCGAGGCCGAACATGCCTCCATCCTTTCCGTCGTCATCTCTGTAGACCTCAATAGCCACCCTGAATGCCGCCCAGGCGTTCGGCCACCCAGCGTAGAACGCTATATGGGTAAGAATTTCGCCCATCTCCGCTTTCGTAACTCCATTCTTCTTTGCTGTCTGCATATGATACTGGAAAGAGGAGTCGACAAGCCCTTTCGATACAAGTACCGTAACAGTCAGTATAGATCTCATTTTTAGCGAAAGTCGATCTTCTCTCGACCATACCTCGCCGAAAAGGATGTCGTCGTTAAGATGTGCAAATTCATCTGCGAAGCCTGTGAGCGCATCGCGTCCTGCCGTCTGCTTTACCATATTTATATATCCTCCATGGCAACCGATCCCCATCCATAATCTATAATCGACAGAGCATCATGTCCAATACTTATTTTTCATGATGAATTATGCTTTCAGGTAATTCTATCCATGGAACAAATTTCCTCATATGAAGAATTTCCAGACAATTGGAAGCATGCGTGTCTAGGTCATCATCTTCACTTGGACAAGCCGAAAGGTTACCGATTTCTCTTTACGCTACGAACGAGACAAAAGCAATCTGCATCACGAGACAGAGGAAGGTCATCTATTGATTGAAAGTACGAAATCATATTATAATAATCGTACGGTTTCATACTTTTAAAAATACTGACACTTTCAGGAGGATTGGAATGCCGCTCATCGCAATGGACGGGCACAACACGTACAAAAAGCTTCTTAGCTTGACTTTCCCTTCGATCACCATGCTTGTATTTTCTTCTGTATACGGCGTAGTCGATGGATTCTTTGTATCCAACTATGTCGGAAAGACAGCCTTTTCCGCAGTCAACTTCATAATGCCGTTTCTCATGATTCTCGGATCCGTCGGTTTCATGTTCGGTACAGGAGGTGGAGCATACATAGCCAGAAAAATGGGCGAAGGAGACACAAGAAAAGCCAATTCAACCTTCTCGATGCTGGTATATTTTTCAATAGCGACAGGAATAGTCCTATCGATCCTCGGAATGGTCTTCATACGCCCCGTGGCAATCATCCTCGGTGCTGAAGGGGTTCTACTTGAAGACTGCCTCAGTTACGGAAGAATCCTCATTGCTGGCATACCTGCCTTCATTCTCCAATATGAGTTCCAATGCCTTTTCGCTACAGCAGGCAAGCCGAAACTTGGTTTGTACGTTACACTCGCTGCAGGCATCGCCAACATGGTCCTGGATGCATTGTTCATGGCGGCATTTGATTTCGGTCTCGAAGGTGCTGCAGTTGCGACGGTCATCAGCCAGTGTATCGGAGGGTTGATTCCTCTCTTCTATTTCTCCGGACAAAACAGCAGCTGTCTAAGACTTGGCCGGACTCATTTAATTCCAGGAATACTGGCAAAAATATGCATCAATGGGTCATCCGAGCTCATGAGCAATATCTCCATGTCGGCAGTGAACATGCTTTACAATATACAGCTCCTTAAATATGCAGGAGAGGATGGAGTTGCAGCCTATGGAGTTCTGATGTACGTGAACCTTGTCTTCCAAGCAATCTTCATCGGCTATTCCGTAGGTTCCGCACCTGTAATAAGCTATAACTTCGGAGCAGGCAACAGAACGGAACTGCAAAATCTGCTGCGAAAGAGCCTTGCAATCATCTCTTTGGGTTCGATCATGATGGTCGTTGCCTCCAACATGCTTTCCGGGACGCTGTCCTCGTTGTTTGTAGGGTATGAGAAGGACCTGTACGACATGACGGTACACAGCTTCAGGATATTCTCCCTTTCTTTCCTGTTCTCCGGTTTCTCGATCTTCGGCTCCTCATTCTTCACGGCATTGAACGACGGCCTGACATCTGCCCTCATCTCGTTTCTGCGGACCCTTGTATGCCAGACGGCAGCCGTGCTTCTCCTGCCTGTGGTCTTCGGACTGGAAGGAGTATGGTTTGCCATTGTCGCAGCGGAGTTGGGTGCTGTATCGACGACGGCTTTCTTTCTGATATCCGGAAGCAGAAAATACGGTTATTGAATTCATAGGCCATTCATCTTTCTCAGGGATTCTTGAAAACTTTAAGCCGGGACAGCTACGGATATCATCGGCAATACGAAAGGCAAGAATCTCCTTTCCATTTTCGCTGTTCCATAAAGTCGTAGTTTCTGCAGACGAGTTTCCATGTTGCCACCTTTGATTCAATCGCCAAGTCAAAGGTCTTGCGGCAAACGAGAATTGCGTCTTTATCCGATATGACATTCCGTCGGACAACGAAGGCTCGAATTCAATCATCGGACCGCGGCTTGCCGCTGTTTCTCGTGGAGAAAGGAATTTCTCCTATCGTGAAATAATGTTCTGCTTTATTCCAATAATAGAAAATAAGACGGACAACCGATGATAATACTCGAATATACGGACATTCCTGAGGAAACAAGGAATGAAGAAGTAATCCTAAAAGCATGGCTTCACTCTGGAATTCCGGCGGATTCTATGCTTAAGTCCTTCAGGACTTCCATGAATATGGATGAGAAAACAATTTCAGCATATCCTGCATAAAAAAGAAATGTTTTTCCTCTCCCGGAGAACGAACAGATTGGATTGAAAATACAAATCAGCAGCTGTCTCAATGAAAAGAATTCTCCGGGCTACTATTACTTTTTTCAAGACGTGTCGCAACGATTTTCTATATATACCTTCCGGTAACAGATTCCCCACAGGATTTTATCTCATCAGGCATTCCGGATACTACGATTCTACCTCCTGCAACTCCTCCCCCAGGTCCCATGTCCACAATATAGTCGGCATTCCTTATCACATCTAGGTCATGTTCTATGACAATCACTGTCGCACCGCTGTCGATGAGGCTCTGGAAAACCCGAACCAAAGTCTTCACATCAAGCGGATGCAGCCCGATTGTCGGTTCGTCGAATACGAAAACGGAATCTGCCTGGCTTCGTCCCATCTCGCTTGCGAGCTTGAGGCGTTGCGCCTCGCCGCCGGACAGCCCTGGAGTCGCTTCACCAAGCGTGAGATATCCAAGCCCAAGATCACGGAGGATTTCGAGACGCTGCTTTATGAGCTTATGTCCCGTTATGGCATCAAGCGCACTCGACACGTCCATGGCCATTATATCATTAAGCGAATACTCCTCGCCTCTCTCATTGACATATTTGACACTATCTATATTCTTGCTATAACGCGATCCCCGACATTCAGGACATGGAATATCGACATCAGGCAGGAACTGTACATCAAGACTGATCGAACCCGTGCCGTCGCATACGGGACAACGCAGGATTCCTGTATTGTATGAGAAGTCGCCGGCCCTGTATCCCTTATCCTTTGCAGCAGGAAGCCGCGAAAAAAGCTTTCTCAGTTCGTCATGGACATTGGCATATGTTGCGACGGTGGAACGGATATTCATACCTATAGGAGTAGCATCGATAAGTTTTACATGCCTTATTCCATCTGCCTCGACTGCCTTCACATGTGCAGGCATCCTTCCTTCGCCGGTCAGAGCCTCCAAGGCCGGAACCAGACTTTCGAGAACCATTGTGGTCTTTCCACTTCCTGAAACGCCAGTGACGACGGAAAGGCGACCTCTTGGAAAGGAGACATCAAGGGACTTCACTGTATGTATATCATCGGTCGACAGGAGAATCCTTCCTTTGTCGAAAAGCCTTTCCGGATCTACCAGTTTCGGTCTCAAATCCTCTTGTCCGCCTTTCAGAAACGGCCCGATCATCGATCTGCCGTTTTTGATGATGTCGCGGATGGTACCTTCCGCTATGACATAACCGCCTTTCGCTCCGGCCTCCGGCCCAAGTTCGACCACCCAATCTGCCGACCCGATAAGTTGTACATCATGATCGACGAAAACCACAGAATTCCCGTCAGCAACGAGGTCGTCCATCACGGCCTTGAGTCCTTCTATGTTCGCAGGATGCAACCCGATAGAAGGTTCGTCAAGAACATAAAGTACGCCGGTAGTCCTGTTTCTCACTGCTCGAGCAAGCTGTACACGTTGTCGCTCGCCTGTGGAGAGAGTACTCGAGGCTCTGTCAAGGGAAAGATACCCAAGACCAAGGTCCAAGAGACGTTTTGCATTGTCAAGAAACGATTCGACTATGCTTTCGGCCATTGCGCGCATCTCCTCAGGAAGCGATGGAGGAACGGTCCGTACCCATCCGACAAGCTCGGAAAGCGTCATTGCACTTGCATCCGCAAGACTGAGTCCCATTATCCTGGGAGCCCTGGCCGCGTCGGAAAGCCTGCTTCCATGACAGTCTGGGCAAGGCTGGATCGAGAGGAACTTCTCGACCCTCTTCATTCCGTTTTCGTCCTTCACTTTCGAAAGTGCGTTCTCAACAGTATGCACCGCACTGTAATAAGTGAAGTCCAGCTCGGCGAAATCATCACCTTTCTTCGATCTGTAGAGAATATGCTTCTTTACTGCAGGGCCGTCGTAGACGATCCGTTTCTCATCGTCGGAAAGGTCCTTGAACGGAACGTCCGTCCTAACACCCATTGCGCGACAGACATCTACCATCAGCGACCACATGAGAGAATTCCATGGCGCAACCGCTCCGTTTTCTATCGTGAGAGATTCATCCGGAACAAGAGCGGACCTGTCCACCGTCCTGACTACTCCTGTGCCATCGCATTTTCTGCATGCACCCGAACTATTGAATGCTAGATCTTCCGCGCCTAGCCCATGGAAATGGACACCGCAGACAGGACAGATATTTTCCTTCTCGAGCGCAACGTTCATCGAAGGCTCGACATAGTGTCCGTTCGGGCAGCGATGTGATGCAAGACGCGAGAACATGAGACGCAAAGAATTCAGAAGCTCGCTACTCGTGCCGAAAGTACTTCTGATGCCGGGAATGCCCGGTCTCTGGCGAAGTGCCAGAGCAGCGGGAATGTGCTGCACGTCATCTACAAGAGCACGCTCGGCCTGGGTCATCCTTCTCCTCGTATAGGTCGAAAGACTCTCAAGATATCTTCTGGATCCTTCGGCGTAGAGTATGCCCAGAGCCAGCGACGACTTTCCCGATCCGGACACTCCTGCTATGGCAACCTTTCTTCCGAGAGGTATACGGACGTCTACGTTCTTAAGGTTGTGGACTCTGGCTCCCCTTACATCGATGTTCTCTATCATGATGCAAGATTATATTCCAAAGCCGTCATATTATACATAGCATTTCCGCATGAATTTCCAGACCTGGGCAAAACAGCATTTCCAAACGGAAGAAGTCAGTAATGACCGAAGCTCCACCCTTTTGACGACTTCATCAGGAAGATCGTCCGCTTGTTTGCCGCATAGGATTTGCATGGCCGCACCCGCGAACGAGCAGGACCAGACCAAGATAGGCGATGAAGATGCACGCTGCTATTCCGGTGGAGAGATTCATCCTGGTGCTCCACTCGATGCTTTCATGTCCGAACGAAGCAATCATGGAACGCTGCAGGTTGACAATCGAGATTGCGGTCTCTGCATAGACGATATACCGCATCGAAACAGCCAGCGGCCCTTTGTCGCGCTTTTTCGATACAGCTTTGGTCACTACGAAACCGAATTTCGTGAAAGTGTATGCCGCAATTGCTATCATGACGGACATTCCATGGGGTTCGGCCATACCGGAACCTACAACGGTCATATGGACCATGACTGCAAGGACAACATTCAGAAGAAGAAGCATCAGGGCGGTTGACAGCATATACGACGGTACAGCTGTCCTTTTTCCTCCGTTTTTGGGGATTAGTACAAGAGCAATGCGCATGGAACCAAGAGAGAACATCATCGCGGCGACGGTGAGATACCATCTCGATCCGTAGCACCAGGCAAGAGCCAGATTGAAAACGGCATATACATAGTCATAGACAGATACGCACACCATCTTCGGAACGCCGCACCAGCGGCCGATGACCTTTGCTGTACCTCGTATTATCTCCTTAGGCGATTTTCCCATCATCTGTCATCGAACCTTTCCATCATAGATATCAGACATAAGAGCTCTGCGATCGCAACACTCCCGGCTTGCTAGTTCCGGATCGGACAGAAGCACATTCCGATCCCGGGAAGCGCCGTTCCTGCAATGCCGGACCTCGGACCATCCGCCTCGAAATCTTTGCCATGTTATTTCCGATTTCTCTACTGTATGCAACTGCGGTCAATATTCCTTTCTGGGCTTCCATGATTGCAAACCCGTCCGCTACCTTAATGCGTTACATCCACATAAGAACGCCAAGTACGCGCCGAATGCGGGAAACAGACCGACTGCAGTGGCATATACCGGAGCTGCAAAAGAACTTTTTTCCCAATTTATTAACCTATATTAAACCGACAGCTGTATACTTATTGCTGTTAAAATATACCCGTCCGCAAAAGACGGAACAACTACAACTTCAGACATATCTGTCGGGATAATGGGAAATGAACACAGCAAACAACAGAAGAAAAAAGAACACTGTCGAGAAAACCGAAATGGCATTCGTGGAACTGCTGCAGACAAAGAATCTGGAAGAGATCACGATATCGGAACTATGCAGGAAGGCAGGGATAAACCGGACGACTTTCTATGCCAGCTATGACGGACTGCACAGCATAGCCGACTCGATAAGGAAAAAACTCGAAGACAGCATGAGAATCTACTACAAGCACGAGAGCCATGATTTCACGCAGCTTTTCCAGCACGTGAAGAAAAATCAGGATTTATACAGGACCTACTTCAAGCTGGGCTACGACGACCGATACGACATAGTGGACTACGACAGGGAAATTGCCTCAAGATGCTTCGGCAACAGATTCGTCCGCTACCATATCGAATTCTTCAAGGCCGGTCTGACGAAGTTGATCAAGCTGTGGCTTGAAGGCGGCTGCGAAGAAAGTCCGGAGGAAATGATGGACATACTGAAAAGCGAATACAGCGGCCGAAGCCTATGAGAACGACAATGGAGCGACCGAGGGTTTCTCGAGAGGTTTTTCTCCCATCTTGATTGTTTCGATCCCGACTGCGACCACAAGAAATCTCGCCTCAGGCGAAAGGACGGCGATGACTGTCTTGAGCTCGTCGCTCCGAGTGCAGATGAACAGAATGAAATCTTCGAAAAGACGGAACCGGATTGTCCACCGTTTTTCCGACTACCGCCTGAAATAAGAAGACAAAACCACAGAATAATGAGGAAAGCTACTGGAAAGGATTCTGTCAGGAGAGTAGAGTTCACCTACAGAGGAATTGTTCCGATGACCAGGAATTTCGAGATAGACATGTGCACAGGACCTCTGGTACCCAAACTGCTGAGGTTCTCCGTTCCGCTGATGCTCTCAGGCATTCTCCAGCTTCTTTTCAATGCAGCCGACATAATAGTCGTAGGCCAGTTTACAGGAAGCCAGGCAATGGCTGCCGTCGGTTCGACTGGTTCCCTCAACAATCTGATAGTAAACATCTTTCTCGGACTTTCGATAGGAAGCAGCGTCATGATGGCCCGGTACTACGGAGCGAAGGACCAAAAGAGCATGAGCGAGGTCGTGCATACCTCGATACTGGTATCTGTCCTATGCGGTCTGGCTCTTGTGCTGCTCGGCCTCGCACTGGCCCATCCGCTTCTTCTCCTCATGGGAACGCCCGAAGACATAATAGACCAAGCCGTACTCTACATGAGAGTGGTTTTCCTCGGGATGCCGGCAATGCTTGCCTACGATTTCGGTGCCGGGATTCTGAGGGCGATCGGCGATACGAGGAGACCTCTGATATACCTCTTTGCATCCGGCATAATAAACGTGTGCCTGAATCTCGTTTTCGTCCTGGGCTTCAATCTAGGCGTGGAAGGTGTGGCTCTTGCTACGATCATATCCCAGTACAGCTCCGCCAGCCTTGTCCTCAGGTGCATGATGAATACCGATTCCGTATACAAACTTGACCTGCGCAGGCTGAAGATCAGTCCACAGAAGCTCAGACAGATCGCAAGGATAGGTCTTCCCGCAGGAATACAGGGAGCGGTATTCAACATCTCGAACGTCCTTATACAGTCGTCGATAAACTCCTTTGGGTCGATTGCAGTTGCAGGAAACACTGCGGCCGGAAACATCGAAGGCTTCGTCTATACGGCAATGAATTCCATATACCAGGCATCCACGAGCTTTACAAGCCAAAACGTCGGTGCAGGCAAAAAGGAACGTATCGTACCTATACTTCTAGCCTGTCTGGCAATCGTCGCCATAGTAGGAATCGGGCTGAGCAGCCTGGTAGTCTGCTTCGGCAACCAGCTGCTGGGAATATACTCTTCCAATCAGGACGTCATCGCCTACGGACTATCCCGTCTGCACGTCGTCTGTCTCACCTATTTCCTATGCGGCCTCATGGATACGATCTGCGGATCCATACGAGGAATGGGTTACGCCATAGCGCCGACGATAGTCTCTCTCGCTGGAGCCTGCGGGCTAAGGATAGTATGGATACTCACGGTATTCAGACTCGAACGCACTCTCTTCGTCCTTTACCTGTCATATCCGGTTTCCTGGATTGTTACGTTCTTTGCGCACCTTGCATGCTTCATCATATTCTACAGAAAGGAAAGAGGAGCAACTGCTGTACGTGCGGCCTAGCAGACGACTCGATGGCATTATTTTGCTGTCGGCAGGCAATCATGACTTGTAGTTCGCTATCATCGCCCATTGCAGCCCAGAGGATTTTTTTCGATTGCAGACGTTTGGTACGCACACTATAATTTTGGAACATGGAATACAGAATAACCGACCAGGCCTTCCCTCTTCCGGAAGCCATAGACAATGCAATCAAAGCAGGATTCACGGATCTGGCACATGAACTTATCAGGCATCAGCTTAAGCAGCAGGACATTCCGGACATGCTTCGCAGAAGGCTTGCAATGGAGGAGGATCTTCTCGAACGGAGAAGGAAACAGTATCCATATTCTTTCGAGGAGGCCGAATCTCTTCTGGAAAATGAATTCGACGGATACAAGCCGGGAATGCTCAAGGATCTCATACTTCAGGGAAGACTTGATTGGGCCTTCGTGGATGGAAAAATCCACCTGGAAAAGAAGCTCATCGCAAATGCGCATAAAAGGTGTTCTTCGATTCTCGAGGAAAACCCTGCTACGGATTCATCCGATCTAGACAAACGCGATTTCTGCGTCGACAAACTTGCAAAAGACGGGCATATGGCAGCTAGGATAACAGTGAAGGAGACGCTTCGCATAACGGATCCCGGATATCTCGGGAAACGAGTCATGGCGAACCTTCCGATGGTCAGACCGATTCCGGGCGTCATATCGTCGATACAGCTGATCTCTGCAAGCGAAAACCTTGTCGATGTCGACGCTGAGGATGCTCCGATGCGAACGCTGCGATTCTTCGACACGATAACGGACGATGCGAGATTCGAAGCGAAATTCTCTTACCTCATCGAAGCCGACAGGAATTCATGTCCTGAGCAAATCTTCATCGCAGAGGACCTCGGGAAATACCTTTGCGAGGAAATGCCGCACATCCGCTTCACGCCATATCTGAAAGAACTGGCACGGCAGATCGTTTCAAAGTGCAGCAATTCCTGGCAAAAGGCAGAAGCGATCTACAGCTGGATAACTACAAACGTAGAATACTCGTTCACGAGAAGTTATTCCACTATAGACGATATAAGTACCTATGCAGCTGCAAACCGAAAAGGCGACTGCGGCATCCAGGCCATGCTCTTCGTGACGCTTTGCAGAATCAACGGCATTCCAGCAAGATGGCAATCAGGATGGTATGTGACGGACGAATGCGTCTCGTGCCATGACTGGGCGGAATTCAATGTTTCAGGGAAATGGTTTCCAGTCGACTGCTCGTTCGGAGGAGGAGCCTACAGACTAGGTGCCGAAAAACGCTGGAAGCATTACTTTGCTTCGCTCGACACTCTCAGAATGATCGCAAACGAATCATGCTGCAAAACTCTAAGCGGTAAAAAAGCTATTGCCGACGACCCTGTCGACAACCAAAGAGGCGAAGCAGAGACTGAAAACGGAGAAATGATACCGAGAGAGGCAATGGAGACGATTTTGGAAACGGTATCCTACGATTTCCTTTAGGAACATAAAAAAAAAGCCCCCGTGCGAGAAGCCGCGGGGGACGAAAGGTCAAAAAAAAACCTGGCAACGACCTACTCTCCCACGGACAAGCCGCAGTACCATCGGCGCGGGAGCGTTTTACTTACGTGTTCGGGATGGGAACGTGTATTTCCACTCCGCCATGGTCACCAGGAAGATTCACAGCCTGCGGCGACGCGCGTCGCAGATGTCAATCCGTCTCGGAACCGAAACGATAATATGGTCAAGCCTCACGGCTCATTAGTACCGGTCGACTGAACGTGTCGCCACGCTTGCATCTCCGGCCTATCGACCAGGTTGTCTCCCTGGTTCCTTCAGTGGGCTCGAGGCCCATGGGATTTCTAATCTCGAGGAGGGCTTCCCGCTTAGATGCTTTCAGCGGTTATCCCTTCCGAACGTGGCCACCCGGCACCTGCGGTTGGCACCACAACCGGTATACCAGAGGTTCGTCCAGCTCGGTCCTCTCGTACTAAAGCCAGACCCTCTCAGAAATCCAACGCCCATGGCAGATAGGGACCGAACTGTCTCACGACGTTCTGAACCCAGCTCGCGTACCGCTTTGATTGGCGAACAGCCAAACCCTTGGGACCTGCTCCAGCCCCAGGATGCGATGAGCCGACATCGAGGTGCCAAACCTTGCCGTCGAT
>CASEKE010000021.1 GCA_949288415.1 uncultured Spirochaetales bacterium
GCTGCTTCATCTGGGACATAGCCGCGAGCCACGCAATCATAAAGGCCCTTGGGATGGACATAGGCTATCTTGACGGATCCGCGTTGGAGTACACGGACGGGATGCTCCTGGAAAGGAAAAAATGCCGCGCCCCGTTCGTCACGGGTACGCAAACGGCCAGAGAGTCGCTCATGACACAGATAGTCCTACGCTAGCGCTCCTCCTCGAAGAGCGTCTCGAGGCATGAGTATGCCTTCGACGAGTTCTCCTTGTCGATGACGAACGACAGATAGTTCATCGTGGAGATTACCTCGATGATGTTTATCTGCTCCCACGCAAGTTTGCGTACCGCAACATAGATCAGGCCGGGGGTCATTATATAGTTTCCGTCGAAAGCGATCGAGATTGCGACGAGGTCGTCCATCTCATGCGTTATCTCGAGATCGGAAAAGAGATTTTTCACAAGCTCCTTGTGCTTCATGCTGACGGCCAGGGATATCTCGCTGTTTCCGACGCTTATGTTGAGGAAATCTCCCCTTGCGGGATCTATGGAAGAATACAGGTCTTCAAGATTCCTCGCAAATCCGCTCCCGTGACGGAAGTTCACGTCGTATATGCCCGTCTGCATCGAAATCGAATACTGCATTGCACCGACTTTTTTTATGTTCTTCTTCTCCTTTAGCTCCACAGCATAGCGCCTGATTGCCATGACTATGGAACTCTGTGCAACATCGCATCCAAGTCTGGCCTCTATGTTGGGCTGGAGGTGTTTTGCAAGGTTCGAGAAGCTAATGACGTCCTCCATCAGCATCTCGGATATGAACGGACTTCTGTTTATGGAATCCTTTACTGCCTGTGTTATTGAATACGCCATGTTATTATTTTAACAAAATGTTATATTTTGGTCAACATCACGCATTCATCGACACATTGATTAAATATTGCATATCGCCTTTTCCGTCCATTTTCAGGGCATTTTTCAATTTCAGCACTGATGGACTATTGATTCTTTCAGCCGAATCGGGTTAGCTATCTCTAGGGGAATGGGGGCCGACGTACACTTTGCAAAAGGGTGTCCGCCGGAAAACTTTTCATGCCGTTTCCGTCTGGAAAAATCCGGTCCATATGCAATCGATTCGTCAAAGGATGGTATGGGTATGTGCAACGATATGGAACGGACGGCATGCGGAGAGCCGCTGGCATGCTTTCATAGGAATCTTGACGCGGCAAGAAGCCTTTCGCGTCGCATAGCGGAATCTTCCCCGCAGGCCATAGTCGCATCCGCAATGGACACGGCGACCGTGATTCTTGCCGCCATCGGCAAAGCCGATCCCTACATAAAAAGATCCCTCGAGAGATTCTATATGCAGGTCGACCGCAACATCCACGACGAGGATGCGGTCTTTTTCCGCAAGACCGAGCTCAAGGCGATAACGAACTACTGCAAACTTGCCACGACGCTCCGCCTCAGACGACTCATATGTGCCTACAAGCTTATGCTCTCGGTTCCGAGCGGCGAGCATCTTCTGCTGGACGGCATCCTCGTATACTTCTCGGCCTCGTATGCAAAGGGGGAAAGACCGGAGGAGGACGAGAAGGAGCTCTCGGTCGTCAGGAGAGCCCTTGCAAGATACGAGGAAGATCTCCGTCAGGAGACCGCACTCAACGCGGAAAACCGCAGATTCGCGAGCTTCATAAGAAACAGGACCGAAAACACCGAGAAAAAGTACTCCGCCCAGACGGAACAGAGGCTGGAGGAAATGCTGAGGATGCTTTCGCGCAACGAGAGAAGAATCATTCTGGAAAGGAGGAACAGAAGCTGTAACCATCCTGTCCCCGAGCACAGGATAGCCCAGCCTAGGAACGGCTATCGCTTCCACTTTCCTCTCTACAGCAAGGCCTCCCCGATTGCCCGGCTTGCTGCAGAGGCGTTGAAGGCCTGTCCGCCGCTCGCGAGGAAGGCATGCTGTCTCTTTCTATGCGCAAGAATCATGGACGCCTTCCGGCACGAAGAAGCGATATACGGAAAGATGAAGGAAAGCATCGCAAGATTCAGGATGAACATGGAGGGAGAAGCGAGCAAAGCGTCGGTGAAGCGCAGTCTCTGCAGGCTGTACCACGAAATAGCGAAAACCGAGGACGATGCAATCTGCTACCAACTCGAGACTTTCTTCAACGCGGCTGCGGACGCGCTCGACGACGGTCTAGGCACGCTCGCGCTTAGGGACGATCTTTCCGCAAGCCTCGAAAGCAACTACCACATACAGAGTCCGAGGAAGACGGCGGAGATTCTCGACTACCATCTCTCCGTCATGAACTTCGTGTCCAGGACGGTGAAGGATGACAGAGCGCTGCTGGAACTCTGCAGGGAAATCGAGGAGACAGGGAACTGCTTCAGGGAAAACGACGAGGCGCCATACAGGCCAGACCTCACGGAAGTCGACGTGGACCATCTTCTCAGCGGAGCGGTGAACGTCCGCGAGGCATACCGCGAATACCTCAAATGCACAAGATTCCCGCGTCCGATTCCAAATGAGCTGACCAAGGATTCTATTGACGAAAGACTGCTGCAGACTGATACAATAAGAGACGCGATCTATTCCGTGCTTCCCGAAAAAGAAGACATCGGGGCATACGAGAGCATGGGATTCGTGATCAGGAGAGGGTGAAACCATGAAATGTCCACGTTGCGGATGTCAGACCGACAGGGTCGTGGAATCCCGCCCCGGAAAGGACGGGTCGTCCATCAGAAGAAGAAGGGAATGCACAGAGTGCGGCTTCCGCTTCACAAGCTATGAGCGCGTCGAGCTCAAGCCGATAATAGTCATAAAGAAGAACGGCAAGCACCAGCCGTTCGACATAAACAAGGTGGAGCACGGAATACGCGTCTGCACCGAGAAGATCAACATCAGCCCCGAGGATTTCGAGAGAACGATGTTCAACATCGAAAACAGGGTGAACGAGCTTGCGGGACCGAAGAGGACAATAACGAGCGAAATGATCGGCGAGGAAGCCCTCAAGGAGCTGTACAAGCTCAACCCTGTCGCCTACGTCAGGTTCGCCGCGGTCTATAGGGCATTCGACGATGTGAAGCAGTTCATAAGCGAGATCGAGAAAATCGCAAAAGACGCGAACGAGGAGAAGCGCTAGACCAGGGCATCGAACCACTTTCCCGTCTGGCTCATCTCGATCTCGTCATTGAGATGCTCCGGCTTCAATATCTCGTTCGCGCAGTCCAGGCAGAACGTGTCGGTCATGCCTGCGACATAGTCGACTATCATGCGTCTGTCCGAGCCTTCGCGCGCGATGTACAAGGGATGCATGTCCCTTATATGGTTGAAGAATCCTGCGGCAAGCATGTTCCTCTCGCTGTCGTAGCCGCTCCTGTCGAGCCCGTACGACGAGTATATCTCCTCCAGATAGGACGTTATAAGCTTGATGAGTCTCGTGAAATATCTCGTGTAGCCGTTCAGAATCGAGCTTCGGTATATGTTCTCATAGTTGAATGCTCCGAAGGCTTCGACTGCCTCGAATATCCTGTCTGAAAAGCCTATTCCCTCCTCCTTCGACGCACTTGCGATTATGTCGTTGACAAGCGAATTGATTATCTCCCCGTTGGTCGTTCCGAGCCGGCTGCTCACAATCTCGGGAAGCTGCTTTCCCTTGAGAATGCCGAGCCTCGAGGCATCCTCGAAGTCCCTTCCTAAGTAGGCAATCGAATCGGAGAAACGCACTACGGCACCCTCGTAAGTCGCAGGAAGAAGTCCCTTCCTACTGTCGATGGACGCGAAGTCCTTTATCTCGAACGTCGGCTTTATACGAACGCGGAGGGCCTCTCCGTTGTGGCTCACTATGCCGTCCCTGACAGCGTATGTGAGATTCAGCCCCTTGCCGTTGTCCGCGAGGAAATCCACGACGCGCAGGCTGTTTATCTCATGCTCGAACGCTCCGATCCCCCTCTCCTGGGAGATCGACGAGATTATGCGCTCGCCGACATGGCCGAACGGAGTGTGTCCGAGGTCGTGCCCCATTCCGATGGCCCATGCAAGTTCCGTATCGAGACCGAGCGGCCTGCATATCGTGCTGGCTATCGAAGCGACATGAAGGACGTGCTCCATGCGCGTGCAGATATGGTCGTTGCTGGGTGCGAAAAACACCTGCGTCTTGTGCTTGAGCCTCCTGAACGGGGACGAGTGTATGATGGCGGTCGTATCCCGGTAAAACGCACCTCTGACGTCCTCCTCCCTTTCTCTTTCCCTTTTCTTCAGGCTTTCTGCTATCAGCTCCTCATTTCTTCTATCAAGCATGATGATTTCTCCATTGATTCATGTTATCATAGCAGGCAAGGAGTTGAAAGAAGATGTTGGACTACATCGTTCCGCTGGCCTCGCTTCTGCTGGTCTTCATGGCTTTTCTGACCACTTTGCGATTCATCCTATCCAGGGAAGGCGCATTCTGGCTTCTGCCATGCCTCCTGAGCATCATCTTCATCTTCCAGGATCTGGATACTCTGATTGCCATAGCCGAACTCGGAATCGAATACGATCCGAGGACGATGAGGAACATCGCACCGCTTCTGATCGCGATACTCTGGTATCTTTCTATAATCACCTTCCATTACGCGCTTCGCTACCGGATCGAAGAAAACCGCTACCGGGTTGAGAACATCAAGAACCGTAACGAGGCAATCTTCATAGAGAAGGTCGAGCAGAGGAAGCGCAGGAACGAAAGACGCAGGAAAGAGGACAACATCGGGAACAAGGCCCGCAAAGCCGAGATATACGACGGCAAGGACGACTGGTCGGATCTTTTCAGCGAATGAATCCCCTCTCCTCCCTGCGCCAAGGTTGAAGTAGGTCCCCTTTTTTTGATATCATGACCTTTATGGCAGAATCAGGGAAAGGGATTTTTTTTTCAGGCATAAAGCACTCGGGCAAGACCACTTTCGCGAAATTGTATGCAGAGGACAGGAATCTCGAAATCAAGGACGCGGACGATCTCGTGCTCGAAAGGATATTTCCGATAAGCGTGAGGGAGTACTACAGCGCGAACGGCAAGGATTCCTTCATGAAGGTAGAGGCTGAGGCCGTCAAGGATTACATTCGCAGCAGAACGGGACGCTATGTCGTAAGCCTGGGAGGCGGAGCCTCCGACAACGGCCCCCTCATGGAGATCGTCAAGGCGGAAGGAACCCTGATCTATCTGTCAAGAAACGAGAAGGACATCCTCGAAGTCATCAGGCGTAAGGGTATTCCTCCGTTCCTTGACAGGGACAATCTGGAAGCATCCTTCCACGAGCTATACGAGAGAAGGGACAGTATATACAGGAACTTGGCGGACATCGTCGTCGACCTCGGACCATACCGCGACAAGAGGGAGACGGCCGACAGTCTGGAAAGGATCCTCGAGGAGTATGGACTATGAGCGGGAACAGCTTCGGAACGATATTCAGAATTACGACATTCGGAGAGTCTCACGGCGAGGCGCTCGGCCTTGTCATCGACGGCTGTCCGTCCGGGTTTGCACTCGACCTCGATGCGATCCAGAAGGAGATGGACAGGAGAAGGCCGGGGGGAACAAAGCATGGCACCAGCCGGAACGAGAGCGACATTATCCACGTCCTGTCCGGACTCTACGAGGGCAGGACGACAGGATCGCCCATCGCGATGGTGCTCTTCAACGAGAACCAGAACAGCAAGGACTATGGCAAACTCAAGGATGTTTTCCGTCCAGGACATGCCGATTTCACATATGAGAAGAAATGGGGAATCAGGGATCCGCGCGGAGGAGGAAGATCCTCGGGAAGGGAGACGAGTGCCAGAGTCGCGGCGGGAGCCGTCGCAAAGCAGATTCTTTCTTCGCGAGGTGTGAGGATAGACGCAGGAGTCAGGGCGATCGGAGGAATCGCGGCTGAAGGCACGGATTTCGTTCCGCCGTTCTCTCCTCCCCTTTTCACAGTCAGCAGCGAGAACGACGATAGAATGTTGCGTATGATTGAGGAGACAAGGGCCGAAGGCGACAGTCTCGGAGGAATCGTGGAATGCCGCATACGCGGACTTCAGGCAGGAATCGGGGAGCCATGCTTCGACAAGCTGGATGCTCTTCTCGCCCATGCCATGCTATCCATAGGAGCTGTCAAGGGCATAGAGTTCGGCCTAGGTTTCCGGGCCGCAGACGTCAAGGGCAGCGTCGACAACGACCAGATGGACGAAACAGGATTCCTTTCCAACAACGCCGGGGGAATCCTCGGCGGAATCTCCACAGGAGAGGAGATAGTTTTCCGCATCGCCGTGAAGCCTACCCCATCGATATCCAGAGAGCAGAGGACTGTCGACAGGGACAACAGGCCCGTCGAACTGAGGATAGAAGGCAGGCACGACCCTCTGATCGTCGTCAGGATACTGCCCGTCGTCGAGGCCATGGCGGCCTTGGTAGTACTTGATTCGATGCTCGTAGACGAGGCGGAAAGAAGCCTCAGATAGATTCACGGAGAAAGGAATGAAAGAAAACAATCCCCTGCTCGTGCAGAGCGACCGTACGATACTTCTTGACTTGTACAGCCCCTTTGCCGAAGAGGCACGCAGGGACATCGTACCGTTTGCGGAGCTGGTCAAATCTCCTGAGCACGTCCACACGTACGCGATAAGCGACCTTTCTCTTTGGAACGCCATATCCGCAGGTCTCGGATGCGACGAGATCGTCGGACGTCTGGAGAAATGGAGCAAGTACGACATAGACCCGAGGGTAACGATGTACATCGACGACATTGGGCGAAGATACGGAGAGTTCGTACTCGAGGAGGATTCCGACGATCCGGAAAGTCTCATACTGACCGTGACGAGGAGACTTTTTCAGCTGCAGATCAGATCGCGTTTCGTAGAGAGGGAGAAGTTCCTCGAGATCGTCGACGACTCACGTTTCCGCCTTGATAGGAAAAGGCGCGGAGAGTTCAAGATAAGAATGATACATCTGGGCTTTCCTGTCGTGGACAAAATCCCCATGAAGGCCGGGGCAGGACTTGAATTTTGCCTATCGGAAAGTCTCGCTCCGAGGTTCTACCAGAAGGAAGCGGTATCGAGCCTCGTCGGCAACGGCGAGCCGGGCACGGGATTCGGGACGATCGTCCTTCCGTGCGGAAGCGGGAAGACCATCGTCGGAATTCTTGCGATGCACGCATTTCGCATGCATACAGTCATCATAGTCCCGAACATAAGCGCAATCCACCAGTGGATAAGGGAACTTCAGAGGTGGACCGACATACCGCGGGACATGATCGGAGAGTATTCGGGCGAGAGAAAGGAAATCAGACCTGTGACGGTCACGACATACCAGAGCATGATCGGAACACGGAACAAGGAGACGGGCGAGACCGTGTTCGAGCTCTTCGACGACAGGCCGTGGGGCTTCATCATCTACGACGAGGTGCACATGCTCCCCGCTCCGTCTTTCCAGCTGGCCGCAAGGCTGCAGTCGATCTACCGTCTGGGCTTGACCGCGACACTCGTCAGAGAGGACGGCCGACAGGGAGAGGTATTCACCCTCGTAGGACCGAAGAGATACGACACGCCTTGGATAAACCTCGCGGACAAAGGATTCATCGCAAAGGCGTATTGCCACGAAATCAGGCTTCCCATGCCTGAAGAGGATGAGCTCGAGTACGGTATCAGCGAGAACGCCGCGGCCTACAGGATAGCCGCACTAAATCGGAACAAGCTTGACGTGATAACCGAACTTCTCGAGAAGCACAGAGGAGAACAGGTGATCATAATAGGCCAGTACATCGAACAGCTCAAGGAGATACAGGCGAAATTCGGTTTCCCGATCATCACAGGAGCGACTTCCAACAGAAAGAGGGACGAGCTTTACGAAAAGTTCCGCAAGAGGGAGATTTCCACGCTGATCGTAAGCAAGGTCGCAAACTTCGCCATAGACCTTCCCGACGCGTCGGTGGCCATACAGGTCTCAGGGACGTACGGCTCGAGACAGGAAGAAGCCCAGAGACTTGGACGGATACTCCGACCGAAGGACAGGGACTGCCATTTCTATACCCTTGTGACGGAGTTCTCCAAGGAGGAGGAATTCGCACTCAAGCGTCAGCGCTTCCTTGCGGAGCAAGGCTACAGTTATACTTTGGAGAGACGGAAGTGACAAGGAACGACATGGAACGCATGACGGCCCGGCTGTGGCTCGGCCCAGATTCCCAGGACAGGGATGAAGCGAAATTCCTGGAGAAAAACGAAGAGGCCGTATCCTCGCTGATCACGGACGAGGAATCCAGTCTTCTTACGTTCATATATATCGAGAAGGAGACCGACCTCGAGACGCTCGAGATGACATTTCCGAGATATGCGACGAGAAGGAAGATACAGAACCTCGAGGCAAGAGGTCTTGTGCGCTTGACGGGATCTTCTGTCGTCACCAGGCTTCCGTTTGCACTGGCGCTGTACCCTGCGTTCGGGCGCAGAACCGAAAAGGAAAGGAGACCGCAACGGACCGAGGAGTTCCCCCGCGCGCTGGTCTCCTTTCTACTCAGGTCGAACAGGGAAACAAGGAACCTGGAGGGAACAGAAGTCACGAAACCGGAGAAATGCCGGGAACTGTTCCCTTTCATGGACGAGAACGCCATAAGTGCACTCATAGATCACCTGAAGGACAATCTGAGACTTCTCGGCCTTGCAGAGGAAGGTCGTGCGACATTCGCCTCCACGCTGGAATTCCTCTCGCTCGGATACGAACAGATGCTCTCGTACATCCTCTGGCCAGGCGCGGACGAGGATGAAAGGAAAAAGAGCTATCTTTTCTTCAGATATCTCTACGAAGCAGGCATAATCGAGGAAGAGAACTATCCGCGCATCGAGCGGATCGCGACTACGCTGTCCGGCTTCGCGCTTCTCGATTCCGACGAGGACGCCAGATACAGGGACAGAAAATCGGCATTCATCCGGACCTGCTTCTTCGAGAACAGGGACGGACTGCTCTACCCTCTTGGCCGATGCGAGGAAAGAAATTCGGGCATCACGATCGGATCGGACCGCACGATAACGGCGTACGGGAAGCCGGATGCGATGCTTTACATGATATCCGAGCCGATGAAGATCGACACATCGAAGATATTCGAACTTTCCAAGGAAAGTCTCTCGAAGTATTTCAAGGCAGGCTACAGCGCAGACGATTCGCTCGACCTTCTTTCATCACTGTCCCGTCATCAGATACCCGAGATGGTCAGGACCCTCGTAGGCTTCTGGTACGACGACTTCAAGCGACTGACTATGCAGAGGGCAATCGTCGTCAGGACGGACGAGGAACACGCGGACAGAATCGCCAGGATCATCGAGCCGGTGACAGCTGAAAGGCTCTCCCGAACGTGCTTCTTAGTCTCTCCCTGCGACGAGGAAAGGCTGCTCGGAATACTTCCGCAGTCGCTTGCCGACAAGAAGATCATAGACGGTCCGCAGTTTGTCAGGACCGAGGAGAGAGCAGGCATTTCGTATGTGGAGTACGACGGGAAATCCGTACTGTCCTTTCCCGACATACCCGAAGAAAGGAAGTATCAGTACAGGAAATCGCTGAAGGACGAGCTGATGTCGGAAATCGACGAGAGCGACGGAAAGAGCAGGACCGCGCTCAGGCGTCTGATGGTCGAATCGGGACTTCTGTTCAGGAAGGACCAGGTGAACAACCCGCTTCCGTTTGACGAGGCCGATGCGTTCAACTACCAGGAGAAGCGCAGGCTGCTTCTGCTTGCGCAGAAGGACAGGGAATGCTGTGTCCAGGTTGAGAACCATTCGGGACAGAGCACAATCGGAGGAGTGAGCCTTGTGCAGAGCTACGAGGAAGGCGACCACACGATAATCGGCAAGAAGATGCTGTCCATCTCAAGGCTCTACCGAGTACGCGTGGTTCCGAAGGCATTCCTATAGTCCAGGATCTACCCAGGACGGATAGTGGTATCCGGTGAAGGCCTCGAACTGCATCTTGCCCTGCTCTATCAGCATCTCGGAGCCGAAATGCAGCTTGCATCCGGCCTTCTCCGCCTCCTGCAGGACCTTTGTCATCCTCGGCTTGTAGATTATGTCGTACACAATCTCCTTGCCCGTATACGGGAAACCTGCGATCGGATTGCCGTCGAAGTTGGGATAAAGCCCGACGCTGGTAGTCTGGACGATGAGGTCGACCTTTCCCCTGTACATCGGGGCGTTGTCCAGCGTGTCGTATTCGCAGAGATTGAGCTTGGCTATCTTCTCCGCATGGCTTAGCGTTCTGTTGAGGATCGTCACCTTCACGCCTCTGTTTCGCAGCGCCCAGACGATGGCCTGGCTGGCCCCGCCGGCGCCAATCACAAGCGCGGTCTTTATGTGGCCGTCTTCGAGCTCCTTCAATATCGGTCTCAAAAAGCCGTAGTAGTCGGTGTTTATCCCCTTCCACATCCCGGGCACCCTCACGACGGTGTTGCACGATCCTATCTGCTTGACCTCCCTCGTGATGTTTCCCAGATACGACAGCACATCCGCCTTGAACGGAACGGTGACGGAAAATCCGCGCATGCGGATCTGCTCCGCAAAGGCGAAGAACAGCCTCACGTTGTCTACAAGGAACGGGACGTATATTGCGTTGAAGCTTATAGCCTGGAAGCCGCGGTTGTGCATCAAGGGAGAGGCGGAATGGAGAACGGGATTGCCTATGATCCCATATACCGCTGTCTTGTCGTCGACCTTGTCGGCGCGGTAGTCTATCTTGAGCTTCCTAGGCGATATCTGGCCGGGGGCGACCTCGTTGTCGCTTGCGAAGGTCAGCATCGAGCCCATCAGCTTGTACAGCACTCGCGTGCAGACTCCGTATTCGCCCATGCCTATGACGATCTTGTCGACACCTTTGAGCTCCTCCTTGATCCTGAAGAGCGTCATGACATCCGCAAATCCTCTTGGAGTAACCGCGATCTTGGCGATGTCGCCACGCTCCGCAAGGTGATATATCTTGCTGAAGATGTCGTCGGGTATCCTCTCCATGTCATGGATGCTGCGTATTATCTTGACGCCTTTTTCGCGGGCCTTCGTCTCGATGTCGGTCTTCTTTATGTCATCTTCTATGTCCACATAGGCAAACTCGCCGTCGAGCGCCTTGAGGAAAAGGTCCTTCCTGGTCCTTTCCGCGAGAGAGAAGCGGCCTCCGTCGACCACCCTTCTTATCGTAAGGATCACAGGGATGTCAACCATGGAAGGAAATTCCGCGGCCCTCTTCTGCTCCTTGGGCGCAAGCAGATCCACTCTGAGCTCGCAGAGATCTATGTATTCACGATTCTTCGCTACAAGTTCCCTATTCTTTTCCAATGTGGACTCGCCGAGGCAAAGGCAGATCATTTCGCTTGGACTCCTGGAAGGCCGGTTACGGCCCTGTGTTGTAAAGTCCGGTCGACGGACATAATCTATATTTAATATTTTTTCATTGTTTTTGCAAATGAAAAATCATGCCGTTCCGCTTTTCCATTGAGTATGACAGGCAAGATAAGTTATCATTCACAGGGAACCAACGTCTTCCAAGGAAATAGAAATGAACAATCTTCAGATAAGCGACCTGTCGCTCTCCTTCGGGGAGAGAAGGATATTGTCCAACATAAGCTTCAGCATGAACGAGAGGACCAGGGCGGCTCTGGCCGGTGCCAACGGCTGCGGAAAATCCACCTTGTTCAAGGTGATCAGCGGGCAACTCGAAGCAGACAGCCTGAATATTTCCATCACCAAAGGTGCAAGGATATCATACCTCCCGCAGTCGGACATCGTTCTCGCATCCGAGACCGTGTACGAGGCCGTGGAAAGAGGCTACGACCGGTTCCTGCCTCTTCTTGAGGAACTCGGCAAGCTCGAGGAGAAGGTGGCAAAGGAAGGAAAGAACGTATCCTACGAGCTCGACAGGATCGGTGAGATACATGACTCTCTTGTGGAGAACGGCTACTACGACAGGGCTTCCAGGATAGGTACGATACTGATGGGCCTCGGCTTCAGGGAAAAGGACTTCGGCGCATCCACGGATACGTTTTCCGGCGGATGGCAGATGAGGATCGCCCTTGCCAGGATTCTGGTAGAGAATCCGGACTTCCTGCTTCTCGACGAACCTACGAACTACCTGGACATCGAGGCTCTTACCTGGCTCGAAGAATATCTCAAGAGCTTTCATGGAGGAATCATGCTCGTCTCGCACGACCAGAGCTTCCTCGACGAGACCATCGACGAGGTCTACGAGCTGAACAACGGAAAGCTCAGGAACTACCAAGGCAACTACACAAAGTACGTCAGAACCAGGGAGGAGGAGATAAAGGCTCTGGAAGCCGAATACAGGAGACAGCAGGAAGAGATTCACAGAACCGAGGAGTTCATCGAGCGCTTCAGATACAAGGCCACTAAGGCCAAGCAGGTCCAGTCCCGGATCAAAGCGCTGGAAAAGATAGAGGAGATAGAGATTCCGGCACATCTCAAAAAGGTGTCGTTCTCCTTTCCCGAGGCTCCCAGAAGCGGAAATGACGTGATGATCGTCGAAAATCTCTTCAAGGCCTACGACAGCAACGTGATATACGACGGATTCTCTTTCATAGTGAACAAGGGCGAGCGTCTTGCCATAACAGGACGCAACGGAACCGGAAAGTCGACGCTTCTGAGGATCCTTGCGGGAAAGGACGACGACTACAGGGGAACAGTCCGCGACGGCGCAGGAGTTAAAAAAGGCTATTTCGCTCAGGATGCGGAGCACACGCTGGATCCGGAAAAGGACATAATCGGCGAGCTCGAGGAGATCGCCGACACCAAGGATATCCCGAAGCTGCGCAACATGCTTGGCGCATTTCTGTTCTCGAATGACGACATATACAAGAAGTGCGGCGTGCTCTCAGGAGGCGAGAAATCGAGACTCTCGCTGCTCAAGATGCTGATGCACCCTGCGAATCTCCTGCTTCTGGACGAACCTACAAACCATCTGGACATAAACACGAAGGAAATGCTGCTGGAGGCGATAAAGGACTATGGTGGCACGGTGATATTCGTAAGCCACGACAAGCATTTCATAAGCAACCTCGCGACGCGCATACTCTACCTATCGGAGGACGGACCGGAATTCTTCCAGGGCGATTTCGAGTACTTCAACTACAAGCTCAAGGAGAAGGAAGAACGATTCATCCTCGAGACTACGGCCGAAAAAAAGGAAGACGTAGAGAAGAAGAAGCGTAGCATCGACCGGGACGATAGGAAGCAGAGAAAGAACAGAATCAAATCCCTCGAACGGGAGATAGATAAGCTCGAACAAGAGATAGACGACATCGATGCCCTTATCTCGGCCCTTGAAGCCGAAAGCATGAAGGAAGAAGTCTACTCCGATCCGGCGAAAATAACCAAGGTGCTCCTGGAAAAGGCCGAAAAGGAAAAGCAGAGGGATGAAATGGAGCTGCTCTGGATGCAGAAAAGCGAGGAGATGGAGAGACTCGAAGATGGAAAGGATTGCTGAACCGGACAGGACCATGACGGACTTCGCACGGCTATTTCCGGAACTTGTACTCGTGTCGGGAAGCGCAAACAGGAAGGCGCTGCTCGAAACGGGCGGATGCCGCGTCCATGTTCGCGTATCCGACGCAGATGAGATCAAGGACGAAACCGATCCGGAGGGAACGGTCCTAAAGAACGCGGAAAGAAAGATTTCGACATACCTGGCCTCGCCTAAATTCAGACCGGACCTCCCCGCAGTCAGCGCGGATACGCTGGTAATGTTCTCTTCCAGACTGCTCGGAAAGCCTGCCGACGCAGACGAGGCAATGAAGTTCTATTCGATGCTTTCCGGCAGGATGCACGAGGTTCTGACGGGAACATGCATCTACCTTCCCGAGAAAAAAAGGACCTTCTCGTTCGTGGACCGTGCACGCGTATGGTTCCGCCATCTGGAAAGAAGCGAGATGGAAAAATACCTTGCGAGCGGAGAATACGCCGGAGCCGCGGGCGGCTACAGACTGCAGAAGACAGGCTACACGCTCGTCGACAGGATCGAGGGCGACTGGACAAACGTCGTCGGCCTTCCGCTGGAAAGGCTCATGACCTACAGGAAAAGTTCGTAGTAATGCTCTATGCCAAGCTCCAGGATTCTTCTGATGTGATCGTCGGAAAGGCGGTAGATGACATTTCTGCCGTCCTTGCGGAATCGGACCAGACGGCTCTGTCTGAGGACCTTCAGCTGCTGGGAGATGGCGCTCTGCGACATTGAAAGAGCATCTGCGATCCGGCCTACCCCGCTTTCACCCTGTTCAAGAAGGAACGAGAGCACACGCAGCCTGGTAGGATCGCCGAAAACCTTGAAGAAATCAGCCAGATCGGCCAGTTCGACGTCTGTAAGCTTGTATTCCATACCATAGGATTCTACTTTCTGAAAGCCCGTTTGTTAAGTATCATTTTCGTTATTCCACAAAACGAACACAGTTGATATAATCATTCCATGGAAAAAAGAATCGGTTTCATCGGACTTGGAGTCATGGGAAGCCCGATGTGCAGACACCTGATGAAGGCTGCAGAGAGCGTTTTCGTCTACAACAGGACAAAGTCCAAAGCCGACGACCTCGTCGCCGACGGAGCCGTCTGGTGCGACACGGCAGGAAAAGTCGCAGAGAACAGCGATATCGTATTCACCATAGTCGGATATCCCTCGGACGTCGAGGAGATCTATCTCGGCAAGAACGGGCTCGTCGATGCAGCACGGCAGGGACAGCTCTTCATCGACATGACGACGACGAAACCGTCGCTCGACGAAAAGATAGCCGCCTGCCTTGCGGAAAAGGGAGCCGGATTCGTAGACGCTCCCGTCAGCGGCGGGGATGTCGGAGCGAGGAATGCCACGCTCTCGATCATGGCGGGAGGAAGCGACGAGGACTTCGCCGAAGCCCTGCCATACCTGAAACTCCTTGGCAGCAACATCGCCCATCTAGGCAGACCGGGTGCGGGACAGCATACGAAGATGGCCAACCAGATAGTGATTGCCGGAACCATGATCGGAGTCTCGGAAGCACTGGTCTATGCATCGAAGGCAGGACTCGATCTTAAGCAGACGGTATCGACCATATCGAAAGGCGCTGCAGGGTGCTGGACGCTGGACAATCTCGCACCGCGAGTCATCGGAGGCGACTTCGCCCCCGGTTTCATGATCGACCACTTCATAAAGGACATGTCGATCGCTCTCGAGGAAAGCGAAAGATTCGGACTTGAGCTCAAGGGTCTGGCTCTCGTAAGGAAGCTCTATTGCCACCTCCAGGAAGAAGGCATGGGCAGAGACGGAACGCAGGCGCTTGTCAAAGCTATCGAAAAGACTGCAAAGGAGGACTGAAATGGCGGAAAAGGCAAGGCTGATCCTTCCCGACGGAAGGGAGTATGAGATGCCGGTCATGACCGACAGCATGGGAGACAAGAGTCTCGACATAACGGGACTTCGTAAAGATACGGGATACATCACATACGATCCCGGATTCGTCAACACCGGAAGCTGCATGTCCAGCATATGCTACATAAACGGGGAACAGGGAATTCTCAGATACAGAGGCTACGACATCGAGGATCTCGTAGACTCGTGCGACTTCATCGAGGTCGCCTATCTGCTGGTCAAGGGCTGTCTTCCGACGGCTGCGGAAAGAATAAACTACCAGAAGCTGCTCAACAGACACTCGCTTCTCCACGTCAACATGAGGGATTTTTTCAGGGCGTATCCGCACGACGGACATCCGATGGGAATACTCTCGGCAATGGTCGCCTCCCTCTCGGCATTCTATCCCGAACTTGAGGAGATGGATCCGGAGGAGAACGTCGACCTCACAGTGACCAGACTGCTGTCGAAGATGAGGACGATAGCTGCATTCACCTACCGCCAGATGATGGGACTTCCATACGTTGAACCGCAGTACAACTACTCCTACTGCGCGAACTTCCTCAACATGATGTTCTACTCTTCGGTGAACAACTATACACCGGATCCGCTCCATGTAAAGGCGCTGAACAAGCTCCTCATACTTCATGCTGACCACGAGCAGAACTGCTCGACATCCGCGGTGCGTCTCGTCGGCTCGTCGGACGCGAACCTCTATGCATCGGTCGCTGCCGGCTGCTGTGCTCTCTGGGGCTCGAAGCACGGCGGAGCGAACCAGGCGGTCATGGACATGCTCCAGAAGATCCGCAGCGAAGGCCTCAGCGTCGACGAGGTCATCGCGAAGGCAAAGGACAAGAACAATCCGTTCAGGCTTTCCGGCTTCGGACACAGAGTATACAAGACGTTCGATCCGAGGGCCAAGATCGCGAAAAACATCTGCAAGGAGATCCTTGCGAAGACACACGAGTCGGATCCGCTGCTCGACATAGCCCTGGAAATCGAGGACAGAGCGACGCATGACGACTACTTCGTTTCGCGACACCTCTATCCGAACGTCGACTTCTACACGGGACTGACGTTCCATGCCATGGGAATACCTGTGAGCATGTTCACTGTCCTTTTCGCCATGGGAAGACTTCCCGGATGGATCGCGCACTATCTCGAGTGGAGACACGACCCGTACCAGAAGATCGGTCGGCCCAGACAGGTATACTCGGGGCCTCGATCGAGGAAGGTCGTTCCAATCAACGAACGTGTCTGACGAAGTTGCCTGCACGAAAAAAGACGCCCATGAAAGGCGTCTTTTTTCATCAGCAAGTCCCTGCGTCTGCCAGGACTATAGCCTCGAGACGAGACTTTCGGTGAACTCCCTGGTTCCCATCAGCCTGGCATCTGAGATGCCTTCCTTTACAAGAAGGTTGAAGAAATCGGCGGTGACGGTCCTTGCCTTTATCGTCTTGGATATTGCGTCGAGCATAAGATCGGCAGCTTCGGTCCATCCAAGATAGCGGAGCATCATTTCTGCAGAGAGGATGAGAGACAGCGGATTGACGACGTTCCTGCCCGCGATGTCGGGAGCAGTGCCGTGCGTGGCCTCGAACACCGCGGCCATGCTCTCGTAGTTGATGTTGGCCCCGGGAGCGATTCCGATTCCTCCGACCTCTGCAGCCAGCGCGTCAGATACATAGTCGCCGTTGAGGTTCATGGTGGCGATGACATCGTAGTCCTCCGGCTTGATGAGGATGTTCTGGAGGAAAGCATCGCAGATGCAGTCCTTTATTTCGATCCTTTTCCCGTCGGCGGTGTGTATTACGACCTTTCCGTCCTCGTCCCTGGCTCCGTACTCCTCTCTGGCAAGCTCGTAGCCCCACTCTCTGAAGCCGCCTTCGGTGAACTTCATTATGTTGCCCTTGTGCACGAGCGTGACGCTTTTCCTTCCATGCTCGACGGCATAGTCTATCGCTGCCTTGATCAGACGGCGTGAACCTTCCCTTGACACGGGTTTGATTCCTATCGAACTCGTCTCAGGGAAGCGAATCTTCGAAACTCCCATCTCGGACGAAAGGAAATCGATCACCTTCCTGACTTCATCGGTGCCGCACTTCCACTCTATCCCGGCATATATGTCCTCGGTATTCTCGCGGAAAACAACCATGTCGACCTTCTCCGGATGGCGCACCGGACTCGGCACACCCTCGAAGTAAGTCACCGGGCGCAGGCAGACGTAAAGGTCGAGACTCTGGCGGAGAGCTACGTTCAGGCTCCTCGCCCCTTTTCCGACCGGAGTCGTCAGAGGACCTTTTATCGCGACAAGGTACTCCTTGACCGCATCGAGCGTCTCCTGCGGCAGATTGACTCCGATAGTCCTCTCTGCCTTACCTCCTGCCAGTACCTCCTTCCAGTCTATCCTGCGACTTCCGCCGTATGCCTTTTCCACAGCCTTATCGACGAAAAGCCTCATCATCGGGGTTATCTCAGCCCCAACTCCGTCGCCCTCTATGTACAGAATGGTCGGCTCCGAAGGCACGAAAAGCCGTCCGTCCCTGACTTCTATCTTCATTCGCTCACCTCACCAGATTCAGTCTGCCGCCGGCAAGAAGCATCTCCTTCTGCTCTTCGGTGGCATATACATCGAGCCTGTAGCTTTCATTCTTCGTCTCGTTGACAAGCACTACCGTCCCGTCTGCGACCTGACGACGGAGATCAGAGAAGGAAAGTCTGTCTCCGAGACCGATCCTGTCATAATCCCGTTCGTCGGTGAATACAAGAGGAATGATGCCGAAATTGCAGAGGTTGGCCTGATGGATCCTCTCTATGGACTTCGCCACTATCGCCTTGACGCCGAGATACATCGGACAGATCGCCGCATGCTCCCTGCTCGATCCCTGTCCGTACGAATACCCTGCGACTATGACGGACCCTATACCTTTATCCCTGTTCTCAAGCGTCCTTGCGCTGAACGTCGGATCGACTCCTTCGAAGACATACTTCGAATATTCCCTGATGTTCGAACGATACTTAAGTCTTGCTCCTGCAGGCATGATGTGATCCGTTGTGATCTTGTCGCCGACCTTGATGGCTACAACTGCAGGGATATCGTCCTTGAGAGGGACGTTCTTAGGCGGTTCGCCGATGTTGGGTCCTCTCTTCACGACGACTGAGGAAGAGTTCTCAGGAGGGAAGATGAACATGGACCTGTCGACTGCGTAATGCTCAGGGAGGTCGATAGAATCGAACGGCATCTTTCCTTCCGGATCGGTAAGGAATCCGGATATGGCGCTTATCGCCGCGGTCTCCGGGGAACACAGATAGAGCCGACCGGACTTCGTGCCGCTTCTGCCCTCGAAGTTCCTGTTGCTCGTCCTGAGAGATACACCGTCCGTACCGGGGCTCTGATGGTTTCCGATGCAGAAGCCGCAAGCACATTCAAGTATTCTGGCCCCAGATGCGACCAGAGATGCGAGCGTACCGTCCTGACTTATCATCTCCAGAACCTCCCTGGAACCGGGAGCGATGCCAAGCGACACCGTGGGATGTACAACATGCCCCTTGAGTATCCTCGCGACCTTCACGAGGTCCATGTAGGAACTGTTCGTGCAGGAACCGATGAGTATCTGATCGACTTTGAGTCCTTCGATGTCCTTGACCCTCGCGACATTCCCCGGGCTGTGCGGCATGGCAATCATGGCCGACAGCGTGGAAAGATCGACCGTCCATGTCTCGTCGTAGGAAGCTCCATCCTCGGCGCAGAGAGGAACGTAGCTGTCCTGTCTGTCGTGCGCCGCAAGGAACTTTTCCGTCTCCTCGTCGGACGGGAAAATCGAGAACGTAACGCCGGCCTCGGCTCCCATGTTGCATATCGTGGCACGCTCGGGAACCGTCAGTGTCGAAACGCCTTCGCCGTAGTACTCGAACACGCTGTTCACATTTCCCTTGACGCCGTATTTTTCCAGTACCTTCAATATGATGTCCTTCGCCGAGACGCCGTTGCGCAGCTTACCCTTGAGCTCGATGCCGACGACCTTGGGGGCGATCAGCGAGAACGGATGTCCGGCCATCGCAAGGGCGACATCCAGGCCGCCGGAACCAATGGCGATCTCCCCTATTCCGCCCTGAGTTGGAGTGTGGCTGTCCGATCCGAGAAGAGTCTTGCCCGGGCACGCGAAGTTCTCGAGCTGGAGCTGATGGCAGATTCCGTTTCCCGCCCTCGAATAGACGACGCCTTTCTTCGCCGCCACGGTTCTCAAGTATTCATGATCGTCGAAATTCTCGAATCCGACCTGTACTGTATTGTGGTCGACATAGCTGACCGCAAGCTCGTTGCGTACCCTGTCGATGTCCATGGATTCGAATTCCAGATAAGCCATGGTTCCGGTCGCGTCCTGCGTCAGGGTCTGGTCGATCCTGATCGAGATCGTCTCACCCTTCTCGAGCTTTCCCGAGACGAGATGCGATCTGAGTATCCTGTAGCAAAGATTGTCCGCCATAAGTCCCCCTATGTTCTTTTCATTCATTATAGCGATTCGGCCCGTCGATGAAAACCGACATAAGCCAGAGTCTCCGAAGTTGCAAGAACGATGGCCAGTATTGCAAGAAAGTAGAGTATGGCCTGGAAGGAGACATGCTCGTAGACAATGCCTCCGAGTATGCTCCCAAGCACCTGGCCGACGTTTATCAGCACCTCATGTATGACCATCCTGCGGTCCTTGTCCACTGCGCCTGCGGCCCCGTGGAAGATCGAAAGGTCGTATACGAGGGAGAACACTATGCCGAAAAGCATGAAGCAGACGGCATAGGAAACTACTCCGGACACGAGCGCGAAGGCCACGAAGAGAATGCCAAGCGCACACTGTGACGCTATTATGGTCCGGAAGCTGAACTTCCAAAAATCCATTCTCGAGAAGACCAGGAAGAAGAAGCAGGAAACGAGCCCTCTTGCCAAAAGCAGGATGCCCGTGAGTCCTTCTGAAAATCCGAGATTGTCGTATGCATAGAGAGGGAATATGTTGATCATGAGCGAATAGCACGAATAGCTCAAAAATATTCCCGTCCAGCAGAGATATCGGAGATCGGTGGACCTGTCGGCGGCTGGACGGTCTTTTTCCGCCGGTCCGTCGGAAACACATCCGCTGCTTTTCATGGGAACGAGGACCAGGGCCGTCGCGAAGAACAGCACGACGCCGACAGCGACTGCAACGGACGCCCCCAGCTCCACGAGCAGACCGCCTACCATCGTCGAAAGCCCAGCACCGAACGACCACGAGAAATTGAACGCGGAGACGCTTTTGGCCAGCTCCGCATCGTCGTCGCCATCAGTCATCCACGCCTCGACGTTCGGCCATAGCAGACTCATGGCAACGCCGTAGAACGCCAGAAGAGGATATAAGAACGCAGAAGACGGACTCAGGAGTATCAGAAGATGCGAAAGTCCCATCCCGCATAGCGAGAGAACGGCCTTTGTCTTCCGTCCGACTTTGCAAAGGGGCTTCTCGAGCAGCAGACAGGAAACGAAATATGTCACGGTATATATGGACGAGGCTATGCCTATCGTACCGCTGGAAAGGGAGAATCGGAACTTCATGTAGTAGATCATCCCGAAATTGACCATGCATATGGTGAACTGGGACATGAAAGATGCCGATGCCAATGTCAGTTTTTTTCCATCCATGCTGGAAATGGTATGCAATCGCGCGAACTCTTTCAAGAAGCTCCAGGCCTCGGTTATGGCTTTTGGTCCGATATTGATGTATTATGATGGCTATGGCCACGGAATTCATAACCAACATACCTCTCGTCTCAGCCATGATCGCATGCGCCTTTGCCCAGCTGCTCAAGCCGATCGTTGCGGCGATGACGGGAAACGGCTTCGACTTGCATCTGATCCTATCGACGGGAGGAATGCCGTCCAGCCATACATCGGCTGTAGTCGCACTCACCTCGTCCATAGGAGTGACCGAAGGGACGGGAAGCATTGCTTTCGCAATCTCGTTTGTGTTCTCTTTCATCGTCATGCACGACGCCATGAACATACGTTTCGAAGCAGGAAAACAGGCACAGGTCATCAACGAATGGTCCAAGATTCTCAGCAGTATACACCAGGACGGTGCGTTCACGCCGACAAATCTCAAGACTCTGCTCGGACATTCGTTCTCACAGGTGGCAGGAGGGCTGATTCTCGGGCTGGCCGTCGGGTTCGCAATGCCTGCCGTAATGGCCGGATGAAGGATGAAAAGCAATGGGAAAGAACAGAACAAAGCCGACAGGCGAAGAGTCGTTCGACATTTTTTACAAGGCAATCTACAAGGACAGATGGGAAACTCTCAGATCGTCCATGACGGAGAACAAGGACACGGTCCTCCTTTCGGAGAGACTCTCCAGTCCCTACTACATGGACCAGGCATCTGTGATCGTTGCATCGCTTCTTCCCGTCGATGACGGCGACAGAATTCTCGACATGTGCGCCGCTCCCGGAGGAAAGACGCTGTCCATAGCCCTCAGGCTCGGGGAAAACGGCCGTCTCGTATCGAACGACAGGTCGCAGGCAAGAGTCTTTCGGCTGAAAAAGGTTCTCGACGAGTGTCTGGACAGCGAGACGAGAGAGAAAATCGACGTGAGATGCCATGACGCATCGTCGTGGTGCCTGCACGAACAGAATGCCTACGACAAGGTACTTCTGGACGCGCCCTGTTCGTCGGAAAGGCACGTCATCAACGACAGAAAGTATCTGGACATGTGGAGCCCTTCCAGGCCGAAGAGACTGGCAAAGGAACAATATGCGCTGCTCTCATCGGGCTTCATTGCCCTGAAGAAAGGCGGGATACTTCTCTACTCCACCTGTTCGATCAACCCAGGCGAGAACGAGGAGATCATCGGACGGCTCCTCAAAAAGCGCCATGACGAGGCGGAAGAAATAGCAATGGATCTTGAAATCGGAGAAAGGCGCGAACACGGGATGCTGATACTTCCTGATTCGGAAGGAGGCCTCGGACCGATGTACTGTTGCCTGGTGAGGAAAAAATGAACGAAACTGCTGTTGCCATAATCAGGGCCGAGAACTACGAGGTCCGGAGCATAAAGGAAAAACTCGAAGATCTGATCGGTGCTACCGGCTTTCCAGCTGTTGAGGGGAAATGCGTCCTGATAAAACCTAACGTGCTCTCAGATGCCCACCCGGAGAAGGCGATAACGACGAACCCTGCGGTCGTCGAAGCCCTTGCAATCATTCTTGAGGAAAGAGGAGCGACGAAGATCTTGATGGGAGATTCTCCCGGTCTGCATACTCCCGGCTTCGCAGCAAGGAATTCCGGGCTTGCCGCCGTCTGCGAACGGCGCCAGGTCGAATGGCAGGACTTCTCCAAGGAGAACCGCACGCATAGGCTTTCCAGGCGGATATCCGCCCCGATGGCCACTGCCATCGACAAGGCGGACGTAGTCATATCGGTCGCGAAGATGAAGACTCACCAGCTGATGTACATGACCGGGTGCGTCAAGAACATGTTCGGCCTCGTTCCCGGGCTCAACAAGAGTCCGATGCATCTCAAGGCCCCATCGAGGGAGCAGTTCGCAAAGGTCATCGTCTCCATATTCAAGGAAAGCCATACCGACTATGCGATACTCGACGGAATCGTCGCCATGGAGGGACCGGGCCCTGCAAACGGATATCCGAAGCGCGCCGATCTCCTTCTCGCATCCCGAGATGCCTTCGCGGTCGATTGCGCGGCATCCGTAATAATGGGATACGATCCTGAAACGATCCCTATTCTCAGGGAAGGCGAGAAGCAGGGACTTACCGATCCTGCGCTCTACACATATCCCATTCTGCGCCCGGAGGACGTCTCAATCAAGGACTTCGCGAGAATCGAGCAGAAGAAGAGCAATCTTTTCGTCGATCTCATAATGCCTATCTTCCTAAGGCCTTTCAGGATGCGCATGATACGACGCCGCCCTGCCCCGCAGTTCATGGACAACTGCATCAGATGCAAGCGCTGCATCTCCATCTGCCCCGCCACTGCGCTGCACATGGAAAACGGCAATGTCGTCATCGACAAGTCTCTCTGCATAAGATGCTACTGCTGCCACGAAATGTGCCCAGTTGACGCGATAAAGGTTCCTGCCAAGACTTGACGCTCCGTCCTCTTTGTGCGAAGTTATAGCGCGTGAAAATCAAGTTGGATGAGGTCCTGAACAAGGAACAGGCCGCCGCTGCGGCCATGACGGAAGGTCCGCTGCTTATAATTGCTGGAGCGGGATCCGGAAAGACACGCATGATAACCTACCGCATCGCCCATATGCTGGAGAGCGGAATCGACGAGAGGAACATTCTCGCCCTGACTTTCACCAACAAGGCCGCCCAGGAGATGAGCGACCGTATACGCTCTCTCACAGGGAAAAAGCTAAAAGGTCTCACAACAACGACGTTCCATTCCTTCGGCCTCGGACTTCTGAAGCAGTACATTCATCATCTCGGATACCACAACAACTTCAGCCTGTACGACACCAACGACAATCTGGCCCTGCTCAAGAATTGCATCATCAGTCTCGGCTACCAGCTGGCAGACTACAATGTCAACACCCTTCTTTCCTATTTCTCCGACTACAAGACCGGCCGCAAGAGCCTAGAGGAAAAGGACAGCGCAGCAAGGCAGATCTACGAGGAATGGCTGCTGTGCCAGAAGGCATACAACGTCGTGGACTTCGACGACCTCATTCTGCTTCCGGTGAAGATTTTCGAGCTCAAGCCATTCGTGCTCGAGCAGGTCCAGGACCGTTTCAGATACATTCTGGTCGACGAATTCCAGGATACGAGCCTGCTGCAGTACAGATTCGTTTCCATGATCGCAAAGAAATACAGAAACATCGCAGTCGTCGGCGACGACGACCAGTCGATATACTCCTGGCGTGGAGCCAACTACCGAAATATTCTCATGTTCGAGGAGGACTTCCCCGAGAGGAAGGAATTCCGGCTGGAGCAGAACTACAGATCCACCGGAACCATTCTCAAAGCCGCTAACGCGGTCATAAGCAACAACAAGGAAAGAAAGGACAAGGTTCTATGGACCTCGTCGGGAAACGGTGCAGACATATCCATCCGCCATCACGACACAGGAGAGGCCGAAGCTTCCTTCATCGCGAACGACATACGGACAAAGGTAAGGAACGGAGAGAGATATCAGGACATAGGGATACTTGTAAGGACGAACAGTCTGATCACCCAGCTTGAGAACACCCTTATGGAAAAATCCATCCCGGTGAAAGTATCCGGAGGCCAGTCGTTCTATGACCGGAGGGAAATAAGAGATATGCTCTGCTATCTCAAGGTCCTCGTCAACCCGAAGGACGATGTTTCTCTCCTCAGGATAATAAACACGCCACGGCGCGGCATAGGAAGAACAACAATCGAGAAAATCAGGAACAACGCGGATTCAAAGTTCATCAGTCTAATCGAATCGATCGAGGACCTCTGCCTGTCGTCGGCTCTCCCGGATAGGACGAAAAAAGCTCTAGTCACCTTTACATCCGCGCTGGACGGCTGGAAAAAACACGGCAATCTCGCGACGCTCATCTCGACGATTGCAGGCGACATCTCCTATCGCCAGATGCTCTGCGAGGAGTATCCGGACAACGATAAGGTCGTTGAATACAAGATGGCGGGAATAGGAATCCTTTCCGAGCGGATAAGGCGCTACATAGAAAAGAATCCCGGTGCATCTCTCTCGGATTACGTGAATCTAACGGCGATTCTCGGCGACGAGAACGACAGCAACGACGACAAGGTCAACCTCATGACTATGCATGCCGCAAAGGGTCTCGAATTCGACGTAGTCCACATCGCCGGCTGCGACGACAATATCATCCCCTCATCCAGAGCGCTGGAGGAGAATCCTGCGAACATCGCAGAGGAAAGAAGACTTTTCTACGTGGCGATAACCAGAGCGAAAAGGATTTTGGTGATAAACACAGCAAGGGAACGGGCCAATTCGCAGGGCGAAACGAAGCTGGCCATCCCCTCTCGTTTCATCGAAGAGATCCCGGCTGAGCTTTTCATGGACGAGGAACAGGCAAAAAAAGAGGAGCGCTCAAGCGGACTGGAAGGTCTCAAGGCGCTCCGTGACAGACTGAAAAAAATGAACGGTTAGACTGGGAGAAGCATATCCCCTTCCTTGATCCAGCCCTTTTTCCGCATGAATTCGCTTATGGCAAGGCAGATGACCGCAGGAAGAAGGAAATGGACTATGAGTATCTTCCAGATTGCGCCCGTACCCATGACAGCGACTGCATTGAACTGTCCTACAAGGCCGCTCGTTCCCATTCCTGCCCCAGATGCGTTGTTCGTCATTTTGAAAATGCAGGTAGATACAGGGCCGACGATCGCGCTGGTCAACGTTGCGGGAATCCATATCTTCCAGTTCTTCCATATGTTGGGAATCTGCAGCATTGACGTACCGAGTCCCTGACTTATCAAGCCGCCTATCCTGTTCTCCCTGTAGCTTGCAACTGCGAAGCCTACCATCTGGCAACAGCACCCTACACAAGCAGCTCCTGCGGCAAGCCCATCGAGTCCGAGGGATATGCAGATTGCAGCGCTGCTTATAGGAAGCGTAAGAACCATGCCGACAACCGTCGATACAAGGATTCCCATTGGAAGCGGATATAGGGTTGTGAGCTTGTTTATGAATGCACCGATCGCATTCATCAGTCCGCTGACGACCGGAGAGACGAAAACGCCTACAAGACCGCCGACGACTATCGTAAATACTGGAACAAGAAGAATGTCGACCTTGGTCTTCCCAGAGATGAATTTTCCGGCCAGTGCCCCGAAGATAGCTGCTATGCATCCACCTAGTGGTTCTCCTAGCGTAAGGGCTACTGCTCCATCGCCCAAAACGAACGTCCCAGCACCGATCGCTCCTGCGGCTGCCGATGCAAAAACGGCAAGGTTCGGTGCCTTCAGTGCAACAGCAACGCCAACCCCGATGGCAGGTCCGGTAAGATACTGGGCAATCTGTCCGAAATCCTCAAGCAGTTTTATGCCGGCATAAACGCCGATCTGCTTGATTATCAATCCGATGATCAATGATGCAAAGAGTCCTTGCGCCATTCCATTCAATATCGAAACAATATGAGTTCCGACACCATGTACTTTCTTTTCGTCCATGGAACACTCCTGAAAAATGATGATGTGTGTATGATTCGGGATGACAGACATCAATGATGTGCATCACATCAGTGAAGGCCTCCACCTTGATGATATGGAAAAAGTAAAAAAAAAGTCAACATACAGGTATCATTTTGATATAATATTATTTATATTATATTAGAACACATACATTATCAATATAATTTTAATATTAATTATATATCATTTATTTGAATTTTAATGACATATCGATTCAAAATCTCATGGAAAAATAACTTAAAAAAAGTATCTTCATACTATTATATGCTTTTATTCAATTTTAATTATACTGTAAAAACATAATGAAATATTGAAAGCGTAGGAAAATTGGCATAATACAATAATAATTTTATTACGACAGTATGGTTTAAATAAACAACAATACATTTTTTATATTGTTCCTTTCTAAAAAATATGAAAACAAATCTAATTCATCAATGGAATGCAGTATCTTTCATATCGAAAAAAACTGTCCCAATACATAAAACATGAAAAAACAATATTCTCTTCGGTATAAAAGTTTTGGGACATGAAAACAATACATTCCTAAAACAGAAAAAATGACTTGCCAATATGTGATCTATGAAGACTAAAAAAGATACCGATACATAGACAATATAAAATATATCTATCGTGCATATGATTACTCATGTGAAAACATTTTTGATAACTTTTATACTGGGTACAATAAAAATGTTATCGAAATTGATATGATTAATAGAAATATGATATCAAAACACTATCATATAAGTATGCAATAAATTTGCATTAAATTAGTTTAATTATTGCTGCAATCACAATTGAATGAAAGCATACAAATAAATGGCTGTAGCAATACAATTTTAGGTATCATAAATACCCTATGCTTTTCGAACATCAAAAAACCGACTGGATTGGAATTAAATTCTTTTCTGGCTCTGCACCATAAAATTTCTTGAAATCGGACGGACATTCCAGCAATCAATTCGGACATGATATGCATAAGAATCCCCCATCTTTTTCAAACAAAACAAAAGGACTGAAGGATTTCAGACATAGATAGTATAAATTACAAAATGCTACATGCTTTTTTTGCAACCCTTCGTAGTAAATTTCTTAATTTTTTTGTTTATCTATGCATCAGGCAACCTCGAATCATCTTTCAGAATATACTTGAATTATCCGAATTATTTGTTTCAGTTAATATTCTGTCGTTAAACGTGTTTATTTTAATGATATAACAATGTATTAAAATATTATTTCATAATATTTTTATATAATTATAATATAGTTATACTACGTAGTATATGTATAATTCATGTATATTAATATTATAATAGATCGAATTAATTTAATTACATGATATTCTCACACTGATTCCATACAAAGATACTACATTTTTATAATGACAATTCGAAAACATGCAAATTCCAGTTGTTTTCAGCCTATTTGCAAATTGATCAACTTGAAATCACATGAAAAAATTGAAGTACGATTACAAAAATCCAATGATATCCGTTTTATTATTTGAGAGAAATGAATTAAAAAAATATTATCTATATCTGATATAATAAAATTTCTAATTATTATGATATAAAAATCATATAGCTTCACAATTAAAGCTATATGATAATACTATTCGAAATACAAATATATTAATCAATTATTGGAGTATTTCTTATAGAAATCCTTCAGAGCGAATCGGACACCGGCCGACCAACCCAATCCAAGATCGCTGAAAAGCTCCTCCAGTTCCTGCTTGAAAGACGGTTCGACGGAAAAGGTCGTCAGAACCTTCTTTTCCTTGGAATTGTTCGCAAAGACAGCCTTTGCCTTCTTTCCACTCAAACTTTCGTTCTCGATTTCCTGATTCTGTTCAACTTTCTTCAATGCCATTTCAAACAAACCTACCTATTCCAAATGTTATTATCAAGATCGACGATCGCCTGCATCGTAGCCGGTTTCAACCCTCGTCCACGAACCTTGAAAAGCTGAGGAACCTTGCTCGCTTCCTGCGCCTTTCTGAAAAGAGGATCGACTGGTATCTTGAAGACCATGAATCGTCCACTCGCCTGCGCCGCCGTAAATATATCCCTATGCTGCCGTATACGCTCGTCGAAAGAATTGATTATTATCTTGTTGTGACGGACGTTTACGCGCATGTTCTTTTTGATCCTAGCAAGTTCATCTATGAAAATTTCCAAGCCATCAAGACTGAACACCTCGGGAGTCATTGGAGTAACGATCTCGTTGCTGGCTATCAGCGCAGATCGCTCAAGCCTCCCCAAGCCGGGGGAAAGATCCAGTATGATGTGCTCGTACTGATTGGAAACTTCTTCTATGAGGTCTTGAATAACATATGGTTCGTCTGCCAGTTTTGTCTCGCTGTACGTCTTGAGAGTACCGCCGATGCCGAATGTCGGGAGAATGAAGAGATTCTCCAGTCCGGGCACAGGCATTACAGCGTCATACACGTAGCATCTGCCCTGCAGTACATCGGCCAGTTCATATTTAGGCGGATCCTGCAGAAACCATGAAGAAACATTTCCCTGGGGGTCGCAGTCTACAATGAGAGTCTTGTTTCCTTTCAAGGCGCTCTGACATCCGAGAGTCCCGGAAATAGTAGTCTTGCCTACTCCGCCTTTCTGCAAATGGAATGCAACAGTCTTAGACATCTTCCCTCCAGATACAACCATTATAAAGCCGATCAAACATTAGCTCAATAACCAATTAAAAAAATATTGTAAATATAAATTACATCACTATAAAAATGATTAAATTATTTGAAAATAATAAAAATTATTAATCGTAATAATTGATTTCTTAATTTTTTATTATGTGTTTCAATATCAAAATGGTATTATATACCAATAAAAATTGGACAAATGAAATATAATTTGTTCTTCGACAAAGTACTTGACAAATAAAAACTCATTAAAAGAATATCATAAAAAAAAGGAAACGGAAAAAATGATACATAATCCGATAATTCCGGGTTTCAACCCGGATCCATCAATATGCTTCGATGGGAAATTCTATTACCTCACGACATCGACATTCGAATACTTTCCGGCATGCCCGATATATAGAAGCAAGAATCTCTCAAAATGGGAATTTCTTCGATACGCGATGGATGACGATAGAATGCCCGATCTTTCAAACTGTCCTGAAAGCTCAGGCATCTATGCAGCGACAATAAGATATTACCGAGGCAGATACTACATCGTGACAACCAATGTCAACGGCTATGGGAATTTTCTGCTCAGCACAGACAACATAGAAAACGGCGTCTGGAACGGCCCTTTGTTCATCGGAAAAAACGGAATCGATCCATCGCTTTACTTCGAGGGAGATCGATGCTTCTTCTGTTCCAACGGAATCCTGGATGGCAAAAGAGGTATAATTGGAGCATTGATCGATCCTTCTTCAGGAAAGTTGGAGACAGAACTCAAAATGCTGACGCCAGGAGAATCTCATTATGCTACGGAAGCACCTCACATATACAGAAAAGGATCGTTCTACTACCTTGTATTCTCGGAAGGCGGAACTGAATATGGCCATCACTGTCTTGTGGCTCGATCACAGAACATAGACGGCCCCTATGAACTTTATAAAGGAAATCCGATATTAAGCCACACGGACAGAATCAGGCATCCGATACAGGCCACAGGGCATGCAGATCTAATAGAAACGGATAGCGGAGATTGGTATGCTGTTTTTCTTGCTATCAGGCCGTTCAGCGACAGGACGAAACTGCACAATCTCGGGAGAGAGACATTCCTTGCAAGGGTGACTTGGACAAATGACGGATGGCCTGTCATAGGCGATAACGGAAAAGTGGAACTATGCATGGAAGACAAAATCGATACCGCACCTGTACTAGCAAAAAAAATGGAATTCATCGATTTTTCGCGTCCTCTGGAACGACAGAATCTCGAGAGCATACGGAATAGACGCAAGGAGAACTACCTGCTCGATCCAGAGAAAAGGACTGTGACGCTGATAGGGAACGGAAAGCTGACCGAACATCTATCATCTCCAACTGTCCTTCTGCACAGACAAGAAAGCTTTGAACAAAGCATGGAGATATTTCTGGATGCAAACGCCACGACAGACGGAGCGATTGGAGGAATATGCATTTGGCACAGCATGAACTATTCACTGCTACTGCGTATTTCAAAAGAAAATGGCACACTCGTCGCTGAAACGGAAAGGCATGTACACGATCTCTGCGTAACATCGGATAGAATAGCCGTAGCTGCGAAAGGTCAGGTAAAACTCTCGATAGCCGCAGAGAAAGAACATTATACCATTGCCTTCGAAAAGGATCTTCTAATTTCATCGGCCAGTTTCGCAAACTTCAGTGCGGAAGCATGCATGCATAAGAGTTTCACAGGAACTTTCTATGGACTGTTTGCCGAAAAAGGCAAGGTATGCTTCTTGCAACCTCAATGAAAAGGGAACGGGAGCATAAAACGCTCCCGTCATCCCATAATTCCATCGAATACTTGTATCATTTGAGAAGGAAAGAAGGAATCTCGCCTCTCTGCTGGTAGATTCTCCTCTGCTGGCTGTCGAGAATCTTCTTGCACATCCTTATAGAAAGCGGTGTCACCTCGACAAGCTCATCGTCCTTGATGAACTGTATGGCCTGTTCCAAGGAAGGCTTGGCAACAGGAGTGAGAGCTACGGCTTCGTCCTTTCCGGCAGCCCTGAGGTTAGTCAGCTTCTTTGTCCTTGTAGGATTGAGAAGCAGATCGCCATCCCTGTTTCGCTCACCGACGATCATACCTTCGTAGACCTCGTCGCCGGGAACGATAAAGAAACGACCTCTATCCTCCAGTTCCCATATGCCGTATGCAACCGCGACGCCTGCACGGTCGCAGACGAGCGATCCGCTATATCTTTCAGGGAAATCGCCCTTGTATGGTTCATAGCCCTTGAGATAGCTGTTCATTATGCCGAAGCCACGGGTATCTGTAAGGAATTCATCCCTGTATCCGATTAGTCCTCTGGCGGGAATCTCGAATCTCATCTTGACCCGTCCGCCCTGCGTATAGTTCAGATCAAGGACCTTTCCCTTCCTTTTTCCGAGCTTTTCCATCACAGTACCGGAGTACTCCTCAGGACAGTCGATGAAAAGAACCTCGATCGGTTCCGTCCTGCGTCCTTCTTCGTCGTAATGGAAGATTATCTTCGGTCTTCCAACGCATAGCTCAAAACCTTCGCGTCGCATCTGCTCGACGATTATGGCCATCTGGAATTCGCCTCTTCCCTTAACGGTAAAAGTGTCGTCGGGATTTTTTTCTATCCTGATGGAGACGTTTCTAAGAGCCTCCTTCTCAAGCCGTTCCCAGATCTTCGCCCCGGTTACGGCCTTTCCTTCCTTACCGGCAAGAGGACTAATGTTCTTTGAGAAAAGCATAGATACGGTCGGTTCATCGACTGTGATTCTAGGCAAGGCCTTGATGGCCTCTTTTGTGCAGATTGTATCGCCGATAGAAACATCATCGACACCGGAGAGCACGATTATGTCTCCGCTCTCGACTTTGGCGCAGTCCTTGAAAACCGGACCGTCATAAGCCTGCAGCCTTGTGACGCGTAGCGGCTCCGTCGAATTTTCCTTCACGCAGATGAGAGAATCGTTGGTGTTTGCCGTTCCGTTGATGACCTTGCCGATAGCGAGACGACCTAGGAAGTCGGAATAGGAAAGATCGGATACAAGCATCTGGAACGGTTCCTCGTCGTCGTATTCCGGCGCAGGGATGTACTCGATTACTGCATCGAGCAGGCTGTGCATATTGTCTTCTATCGCATCGAGGGACTTGCCGCACCGTCCGGCCCTGCCGTTCGCATAGAACACAGGAACGTCGAGCAGCCTCTCGTCATCACCGAGTTCGAGAAGAAGGTCGAACACTTCGTCAAGCACTTCCTCGGGCCTTGCATCAGGCCTATCGATCTTGTTTATCACGACTATGACGGCAAGATTCTTCTTGAGGGCCTTCTCGAGAACAAATCGAGTCTGGGGAAGAGGTCCTTCGGCGGCATCGCATAGGAGAATGACGCCGTCGACCATGGAAAGTCCCCGTTCCACCTCACCGCCGAAATCGGCATGGCCCGGAGTATCGATGATATTTATTTTTCTGCCTTTCCAGTGGATGGCACAGTTCTTTGCGCTGATTGTTATTCCACGTTCGCGTTCGATGTCGCCGGAATCCATGATCCTTTCATGGTCCATGTTCTTTCCGACAAGTCCGCTCTGCTTGAAAAGAGCATCGACCAATGTCGTCTTGCCATGGTCGACGTGAGCAATTATAGCGATGTTTCTAATGTTGTCGTTCTTTCTGATCATACGAATGGAAAACTATCACAAACAATCGTTTTAATAAAGAGCCCCGGTGAAGTTTTCTTCATGTTACATAAACAATTACTGATGGAAAAGAACTATTGTATGGAATCGGATGCATAGTCAAATAAAAGCATGCAGACATGAAAAAGCCCCCGTGCGAGAAGCCGCGGGGGACGAAAGGTCAAAAAAAAACCTGGCAACGACCTACTCTCCCACGGACAAGCCGCAGTACCATCGGCGCGGGAGCGTTTTACTTACGTGTT
>CASEKE010000022.1 GCA_949288415.1 uncultured Spirochaetales bacterium
GCTTCGCAACTCCAGGTGTGTATGCGAGCGCCAGGTCCTCCGCCGTCCTGCACGGCTTCGTTGGCACTACGGACACCTTCCCCGCGACCCCGTCCCTCATGTGGTACTCCAACGCTTTCCTTTCAAGTTCGTCCATAGATCGTTCCTCCCGATATCATGTTTTCTCCGCCGCCGTTCTCTTTCTATCGATCCGACGGAAAATCCGTCTCAGCTCGAACACCGCAGCCGCAGCAAGGACCACTTCGGCGCAAAGTTGTGCATAGGCCAGTCCATACAGCGGAAACAGACGGTTGAGAATGAACAGCGCAGGTATCTCCAGCAATATTTTTCTCGTGACCGCAAAAATCAGCGAATACTTTCCCATACCGATTGCCTGAAACACTCCTACCGCGAGAAAATCGGTACATAGGAATGGTATAGCGATGCAAAATCCTCTGAGGAACGCAGCCCCATAGTCTATTATGATGCTGTTCTTCATGAAGACCCCGACCAGTACCTCCGCCCATGGGTAGTATATCGTCACCATCACGGCGACAAGTGCCAGTTCGCACTTTGCCGTGAAGAAGAGAGCATCCTTCATCCTCCTGGAGTTTCCGGATGCGTAGTTGTAGCTTATCAGCGGCATTATCCCTTGTCCGGACCCCATTGCGACCTGGGTCACGACCTGGTTGAGGCGCTGGGCAATTCCCATGGCCGCCACGCAATCGGCACCGTAGGATGATGTGAAGTTGTTGAGAATCGTCATCCCGGTCACATTCAGCAGGTTCTGGATCGAAGCGGGGATTCCGACTGCACAAACTCCGAACACGATAAATCGCCTGAGCGTGAAATAGGCAGGATTCACAGAAACGAAAGTATTGCCGCGGCGAACGAAGAGAAGCGTGAAGAAGTAGAGACAGGCGAACACGTTCGATATGAACGTCGCGAGACCGGCACCTTCCGCGCCCATTCCGAATCCCCAAGGAAGTATGAATATCGGATCGAGGACAATATTTAGCAGACATCCGCTCATCGTACCTATGCTCGCATGCATGGCAGAGCCTTCGCTCCTCACCAAATAGGCCATGACGACGTTGAGTATCGCCGGCGGTGCACCGAATATCACTGTCCACCTGAGGTATCCTCTCGTAGCCTCCGTCGTCGAGACGTCGCAGCCAAGCATCATGAGCAGCCCGTCATTGAAAACCAGGCACATGAACGAGAAGAACAGGGCAAAGAACAGCGCACAGTAGAAGCCGAATGCGCTGCTCCGCTTCACGGTATCGTAATCCTTGCGTCCGAGGGCACGGCTCATCATCGACGATGAACCTACCCCGAAGAGATTGTTGACAGCGTTGAATGCAAGCAGCACAGGCGCAGAGAGCGTGACGGCCGCATTCTGGACGCTGTTGTTCAGCATACCGACGAAATAGGTGTCAGCCATGTTGTATATCACCATGACCAAGGATGAAAGAATGGTCGGAATGGCCAGCTTCAGCACGGCCTTGGGGACCGGCATGGTCTCGAAGAGCTCGACTTTGTCCTGCAATGCGTTCACGAATAAACCTCTTCTACATTCTGCAACAAAAAATGCACATATGCAATTTGGAAAAAGAGGATAATGGAACAGCAGCCCCGGAAGCATCGATGGAAAAAAAAGAACGCAGATCCGGTCATCCCATATGGAGCCACATCTGCGTTTCAGTCTTTTCGACCTAGCATTGCCAGGATTTTTTTCTAAAGGAGTCGACCGGATTCGAACCGGTGAAAAACGGTTTTGCAGACCGTCCCCTTAGGCCACTTGGGTACGACTCCACTTGCTTAAACGATATTAGCAGATTAGAAAGGGAAAGGCAATAGAAAAAGGGAAAACCGATCCAGAAAACCTTTCCCCGTTCCGGAACGGTTGTTTCACTGCCGGGACTCTATACGGGAAATTCCATTTTACAAAACCTTGAAGTCGCTCTTATAATATTCACATGAGAAGAAAGATCATCATCGCTATGCTGCTGTCGATCCTTTCTGCTGGTCTGCTTTTTTCCACCAGCATAACTTCGTTTGGAATGGATGTGGGAGCAAATACCGAAACAGGACTTCCGGCACTTGGAATGTACTTCGATTTCGACTACGTATTCGATTCCCCCGGTTCATCTGTGAATCTGGGAACGGGTACCAGAATGGACGTCACTTTCGGACTTCCGCTCGAAAGCGTCGAATGCAATATGCTGTTCGGCCTTCTTGTCGACTTCTCCCTGGTTCACAACTGGGGTCTCGACATACTCTTCGGACCTGCATTCGGGGTCATCTCTCCCGTATCGGACAGAACCGGCCTTTCCGAAGGAGTCTTTCTGGGAGGCGGAGTCGACCTGATGGTGACAAAATACTTCAACGACAGAAGGGAAATCGGAATATCTTTCGGAGCATCCACTACCTTAGGTACGTTCCTCGATGTGGAATCATCGGATGCGAGGTCCTCTTTCCTATGCTACGGCAACGTCTACTTCGGTTTCACTTTCAGGACCGGAACGCCGCTTTACCACCATCATCCCCATACCATCTATATTGCGATCTAGACAAGGAGAGCGTACATGACAAAGGAAGAAAGAGAGTTCCTCGAAAAGTACAAGGACTGCGAATTCGTAAGCTTCGACAAACTTGAGAAGTTCATGAAGGAGGCACTCTGCGGTGCAGGTGTACCGGAAAAAGATGCAACCATCATCGCCGATGTGCTGATCGAATCCGACAAGAGAGGAATCGACAGCCACGGTATCGGCAGGCTCAAGCCTATATACATAGACAGGATAGACATCGGAATCATGAATCCGATCACGGAAATCGAGATAGTGAAAGACGAAGGCGCGACTGCGGTACTCGACGGACATAACGGCATGGGCCATGTAGTCTCGTTCAAAGCCATGGAGATGGCAATAGAGAAAGCGTCCAAATACGGCATAGGAATGACCGTCGTAAGGAACAGCAACCATTACGGAATCGCAGGTTATTATGTCACAATGGCCACAAAGCGCGACATGATCGGAATAACAGGCACAAATGCCAGACCGTCGATCGCACCGACATTCGGCGTCGAAAACATGCTGGGGACCAATCCGCTGACAGTCGGTTTCCCGACAGACGACCCGTTCCCATTCGTACTCGACTGCGCAACGAGCGTTTCGCAGAGAGGCAAGATAGAGGTATATGACAGAGCGGGAAAGGATATTCCGCCTGGCTGGGTCATCGACGAAAACGGAAAAACGAGAACCGATACGGCTGGAATACTGAAGGATCTTACAGCTGGCAAAGCCGCGCTGACCCCGCTAGGAGGACTCGGAGTGGATGGCGGTGGCTACAAGGGATATGGATACGCCACAGTCGTGGAGGTTCTCTCAGCCGCACTTCAGGACGGTTCGTATCTCAAGGCGCTCAACGGCAAGGACAAGGACGGCAGGAACATTCCCTACCCGCTCGGGCACTTCTTCATCGCAATCGATCCCTCGTTCTTCCTGGGCGCGAAGATATTCAAGGCGGTGACGACAGATATTCTCCATCAGCTCAGAGCAAGCAGGAAAGCCCCGGGAGAGGACAGGATATACACAGCGGGCGAACCGGAGGCGATAGCATTCGAGCTGAGGCCACAATACGGATGCCCCGTTCCTGCATCGTTGCAGAAGGTCATCGACGAATTGTCTGCAAGATACGGACTGAGGGACACGTGGCCCTGGAGAAAATGAGGACGGAAAGACGCAATTCAGGAAAAGGCCGGCCGGCCGGTTCCTTTTTCTTTCACTGTTCCTCGGCCGAAAACAGTTTCTTGCGCAGCCTTCTGAGCTTATAGAACGAATAGTCGCACTTCAGCGTAAGATAGCTCTTGGTCCTCTTGAGGACGACGCCCTCCGTATTGAACTCTGCAGAATAGAAACCGAGTCCCATGCGAGGATTGTCGTAGCTTTCGAATGCATTGGCGTAGTAGAGCACCTTTTCCTCTCCCGGTAGGAGGATGACGTTCCTCGATCCTTTAGGCCCGAAGTTGAAACCGCTCGTGACTGAAAACACCTGGCTTGTCGCACCGTCCCAGAGAGCCCAAGGAACATCCATGCGACCATAGTAGTTCTGCACGAAATTCACATTAGGAAATCTAAGCTCGTCATCTTCTACAAGAATCGGTGTGAAAGTGAAAAACACCATCTGCAGTCTTGGATTGATGAAACTTGTCCAGCCTACGGGGCCTTTGTCCGGTATCTTTCCAAGCAGATAGTCGTACGTACCTGTCGGAGGCGGGACGATTGAAGCGTCGCAAGTACCGCCCTTCTGGAGGGGGACGCGCTTAAGATCGTCGAATACAGGGCCGGATTCGAATCTGTTGCTGGCCACTTCCCTCATGGCTTTCTGGTAGGCAGAGAAATGACGGGCATTCGTATCCATCAGACATCCGGAGGCGACGAACGGGCTGCCGAGCATCGTATTCATCCCTGGGTTCGCCTCCAATGGAGTTTCTCCCCTATTCTTCATCCTGACTGCCGTGTATACCACGTGCTCTCCGGGGACCATGTAGTCTATCTTGTCAAGGCTGTAGCGGTTGTTCTCCTCGCGGCTCTTCATTGACGAATAGCGCCAGACTCCGCCGTTCTCTTCCTCCGTACCGTATTTTCTCATGCTCCAGTAGGTATTGTTGCTCGTTATCATGTCCTCGCTGGAAAAAGGAAACGTGAAATAGCTTCCTCCAGCCTGGTAAAGAGTCTGCTTCATCCTGTACCATTCCCCATTGGGATCGGATAGCACACCGCTTCCCGTGCCTCGGAAGTACGGCAGACAAAGCGGATTTACCCTGCCGCCGGCAAAGCAGTCGCTTGAGAGCTCCAGCATGACCTCTCCCTGGTCCTCTATGACCGCCGAAACAAGGTCGTTGCTCATGTATGTGACGTTACGGCCTTCCCAGAGAGGAAGTCGTCTGATATCCATAGTTGGCCTCCTTGCCCCATTTTACCATCGTTGGAAGCGAATTTGTACCACAATGTGAACGCAAATGCACGTCTGAATGCCGTAGAAAAGGAGTTTGGCTTGTCCATCGGGGAAAGGGATGTTAATCTTTATATTACCTGGGCCTGTCATCGCGCCGATGGACGAACAACATGCCATGCCCTATAAACGAGGAATACAGATGATCGAATCCAGCAAGAACAGGGTCTTCCATATAAGCTCGGCGAACACGAGCTATGTCTTCAGGATCAACAGAGACGGCTACCTTGAGCATCTTTACTACGGAAGGAAGCTCAGGCATCCGGACGAATATCTCAGGGTCTACAAGGACAAGCACCTTGCGGCAAAAGGCAATTCGACCGCAGAAGACATCATGCACCGCCATGTCAGCCAGAACGATCTTATGATGGAGTTCTCCACCGAAGGACGCGGAGACTACAGACCCCCTGCTCTGAGGCTATCCGACGGACGGACGGTAGATCTGCGCTATACGGACTACAGAGCATACCCTGGAATAAGAAGGTACAAGTTCTCCTACCTTCCGCAGGCGATCGCCACGGAAAGGGACTGTTCATCGCTGGAAGTCGTTCTGACGGACAGCACGGAAAAAATCGAAGTTCTGCTGGTCTATACGGTCTTCGAGAATCTGGACGCAATAGTCAGGAAGACGATAGTCACCAACAAGGACAAGAAGGACAAGACGCTGGACGGTTGCGCTTCTCTTCAGCTCGACCTGCCTTCGGGAGAATACGAGCTCGTTTCGCTCAGAGGAGCCTGGGGAAGGGAAAGGAAGCTTTCCAGGGAAAAACTGAGCCAGGGTACGAGAATCCTGGAATCCAGAAAGCTCAACAGCGGAGCCGAGGACAACCCGGCATTCGCACTTGTATCGCCACGCAACGAGGCAATTTTCTCCTCTCTGATATACTCTGGCGCCCATAGGGAAAGTATAACGGAGACAGAGTACGGCAGGACCCATATCATTGCAGGAATCAATCCCGAGCTCTTCAGCTGGCACCTCGAACCGGGAGAGACTTTCGAAAGCCCCGAGGCCGTTGTGGTATACAGCGAAAATGGAATCGACGATGCATCCAGGAGGTTCAGGCGATTCATCGAGAATGCGATCTACCGCGGAATGTGGAAGAACAGGCTGAGACCGCTTATGCTATCGACTTTCGCGCGAGGAAACTACTCCGTCGGGGAGGAGAAGGTATCCGCCCTCATCAGAAGCATAAAGGGCCTCGGCTTCGATGGCCTGCTGATAGACGACGGATGGTTCGCGGTAAGGAAGAACGAGGACATGAGCCTCGGCGACTGGTATGTGAACCCGACGAAATTTCCACAAGGGCTGAAGGCTCTAGGAAACGAGATACACCGCGCCGGATTGATGTTCGGTCTTTACTTCGAGCCGGAAGTTGTAAGCAGGAAGAGCAATCTTTTCTCCAAACATCCCGAATGGGCTCTCCATGACCCAGGAAGGGATAAGTATGCCTCTACCCATGACGACTTCGTCCTCGACCTTACAAGGGCCGATGTCCAGGAATGGATGATAAACATGCTTTCCGAGATCATCGAGACTGCAAAAGTCGACTACATCAAGTGGGAGATGCACCGTCTCTATTCAGACGTATACCTGACAGGGACCGAATGCTACGATACAGGAGAGTTCCCGCACAGGTACATGATGGGGCTCTACAAGGTTCTCGGAGTCATAACCAGGAAATATCCTAACCTCTATCTGGAGACGGCCGCCGCGGGAGGTGGAAGATTCGACATCGGCATGCTTTCCTACTCCGCATCGATCGTACTGAGCGAGAACTGCGACGTGTTCGAACGCCTGGACAACTACGAAGGAACGCTGATGTTCTACCCGCAGAGCGCCATAAAACTCCGCATTGCGCCAAGCCCCAACATCTACACGGACAGAATCACGGAGCTGGAGACGAAGTTCAATCTCAGCGCATTCTCGGTGCTCGAGTACTCGCTGGACACAACCAGTCTGAAGGACTACGAGGCAATCGCGCTCAAGCAGCAGGTAGCATTCTATCTGCAGTACAGACAGTTCCTCCAGTTCGCATCGCTCAGGACTCTGGAGAGAGGCAAAAGAGACATATTCGAGGCGTCCAACTCGGACAAGTCGACGATAATGCTTTCCTATGCACAGAAGAATGCGGAGGTCAACGCACCGTCCGAGCGACTGTTCATCGACGATGCCGAGGAAAGCTTCACATACAGATTTTTTGCCCGCGACCATGTGCAATCCGAGCTTAAGGACTCGATATATCCGCAGGAGCTGGAATGCTACGAGGCCGACGGGGACATAATTAAATGGGCCGGAATCGCGCTGGCAGACAAGGACAGCTGCGGCGCATACGATACGGACATGAGAAAGCTCACGGACTTCTCATCCCGGCTTTACATCATAAAAAAGAAGGAGAACAACTGATGCCGAAGGTAGTAGTTGCAGGTGCCGGAGTATTCGGCACAAGCGTTTCAGAGCGTCTTACATGGAATCCCGCCAACGAAGTCATGATACATACGATCGAAAGCGAGGTCGCAGAGGACATAAACAAAAATCACAAGAACCAGAAGTACTTCCCCACCCGATTCCTGAATTCCAGGATAAAGGCAAGCGGGGACTACGAGGTTTTCTCGGATGCGGACGTGATAATGCTTGTCATCCCGTCAAAGGCGATCGTCCCGTTCAGCATGGAAGTAAAGAAACACACAAGGAGAAACCCCTTGGTGATCAACCTTGCAAAGGGAATGAGCGACGACGGCGCGTTCATAACGGAAAAAATTCCGTTCGATCGCACTGCCAGCATGAAGGGACCGACTTTCGCGATCGAGACGCTCAACGGCTTTCCGACATCCTTCACGTTCGGCGGGAAGAAAGACGACTACAGGTGGTTCAAGAAGGAAGTCCTTCCAGAGACGGGTTTCTCCCTGGACTACAGCACTGACGTCAGGGCCGTCGAGCTGTGCAGCATACTCAAGAACATGTATGCGATCGCCATCGGACTTGTATCCGGCAGATACAACAGCCCGAACGTCGACTTCCTCGTATATACAAAGGCCGTGAACGAGATGAGAAGACTCCTCAAGCATTTCAACTGCGACGAGGAGACGATATTCCGGTATTGCGGCATCGGAGACCTCGGACTGACCAGCCTGAACGATCTCTCCAGAAACAGGACTTTCGGAATGCTGATCGGAAAAGGCTTCAAGTACGACCAGAACCAGGGAGCGACTGTCATCGAGGGACAGAGGACCATCAAGCTGATTGGAGAAAAGACGCGTGAATGGGGAGACGAAGAGGACTTTCCATTGGTCCAGGCCCTGTACCGTCTGATGTATGAGGAAAGCGGACTGACCGATTACATCATGTCGGTTCTCAGATAGTCCGCTATCAGGGATTCGACTTTTCCGATCACTCTCGAAAGATATTTCCCGTTCTGAGGAAACTTGGCGAAGGCACAACGCCCTCCAAGTTTTTCCATGACGCACTTTCTCGACGCAAGTCTTTCTGCCGTCTTCAAGATTCGAATATCCCGGAACGCATAGAAGAGGACTTCGTTGCGTATCGAGGATACGGGACTTCCATCCTTTCCCGGATAGACTAGGAACGGATCTCCGGACGGGAACGCAGAATCCGCGTCTGTCGTGACGTACGGATCGACATGCCGAGTCGAATACTGGCTGTTGTAGAAGTTGTAACCCCAGTGCAGGAAACCCTTTACGTCGTTCATATACATAAGAACGCCCAACATCCTCGACCGGTAATTCGGAAGAGAGATGAATCTATTCGGCACGAGCCTGCCCTGGGATACACAGTAGTATACCCATAGAGGAGAGGCTCCCTTCTCGATGAACTCGTCGATGTGGTCGGCAGCGACCACAGGTATGTCCACAGCCTTTGTGGCATAGAAATCATAGCTGGAAAGCGCATCGAACTTGATCATGCCGGCAAGGATCTTTTCCACGCTCTTTCTCGCCTTGACATAGGTTCCCATCTGATGCGCCCCCGGTTCGTCCGAGATGTGGAAATATAGATGCTCTGCATCGTAGCCGCATTCGCCGAGAACAGCGATGGCAGCAGGAATCATTGCGGAGAGAAACGCCGTATACTCCTCGTCGAGAGAAGAATTCTTCCAGCCGAACAGCTTCACGATCCTTCCCTTCTCGATCGCCATCGTTTTAGGGCAGTGCTCAGCTCCCCACTGCGTGAAAAGATGAGACAGCTCGAGATTCTCGAAACCGATCCGCTTGGCAAGGGAGGCCCATCTTTTGAGTCGATCGAAACCGAACGCATAGCCATTCTCCGTCTTTTCCACATCCACCAGCTGGACAGTCGTCCTTTCGCCGCCGACATATGTGTCGAGCGGCGGAGTCAGCAACGGTGTGTAGAGCATGTCGGCCGCACTCTCGTCATGCAGAAAACGCATGAACGACTCGATTATCTCCCAATGACGCTCGCAGTACGGCTCCAGATGATAGTAATCGGCAAGACAGTCGACATGGAACCATTCCGTATGATGTACCGCGGGACCGTCGAGCTTTGCAGGAACCAGCAGGACGCGCACCGAGTCCTCGAAAACGACATTTCCGTCTGCATCGGAGACTCTTGCCGAAACAAGACACTCGTCTGAAGAAGCGATATCGCCGGAAAACAGATCGATCCATATTCCCCGCCACTGCATCGCCACAGGCTGGAACGTTCCGTGGCAATCCTCCAGCCGATCGGGAAGCATGCAAGGAGTCTTGGAGATGTAGTATCCGTCGTCATACCCCGTCGTGGGCACGGCTACTGGAACAAGGACTTCGCGCCTGATGCGACAATCCGGCCAGTCGACCGTGATTTCGAATCCTCTGCGGTCGATTGCCTTGTAATCGTCGGCATAAAACGCCAGCTGAAAGGATACCCTGTCGTCTGAGAAAAGGACCAGCGGATCCTCAAGTCTGGGAGGTCTTCTGTCCGCGACGATCTTGTCCATCATGTCGACCAATCTGAATTCATACATACATTGCTCCTTGCGATCCGTATCGCCGGAAAAAAGAAAGACCGTCATGGACGACGGCCTTTCGAATGGCACGCTGCCTCAAAGCAGCTCCACTGTAAGGTACACAGTATCCGAGACGCTCAGATTGTATGCATAGAAACCCGTACCGGAAGCGGAATCCATAGTAGCCTCGGCCGCCATTGCATACATGCGATTGCTGCCCGTATAGACGTCGTCGCTTCCCGAGTCGCTTATCACCTGCACCCGACCGACTTTGGCTCCGGCGGCGGCAGCATATGTCTCAGCCTTCTCAAGAGCATTCCTGACAGCAAGTTCCCTTGCCTTCTCCGTCTCTGCGCTCTTGTCCTTCTTGTCGAGCGAGATGGACGAGACCGAGATGCCGTTGATCTTCGAGAGATCCTCGACTATGTTCCCGACGGCAGAGATGTCGGAGACGGTCACATTCACGCTTTGGGCTCCACGCTGTCCTTTGAGGACACGCTCGTTCTCGATCCAGACATAGTACGGGGAAAGAGAAAGATATCCTGTCTCGATATTCTCGTCGGAGACCGAATACTTCTCTTTCAGCACGGATATGGCCTCGCCGATTATCGCATCGGTACCCTTTCTAGCCTCGTCGGTGGTATCGGCGATGCATTCTGCGCTGATCTGGAAAGTGGCTATGTCGGCTTTCATGTACACAACGCTCCGACCAGCCACATCGATGTACGCCTGCGGCATCTTTGCGCTTGCACATCCGGCAAGCAGGACTGTCACGGCAATGATAAGCCAGATCGTTCTCTTCATTTTCTCACCTCCCTGAGATATGGATTCTTCTCTGCATATCGGAGGAAGTATCCGAGGGCAAGCATCATGACTCCGTTGTCGTAGATGCCCGTACCCATGTTCTCGACGACCTCCGCGACAGGCAGGGAAAATACGTCTATCTCCTCGTCGGCATCCAGATTCTGGCCTGATACCAGTTCCAGATCCTCAGCCAGATACACTCTCTGGCGGTTGTGCATGAATGCGGCGTTCGGGCACACGTTTCCAAGAAGGGTCAGACGACCTTTCATTCCGGTCTCTTCGAGCAGCTCCCTGGCCGCGGCGGCATCGGGATCCTCCCCTTCGTCGACCAGTCCTCCCGGCCATTCCCATGTGACTTCCTCGGCTCCATGCCTGTACTGCTGCTCCAGGATGAAACGAGGAACCCCATCCTCGTCCCTGAACCATGGAATCATGAGAACCCATTCAGGACTTCCGAGACGGACGAAATCCCCCCTTCGGCTTCCGTCATGCTTTTCATGACGGATGCTTGTCACGTCGAATATCCTCGTACGGAGTTCGACTTTCTCTTCACCGCTTTTCCAAAGAAGCTCATCCGGCTTTCTCGGTTCCTTGAAAAGGTTTCTGTCCATATCCGGTCTCCTTTTTTTCCGACGCCTACTGCTGTTTCTTCCGCGAGGGACAGTTGGATGTGCAGGATGCACATGCACTCGGCTTGCAGGAACTCGTTCCTAGGAACGACGTATCCCTGCTCGTAGAACATGCCGTACCTTCGTTTATCGCCCTTGCAATGTCCATGAGGGCTTCCCTGGAAGGATGGCTTGCCCCCTCGCTCATCCAGTCCTTGCCCGAATCCTCGGCTATCCTGAGATCCATCTCCATCGGAACCTCGCCAAGGAACGGCACGTGCATGTCGGCACACATTCTTCTGCCTCCGCCCTTGCCGAAAATAGGAATCTCCTCATGGCAATGCGGGCATACAAGTCCGCTCATGTTCTCGATGACCCCGATTATGGCGACTCCGAGTCGGCGGGAGAAATTTACGCTTCTTCGCGCATCGAGTATGGCGACATCCTGGGGCGTAGTGACAATTATAGTGCCCGTCAGCTCCGGAATCGACTGGCACACAGTAAGTTGCTCGTCCCCGGTTCCGGGCGGAGTGTCTATGATCAGATAATCCAGGTCTCCCCACTCCGTATCGGCCAGGAACTGCCTGATTGCACCCATTTTCATGGATCCTCGCCAGATTACCGGCGCATCGGGATCCTCGAGAGCGAATGAAAGCGATATGACCTTCAGCCCCGGCCTGACTTCCACCGGGAGGAAACTGACTCCGTCCTTGCTGTCGAGACTGGCTCCCTCGACACCGAACATTTTCGCAACGTTCGGGCCGTGCAGATCGGTATCGAGCACTCCTACCCGGCACCCCATCTCGGCAAGTTCGTTGGCAAGATTCACCGTGACCGTGGTCTTGCCGACGCCTCCCTTTCCGGACATGACCATGATCTTGCGACCTATTCTGTCCATCCTTTCGCGGATACGGGCGTTCATCTGCTCGTATTCATCCATTTTATTCTCTTCGGCCATCGGACTCTCCTTGTCTATGATATGCAAACAGAATAAACCAATTGGCCGATTAAGAAAAGGGAAGAGACAAAGAGAGCTTGGAAGGCAGGGCGTAATACGTTGCATATCGGCACGTCGCAATGGTCTATTTACTTCATGCGACGCAACAAGATACAACAAAGGATATAATGTGGTTCAAATATGGTTCACCATCTTGTAAAAAAGAATGCATTCCGATAAAATTCTATCTTGAAACCTTATAATCGCTATAGATAGGAGATATACAATGTTGACACTGTTGACCAATCTTCCTAAGGAAACCCTCGTCCAGCAGATCAAGGACGGTGGAATCCTTATGCTGCTTGGCATGGGAACAGTATTCCTCTTCCTTGTCATCCTCATCTTCGCAACGAAGCTGATGAGCAGGATTGTAGGGAAATACGCCCCTGCAAAGAGCACACCGAAGAGCACCGGAAAACCTTCCGGTCCCGCCCCTAAGGCAGCACCCAAGACAGACGATGCTGCTATTGCCGCCGCCATTGCGGCCGCTTACGACAAAGCAAATTGAGAGGATCCGAAATGAGCAAGAAGAAAGTTGATTTTATGTGTACAGCTTTCCGTGACGGCTTCCAGTCCGTATACGGAGCACGTGTTTTCACCAAGGACTTCATGCCTGCAGTTGCTGCGGCAAGAGAAGCAGGTATCACCCACTTCGAGGCAGGCGGCGGTGCTAGATTCCAGGCACTCTACTTCTATACCAACGAAGACGCTTTCGCGATGATGGACGAGTTCAGAAGAGTCGCCGGCCCTGATGCAAACCTGCAGACACTTGCAAGAGGCGTCAACATCGTAGGTCTCGATTCCCAGCCGAGAGACATGATCAAGCTCCATGCAAAGCTATTCAAGAAGCATGGTATGACGACAATCAGGAACTTCGATGCACTCAACGACGTCAACAACCTCATCGACAGCGGAAAAGCTATCCACGACGCAGGACTCAAGCACGAAGTGACAGTCACCATGATGAGCCTTCCTGAGGGTGTCACAGGAGCTCATGATCCCGACTTCTACGAAAGGATCCTCCGCGAGATTCTCGATGCCGGAATTCCTTTCGACAGCGTATGTTTCAAGGATGCATCTGGAACCTCCACCCCGCACAACGTATACGAGACGATCAAGAGAGCAAGAAAGCTTCTCGGACCGGACATGAAGATCGTATTCCACTCGCATGAGACTGCAGGAGTATCCATCGACCAGTATATGAGCGCACTCGAGGCCGGTGCGACCAGCATCGACCTTGCCCTGAGCCCCTGCTCCGGCGGAACCTGCCAGCCCGACATCATCACGATGTGGCACGCACTTCGCGGAACGGAATACACACTCGACGTCGACATTGCAAAGGTCCAGAAGGCCGAGCACGTCTTCGAGGAGTGCATGAAGGACTACTTCCTCCCGCCGGAGGCTACGAAGGTCAACCCGAACATCCCATTCTTCCCGCTTCCGGGCGGAGCTCTCACGGCAAATACCCAGATGCTCAGGGACAACGGCCTCATGGACAAGTACCCGCTCATCGTCGAGGCTATGGGAGAGACTGTAGCAAAGGGCGGTTTTGGAACATCCGTCACACCTGTCAGCCAGTTCTACTTCCAGCAGGCATTCAACAATGTCATGTTCGGACCTTGGAAGAAGTTCGCGGAAGGATACGGCAAGATGGTCCTAGGCTACTTCGGAAAGACCCCTGTGGCTCCCGATCCCGAAGTTGTCAAGCTTGCTTCCGCGCAGCTTCACCTCGAGCCGACGACTGAGAAGTGCGTCGACATCAACGACAGAGATCCGAACAAGGGAATCAAGGCTGCAGAGAAGATGCTCCAGGATGCCGGACTTCCGATCACCGACGAGAACGTGTTCATCGCAGGAGCATGCAAAGAGAAGGGAATTCTCTACCTCACAGGAAAGGCACACGTCAACGGCGTAAGAAAGAACGAGCCCAAGAAGGCAGAGAAGAAGAACGCTTCCGGCGAGTACACCGTCACAGTCAACGGAGTCGCTTACGGCGTAAAGCTCGACAAGGACAGCGCAACTGTCAACGGAGTCAAGTATCCTCTCAATGTCGTCGACGGAATCAAGGCTGCAGCAGTTGCCGCTCCGGCTCCTGCAGTATCCACCAAGAATATCGACGTCAACGCTCCGATGCCGGGACTCGCACTCCGCTTCAACGTCAAGGAAGGCGATACAGTCAAGGAAGGTGATCTTCTCATGGTCATGGAGGCCATGAAGATGGAGAACGAAATCTTCGCACCTGCAAGCGGCGTTGTGTCCAAGATATGCGTAAACCAGGGCGACCAGCTCCAGGCCGGAGATGTCCTCATGCAGATCGGAGCCACCGTCGCAGCGGCATCCGCTCCGGCAGCAGCTGCTCCTGCAGATGCTCCGAAGGCGACACCTGCTCCGGCAGCCGGCGCCAAAAGGGTTGAGGTGACAGCTCCGATGCCGGGCCTTGCACTTCGCTTCAACGTCAAGGTCGGCGATACCGTCAAGGAGAACGATCTTCTCATGGTCATGGAGGCTATGAAGATGGAAAACGAGATTTTCGCACCTGCAAGCGGAACGATCGTCGAGATTCCTGTAAATCAGGGCGATCAGCTCCAGGCTGGCGACGTGCTGATGATCATCGGCTGATGAAAGGAGTCCCACAGAAATGAATGCCATCATAAACGGAGCAATATCGCTCTGGAATACGACAGGAATCGTAGGCTTCATCGGAGCCGACCCGACAGGCGTCGGTTCCTGGAAGAGCGCCGTGATGATCCTCGTCGGATTCCTGCTGCTCTACCTTGCAATCAAGAAAGGCTTCGAGCCGCTTCTTCTCATTCCTATCGCAACAGGATGCATACTTTCAAACATTCCGTTCGCATACATCGCAGGAATAGATCCTTCGACAGGAGATGTAGGATTCATCAAGCTTCTCTTCGAAGCTGGAATCGATTCAGGTCTCTTCCCGATTCTGATCTTCATGGGTGTCGGAGCGATGACGGATTTCGGACCGCTTATTGCAAACCCGAAGACGCTTCTTCTCGGCGCGGCGGCCCAGCTCGGAATCTTCACAGCTCTTATCGGAGCCCTCCTGCTCTCTTTCCTGCCGGGCATCAATTTCAACCTGGCAGTCGCGGGAAGCATCGGAATCATCGGCGGTGCCGACGGCCCGACTGCAATCTACGTGACAAGCAGACTCGCCCCGGAATATCTGGGTTCGATCGCAGTAGCGGCATATTCGTACATGGCCCTCGTACCTATCATCCAGCCGCCTATCATGAAGGCACTCACAACCGAGGCTGAGAGAAAGATAAAGATGCAGCAGCTCAGGCCCGTAAGCCAGCTCGAGAAGATCATCTTCCCGTTCATGGTCATCACGGTCTGCGCAGTTCTTCTTCCTTCCGCCTGCCCTCTTATCGGTGCACTCATGTTCGGCAACCTTGCAAGGGAATGCGGAGTCATCAACAGACTCTCCGATACGATGCAGAACGCACTCATGAACACTGTAACGATCTTCCTCGGACTTTCCGTAGGTTCCAAGATGGCTGCAGACAAGTTCCTCAACCTTGAAACGCTCGGCATCCTCCTTCTCGGCATGGTCGCTTTCGGAGTCGGAACGGCAGGAGGCGTGCTTCTGGCGAAGCTGATGAACAAGATTGACCCGAAGCATCCCGTGAACCCGCTCATCGGCTCTGCCGGAGTGTCTGCAGTACCTATGGCGGCACGTGTTTCATCCAAGGTAGGACAGGAAGCCGATCCCCAGAACTTCCTTCTCATGCATGCCATGGGACCGAACGTATCCGGAGTCATCGGAAGCGCTGTTGCAGCCGGCGTTCTCATGGCGGTAATCCCGTCCATGTTGCAGGCGATCGTATAAGCGCATCGACAATCATGTTTCAGGCGCAGTCTCACGGCTGCGCCTTTTTCATGTTATATTGGAAGAATGACAGCAGCGATTTTTGCGGCGATACTGATCGCCATTTTCATCTATTGGAACGTACGGCTCCCCTTTTACAGAGACAGATCCGACACAGCGCTCGAAGGTGACGAGGTAAAATGCTTCTCTCCCCGATGCAGATCGTTCAAGAGCGAGTCGGGATCCGATCGTGCAGTGCTGTTCATACATGGTTTTCCGACAACCCCGGCAATGTACGAATATCCAAGGAGTTTCTTCGCCGAACATGGGTACGACGTCTATGCTCCGCTGATTCCTACCTTCGGAGCAGACTGGCACGATTTCGAGAAGACCGATTTCTCCCAATGGTATGCCTTCATCGAAAACCTCTTTATGGATATCTCGAAAAGACATGCAAAGACATTCGTGGTCGGAGTATCCATGGGAGGTGCTATGACGCTCCGCCTTGCGGAAGAACACGGAGAAAGCATTGCTGCCATAGCGGTTCTGAGTGCTCCAGTCACGTACAACAGCCTTATCCGGGATCGTCTGATCACAGATCCGCTCGCATATTTCGTACGCACCGTCGCCCTGTTCGTCCCTTCCATCGGCGCAGGAACAGTGGACGGCAAACCCGACGGCGAGGATGGCGACGAGGAATGGGTCGGCTACAAAGGCGTATTTCCAAGGCAGGGGCTCTCGCTTATCTGGAATCTGAAAAGAATAAGAAAAAACCTCGGCAAAGTCGGAGTACCGATGATATCCATCCACGACAGGAACGACAGGACAGTTCCGTTCGGCAACCAGAAAATCATTCTCTCAGGCGTAGGCTCCACAACAGTCGAAAGTCTATCGCCAAGCATGGAACCTTTCCGTCATTCCAGACACTCGCTACTGATGTACTATTCCACGAGAAGCGTGTACACTGAAGCCATATTCGAATTCTTCGAGAGATTCTGAGGAGGAAAAATGTCAGGAAAAAGGACCGACTACATATCGTGGGATGAGTATTTCATGGGCATCGCTGTGCTCTCAAGCATGAGGAGCAAGGATCCCAACACGCAGGTGGGGGCCTGCATTGTGAGCCCTGAAAAGAAGATCATCGGCGTGGGCTACAACGGATTCCCTATCGGCTGCAGCGACGATGAGCTTCCATGGGCTCGCGAGGGAGAATGGAGCGAGACGAAATACCCGTATGTATGCCATGCGGAACTCAATGCGATACTGAACTCTTCCCTTCCCTCCCTAAAAGGTGCGACGCTTTACGTGGCGCTGTTTCCGTGCAATGAATGTGCAAAGGCAATCATACAGACAGGAATCAGGAAAGTAGTCTATCTATCCGATAAATACCATGATTCCGACCCTACGAAGGCCTCAAGAAAAATGCTGGAAAGCGCAGGGGTAGAACTGATGCAGCTTAAGATGCATGAAAAGGAGATCGTGCTGAAGTTCTGACGTCCGATTGCCCGATTGTCAAAACCGCTTTCCGAATGTTCTGCAGGAAGCCGAGAAAGCGCAACAATGCGCAACTTTATTTACTCATGCGGGTATAAAAAGTTTGACAATGCGGGCGTTTGAAAGGACAATTGGAATAGTGGGTATCACAGACCGCTGTCATGGACACGACAGAAGCTAAGCGGCTCACGCCAGAATTTTTTTCGGAGTGTGCAAATGCATTTTTTCGTCAACGGAAATCCTATCGATACGGACAAGGACATCAAGCTTCTCGACTTTCTGCGATACGAGCTCGGACTGACAGGTACAAAGGACGGCTGCAGCGAGGGAGCCTGTGGTACCTGTACTGTGATAATGGACGGCAAAGCAGTCAAGGCCTGTGTACAGAAGACCGGTAGGCTCGAAGGGAAAAACATCATCACCATAGAAGGGCTTTCGGATCGGGAAAAGGAAGTCTTCTCCTACTGCTTTGCGGAATGCGGAGCCGTGCAGTGCGGTTTCTGCATTCCAGGAATGATCATGTGCGCAAAGGCCCTCATCGATTCCAATCCGAATCCTTCACGCGAGGACGTGAAGAAAGCCATCAGGGGTAACATCTGCCGTTGCACAGGATACATCAAGATAGAGGATGCCATCCTTATGGCCGCATGGTATTTCAGGGAGGACCGCCCTATAGCCCTGAATAAGGAAGAAGGAAGAATCGGACAACGCTTCAGACGTATCGATGCCTTCGAGAAAGCACTTGGTCGTGGAATATTCGCAAACGACATCGAGCTTGAAGGCATGCTTTATGTATCCGCACTGCGGACTCCCTACCCCAGAGCCAGAATATTGAAGATAGACACAAGCGAGCTGGAAAAGGACATAAGATGTTCCGGAATCATCAGGAAAAAGGATGTCCCGAACAACAGGCATGGCCATATAACGAAGGATTGGCCGGTGCTATATGGCGAGGGCGACATAACAAGCTACATCGGAGATGCGATTCTTCTGATAGCCAGCTACGATAGATATGCGCTCGACGAACTTAAGAAACTGGTCAAGGTCGAAGCAGTCGAATTGGAAGGTACATTCAGTGCAGAAGAGGCTCTCGAAAACAAGATAATCGTCCACAGCTGGGAGAATACGAACCTCTATAGAGAGGAGAACATAGTCCGTGGAGATACTGCGGAAGCTTTCAGAAAAGCCGATTACATTCTCGAAAGGACGTATGTGACGCCACACACGGAACATGCTTTCATGGAACCGGAGTGCTGCGTAGCCCTGCCTGACATGGACGGAGGAGTAAGGCTCTACACCTCAGGACAGAGCATATACGACGAACAGAGGGAATGCGCCGAGGTGCTCAATCTTCCCAAGGAAAAAGTCAGAGTAACTTCAGCTTTGGTCGGAGGCGGTTTTGGAGGAAAGGAGGACATGTCCGTGCAGCATCATGCGGCGCTGGCGGCATACCTTCTCGACCGTCCGGTGAAAGTCAGACTATCAAGGCAGGAAAGCCTTGACATCCATCCCAAAAGACATCCGATGAAGATGTCACTGCGTCTTGCCTGCGACAGGACAGGACGCATACTGGGACTCGAGGAGGACATCCTCGCAGACACCGGAGCATATGCATCGCTGGGCGGTCCTGTACTGCAGAGAGCATGCACTCATGCCGGAGGCCCATACAACTATCGGAACTTGAAGGTAAGAGGAAGGGCCATATACACGAACAACGTCCCGTCGGGAGCCTTCAGGGGATTCGGCGTTACGCAATCATGCTTTGCAATGGAAAGCGCTCTCGACGAAATGGCAAAAATGATCGGGATCGATCCTTTCGAAATAAGAATGAGAAATGCGATCCGCCCCGGAGACGTGCTACCCAACGGCCAGATCGCAGGTCCGGATACGGCAATGGTCGAATGTCTGCTTGCAGTCAAGGATGCGTACTACTCGAACTTCGCCAGAGCAGGACTGGCCTGCTGCATGAAAAACGCAGGAATAGGAATGGGTCTGCCGGATACCGGACGATGCATCGTATCGGTCGAACAGGGCATGGTACATATACGTACGAGTGCCGCATGCATGGGACAGGGATTCAAGACCGTGGCATTGCAGATAGCTGTGGAATCGACAGGGCTTGCCCCGGAAATGTTCATAGTCGAGGAGCCGGATACGCACAGGACCCCGGACAGCGGGACCTCGACGGCGTCCCGTCAGACGGCATTCACAGGAGAAGCCGTGAAGAGAGCGAGTCTCCTGCTAGGGAAGGAACTTGGAGACGGTAAAACCATCGGGATGCTGGAAGGAAAGGAGTTTTATGCGGAGTTCTGTCCTCCTACCGATCCGATCGACAGCAGAAAGGAATATCCCGTAAGCCATCTCTCATACTCCTATTCCGCACAGGTCGCCATTCTGGACGAGAAAAAGGCCGTGGAAAGGATCATCGCCTGTTGCGACGCCGGAACCGTTATAAACCGTACGGCCATCGAAGGACAGATAGAAGGAGGCGTAGTCACAGGCATGGGCTATGCGGTAAGAGAGAACTTCATCCAGGAAAAGGGATATGTGAAATCGAAATACGGAACGCTCGGACTTCTGCGAGCCACGGAGATTCCCGAAATCGAAGTAATTACCGTCCAGGCCGAAGGAAAGAGCCCGGCAGCATACGGAGCAAAAGGTGTCGGCGAGCTATGTGCAATACCTGCAGCACCTGCGATACGGAATGCCTACTACAAAGTAGACGGCAAACCCAGATATTCCCTTCCTCTGGAAGATACCGGATACAGAAAATGAACAGCAGAACGGAGCGAACTCCGTTCTTCTTTTTCAGAACAGACCGGTTATCTCGCCTATCTCCTCGTCCGAAAACTCGCGGCTCTTTCCGAGCGCATTCAAATTCGCACGTATCTGTTCGCTGTTGCGCGCTCCGATGATGACGGTCGCCACCTCAGGTCGCCTCAGGATGAACGAGATTGCCATCTCAGAAAGCGTCTCGCCCCGTGTCTCAGCAATTTCGTTCAGCACGTTCAATCTGGCCACGAGCTGGCTCGTGATCGTCTCCTCCTTGAGAAATCTGTTCTCCTTTGCCCGCGAATTCTCCGGAATATCGCCCTTGAGATACTTGTCGGTCAGCAAGCCCTGTGCCAGCGGGGAAAAAACGGAAACGGACATTCCCAGATCCGCCACGGTCTGCAGCAGTCCGTCCTCCTCGATATGCCTGTCCACGATCGAATATCTGACCTGGTCCAGTACAGGATGTATCGAATACGTCTCCTCCATCATTGCCGTTGCCTTCCACAGCAGCTCGGCAGGATAGTTGGAGAAACCTACATAGATCGTCTTCCCGCTCCTCACCATGTCCGCAAGTGCACCTACGGTCTCCTCTAGAGGAGTATCAGGATCGGGACGATGATGGTAGAAGATATCGACATAGTCCAGATGAAGGCGTTCCAGACTGCGGTCGAGCGAAGCCATCAGATACTTCCGCCCGCCCCAGTTTCCATACGGTCCGGGCCACATCTCGTAGCCGGCCTTGGTACTTATCAGAAGCTCGTCGCGATATCCGGCAAGCTCGCAAGAGAGGATCTTGCCAAGGTTCTCCTCGGCAGAACCGGGAGGTGGACCGTAGTTGTTCGCTGCATCGATATGGGTGATTCCATTGTCGAACGCAGTGAAAATCATGTCCTTCATGACATCGTAGTCCGAATAAAGACCCCAATTGTGCCATATTCCAAGGGAAAGCTCCGGCATAAGCAGTCCGCTTCTGCCTGCTCTCCTGTATTTCATCCTCGAATATCTTGTCGTCTTTGCTCTGTACATGGAAAGATTATAGCAAATGTTTCCCTCCGGGAGTAGAATGATGGAATGGAAAGAACAATCGGACACCTAAGAAAGATACTTGCAATCCCATCACCTTCGAGGCATGAGGAAAAGATGGAAGGATTCCTCGAGGAATTCTACACGGAACTTGGATACGCAATGAGAAAGGACGAATGGGGCAACATGCTGTTCTATCCGTACGACAGCGAAAGCCTTACACTTTTCTCGGCACATATGGACACTGTCGACATCGCTGTCGATCCGCATGTAGTGGAAACGGACTACGAGATAGCGACGGATGGACAGACTGCGCTCGGAGCCGACGACAAGGCCGCTATCGCTGTTCTGATGACATTGGCCGAAGAAAGAAGGAATGACGTGGCATTCCTGTTTTCGGTAGCCGAGGAAATCGGACTGTTCGGCTCGGGAAAACTAGACAAAAACTTCTTCATAGGACTCGAAATACGGTTCTGTTTCGTACTCGATGCTTCAGGAAAAGTAGGAAGCATGATCACAAGAGCCCCGGGGAAAACCCGTATGACGCTCAGCTTCAAGGGAAGAAGCGCACACGCTGGTTTTGCGATAGAGGAAGGGATCAACGCGATATCGCTGGCCTCGGAATTCGTATACAGACTAGAGAAAGGACGATTCGAGGACGGATCCACTCTCAACGTAGGCTCGTTCGTGGCAGAAGGCAGCACGAACGTCGTTCCAGACAATGCGGTCGTGACTCTTGAGATCAGAGCCGTGGCAACCTCGAGGCTGCGTGCAATCGAGGAAGCTACGTTGAAGCTTGCGAAAGAAGTGGACCCGAATGTACGACCGACGGTCGAACATCTATACGAAGGCTACGAGCTACCTAAGGATTCTTCGATAATCCGCCATGTGGAAGCCTCGGTACCCGACATCATAAAGGCATCGACCATGGGAGGCTCCGACGCAAGCCACCTCAACAGACTGGGAATCGAATCGGTAGTTTTGACATCAGGATATCTAAACGCTCATTCCAGGGAGGAAAGAATACCGAAATCCGAGATCGACCGGCTGGAGAGGCTCATACGTTCTCTCCTGATATCTCGCGTCTAGCCTTCTCTATCGCTTTCCATACTTCGATGATCAGGAAAGCCCTGTAGCGTGCCGGGGCATTCTCCAGCTCTTTTCTCAGGCTGTCCTCGGTATCGGGTACGCTTTTGGCAAGACGTACGATCTCCTTTTTCTCGAGTACGTTTACAGCCGGCGTGTTGAAACGTCTGGCCAGCTTTTCCCTTGCCTCGAAAATGTTCTTCAGATACGTCCTTTCATCGCGGCTCAGGAGTTTCACGTTGCAGATCTTGGTCCATCCGGGTTTTGCAGGACTGACTGCCGCGACATTCCTCATCTCTGAGTCGCACTTCTTTTTCAACCCCTCCTTCTCGATTTCCGCCTCCAGCACGGTACGCAGCAGAAAGAGATCCTTGACGTCGTCGAGTGCGTACTCTATGTTCTCCTCGCTTATCGGACGCTTCAGCCAATTGGCCTGCTGATGACGCTTCTTCCCGCCGTCGTCGCTGAGGCCGAGATATGCCTCCTTCAGCTTGCCAAGTCCGTATTTGAAACCTAGGGCAAGAGCATAGACTCGCAGGTCTACAACGTTACGCACTTTTATTCCGTATTCCCTGAAAAGGAGCGACACATCGCTCTTGCACTCGAACCAGAGTTTCTCGTTCTCCAGAGAGAACAGAACCTCGAGCGAACGTACTGTGATTCCGTGGCTACGGGTATCCACAATATAGAACCGTTCTCCGTCGAATATCTGTACGAGACAGATGTGTTCTCCATATATGTGCAGATTGCACTCTTCCTCGAAATCTATGGCCAGTGCACTGCCCTTCCTTCCCAGCACGTCGACCAAGGCAAGAAGCGCCTCGTCGTTGTCTATCATCTCGTATTGCATCGTCATTTCTCCACCTCAGAGTATCTGGCAGCCATTGCCTTGACCTTCGAACGATATTTCTCGACGAAAGATGCAGGTGCGACAGGTTCGGCGAATTCGCCGTAGAACAGTATGCGGCTCAGAAGCTCGACATCGCTTGCGGCAGGAAGAACGAGCGTATAGACCTTTCCGTCGTCCGACCCTTTCTGATCCTGCTGCCATATCTGGTTACGGACAGTGTCGCGGGCCCACCCTGTAAACCTGATGACATACTCCACGTCTCCTTTGTCGCTGTACCATATTCCATATGAATCGGACATTCTGTCAAGGCGGTCGAAGTCGGAAAACGTGACATCCTCGTCGAGCAACTCGATGCCTTCGATCCTCGAAACGGAGAAAGTGAAGATGAAGTCCTTGCTGCCTTTCTCAGTAGCCAGAAGATACCATATCTCCCCGTAGTTTATCAGTCTGAGGGGTTCGACCGTCCGCCATGGCACCTTTCCTGTCGGATAGTGAAGCTTTACGAGCTTCTTTCGTCTCATCGCTTCGAAGAGACGGCTGAAAACGATCTCGTCGACCTTCTCGGTTGCATACGACTTGTAACGGACGAATTCCAGATCCTTTCTTACAGCATCCGACAGCAGCTTCTCCTCGGCGAGGTTCTTTTCGACGGCAATCGCATTGACGAATACGCGGTTGAAACGCCACGACTCAAGTCTGGCACGGCTCTCGGTCGATACCACGTATCCGCCGGCGGATCTGCTGTATTCGATGTCCAGATACGGAAGGCCTGGGATCGGGCAGCGGCTTCGCATGTATTCGATGTCGCGCCATACCTGCTTAGTGGATACCTCGTAACGCTCGGCAATCTCCTTGCGTGTGAAAAAACCTTTCTCCAGCAGCAGATCGAGCATGTAAAATATTCTTTCGGATTGTCCCATGGAAACGAGTTTAATCCATAGCCGTACCATAGTAAACAAGAAACCCGAAGCATAAGCTCCGGGTTTCCTGAATCCATGCGATCAAAACCAAGATCAGTTCTTGTAGTTCTTGAGAGCAGTCTCGAGCGTGTCGAGCATATCGGAAAGCTCCTTCGGGAGGTGCTTGCCGAACTTCGGATAGTGGTTGGTCCTGATGTCCTCGACTTCCTTGAGCCAGCCGTCAACATCGACCTTGAGAAGCTCTGCCATATCGGCTTCGGTAACACCCTCCGGGCGATCGATGGCATCGACTGTCGGCATGATTCCGATCGGAGTCTCGACGGTCTTTGCTGTTCCCTTGCAGCACTCGAAGATCCACTTGAGAACACGGCTGTTGTCGCCGTATCCGGGCCAGAGCCACTTGCCGTCCGGAGTCTTCCTGAACCAGTTGACATAGAAGATCTTCGGGAGGACGTCCTGGCTAGGTGCAGCCTTGCCGACATCGATCCAGTGCTGGAAGTAGTCGCCCATGTTGTATCCGCAGAACGGAAGCATTGCAAACGGGTCTCTTCTGATCGTTCCAGCCTTGACATCAAGCGTAGCAGCAGTAACCTCGGAACCTACGATCGATCCAAGGAATACGCCATGGTTCCAGTTTCTGGACATGTGTACGAGAGGAATCGTCGAAGGTCTTCTTCCGCCGAAGAGGATTGCAGATACAGGTACACCCTGGGGATCCTCCCACTCCGGTGCGATGCACGGGCACTGCCTTGCAGGTGCAGTGAATCTTGAATTCGGATGTGCAGCCGGCTTCTGCTCCTTGTTGTTCTTGTCCTGGATCCATTCGTTTCCATTCCAGTCGATGAGCTTTCCGGGAGCATCGTATCCGATTCCCTCCCACCATACATCCTTGTCCTCGGTAAGAGCGACGTTTGTGAAGATGGTGTTCTTGCTTGCAGCCATGAGAGCGTTGTAGTTGCTCTTTGCACTGGTTCCGGGAGCTACTCCAAAGAAGCCAGCCTCCGGGTTGATGGCATAAAGCCTTCCATCCTTGCCGGGCTTCATCCATGCGATATCGTCGCCGATTGTCTGTACAGTCCATCCGGGGATGGTCGGGATAAGCATTGCGAGGTTCGTCTTTCCGCAGGCAGAGGGGAATGCGCCTGTGACGTAGATGCTCTCTCCCTCGGGGTTGGTGACCTTAAGGATGAGCATGTGCTCGGCAAGCCAGCCCTCGTCACGTGCGAGTACGCTTGCAATTCTAAGAGCAAGGCACTTCTTTCCGAGAAGAGCGTTTCCACCGTATCCGGAACCGTAGCTCCAGATTTCTCTCGTCTCGGGGAAGTGGGAGATATACTTGTGCTCCATCGGTGCGCAAGGCCACTTTCCGCCATCAGTCTCGCCCTTTGCAAGCGGCTTTCCGACAGAGTGGAGGCAAGGAACGTAGTATCCGTCCTCTCCGAGGAGATCGAGAACCTTGACACCTACACGGGTCATGATCATCATGTTGCATACGACGTATGCGGAATCGGTGAGCTCGATTCCGAGCTTTGCGATCGGAGATCCGAGCGGGCCCATGGAGAACGGAATGACATACATCGTCCTTCCCTTCATGCAACCTCTGTAGAGATCGGTCATCGTCTTCTTGAGCTCGACAGGATCGATCCAGTTGTTCGTAGGACCGGCAGCCTCCTGCGTGGCAGAAGCGATGTAGGTTCTCTTCTCTACACGTGCAACGTCCGAAGGATCCGAATCGAAGAGTACGCAACCAGGCTTCTTCTCCTCATTGAGGCGGACGCAGAGTCCCTGCTCGATCATGCCTTCGATGAGCTGATCATACTGCTCCTTTGATCCGTCGCAGACGACGACATCATCCGGCTGGCAAAGCTCCCTGATTTCCTCAATCCAGGAGACCAGCTTCTTGTGCTTGAGATCATTAATTGTCATCAATATTCTCCTTATGGTCTTCCGGCCATAGGCCGGAGTTTCGTTCTTTCTCGAATTTTACTTTAATTGTCCGGCTTTAGCAATAACCCTGCAAAAGCCACAGTTTTCGGCAAGTCAATGGAAGTGTCCCTGGTTGCGCATGTAGACCGTCATGTAGAGATCGGGCGGAACATCCTCGGGAATCTCCGTCAGTGCCGCTGCAAGTTTTCTTACTCTCTCGCGGAGACTCTTCTTCGCCCCTCCGACTTCCAGCTCCTCCACTACGTCACGCACGATCTCCTTGGCACTCTCAAGTTCCTTTGCGACGGAGGTGAAACGATGGGCAAGATCCTTTATCATCTTCATGCCCATTGCCGGATGATCGGTGATGAACTCGAGTATATTGTCCTCGGTAAGCTCCGATAGGATGCTATCTTCCAGAGCGACAGCCGTGGCATTCCTCGGCTCTCCCTCAAGAAGGCCCATCTCTCCCAGTGAACTTCCTGGCTCGGAAAGCTCTATGAGAAGGTATTCCTTCGGCGTTCCATATCCCAGATACAGCCCGATGCGCCCCTTGCCAAGCACGTACATCGTGTCGCAGCTCTCGCCCTGTCTGTAGAGCACATCCCCCTTCATTATCCGCATGACATTATTATCCTGTTCGAATATATCCATAATACTCCTTGAAATAAGTATACTTAAGAATCCGCAATGCGTAAAGAAATCATATTCCCTTGCCATTTTTCATCCGCTAGGCTATGCTAGCCTTCGCACTCTTGGGATATAATGAGGACATATGATCGAAATAGCACTTCCCGCAGGAAATCTTGAAAACGCGATTGTGGCATTCAGAAACGGAGCGGATGCCGTGTACTTCGGAATGAAAAGCTTCTCCGCAAGGAAAGGCGCCGTCAATTTTTCCGAGGACGACCTTTCGAAAATCAGAAGGTATTCACGGGAAAACGGAAAGAAAATATATGTCACTGTAAATACCCTCGTGGACGACAGCAATCTAGGAAAGGCATACGAGCTTCTGGAGACAATATCCAGACATCGTCCGGACGGTATAATAATCCAGGACCTTGGACTTGTCGAACTTGCGAAAAGGAACTTTCCGGATCTTCCGCTTCACGGATCGACACAACTGGCAGTACACAATATCAGCGGCGTGGAGGCGATGAGGAAACTGGGCTTTGAACGTGTGGTGCTCTCGAGGGAACTCACTTTCAATGAAATTGAGAAAATCAGAAAGGCATGTCCGGACATCGAGCTGAAGGTATTCATACACGGCGCGATGTGCTATGGCTTTTCCGGACTATGCATGGCCAGCAGGATCAAGACCGGAAGGAGCGCAAACGAAGGAGAATGCGCCCAGATCTGCCGCACCTGGTTCCGGGACGAGGGAACAGGACAGAACGTCTATCCGTTCAGTCTTAAGGATCTCGAAATCGGACAGCAGCTTCTCCGCCTTAACGAGATAGGCATAGACAGCGCAAAAATCGAGGGCAGACTCAAAGGCGACGAGTATGTGGCAACTACGGCCAGACTGTACCGACAGATTCTCGACAATGGCTACGAATGCGGACATGACCAACTGTTCACCTTCAGCCGTTCACGGTCGACAGGATTTCTGAACTACCGCGGTCCGGGGCATGAAATCCTGACCACGGGAGATTACACAGGCCATCTTGGGGCCGAAGCCGGAGTCGTTGTGAAACAGGAAGGCAGAAAGCTTACCCTTGACGAAAAGGAACGGATAATGCCGCATGACGGACTGATGTATCTGAAAAGAAACAAGGATGGCCTGCTGGATGCTGTGAGATTCGCCGCAAATTGTCCGACCCGGGATACAGTGTTGCTTCCGCAGTACGAAAGGCTTGAGAAAGGCAGCATCATTTACAAGGTATCCGATGCCGGACTCAATGAAAAGAAACCTAATCTGAATCTTCCGGATGACAGGATTCCCGTAGATACGACGATAACGGTCGGGCAGTCGTCGCTCAGAATAGTCACAGACCTGCTGACTGCGGACTACCCGATCGAAGTCGAGAAATCGGACAAGGACCTTGCCTCAGACCAAATCAGAAAGATTTTCTCACAGTCCGGAGAGAGCGGATACCAGCTTTCGAAGCTTGAAATCATCAACGATACGGGAATGGAAGGGTATTTCGTCAGGTCGTCCGCTCTCAAGGAAATCAGAAGGGCATTCCTCTCCCGTCTGGAAGCGGTCCCCAGGAAAAGTGCAATCTATGATGGGTCGACATACGACGGAGTGCGGGATGCGATCAAGCTTCCCGCAAGAGGATTGATATCCGGCGAACACCTGCCTTGGCAGACGGACGGCGTGGAAATCGAAGGAACAACATATGTCACTCTTCCTCCCGTGGTCTATGATGACGAGGCGTTCTACGAGGAACTGGAAAGACAGCTCGAAAAGCTTCAGAAGCCGATTCTAGTCGGGCTCAACAACATCGGCCAGACAGAGTTCGCATCCAGACATCCCGAATATTCCTACTTCGCCGACATATATCTCTACCTGTCCAACAGGGAAAGTGCCAAGCTTCTCATGGACATTCTGGGCGATAGCCTCGCAGGCGGATATCTATGGATGGAAAGAAGCCGATACGAAAAGCCATGGCCGTTCGAACCGACCATCGTGACGGACTTCACTCCTCCACTATTCATCTCCCGCGCCTGCTACAGGCATGACGGCCTGGGCCTTGACTGCAGAGGGTGCACGAAAAGCCATCATTTCGTCGCTGAACAGAACGGAGTTCTCCACGACATATACGTCCATGACTGCTGTACCGTGGTAAACATAAGGAAATGAAAACAGCCCTCCGCAGATGATGCGAGGGCTGTTATGCCGATATTACGAATGTACCCGATCAGATCAGGCCGAAGTTCTTGACGAATGCCTCCGCATTCTGGATGGAACCGCCTGCTGCACCCTTTACGATGTTGTTGACAAGCAAACAGAAACCGATCTTGTTGTTCTTCTTCTTTATTCTTCCGGTATATACCACCATTCCCTTCGGATTGCCCCAGAAAGCATACTTCGGCTGGGGGAACGTAGGCTCCGCGGAGTACACTATCGGCTGTGCAGGAGAGGACGGAAGCTCCGGCACGACATTGAAGTCCTGCCAATCCTTGACAATCATATCCTCTGTAACATCCTGCTCAAATTCAAGCCAGACCGTCTCGAGGTGACCGAACATGACAGGAACGCGTACGGTATAGGCATAGACTTCAGGGTCGATGGAAAGAATCTTCTTGACTTCCTTTTCGATCTTCTCTTCCTCTCCCTTGATGAACGGAATGCAGTTGTCCGTGATATCGAAGGATGAAAGCCCGGGATATCCAGCTCCGGATACGGACTGATAGCTGTTGATCGTTATCGTCTTGATGCCATACTTTCTCAGAGGGGCAAGTGCTACGGCAAGTCCAGTAGTCACGCAGTTTGCGTTCGTTACGCAGAAACCTGTCTGAGGATAGCCCTGGCTTCTGACAAGCTCGAGCTTCTCGACATTGGCCTCAGGTATGAGAATAGGAACGTTCTGATCGTACCTCATTGCGGCAGCATTCGAGAAAACGTAGAATCCGTTTGCCCTGAGCTGCGGCTCAGCTTCCGATGCGACGGCAGCAGGAAGAGCGGAAAAAACGATTCTGACACCGGCATCCTTCATCTGCTGGTAATTGAACTCCCTTACGTCCATGTCCTTGATGGCCTCCGGCATCTCGAAAGGCATTACCCAGTGCACTGTCGCGGAATACTTCTGACCTACTCTTGCAGCAGATGCAGTAACATAACTGAGCTCGAACCACGGATGCTCGGAAAGCATCCACATGAAAACCTGTCCTACGGCACCGGTAGCACCGATGACGGCTACTTTTATCTTCTTATCCATAGCGCTTCCTCGATTTTTCCAAAAGATTAATTACTTTGATGGATTTAGTCAATGCAAAAAAACATAAAATGTTATCATTTTTACAGTATGTTACTATAATAACATAATTAACCATTATTTAATAGTTATTTTTTCTTGTACTCCATATTACATGATAAAATTCAAATATGAGTAGTTTGAAAAAAATCTCTGCCGCGGTACTTTCCGTACTGCTGGTAATCATCTCGTGTTCGCCGGTCGAGTACCCGACGCAACTGGAACGCACGGCCGTCACGGACGTTCCTGTCATCTATTGCACACCATATGCAAAGAAAGTGGATGTGAAGTTTGCTCCGGTTAAGAATGCAGATAGCTATACCATCTACCTTGGAAATGAAAAACAATCCGTTTCAATGAGTTTCATAGGCGGTATGTATAGCTTCACGATAAACAAACTGAATCCGTCGACCGGTTACGAAATCAGCATAGAAGCATCAAACGATGCGCAGGATGCATCACCTGTAAAAGGAACAGCCTCTTTCACGACACTGGCAGACAATGG
>CASEKE010000023.1 GCA_949288415.1 uncultured Spirochaetales bacterium
CGCAGTTCACAGGCAGGAGATTCCGAAGCCTTCTGAAGGGAAATGATGCCATATGTTCCAACAGCAGGAAGGGCAACCCTTGTGACAATGCAATGATGGAATCATTCTACAGGACGCTGAAAAGAGAGCTTGTGTCAGGAAGAAAGTTCGAATCGAGGGAGGAAGCGAAAAAGGAAGTGTTCAAGTTCATAGAGCTGTATTACAACAGTGTCAGGATGCATTCGGCTTTAGGATATGCCTCTCCACGGGAATTTGAAGAGAGGCATTCGCAAATCAACTTAACTTAGTGTCCAATTTTCCTTGACTAGTCCAATAGCCTAAGCTTATTTTAGGTCCAGCTTTGAGGGTTCACCTCACTTTGTCCGGGACAAGCAAGGGAGAAGAGAGTATCAGAATTTGTATGCGGCTCCCAATGAGAGTCCCCATTGGATGCCGAAAACATTTTCAAGCAGGTTGGTACTCGAGTCCAGCGTGTTGTTTGCGAGCGATTTCAATACATCTATTCCGAACTTTGCATCCCCGAAGAGAGAGACATTCTTTGAAACATCGAATACTCCCTTCGCACCGACAAGTACATCCAGAGTATGTACAGAGGTATCAGACGTTCTGTTGATACCCTTCACGGTGTTTGTTACGACATAATCGTATCCAAGACCTCCACCAAGATACAAGTCCGCCTTTTTCGACATCGGAATGATGTAATATGCCAATACATCTGCGACAAGTCCGACTTTCGTTTCGTTTTGCAAGAGTACTATACTGTCATCGCCTTTGAGATTGATTCCCATGCCGAGATCGAACCCAAGTGCGAAATTGTCGGATACATCTGCAATCATTGTTGCATTGATTGGAATCGCATTGAACATAAGATTGTCGTGTTCACCGATAAGTATGTCCTGTTTGAAGCCTGCAGAAACGCCTATTGCAAAATCTCCTGCAAATACGCTTGTTGCCGCAAGCAGAATTACAAGTGCGAAAAGAATTGTTTTCTTCATACGTCTTTTACCCTCCATGGTTTTTTATTACACCATTATAAGTGCTCAGGACGATCCGTGGTTACGCAGTATTGTGTAGTTTTCATACAGATGATCTGCATCGGATAGAAAAAAGGACCATGTCGCCATGGTCCTCCGGGTTCCTGATTGCATCCTGCCTAATTCGACGAGAGCAGCTGGCTGAACAGGACTTCGTAGAAGTTGTCCTCGAACTTGGAGCTCGAGAAGACTGCGTTCTGGACGTCTGCCGCATACATGCCCGACTCGAGGTACGGATAGATGGATTCGATGGTTGTGTCATCCTCTTCCGCGACTTTTTCGGCTCCTACCTTCACAACGATCTTTGCGCCGTTGGTAGAGATTGCAGGAAGCACTGTTCCCTCGTCGGAGGAGAAGAGCGTCTTTGTGAGGTCGGTGTCGGTTGCGGTTGCGTAGTAGAGATATCCGGACGGATCGGTATAGCTGAAGCTGGAAAGCAACGGGAATCCTGCCGGGTTGGCATTTGTATCGCTTACGTTGACGACGGTAAGTCCCATGTCGGATGCGACCTCAAGGAAATCCTCGCCGTTCGCGATCCTGCTGGAGAACGTTGCCTCTGTTTCGTCGATATATGCGTTCATGAGATCCGGATCTACGGATGCGATATGGGCATTTGCCTGTCTTACCGTATCGGCATCCGTGAAATCGGCCATTGCGACCTCGCTGTTGACCTTGAAGATGCTGTAGCCGTTGGTCGTTGCGATCGGCTCGGAGATCTCTCCTATGCCGGTGGAGAAAACCTTGTCGGCTCCGAGCTCGTCCGTGCAGAGAGAGGAAAGCTCGAAGAAGAACACTTCACCCATGCTTCCTGCGTTGCTCTTGTAGGAGTCGGTGGAAGATTCTGAGACGGCGGCCTCGAATGTGGTCGTGCCGTTCATGATGTTGTCATAGATGCCTTTTGCCGTTTCCTCGTCGGCAACGGAAAGGATGCTGACTCCCACCTGCATGAAGTCCTTCGGATTTCCCATTGCGTATTCCTCGGTCTTCGCAGCAGGATACGAGGTCGAGTTGATGAGTACGTAGTCGAATGTGCGCGTATAGGCAGCAAGGGCGCTGATGAGTTCAAGCTCGGCATCGGCCGTCTGCATTCCCGCGACGATCTCGCTCTGCACCGTAAGTGCTGGAAGCTGTGTCGCGATCATCTCTCTGGTCATGTCGCGGCTGTAGCGGTCGGTGCTGTTGTAAATATCTGCGGAGAAGTTTCCGTTCTCGTCGTTGTAGATGCCGGACTCGATGATCATGTTGTCGACTGCTTCATCCGTGACCTTGAAGCCTGCCGACTTCGCCATCTGGCCAAGGGCTTCTGCATATACCGTAGTCTGGTATGCCTGTGTGAGAACCTGGATGTAGGTGTCTATCGAATTGATTCCGCCGTACTGGTTCGCAAGGTTGGATATCTGGTTCTGAAGATATGTGTCGGAAAGCTTTATCTTCTTTCCGTTGTAGGTTCCGAGGACAGTGTCTGCGGCACTTCCCGTCGAGAAGATTGTCGTCGGAAGGACGAAGGTGATGGAGATAAGGATAAGGATGACGATTCCTATGACCCAGCCGATGGACTTCCTGTTTTTGTTCTTCGGCTTCTTTGCTGCAGGAACTGTCTTGTTGTTGTCTTCTGATGAATTCATTTGAAGAACCCTCTGCTATATGTTTTTTTTCGCTGAATCGTTGAGTCAAACAGCTTTATAAAAATTACCATTTATAAATGTAATGTGTCAATGAAAATGAACTCAGCCGACCCCCAAATCGGTGTTTTCTATGAGAAGTTCGGCTTTCGGCCTTGTCGCAAGAAGCTTCTTCACTTCGGTTTTGACGAACGATGCAAGATTCTCGTCGAGCTCTGTTGCAGTGGAGTTCGGACAGAAAAGGTTGACCGAGTAGTACTCGAAGTACCGATCCGCAAGCTCAAGGTCATGAAGAATGTCCTCCTTCGTCTGTCCTTTGACTCCGACAAGCAGGCATGTGCCCTGGAAGTATCTGCTTATTTCCTCTGCGGTAGCGCTTTCCGGGATTCCTTTGTTCCATGAAGCCCTCAGAACGGGATTGAACGTCTCGACTCCGACTCTGAATTTGACGCGGCATGGAAACGATGCCGCGAATTCCTCCAGCCTGTTGCGGTACATGTAGTGCGTCTCGAACCATAGCGTATGAATTCCTTTTTCGCAAACGACATGCCTTATGTATTCGATGGTCTCTTCGTCGAGCTCGAAGCAGGAACCGGAGTCTATGATGTCGAGGACTCCGAATTCTCCAGTCACTCTGTCGAGAATTTCCTTGTTGGTTCTGAACGGATCGTCGCTCCTGTCTTCGTGGTAGTCGCAGAATGTGCAGCGTCCCCATCTGCAGCCGTAGCCGACAAGAAGCAGGAACTCCCGCTTCATGCCCTCAGTTATTCTGCTGTATCGGACAAGATCCTGCATAGTTCCTCCTCAGATAGTGGACGAGTGCATAGGCAAGCGGCGTTCCTACAGCAGCCTCTATGATCGTCTTCATCACATACTGGGCTGCAATCATCGAAGCCATGTCGGCAAGCGGGACCGTTCCCCAGAACGCCAGGATGACGAAGAGAACTGTGTCGAAGAGGTATCCTACGACGGACGAGAATATCGTCCTTGCCCATAGATGTCTTCCATCCTTCTGCCGCTCTTTCATCTTGACCAGGACCTTTGCATTCATCAGCTCTCCTGAAAGAAATGCTATAAGAGACGATGCCACGATCCTCGGTACGTAAGTGAAGATGGTCACATATGCTTCCTGTGTCTGCTGCATGTAATCAGGATATGGAAGTATTATTCCGATCGAGAGGAAAAGTATCATCATCAGGTTGCAGACGAACGTTAGGACAACCACTTTCTTGGCCGTTCTGTATCCCCAGATTTCCGCAAGTACATCCGATAGCATATATGCCAGGGGAAACGTGACTGTTCCTGCATCGAAGAGCGATATTCCGCCGATGGAAATAACTTTGACAGCCATTATGTTCGCCGTCGTGTAAAGCATGACCAGAAGGCCGGCAACCACTGCAAGCGGGCTGAATTCTCCGACATTCCGGTTTTTTGAAGGGTGTTCCGGTACCTTGTACATAAA
>CASEKE010000024.1 GCA_949288415.1 uncultured Spirochaetales bacterium
ATCAGATATGCAATCATGAATTATGAACTTGATGCTTTCTATATCGAAGGGGACTATAGAATAACAATCCAGGCTTGCAAGGACTACTGTAACAAGCTGCAAGAACAGTACGAATCGATTTATCACGCAGTCATGGGTAAGTTAGAGCTCGACGGTGTTTATGAGCTTGCAAATGGATCTAACATCTCAAGATTAGTGGAGTCTGTACATCAACATGGCTACCCTATCACGGCAATAGACGATCTTCTAAAAAAGACAGGTAAATTTGATTATGACAGGATGGATCAAGGAGAGACGGTCAAGAAGGATTTCTACAATATTAAATCACTCGCTATTCCGGATTGCATTCTACTCTGCGACTTCGCTAATATGCTTTCAGTCAATGTCGCAAAGCTTTTCCAGTTCTTCGAAACACAGGATCCATACGTCGAATTGACATATCCCGAGGTTTTTGATTTCCTAGTAGAACATGAAGTCGTAAACGCATCGGTTCCGTTCACCACGGGGTGTTCGCAATTAATTGTCAGTCCAGCCAGACAGCTGGAACTGTTCTGAATTGCAAGGATAAACAGGCAATTTCAGCATATAACAGAGAAGAAATTCTCAAAAACGTTAGAAAAAATTTCAAAACGTTAGAATTTCTTCTCAAAAAAAATAGAAAGTACAATCGCTTAAGTTAAATTATTCAACTGAATAAAAGTATTGTTTTATTTGTCGCACTCGTCCTTCCGGAACAGGTTATAATCTATATTCGGGAAGATGGCGTTTCTGCGTTCAGCTTTTATCAGCCACTCCGTGTTCACCGTATTCTTGCACATCGAGGAATAGACGACGTTGAACGAGCCGAGATGGTTCCTAATACGCTTCTCAGCATAGGTGACGCTCGTCTTGTCATGCATTATGTACGGCCAGTCCGAACTCATGGCAAGGAGCACCTCCCTACTTGCCTGGTTGAGGAACCTTCCCTTGAGCGAGCCCTGTTCCGGGAATCGCGAGGTCAGTTCCTCCATTCTCTCTATGGCCTTGAACACATGTCGATAGATCCAGACGTTAGACTGGTCCAGCCATACATCGGAATATCCGCCCTTGCCCCATGAACAGTCGTTGATTCTCAGATAGTCGAACCTGGTACCGATCTGGCTCAGCTGCACCGAAGGCGTTGTCATCCTGAAGTCGGAAGACGAAGAGGTCTCGACGATGAACTTCTCGAGGAAATCTATTCCCTCGTACCATCTGTGCCCGAAGAGCTCGGCATCGTAGCAGAGATTGAACGTCGGGGACTGAAGACCTGCCGCATCAAGCATCCTGCCCTTTTTCTTGATATGGTAAAGATAATTGCCGACATGCAGAGCGACCTTCTGCGCCGCCTTCTCCGGATTGTATATCTTCTTCGGATTATCCACTCCGGTGATGGCCATGTACTTGTATCCGGTGAAAACGCGTACCTCGGGTTCATGGATGTACGGCCTGATGTAGTCCATAGGAAGATCGTAGCCGATATCCCTGTAGAATTCTCTGTAGTCCACATCGGACGGATATCCCGAAACGTCGGACCAGATCAGACTGGTTATGTTCCAGTCTCTCACGAAGCCGACGACGCCGGAAGGCATCTTGACTGGAAGATAGCCACCGCCTATGCTCTTGTCCTTTGCGGATATTGCCGCGTGAGTCGGAAGCTGGCACCAGGATATGCCGTACTTCGCAAGCACGTCATCCAGGCCAGGATAATATCCGCACTCGGAAAGCCAGAATCCGGACGGAAGGAAACCGAATGTCTCGCGGAATGTCTCTATCCCCATCTTCACCTGCGCGTTTATAGCCGTGGGATATTCGCGGTAAAGAGGAAGGTACGCATGCGTTGCCGCCGTCGTGAAAAGCTCGATCTTGCCTTTTGATGCAAGATTCTTCACAACGGGCAGTATGCTGCAGTCGTTGCTCTCGTAGAATTTCCAGTTGGTCTGGAGGGCATCGAGGTAATTCTGTGCTAGACGGCGCGTCTCGCTCTCGTCCTTGAGTCTTTCAACTTCCTTGCGTCCAAGCTCGATGTGAAGGTCCATGTACTTTTTGAACCTTTCCTGGAGCATTTTGTCCTGGAGCATCGTGAGAAGCGTCGGAGAGAAGCAGAAAGAAAGCTTGAAATCCACCCCGGCTTCGTCTAGGCGGGTAAGCATCCTGAACATCGGAAGATATGATTCGTTGAGACTTTCGAAGAACCAGTCCTCCTCGAGGAATCGAGGATATTCGAGATGCCTCACATAAGGAAGGTGGGCATGCAGAATGAGGTTTATGTTGTTCACTTGTGCCATCTGTCAAGGTCCTCCTTCTCGTAGATGTTCATTATCTCATAGATGAGCGGACTCTCAGCCAGCTGGCCTTCCTTGGTGGTTATCATCGAAAGATATACTTTGAAGAGTTCGTCGTTCTCCGTGATCTCGTCGGGATGGTCGAGCCAGTAACTGTCCACGAGGGAAAGCGTATTCGAGTGCGCAAGCTCCAGAGCCTTTTCGTCAAGTCTCACCATCAGAGAAACCTTGCACCTTCCTCCATGCATCGGGAGACCTATGTTCCAGTCCGTATCCTCGACCGATACGGGAACCTCGAACTCCTCCTTGCCCTTGTCGGAATCGACCACGACGAGAAGGAAAAGCTCGCTTACGTTCTTTTCCTGGAGCTTGGAAAGATCCTGAGGCGAGACAGACCAGAAACAGTAGGCCCACGACGGATTCTTGTAAAGGAGATGTATCTCCGTGTTTGGATAGGTCTCAGGGAGCTCCTCGACGCCGGGAAGTTCCTGCACGTCCTTGTCGATACCTCGATAGTCGGTGATTCCGTAAAGGAATCTTCTGTTGACATCGCCTCGCGGAGTGCTGTCATCTTCGTCGCCGAAGATGTTCTCAAGCTCAACGATCAGATCGTCCCTGTCGAGGGAATCGAACCCTTCGACTCCCTCCTGTTCCGCGATGTTCCTCAATTCCTGCGTAGAAAGCGAATCTATTTTTATCAGAATCATCAATCACCAGTCCCTTTGCTCATTTTAATGTACAGAATTGGCTTTTTTTAGTCAAGGTAACAGTCCTGGCAAGGAAAATAAGCAGACAAAAAGATCAAGAAATATGATGAATGCCGGACGCACAATATGGTAAAATGTCCACATGAGCGATAACGACAAGACATCCCTGATTCTCCATGGACACTTCTATCAGCCGCCACGGGAGAATCCCAGAACGGGAATAATTCCGCTCCAGACATCCGCCGCGCCTTGGAAGAACTGGAACGAGAAGATCTTCAACGACTGCTATGGCGCGAACATACACTCCAGATACCTTTCTCCCTACGGACGTATAGTATCAATAACGAACAACTTTTCATACATATCGTACAATTTCGGACCTACACTCCTCTCGTGGCTCGAAGAGAAGCATCCGGAGGAGCTCGAACTTCTCATCGAGAGCGACAAGGAATCGAAATTGCGTCTCGGGCACGGGAATGCGATGGCACAGAGCTTCAACCACACCATCCTTCCGCTCGACCGTGAGGATGATGCAAAGATCCAGATCGACTGGGGCATAGAAAGCTTCCAGCATTACTTCGACCGCGATCCCGAAGGCATGTGGCTTCCCGAGGCTGCGATAAACTCCAAGGTCGTCGACATGCTCGCGGAGGCCGGCATAAAGTTCGTGATCCTCTCTCCGTGGCAATGCAAGGCAATCTACGACAACAGTGGAAATCCCGTCAATCTCAATGGCAAACCAGCACCGTACGACAGACCGTTCTTGATCGAGGGAGAGAAAGGCAGCAGGATAGCAGCTTTTTTCTACAACCATACCCTTGCCGAAGGAATCAGCTTCGGCCATCTGCTCAGATCCGCGGACAAGCTGTACGAAAACCTGATCTACATAAAGGATACCGACAAGCCCGCGCTGATCCACACCGCGACGGACGGGGAAATCTACGGCCATCACGAACCATACGGCGACATGGCGCTCGCCGCACTGATAAGGAAGGTCGGCGACCGCGACGACTTCGTTCTCACCAACTACGCCTCGTATCTTGAAAGGAATCCGGCAGAAACGCTTGCCGTGCTGCACACGGGAGAGGACAACAAGGGGACGTCATGGTCCTGCTCGCACGGGGTCTCCCGCTGGTACAAGGACTGCGGCTGCCACACGGGCGGAGACCCGGGGTGGAACCAGGCATGGAGAACGCCGCTCAGGAACAGTCTGGACAACCTGAAGGAAAAGCTCGATGTGATATTCTCCGACGAGATAAAAAGGATATTCGGCGGGCGGGTAAAGCCCTACGATCTCATCAGGCAATACGGAAAAGTGACCTCTGGCAAGCTTTCCACGGAGGATTTCATCAAGGAGCTCCACTCTGGCCACTCGTTCGATCCATCCTTCAACATCGAGATAGCCCACATGCTTTCCGGCATCAAGAACATTCACTTCTCGTTTACCTCGTGCGGTTTCTTCTTCTCCGACATCTCTGGAATCGAGCCTCGACAGAACATCCAGTACGCACTCTATGCCATCAGCATGTTCCAGCCTTTCTGCCAGACGGATCTGCTTCTTCCGTTCCTCTCGGACCTCCGGGCCGCAAAAAGCAACATAAAGGGCATCGGCGACGGAATGATGATCGCACAGGAAGAGCTCAAGGGACTCTCCGGCGAGTCGGAAGCGGCACTGGCATTCTATCTCAACAGGAATTTCGCCTCCGTGCAGGACAGAATAGACCACTATGGAAGATTCAAGCTTCTCGGATACGACCCTGACAGCTTCAAGAACCAGATTCTTGAAATCCAGGACAAGGAGACTCTTGAGACATTCGACTTCACGATCCTTTCTTCGTCGACGATCGACAACGGAATCAATCTGTATCTTTCCGTGGCGAACGGGATGACATATCCGAGAAAGCATCTGAGAATCACCAACAAGGACATCCCTCCCCGGCTGATCAGAAAGTGCTTCAAGTGGATCGACAGTGCGATGAACCAGATAACGTACAACGAAATCGAAGATATGAGCAACTCCATGTTCCACTATTCCCTTCTCGTAAAGAACAGCAAGTACATGACCATCGAGACAGACGATGTCGAGAATCTCGGAGTCGCGATAAAGATCATAAAGAGCTTCTTGGCAGTAAGCATAAAGAGCGTCGCCGAAAGGGAGAACAAGGCAAAAATCGATACACTGATCGACTTCATAAACAAAAACGGCAGGGATGCAGAGATTAGCACGATAAAGGAGCTGATGTCGTCCTATTCGAACAAGATCGGAAGGAAGATCAACAAGGAAGGACTCACGGACGACAACGCCACGTTGATACTGGAAATCCTTGGCCTTGCACGTCGTCATGGCTTCGAGCCCACTACAACAAAGCTCCAGAACGAGATATATCCGTTCTACGCAGGCACAAAGAACTACAGGATATCGGACGAGAAAGCCAGAAAGGTATTCGACTCACTGAACTTCCAGTAGTCTTGCGGCATGCTCGAGGGAGATATCGCTCGCGTCCCCGGAAAGGAGGCGGGCGATTTCTTTTATCCTCTCGTCGCCGGAAATCTCCTCCAGCGTACTGACTGTCCTGCCGCCGACGACGCTCTTTCTGACGACAAGATGATGAGCGGCCTTAGATGCGAGCTGGGCAAGATGCGAAATGGCAATGACCTGATGGGATGAGGAGATGTCGACAAGTTCCGCTGCCACGTCGTAAGCCGTGCTTCCGCCTATTCCTGCATCGATCTCGTCGAAAACCAGTGTCTCGACGTCGTTCTCGTTTCCGAACACGCTCTTGAGGGCAAGCATGATCCTCGAAAGCTCTCCGCCCGATGCGGAATCCTCGATGAGACTCACCTTCTCGCCCTTGTTTGGGCAGATTAGGAAGTCGACTCTGTCCTCTCCGTTCGGTCCGAGCTGAGACGGAGAGACGCTCACTGTAAACGATGCGTTCTTCATTCCCAGCCTTGCGAGCTTGGCAGTTATCTCCTTCGAAAGGGGGACAGCCCTCTTCCTGCGTCGCGAACCGATCTCCGTGGCAAGCCGTTCGACCTTGCTGCGCTGTTCGGCTATCCGCCTATCCATCTCGTCGATCAGATCCGCCGAATCCTGGGCGTAATCGAGCTTCTCCTTCAGGCTGTCCCGCATGGCGATCGCCCCCTCGATGGATCCGCCGTATTTCTTCCTCAGTCTCTGCAGAAGCGCAAGACGCTCGTTCTTCTCCTCTATCTCGTATTCGTTCAGGTTGAATCCGCCGATATGGGCCTTGATCGAATCGAGTATGTCGCCTATCTCTATTTCCGAGCTCTCCAGACGAGGGAAAAATTCGGAGAGACGAGGATCGCGCCGGATGCACTTCTCGAGGATCGTGGAGGATTTCGACAGAAGAGTTGATGCTTCGTCCAGCGCATCGGACACTTCCGAAAGATTCGTCATGAGGTACTCGCTCGATGCGACGATGTCGAGTTCCTCCTTGAGCCGGTCGTCCTCGCCGATTTCCAGCTTTGCAGAATCGAGTTCCCTGAAACAGTACTCGTTGTATTCCATCTCAGCCTGAGCTTTCTCTATCTTGGCGCAAAGCTCATCTCTCTCACCCTCCAGGGCGCGAAGCGCAAAATACTCGTTTCTGTATTCGACGATCGCGCGATCGTTTCCAGCGCTCGAATCCAGATACGAAAGCTGCACGTCGCGTTTCATAAGCGACTGATGGGAATGCTGGCTGGATATGTCCACGAGGAGATGTCCCAGTTCCTGTCCCTCTGAGACGGTGACAGGACTTCCGTTGATGGTATATATGCTTCTGCCGGAAGACTTCACGACCCTGCGGATCAGGATTTCCCCGTCGGTGCATTCGATTCCCTTACCGTCAAGCCACTCCAGAACGGCAGGCCGGTCAGATGAGAATACTCCGTTTATCTCGGCGCTTTCCTCGCCGGCTCGGATCTCCTCCTTGTCGGCCTTTCCTCCGAGAAGCAGGTTGAGCGCTCCCAGGATGATCGATTTTCCTGATCCGGTCTCTCCCGTAAGTACAGTAAAGCCTTTTTTGAGCTCGAGCTCAAGCGACGGAATGAGAACGAAATTTCGTATTCTGATACTCTCAAGCATGGAACTCTCCCGACCAGTTCAGCTTCTCCCTGATCACCTCTATGTATTTTCTCTTCTGGCTGGTTATCAACAGCGCCTTGCTCCTGGACTTCTCGACGATGATCTCGTCCCCCTCCTGGAGGAGCATGGAACTCTGCCCGTCGACGGTCAGCGCGACCTGCGTTCTCTGGCCTTCCACGACGCGTATGACACAGTAAGTATCGCTTCCCGTGACAAGCGGACGGTTGGACAGTGTGAACGGACATATAGGTGTGATGATGAAGGCCGAGATGTCGCTCGAAAGGATGGGGCCGCCAGCTGCGAGGCTGTAGCCCGTCGAGCCTGTCGGGGTGGCTATTATCATCCCGTCTGCCTTGAAGAGTCCGGCATAAACATTATCCAGATGAAGCTCCAGCTTCACAACCTTGCTTATTCCGGATGCGTTTATCGTCGCCTCGTTGAGGGCATAGGAAGAGAACACCCTCTTCCTGTTCCTGTTGACCGAGATCTTCAGCATAAGTCGTCTTGAAAGGTTCGAACCTGTGGACACGTAGTGTTCGAGAGCTTCCTGCCACTCGTCCTTGCTCACTTCCGTGATGTATCCGAACGTCCCGAGGTTCACCGGGAGAATAGGAAGACCGAGATCGTGTACTTTCCTGGCAACGTAGAGAACCGTACCGTCCCCGCCGAGCGATATCACGAGATCCGTCGAATATGGAATGCATATCTCATCGTCCGTACTCATCGTGAATATCACGGAACATCTTATTCCGCGCTCCCTGAAATACTGGAGCATGCTCGATGAAAGCACATGTGATTCGTTCTTGCTCCCGTTGGCGATGATGACTACGTCCTCCAATCTGATCATACCTGTCCCTCATATACGGATGGCTATCCGATGTGTCTCAGCACTTTCTGTATTGTATCAACATCCACGCTCTTCAGAAAGGGATAAATCGGAAAAGATAGACATCTCGAAAGAGCAGCAACCGCATTCGGATATCGGTCTATCCGATCCTGATACCTCGCGCCTATGGCACCGGAGAAGCTCTTTCTCACGGTAACGCCATATTTGCGCGCAAACTCGACGGCCTCCTGCGTTCTGGAATTGACGATAACTGGAAAGGCATACCCGTTTGTCCTGAAATCTATGTTTCCGGATAGGAACATCTTTCCTTCCCCCTGGTTGAGAGACTGCAGAAAGGCCCTGAATATCTCGTTTCTTCGTGCCAGAGTCGCTTCAAGCTTGTTGAGCTGCACTATTCCGAGGGCGGCGTTCAGATCGGCCAGCTCGGTGTAGCGGCCTGTCCTCTCGCTAAGCTTCCTTATGTTTTCGACTATCTCTTCCTTTCCGGATACGACTGCTGCACCTCCGGCCGTGGACACGACGCCTTCCTCCTCGAAGGCGCAGACCACGACATCGCCCAGCATTCCGGCCTTCGTTTCGCCGAAAACACTTCCGAACGATTCTGTGACATCCTCTATGACGGGAACTCCGAATTCCCTGTATCGCTCGACGTCGTCGTACAGCTGCCCGAGCGGCTCGAAGAACAGCACGGCCTTCGCACCGGCATCCACGGCATTCTTCACAGCCTCAGGATCGGGAAAGCCCAACTTGTCGACGTCGACGATGATCTCCTTCAGCCCAAGGGCCTTCAGAGCCGTCTCGTAGACATCCGGAGAGTATATGCTCACCACTACTGATTCTCCTTCTGCGAGTCCGATGGAACGCAATGCTATCTCAATTGCATCGACGAACGTCCTCATCGCAGCACCGTCCCTGGCCGACACGTACGACGAAAATAGCTTTATGAACTCTCGGCGTCTGTCTCCGGGTCCTATCTTCTCGTCTACCATCGTCTGGAGGACTGCATCCATATCCTTTCTGGTCAATGTAGGTTTGGTAAATCTTATTGCCGCCATATAACATAGAATATAGCACAGAATCGAATGAAAATGAATAAACAGGAAACATGGTATTCGAATATCAAATTTGATAAAATATATATTTTAATTATATAATTTATATAATAAAACAGTATATATTTTATACCACTATAGTAAATAATCGGATGCATAGTAAAATAAAAGCATGCAGACATGAAAAAGCCCCCGTGCGAGAAGCCGCGGGGGACGAAAGGTCAAAAAAAAACCTGGCAACGACCTACTCTCCCACGGACAAGCCGCAGTACCATCGGCGCGGGAGCGTTTTACTTACGTGTT
>CASEKE010000025.1 GCA_949288415.1 uncultured Spirochaetales bacterium
GAAGCTCGCGTCCGTTATGTTCGTGAACTCGCAGAAAGAGAGCACAAGCCCCCATATGAACGGTATCACGAACGCCAGCGCGAAGCATATCACTCCGGGCAACGCAAACAGGGCGAAGTATTTCCTTAGCGTTTTTTCCATTTCAAGTTTTCCTTGTCTGTGATTGTCTGTTCAGAAATAAGGCCGCTTTTCCAAGCGTTAAGGTAAAGCGGCCCTGTGATTCTAGCTGAATTGCTTCTTACCTTCCGGCAAGCTGTGCTTCCTTTGTCCAGCTGTCCTGTGCCGTCTTTACGACGTCGTCCCAGGATGTCTGGCCGTTGATGTATCCGAGGAGCGCTGCTCCGAAGTCGGCCTTCCACTGCTCGGAAGGAATTCCGGAGAATACCCATGGCACGGAAGAAATGCCGTCCTTGTTCATCCAGTGTACGACTTCCTTTGCGAGAGGATCTGCAGGAAGCTCGTCATCCTCGAAGGTGTTGAACGGGGTGATGAACATGAGCTTCTCCTGTACGATCTTCTTTCCGGTATCGGAGCTGAAAAGCCATGTGAGGAAAATGTCTGCATTCTTCTGCGCTTCTGCGGAAGCGTTCTTGTTGATGCAGAGGTAGTTTTCCGTTCCCACACAGAGTCCCTGTGTCTCCTCTCCGTCGAGTCCCATGTAGAGCGGGAGGAACTTGATGTCCTCGTCGGCTACTGTGTTGCCCGGAACTCCGAGGATCTGGCTTGCGCCCCAGTTTCCGTTCTGGACCATCGCGCACTGGCCGAGAGCGAACTCCGCCATCGAATCGTCGACGCTCTTGCTACCGACAAGACCGCGGGCAGTGGTGCTGTTGTCAAGATAGAGATCCCAGAGTGCCTTGAAGTTCTCGTTGTAGGAGAAAGCGAGATTCGTTGCATCGAGCGTCGCTTCGGTGGAACCGAACTCTGCCCAGAGAGGAACGTTCACAAGGTGTGTCTGCCATCTCCAGTCGTTTCCTGCGCTCATTGACGTGGATGCAAAGACACCCTGGATGCCGAGAGCATCCTTGTTGGCTGTCATATCCTCGACGACTGCCTTGAGGGTCTCGAAGTTGTCGATCTCGTCCATGCTCTTCACTCCGGTGCTGTTGGTCGGGAGTGCAAAATACTTCTCCATGATGGCATTGTTGTAGATGATGCCGTAGCCTTCGACTGCGTACGGAACGGCGACTACGTGTCCGTCAAGCGAGAGTGCGAGGCTCTTGTCTGCGAGAATCGAATAGAATTCCGTGTTCTCGAGCGGTGCCACGTCGTTCTTGCTGCCTTCGAGGCCGACAGGTCCGTTCGTCTGGAAGATTACAGGCGGATTGCTCTTTGCCATCTCGCTCTTGAGGGTTGTCGCATACTGGTTCGATGCGGCTGTGACTACCTTGAGCTTGATGCCTGTCTCTGCTTCGAATGCCGGGGCGACATCGTTGGTATAGACATCTGCGATTTCCGGTTTGAAATTGAGGAAGTAGACCTCTCCGGCTGCTGCCCCTTCCTTTCCGCCCTGTGCGAACACAGCAGAAAGGGAGAGAAGAACGATGAGAATGATGCTCAAAGTCTTTTTCATTGATTTTTCTCCTTTTTTCCGGGGGGTAAACCCATGGATTTCCGTTTTATGCAAGGTTCTTTCTTTCCTTGCATTTTTAGTGTAAAACGGTTTAGTAAAGCGGTCAAGAAAAATTTTACACAATTTTGCAACGATGTGATCCTTGTTGCCTCATAAGCAAGCGATCTTTCCGGCATGCATAATTGCGCCGGTGTGCTGCCTTATGCATAGATACTTTCGCCGTCTTATTGTATACTTCGAGCCATGGATGTAACTACTAATCAGATTATTATGATCGGTGTAGGTCTGCTTCTGATCTATCTGGCAATAAAGAAGGAGATGGAACCGACTCTTCTTCTGCCGATGGGATTCGGAGCTATCCTCGTCAATCTGCCCGGCAGCGTCATCGCAAGTGCCGAGGCCCACGGTATCCTCTCATGGCTCTTCAATGTCGGTATTGCTGAAGCCGAGGTATTTCCACTGTTGCTTTTCATCGGAATCGGCGCGATGATCGACTTCGGTCCCGTGCTTTCCAAGCCATGGCTCATCTTCATAGGAGCAGCGGGGCAGGGAGGCATCTTCATCTCGATGATCATAGCTGCCGCTCTCGGATTTCCGCTCAACGATGCTGCCAGCATAGGAATCATCGGAGCGGCTGACGGTCCGACGGCGATCCTTGTCTCCCAGCGTCTCATGAGCAATTACATTCCGGCAATTCTTATTGTCGCATACTGCTACATGGCTCTCGTCCCGATCATCCAGCCTGTCGTCCTCAAGGCGACGACCACGAAGAAGGAAAGACAGATAAGGATGCATTACAGCGCCAAGGCTGTCAGCAGGAGCACAAGGATACTGTTCCCGATCATTACGACTATCGTTTGCGGAACCATCGCTCCGGATTCTGCGGCACTCGTAGGAATGCTCATGTTCGGAAACCTCCTCAGGGAGTGCGGCGTGCTCGATTCGCTTTCTCTTGCCGCGCAGAATATGCTCTCTCCGCTTATCACGCTCCTTCTGGGGCTAGCCATCGCACCTCAGATGCAGGGTGACAAGCTGATCCAGCCGGAGACTATCATGATCATGTGCTTCGGCCTCGTCGCGTTCATCTTCGACACGGCCTGCGGAGTGATTTTCGTGAAGATCGCAAATCTGTTCCTCAAGAAGGAGAACAAGATCAATCCTCTCATAGGAGGAGCGGGCATCTCGGCGTTCCCGATGAGCAGCCGTGTCGTCCAGAAGGTTGGCCTGGAGGCGAACAAGCAGAATCACCTGCTTCCTTTCGCTCTCGGAGCGAACGTATCGGGCCAGATCGGAAGCGTGCTTGCCGGAGGTCTTCTTCTCAAGCTTGTCCTTCCGCTAATCTGATGGAGGTGTTTTATGGATGTGACTTTCATTGATGTGGTAATGATAGGTCTTCGGAGCTGGGGCCTTCTCGCTCTAGGACTCGGAATACTGTTTGTCGTCCTTGTCATACTGAACTCTCTGACCAACAGGAAGAAGGACAAGTAGACAGATGGGTTTTTTGAGGCAGTTGAAGGAGGTCAGCTTCTCTGTCCTCCCGATTGCGGTGATCGCATTGGTCGTTTCACTCGTATTCGGGCTGTTCGACGTGAAGGAGACGCTCTCCTTCGCGTTTTCCGTCGTTATGGTCATACTCGGACTGACTCTTTTCCTGATGGGAGTCGAGCTAGGACTCATTCCCGTAGGAAACCACATGGGAAGCCAGGTGATGAAGTACAAGAAGCTTTCGTTGATCCTCATCACCGGACTTTTCATGGGTACGATAATCACGCTGGCCGAGCCTGACGTACAGGTGCTTGCAGGACAGGTCTCCGAACTGAGACCGTCCGTGGATGTCGGGGCGCTGACGTTTGCAATAAGCCTCGGTGTCGGCGTCTTCCTTTCGTTTGCGTTTCTAAGGACGCTGATGAACTGGAATATGAAGCTGACTCTGGCTTTAGGAGTGTGCATTCTTTTCGTGGCGGTCCTGTTCAGTGACGATTTCTTCATCTCCGTCGCATTCGACAGCGGGGGAGCTACGACAGGATCCATGGCCGTTCCTTTCATAATGGCTCTTGGACTGGGAATAGCGAACACCAGAAAAGGAGACGAGTCGGCCTCGTTCGGCTATACTGGCCTGGCAAGCCTCGGTCCTGTTCTTTTCGTGTTGCTTTACGGAATCTTTTTCTCGTCGTCCGACGGGAATGTCGGAAGCGCATCTGTGGATGCTGGAGCGTTCGAGCTTTTCGCCGAGGTTGCACGCGATGTCGCAATCTCGCTCATGCCGCTGCTTGCAATAACCATACTGATGCAGATATTCGTCATGAAGCTTCCGCGGATCAAGGCAATAAGGGTGTTTTCCGGCTATGTATACACGTACGTCGGACTCGTCCTGTTCCTCTTCTCCGTCAAGTACGCTTTCATGCCGACTGCAAGGGAGATAGGAAGTGCAGTGATATCGATCGGGCTTTTCCCGACGCTTGTCCTATCGACGCTTCTGGGAGCTTCCGTAGTTCTGGCCGAGCCGGCGATATGGGTTCTTACCCGCCAGGTCGAGGAGGTCAGCCAGGGCAGGGTACGGCGTATCGTGCTTCTTGTCTTCATGTGCATCGGAGTAGCCCTTGCCGTCGATATCGCCACGATAAGGATAAGCAAGGGAATCAACCTCCTATGTTTCCTTGTTCCTGCGTATGTCCTCGTCCTTCTCATGATGACGAAGACACCCAAGCTGTTCGTATCGATTGCGTTCGACAGCGGTGGCGTGGCTACGGGGCCGATGAGCTCGACGTTCCTGCTGCCGTTCACGCTCGGCATAGCATCGAGTCTCGGCAATACCGAGATGGCGTCGTTCGGACTGATCGGACTGATTGCCGTCATGCCGATAATCTCGATAGAGCTGCTTGGCATGATCTACGACTCGAGACTCAGAAAACAGGAGGAAAAAAGGTGAAGAGTCTTTTGCTTCTGATAACCGAAAGAGGCCAGGCCCAGAAAGCCATGAAGAGTCTCCGCGAAAAAGGCGCGAGAGGGGGAACCATCCTGTTTGCCAGAGGAACGGCCTCATCAAGCTTGCTTGCGGCACTCGGGTTTGGCGACTCAAGGAAGGAGGTCCTCATCAGTTTGCTCGACGAGGACATCAACGATACGATCACGGGCGCTGTACGCCGTATGAGGATGAAAGGCGCTGTGATGGCGGAACTATCCGACAGGAAGGACATAGGAATGAAGATGATCGAGATCATAGCCGAGAAGGGCTATGCGGATGATATCATGGCCGCCGCCAGAAAGGCTGGTGCGACCGGAGGTACGGTGATAGAAGCACACGGAACTGCAAGCGACGAGGATGTGAAATTCTTCGGCTTTCCGATAGTTCCGGAGAAGGAAATCCTTCTGATAATCGCCAAAGACGAGATCGCAGATGCGGTCACCAAGGCCGTAGGCGAGATGGAATGCCTCAAGAAGAAGGGGATGGGAATAGTGTTCACGATTCCCGTTTCCGAGTTTGCCACGCTTGGTTGAGACTATGAACAGATATACTGAGATAAGGAAGGCAAACACCGACCTTGCCGCCGTATACAGGGAGACTATCGAATCGCTCGAGAAGCTCAGAGGGATGTTTTCATCCGAGTTCGATTGTGCCAGGCTGGTGAATTCCAATCTCGACTATTCCTACTTCGCTTTCATGGATTCCGTCGTGAGGCAGAAAGGCCTCAAGTACACTATCTTCTACGATCACGAGACAAACAAGGTGGAGCTATACCTTTCTGGACGGAACCGGAAGGTGAACGATCAGATCAAGGCTCTCCTCGGTCTGGAGGGCGGAGTCGATTGGATATACATGTTCGTTCTGAGCGAGGACTATTCCCCCGAGGACGAGAGCGAGAATTCCGACATATACGAGAAGGCGTTGAGCTATGTCGAGTTCATTGAGACGGAGCTGGAGGACATCGTCTGAAAAAAAAACGGGAGGTTCCTCCCGTCTTTTTTACCTGTTTTTCCTGAATGTGTTTATCCTGAGAGCGTTCGAGACGACTGTCACGCTCGACAGACTCATCGCGAGACTTGCCAGCATCGGGTTGAGACTGGGGCCTCCGAAAATCGTGAGCAGACCGGCAGCGACAGGAATGCCGAGCGCATTGTAGAAGAATGCCCAGAATAGGTTTTCCTTTATATTGCGCATCGTGAACCTGCTCAGCTGGTAGCTCGTGATTATGTCGTCCAGCCTGTTGGATACAAGTACGACGGAAGACGAGGACATCGCGACGTCGCTTGCATTCGACACAGAAAGTGCCGTGTCAGCCTCGGCAAGCGCGGGCGAGTCGTTAATTCCATCGCCTATGTAGACGACCTTTCCTTCCTTCTTAAGCTTTGAAACGATATCCTTTTTTCCCGAGGGCAGAACCGACGCATAGAATCGGTCGATTCCGAGCTTCCCTGCAACCGATCGTGCCGTGCTTTCGTTGTCACCGGTTATCATGACAGTTTTTTTCCCGAGCTTATGGAGCTTTTCAATGGTCTCTTCGGCATCCTGCCTGACTGTGTCGGAGAGCGCGACATGGCCGAGAACCTTGCCGTCGATGGCCAGATAGACCACAGTTGCCGCCTCGACTTCGGCACGTTCGAAGTTGTTTATCCCCTCGCTTTCCAAAAGCTTTTCGGATCCTGCGAGGACTCTGTATCCCTCGTACAGCGCTCTGCAGCCCAGTCCTGGAACGGACCGGAAATCGGAAATATCGTCGCTTGCCGTCTTGGAATCTCCTGTGATGGCTTTTGCGATCGGATGCTCCGAAAGACTCTCGATCTTCCTCAGCAGCTCGGAAGACTTACCGTCCAAGGTGCTCTCGACTATGAACAGCTTTCCTTCCGTGAGTGTCCCTGTCTTATCGAAGACGAATATGTCGCTTCTTCCTAGCGTTTCGAGAGCCTCTGCGTTGCGGAACAGTATTCCGCACTTGGCAGCTTTGCCGCTTGCGACCATTATCGCTATAGGGGTCGCCAGACCGAGTGCGCAGGGGCATGCTATCACCAGAACCGCCACGGCATGTGTAATCGCCAGACCCGCGTCGGAGCCGAGGAAGGCCCACAGTAGGAACGTCAGCAGGGCCAGAGCCATTACCGTCGGCACGAAATAAAGCGACACCTTGTCGGCTATTCTTGCAATCGGTGCTTTTGTCCCCTGGGCGTCCTTGACCATCTGTATGATCTTTTGTATCGCAGTGTCCTTTCCGACTTCGTCGGCACGCATCTTGAACGTCGTTCCTGTGTTCAGCGTCGAGCCGAATACCTTGTCGCCTACGCCTTTGTCGGCCGGAAGCGACTCTCCTGTGAGCATCGCTTCGTCAATGCTGCAGTGCCCTTCTGTCACAGTTCCGTCGCAGGGAATCTTGTCGCCGGGGCGTATGAGAAGCGTATCGCCGATTACGATCTGTTTGAGATTGATGTCTTCCAGACTGCCGTCCTCGTTGATCCTGACAGCATGGTCCGGTTGGAGCGCGACGAGATCCTCGATTGCCTTTGCGCTCTTTTTCTTGCTCGATGCTTCCAGAGTCTTTCCTAGCATTACGAGCGTGATTATGGTACCTGCGCCCTCGAAGTAGAGCGAATGATGCAGATTCCCCGTCAAAAGATTGTAGAGCGAGAACAGGAAACTTGCCGTCGTTCCGAGTGCGACAAGAGAATCCATGTTCGGCCTGAGTCTGAAAAGATTGCCGAAGCCTCTTGTGAAGAAAGTATAGCCGCAAAGCATTATCGGCAGCACGAGTACCAGCTGTACAACGGCAGATGAGAGCGTGTTCTCCCCAAACGGCGAAGGAAGGTGTATCATTGGTCCCATCGCGACATAAAGCAGCAAAACGTCGAGTACTATCGCCGCGACAAGTCTTGCGGTCCTGCTTCTTTCCTCGAAAGGAGGTCTTTCGTTCTCCCCGAGCATTTCGAAGCCTGTCTTCTCGATGATCTTCGCAATCATCCCGAGGTCGTACTTTCTGTCGTCGTACTCGATGGATGCCTCCTCTAGTGCAAGATTGACGCTGGCCTTGATTCCTTCCTGTTTGTTGAGCCTTCTTTCGAGTGCGGAGGAGCATGCAGCGCAGTGCATGCCCCCGATCCTGAGTGTGGTCTTACGCATTGACATCGAATCCGAGGTCCTCGATCGTGCTCTTGATTTCGGCGATGTCGGCGTTGCCTTCATAGCTTACGGCACCTTCGACTCTGTCCGCCTTTACGTTCTTAAGCCCCATTGCCCCAAGAGCCTTCTCGATCCTTTCCTCGCATCCTCTGCACATCATTCCTTTCACGGCGATTTTCATTTCGTTTCTCTCCTTGATATCAAGTTAATCACATTTAACTTTTTTGTAAAGTGACTTTGTCATCATCTTCGATCTCCGACTTATATGCATGCCGATGGTGACATTCGGGCAATTTTCAATTATATTGGTATTGTCTAGTCAGGAGAGAGAAATGCAGCTTACCAAAAGAATTGCAGAAGACACTTACTACGTTGGTGCAAGCGATAGAAGGCTTGCACTGTTCGAGAACATCTACCCGATAGAGAGGGGAGTCAGCTACAACTCCTATCTTGTAATCGATGAGAAGACGATCCTGCTCGATACCGTCGACCACAGCGTATCGAGACAGTTCATGGAGAATATCGAATACGTCCTCGACGGAAGGACGCTCGACTACATCGTCGTCGATCATGTGGAACCGGATCATTGCGGAGTCTACGAGGAACTTGTCACGAAGTTTCCCGATGTGAAGCTAGTCGGAAACGCGAAGACGATACAGTTCCTTTCACAGTTCTTCCGCTTCGACGTGGCCGCAAGGGCACATGTCGTCAAGGAGTGCGATAGCCTCTGCACAGGAAAACACACATTCACTTTCGTGTTCGCACCGATGGTCCATTGGCCGGAAGTCATGGTGACCTACGATTCGCTCACGAAGATACTCTATTCCGCGGATGCGTTCGGAACGTTCGGTGCGCTGAGCGGCAATATCTTCGCCGACGAGGTCGATTTCGAGCATGAATGGCTAGACGATGCCAGAAGGTACTACACGAACATCGTCGGAAAGTACGGCGTGCAGGTCCTTGCGGCGCTGAAGAAGGCGTCCGGTCTCGATATCGCGATGATCTGCCCGCTCCACGGACCGATCTGGCGCAAGGATATCGCATGGTTCATCGAGAAGCACAGGATCTGGGCCAGCTATGAGGTCGAGAGCGACGGAGTTCTGATCGTCTACTGCTCGATCTACGGCAATACGGAGAACGCCGCCAACTATGTTGCGATGAAGCTTGCAGAAAAGGGCGTAAGGAACATCCATATGTACGATGCATCAAAGACCGATTCCTCGTATCTGCTTGCCGAGTGCTTCAAGTACGGCAGGGTCGTGTTCGCAGCGCCGACATATAATCTGGGGCTCTTCCCTCCGATGGAGAATCTTCTTCTCGATCTGAAGGCGCACCTGTGGCAGAACAGGAAGGTTGCACTGATCGAGTGCGGTACATGGGCTCTTGCCAGCGGCAAGAAGATGCTCGAGATCCTTTGCTCGATGAAGGGCATCGAGGTCGTCAACGACACCGTATCGATCAAGAGCAGCGCAAAGGATTCGCAGGCATCCGAATTCGACGCTCTTGTGGATGCGATTGTACGCTAGAAGCTCGAGTCGCTCCAGAAAACGGGACAGAAATGGACTGCTGCCCCGTTTTTTTGTGTCTCAATCAAGAAAAACACATTTTTTTCTTGTTTCTTACATCTTCGTAGGTGCTAGAATGGAATCAGATGAGGAGGATGAAATGGAAGGAAAGACAGTATTCACTATAGGTCGCCAATTCGGCTCAGGCGGCAGAAAGGTAGGCAAGGCACTTGCAGAGCGTCTCGGCATAAGCTACTACGACAAGGAGATTCTGACCAGGGCTGCCGAGGACAGCGGACTTAACGAGCAGCTTTTCCACAACGCCGACGAAAAGCCCACCAGCAGTCTTCTCTATTCTCTCATGATGGGAAACTATCCGATGGCCACTGGAGCTCTCGGCTTCAACGAGATGCCGCTCAACGACCAGCTTTTTCTGATCCAGAGCAAGACCATCAAGAAGATCGCTTCCGAGGGATCCTGCGTGCTGATAGGAAGATGTGCCGACTACATACTGCGGGACAATCCTGATGTCATAAGCATCTTCGTCCATGCTCCGATAGAGGCCCGCGTGTACAGGGCGATCCATACGTACGAGATCGATCCGGACAAGGCCGAGGACATATGTCTCAAGAACGACAAGACTAGGGCCAACTTCTACAACTACTATTCCGACAGAAAGTGGGGAATGTGCCGCACCTACGATCTCTCGCTCGATTCGGCAAAGCTCGGCATCGAGGGCTGTGTCGACATGATCCTGGCCTTCAGGGAGACCGCTCTCAGGCACAGAAAGGCTACGGGTGACAAGATATGATCGTCTTCGATACGCTTGACAAGCTGGAGGATTACGTAGGACTCAGAAGCGGACTTGGCCATGTCATCGACATCATGGACAGAAGTCTCCCTTACGACGAAGGGCCGGGCGAGTACAAGTGTCCGGAGGATGAGAAGGTGACATACAAGGTCGATGCGTTCCTTTCTGGGAAAGGGTTCGAGCTGATGCCGAAGCAGGGGATGTTCACCCTCGAGATAATACTCGAGGGTGAGTGCCTTACCAGCATCGATTCGGACAATGTGTTCTCGATGGCACCTGGACGCTTTCTGCTTTTTTCCGACGAGCACAAAGTCAAGCGCGGTATGACGAAGAATCTGCCCGTGAGCGTGAAAAGCGTGGTGTTCACGTATTAGTCGGACCAAGTGCAGGACGGCGGTATTGCCGTCCTGCCTACTTATCAGCTCTTGATCAGTTTTTCTGCGGCCTTCGAAAGCTCGTCGATCGTTCCGATGCTTTCTTCCTCCGTGTTTCCGCACGCGGATAGATATACCTTTATCTTCGGTTCGGTTCCGCTGGGTCGGACCATCAGCTTGGCTTTCCTGTCGAGAGCGAACTCAAGCACGTCGGCCTTCGGAAGTCCTGTGGCATCCTTGGAATAATCGACCTTTCCGACGACATCCAGTCCTGCGATCGATGTCGGAGGGGTGTTGCGGAGCTCCGCCATCTTCGCCTTCATGAACTCCATTCCGCTCTCGCCCTCGAACGTGAAACTGAGAAGGCCGTTCCTGTAGTATCCGAACTCCTTGTAGAGCGCCTCGATCGCATCGAGAAGGCTCATGCCCTTTTTTCTGTACCATGCGGCCGCCTCGCTTGCAAGAAGCGTCGCATTGACTGCGTCCTTATCCCTTACATGGCTTCCGGAAAGGTATCCGTAGCTCTCCTCGAAGCCGAAGATGAACCTGTCGACCTCGTTCTGCTTCTCCAAAAGTCCTATCTGCTCTCCGATGAACTTGAATCCCGTAAGGACTCTTCTGAGCTCGATACCGTATTTCTTCGCGACTTCCGTGGCCATGTCCGTGGAGACGATTGTTGTGACGGCTACCGGATTCTTCGGCATGGTCTTTTTCTCGCATCGCATTTTAGCAATGAAATCAAGCAGGATGACGCCCATCTCGTTGCCGGTTATCAGACGATAGCCGCCCTTGCCGTCGGGAACGGCAGTTCCGCAGCGGTCGCAGTCCGGATCGGTACCTATCAGAAGATCGGCCTTGAGCCTGCTTGTCAGCTCCAGACCTTTTTCCATTGCCTCGCGTATTTCGGGGTTGGGGTAGGGGCATGTAGGAAAATTCCCGTCCGGTTTTTCCTGATCGGGAACGACCGTGCAGTTCTTTATGCCGAGCTTTCCGAACAGCTTCATTACGCACTCCAGGCCGGATCCGTTCAGCGGAGTGTAGACGAGCCTTAGATCGGATATCCCTTCGCCGTCGCCCACTCTTCTGTCGTATACTGCATCGACGAACGCGTCGAGACAGCTGTCCGGGATGTATTCTATAAGGCCTTTCTTCATCGCTTCGTCGACATCTGCCACTTCGACGTCGAAGCAATCCACAGCATTGATTTCGTCCAGGACTGCGGAAGCCATCTCGAGTGTTATCTGGCATCCGTCTGGGCCGTATACCTTGTAGCCGTTGTACTTGGCCGGATTGTGGCTTGCCGTCACGCAAATGCCGGCATCAGATCGGTTGTACCTGACCGCCCACGAAAGAGCGGGAGTGGGTTCCAGCCGAGGATAGAGCCATGCCTTGATGCCATTTGCCGCAAGCACACGTGCCGCTTCCAGCGCGAAAAGATCGCTCTTTATCCTGCTGTCGTGTCCGATCGAGACGCTGGTCCCTCCATGCTTTCCAAGGTAATTCGCAAGTCCCTGCGTCGCTTTGCGGACCGTGTATATGTTCATCCTGTTCGTACCGGCCCCGATGACGCCTCTAAGACCGCCCGTGCCGAATTCAAGGTCCTTGTAGAATCTGTCCGATATTCCTTCCTTGTCGTTTCTTTTCTCGAGATCCTCGAGCTCGAGGACAAGATCTTTGTCGTCCCTGGCTTTTTCCAGCCATGTAGCGAAGAGCTTTTCTCTGTCCATTTGCTGACTCCTTTTTCCGTTATCCAAATGGTCGAACCGACTGACCCGACTGTCAAGGCTCAAGATCTATGTGGATGTAACACTTTCCATGGATGGCACAAAAAAAAGGAACCTGCATCACTGCAGATTCCCTTTCTCTGTCTGTTGCCGGTCGTCAGACTTCCGCTTCTGCGGGGTCCACGATTCCGAGAAGATCGAGATCGAAGATCAGAAGCTGGTTCGGCTCGATCGATCCGGCACCGTTCTCGCCGTAGCCGTAGTCCGGGTGGACATAGACAGTTGCGCTGTCGCCGACATGCATGTTCGTAAGCGCAAGCGTGAAGCCCGGGATGACCTGGTCGAGAGGGAATTCGATGTCCTCGTTTCTCTCGAGCTCGACACCGTCCAACGTTCTGAGCGTATAGTTGACCCTGACTGTATCGGTATCCTTAGGAATGGCGCCGTCCTCCTGGTGGGTAAAGAGCATCTGCACACCCGGATTGATGCCGATTATGCCTTCGCTCGTGCTGTTGCTCTCCATGAACTCGTTGGCTTCCTTGAGGTTGTCTTCCTTGAGCTGGGCGATCATCTCCTCATATACCTGATAGAGATAGTTCTGGTATTCCTCATACGATGCCTGCATCTCTTCTTCCGTAAGACGCGACGAGAAACCGTAAAGTCCGTCGAGAAGTCCTGTGGCGAATCCGTCGACGTCGAGTTCTATTCCGCCCATCATGATCTGGCTGGCAAGAATATAGCCGTAGGCGTAGCTGAACTTCTCATGATCTGTCGACGGAACTGCGAGAGCATCTATTTCCTCGAGGGAAGAGTGCGGGACACCGGCCGAGGCGACCACCCCTGCCGCTATATAGTTCTCATAGTAGCTGTTGTAGGCCTCCACCATTTCGTCCGTCGTCATGAGAGTGGCTGAGAGATCGAACTTCGAGAGGTCCAGAATGCCTTTGATGAAGTATCCTGCATCGGGAAGATATGTCGGGTTGGCGAAAAGATCCTGTCCGTTGAGATATCCGATCGTATAGCTGAAACGTGGAATCATTCCTTCCGGCAAGTAATCCGGTGAAACCATTTCGTAGTTCGCCGGCTGAACGGTTTCCGCTACTTGGACAGCTTCCGTCGCCGTCTCGTCTTCCGCCGTTGCAACTGCACCTGGCAGTGCCGGAGGCTGCTGCGAGAAATCCGCATCATAGATACCGAGTCCGACTGCGAGGCTGACGTCGCGGATGTTCGCTACGAACATCTGGGGAGGAATGCTCATTGTCGCGATGCCCGTATCCACTATGGCTACGATCGAGCCTTCTCCAAGGTTTTCCACGGCAGTCTCGCATACAGATGTCTCGGGATTCGTCCTGAAGACGACCTCTTCTCCGCTTTCCCTTATGCAATCCAGGCGCCAGATGCCGTCTCCCTCGTCCGTCACGGAAATGACCTTGTAAAGGTTCTCGTTATTCTGAAGTTCCCTTGCCCCTTGGCTGAACAGCGGCAGTGTCGCTGCCATGAGAGTCAACAGGATGATGATTGTCTTTTTGAACATATACCCTCCCTTATTTGTTTTGTTTTTAGATATTATATAATGTAATTGCTCCGTATGATACGGTCAATCGAAACAATGGGGCGACAATGTGTACTTTTCGTGTAAAGAGATGCAATGATAAAGCGAGGTCGAGGTTTGGACAAACTGCTTGGAAAACTTCCTTTTCTCCTGACCCATGACGGAATATGCCGTCTGGAAGATGGAAAACTGTACATACTGGACAGGCGCAAGCTGCCTTTTTCCAGGGAATACGTAATGTGCGAGACTCCCGAAGAGGCTGCGAAAGCGATAAAAGACATGGTCACGCAGGGAGGAGGACCTCTCGAAGTGGCCCTTACCGCGATGGTGCTTGCTGATCAGAAGGGGTTCGATTTGGTAAAAAGCGCCCAAGTCCTTGCTTCCAGCAGGCCGACAAACAGGACGATGAAAAAAACCTTGCAGGCGATGCTCGAAAGAAGGAACGGAAAAAGCATGGAGAACCTCAGGGGTGAATTCCTTGCCTATTACGACGACTGCTATCTGAGAATGTCCGTCCACGGGGCTTCCCTGATTCCCGATGGCGCAGGAATACTTACCACGTGCTTTCCTGAACACAGTTTCATGCTTTCGCTTCTGAGGGCAAAGGAACAGGGAAAGGATTTCTGCGTCTATGTTCCTGAGACAAGGCCATATCTTCAGGGTGCGCACCTTACCGCACCGGCTCTTGCCGAGGTCGGGATAAAGTGTCGGCTCGTTACCGATGCCATGCCGGCCCATTACATGGCGTGCGGAGATATAGATCTGTACATGACTGCCAGCGATCTGTTTCTTTCCGACGGGCGTATCGTCAACAAGACCGGAACGCTTGAGAACGCAATAGCAGCGTCCTACTATGGCATAGACTACTATCCTTTCAGTCTCCACAGGACCGATGTATCCGAGCTTGAGCTCGAGTACAGATCCGGAGACGAGGTCAGGCGGATCGGAAGCCAGAAAATAACGTCGGACGAGATCGAATGCCTCTATCCTGCATTCGACATCGTTCCGTCGAGTCTTGTAAAAGGGGTGATCACCCCTGAAGGAGTTGTTTCATGAAGGCAATAATCGCCGGGACCGGAGTCGAGAAAGCGGTCCCGTTCGGCGGAGGAGTAAGAACAGAGGAGACAAAGTACGGTCCAGTGGACTATATGAGCGACGGCGAGGTGGTTCTTGTCCTGCGCCACAGGATGGGGCATTCGGTCGCTCCGCACCTGATCGACTACCGTGCAAATGTCGAATTTTTGCGCTCCCACGGAGTCGATGAGTGTGTGACAACGTACGCAGTCGGATCGATCACGAGCAAGCTTTCTCCGACGAGAATAGGGCTTGTGAGCGATTTCATCGATTTTACGAGTGGAAGGAAAAGTACGTTCTTCGATGGGAACGCTGGCATTGTGAAGCACACGGAGATGACCTCCGTTTACGACAACGAGCTTTTGCTGAAGGTCCTGAAAAGCGCGACCTCGCTTGGTCAGACTCTTTCCACCGGACTTGTGTACATCACTACAAACGGGCCTCGGCTCGAGACGCCTGCGGAGATAAGGGCATATAGGATTCTTGGAGCAGACGTCGTCGGAATGACGCTCAACCCGGAGATAAACCTCCTAAGGGAAGTCGGGATTACTGTGCAGTCGCTATGTTTCAGCATAAACTGGGCTGCAGGGCTGGACGAGGAGGGTGTGTCCTTCATCGAGGAGGAAAGCGAGAAGCGCCTCAGCAGAATCGTTTTCGACATAGCGAACAACGCCCTTCGGCTATAGCACCGCTGAGCAGCGGTGACTCGATCGTTTCTCAGTTGATGGTCAGATTCGATATCAGATTGTATTTCTCTTCCTTCGTCAGGAAATGTAGCTTCCAAGATTGCCGTTCAACGTTTCCGTAGCATCTTCAAAATAAGACGAGGTTGAAATCACGTCCAGATTTCCTGTCGCCACTTCGCCTTCGAGATCGAAGTTTTCGTATATGAAAGTAGATTCCCGGGAGGAAATCAGTTTTGAACCTTCTGGAATATCATAACGGATGTTTCCTTCGTATCCGATCAGTGCATCCATGACTTCGGTCGTGTAGGCCGGAAGTGAGGCATCCGCAAAAGGAGCATTCGGGTCTATAGTTTCTTTCAAAGTAAAAAAGTCCCGTGCCAATGGATTTGAGCGGCATGGATCGAAGTGATGTTGGTCGATCTGCAAAATGACACATGCGTTGGAACTATTTCTTCATTGCTTTGTCCGAAAAAATTACTTTTACGTTTTCCGCCTAGCCAAGGGAAAAGCGATTCCTTGGCGCAGGACGGAAACTCGGATTATGTCGTCGAAACGTGCTTCCTGTCGTCAGACCGTTTCCGGCAGGAAGCCTCATTGCATCAAATCAGATAAGCACGAACGAAAGAGCGCTGATTGTAGGCTGCTGGAAGCCGTAATCGGTTGCAGCCTGGCCTCCGATATTCGTATTGTCGTATACGCACATGAAGACGTTTTCAGGATTGATTGCCATGTCTGTGACTTTATATTCCGTGTTTAGGACAGCGATGGAATCAGACGTGACAGATCCATTGATAGCATAGTCATTTGTTCCGTTCTTGACGTACTTGACATTGACATCCACTGTCATGGACGAATCTGTGAATTTGATTACAGGTTTGCCTTCGAAATTGCTTGCAATATCCGTATTGTCAAAATCGGATCCTGCTGCACCATGATTGAACCATGCGAATTTCATTCCTTCGGCGTCGGCAAGAATTGCGAGTGTAACAGTCTTACTGGTTCCTCCATTGCCAAATCTGTTTACGAGAGACATGATTTGCTGCTTGCCTTCTTCCGGTCTATCGAATGTCAATGTATAGCTGTTCTCGATTCCTGTTCCATCTGCAAGTGGGGAAGAATCGACGAAGTTGATTCCGAATGTTCCTTTCGTCATCTTTGCAGAATCGCCGTCAAGTTCAAGAGCATCGAGGCAACATACGAAATTCTTTTCATACGCAGAATCTTTACCAACGCTTTCAACGATTTCTGCATAATTCCCGTATTCTTCGTTCATTTGTTCTGCAGTCTCGAATACGATATCGACATGTCCGATTCCTTCCGTGACCTTGACAGGATCGTCTGGATCGGTGTAGGTATAGAACTCCATGCCTGGGTTGGCACCTAAATAATTCTCGCTTATGAAGAGGTCAGCTCTAGGCATCTGTGCGCTATATAGCAAAGCCGTTCCTTCACAGCCGTTGATTGTAAGACCTTCATAGTTTCCATCGCCAGCAAGCTTGCATCTGTCGAAAACGGAATTCTCTATGACTGAGCCTGGAGCAGGAGTAGAGAAATAAATTCCGCATTCGTGAACGTCGGAGAATGTTGCATTCTTTACAGTGAAACCACACCCAGCACCAAACTCGAGAGCATTTATCATGCTGTTGTCCGTGGAAGTGATGGAGGAATCGATGATTTCGAATCCGGTAGTATTAGATGCTACGACGATTGCGCGGATATTGATGAAGCTGCTCTTCACTCTGATGTCGACGTTCTTGAAAGAAACATTGTCTGCATCGATCTTCAGGAACTGGTAAGGCATGAAAGGTTCCTGCATAAGTGCCATATAATTGTCGATTACAAGCCTTGTCTTGTCGGCTCCGGCTCCTTCGATCTTCACGCTCTTGTCGAATGAAGTGAGACCCGTGATGTAGACAGTGCCTTCCCCAAGTACGATAGGTTCATCCTTTGCAGCGGCATATGCCTGTTCGAATGTGGAGTATTCGTTGTCTCCGATAGTGATCAGAGCCTTCTGTGTGAAATCGACTACCTTGTCATCCTCGCTCCAGATGGCATAGAGCGTCACGTCGTTCTTTACAGGGAACATCTTTGCTTCCGCACCATTTTTCTCGAGAGACCAGTACTCGAAGGTAAATCCGGTTCTTTTTGCGGGCGTGTAAAGATTGACAATCTCTCCTTCCATCACAGTAAGAGTCGTTGTTGTCGCCCCTTCGTAGTTAAGATCATAGGTAACCTTGTAAGTCTTGTTTGTCTCTGTTTCGCAGGCAGTAAATGCAAGCAGAGTCAGCAAGGCGACCAAGAAAACAATCATTTTTATTATATGTACAGAAATCCACCAATTGCCGATAAACCACCAAAAACACTATCCACACACAGGCAATTGGTGGATTTCGAATTTTCTCGGAAGAGATAAATCGCAATTTAACGTTTGGAAGTGGAAAAACTTGATTCGGAGGAATTTATGACGACGATCGAATTAGTGAAAGAGGTGCAGAGAAATCTGCTTTCGAAGCTGGATAACCAGCAACTAGCAGCAGTAGGAGAGGCGTTGCAAAGAGTCATGGAAGGGAGGTCCATAATCGAAGAGAACCCTATGGTCCGGCATGACGATGATATTGACTACGTGGAGCTGTTCATAGCGGCGAAGCGCATAGAGGGATGCTCCGAGCGTACACTCTCATATTATGAGAGAACGATCCATGCCATGCTCGACTGCATAAAGAAAGGGCCCTCCCGGATAACGACAGAAGATCTGAGAAGATATTTGACTGAATACCATGAGACGAGGAACTGCAGCAGAGTGACGATCGACAATGTAAGACGCATACTTTCCAGCTTCTTTTCCTGGCTCGAGGACGAGGACTACATAATAAAGAGTCCCGTGCGTAGGATACACAAAGTCAGAACAGGCATTGCTGTCAAGGATACCTACTCGGACGAAATGCTGGAGTTGATGCGTGATACCTGTCTGAATTCCCGGGATCTTGCAGTTATCGATCTGCTGGCATCGACTGGCATGAGAATAGGAGAACTTGTGAACTTGAGACGCGAGGATCTCGATTTCGACGAAAGGGAATGCCTTGTGATGGGAAAAGGCAACAAGGAACGAATAGTGTATTTCGATGCAAGAACGAAAATCCATCTTTCAAACTATCTTGCTTCACGAAGCGACAGATGTCCGTATCTTTTCGTTTCTTTGAATGAACCGCATGACCGTATGACAATAAGCGGTCTGGAATCGATGCTGCGCAAACTTGGGGCAAAGCTCGGAATCGCAAAGGTCCATCCTCACAAGTTCCGCAGGACGCTTGCCACAGTGGCCATCGACAAGGGCATGCCGATAGAGCAGGTACAATGTCTGTTGGGGCATAAGAAGATCGATACAACTCTGCGCTATGCCATGGTGAGACAGCAGAACGTCAAGCAGGCCCATAGAAAGTACATAGGCTGATATCTGTTTTCCAATAAGTCCACGAGCCCTCTCCGGATGGGGTTCAATTATTTCATGACGCCATATGGTCGGATATGGAAAACTTAGGATGATTGTAGAAAATTGCTCAAAGATGATTGTTGTTAGATACGTAATACAATATGTAAAACAAAGAGGTAAATTGCGATTTGTCCTAGTAGTATCAAAAAATAAGATATTCAATGTACAAACTAGACAAATTTCCATGTTCGAACTAAAATTGACTTGAATTTATAGCTTTATGTGTCTATAGTAAAAGCAAAGAATCTCATTCAGGAGGATATCAAAATGAGAAAAATGATTGTTTGTACTGTCAATAGATCATTTTGATTTTTCTCTCATTTAATGCGTCTTCATCCGGATTTTCATGGTATTTCAAACAAAAAGGGGAGCCGTGCTCCCCTTTGTAGTTCCGTCTAGTTCGTGTATCGTATCTTCTGCCAGACATTGTTGTACTTTTCGAGGTCTTCACTTATGTCCATTATAGGCTGGCATCTGTCCAGTACCTCGGGATCGAAGAACGGTTCCACGGTTGTGTATTCTGCTGCCGCCGGATTAGCTGTGGCGGGGAAGTGGAAATAGTCCAGGAACATCGCGTATATCTCCGGACGATGGAAGAAGTCGATGAACTTGTAGGCGGCCTCCTTGTGCTTGGCATTCTTCGGAATGACCATGGAGTCTATGTACATGCTTCCGCCTTCCTCCGGAACGAAGAAATCCACGTTGCCCCAGTTCTCCTCGGGTATTTCTGCAAAGACATTCTCCGGATAGCACTGAACGACGTTGAATTCCCCTCGGGCAAAGCTTTTTGCGAAGCTTTCGGAGTCGAATTTAACGAGGTTCGGCTTCCAGTCGTTTTCGACATGTTCGGCTGCAGTCACTATTGCTGCCTCGTCCCTGCAGTTTATGCTTTCACCTTCCGCCATGAGCGCTGCTCCGAGCACCTGTCGCATGTCGTCAAGCATGCACATGCGGCCCTTCAGCCGTTCGTCTGCGAAAATTTCCCAGCTGTGCTCGTAGTCGATTCCGGCTTCCTCGAGTGCTTTCCTATCGACTGCGATGCCGACCGTTCCGATGAAATACGGAACGCTGTACTCCATCTCCGGGTCGAAAGAGGCCAAGGAGGCGACCTTGTCCGTCACGTTGACGATGTTGGGAAGTTTTCCATGGTCCAGCTTCTCGCACATGTCAAGCTTGATCATGATCTCCGTATAGTCGGCAGAGGGTACGATGATGTCGTATCCTGAGCCGCCTCCAGCCTGGATCTTCGCGAACATCTCCTCGTTCGAGGCGAAGCTGTCGACGATGACCTTGATTCCGGTCTCTTCCTCGAAGGCCTTCAGGACCGAATCGGGGGTATAGTATGTCCAGTTGTAGAGGTAGAGTACGTTCTCTTCCTCGCTCTTGCTGCATCCGGCAAGAAGCAGCAGCGAAAAAATAAGGACAAGAAACAGCTTTTTCACTTCGCCATTCTCCTTATTGAGAAAAAATGTGCAAGGCTCAGACCGAGCCTCGATTTCAGTTCGTGTAGCGGATTTTCTGCCACTTCACGTTGTATTTTTCGAGATCCTCCCCGAGGTCCATGATCAGCTCGCAGCGTGAGAGATCGTCCGGATCGAAGAGCGTCGTTCCTGTGGCATATTCTGCTGCGGCGGGGTTTGTCGTAGCAGGATAGCAGAATTCGTCGATGAATATCGCATGGATGTCCGGCCTGTGGAAGAAATCTATGAATTTCAATGCTCCCTCGTAGTTCGGCGCATCCTTGAGAATGACCATGTTGTCTATATAGAGGCACCCGCCTTCGTCCGGAATGAAGAAATCAGTATCGGCGAGCGCTTCTTCCGACAGCTCCTCCGCAAGGCTTTCGCTGTAGCAATGGACAACCCAGAACTCTCCGCGTGCGAAGCTTTTCGCAAAGCTTTCAGCGTCGAATTTCACGAGATTCGGCTTCCATTTCTGTTCGACGATATTAGCGGCTTCTGCAATCAGATCGTCGTCGGCCGTATTGATGGATTCTCCCATGGTCTTGAGTGCCGCACCCATGACCTCGCGCATGTCGTCAAGCATGCTCATCTTGCCTTTCAGCCTTTCGTCGGCGAATATGTTCCAGCTGTGCTCGTAATCGATTCCTGCTTCCTCCAGCTTTTTTGTGTTGACAGCTATCCCGCTGGCTCCCATGAAGTAGGGCACGCTGTATTCCATGTCCGGGTCGTACACGGCCTTCTCCCTGACGAGGGGGGATACGTATCCAAGATTCTCCAGCTTGCTGTGGTCTATCTTCGCAAGCATTCCGAGCTTGATCATTATCGATGTGTAGTCGGCGGAAGGAACGACAATGTCGTATCCCTTGCCGCCGCCTGCCTGGAGCTTGGCGAACATCTCCTCGTTGGACGAGAAGTTGTCGACGATGACCTTGATTCCGGTCTCTTCCTCGAATTTCTCCAATATCTCGTCAGGAGTATAATATGTCCAGTTGTAGATGTGCAGAACATTCTCGCTGTCTTTTGAACAGGATGATAGTGCGATAAGCATGATCGTGACGATCATCAGAACGATTCCCGGATTCGATTTCCTTGCCAATTCGTGAACCTCCTTGTCAGCTTGTCCTAGCTTGATGCGGCCACCGTCTTCAGAAATCTCCTGAATGTGAACGCTATAGCCATTGTAGCAAGAATCATCACAAAGGACAAAGCATTGATCACAGGGGAGACGCCGTACCTTATGGATGAGTAGACGTACAGCGGAAGAGTTCCCGAGCCGGGGCCGGATACGAAGAAAGTGATGACGAAGTCTTCGAGGCTCATCGTCACGCTCATCAGTATGCTCGATGCGATCGCTGGTGCGATAGAAGGAACGACAACCTTCAGAAGCGTCTGCCTTTCCGTGGCACCCAGGTCCCTGGCCGCCTCGACCGTGGAATAGTCGAACTCGTCAAGACGGGCTGAAACGAGCATATAGACATACGGAAGGTTGAACGTCGTATGAGCGATGAATATGCTCAGCCGTCCGAGAGGAAGGTTTATGGCCGAGAAGAAAATCAGCATGGAAATTCCGATGATGACCTCCGGAAGGACCATGGGAAGATACGATACGGTCTCTATGTATCCCTTTCCCTTGAATTCGTGCCATTTGAGTCCGATCGAGGACAGCGTGCCGAGGAAAGTGGCAGTGACAGAGGAGGTGAGTGCGATGAGTACGCTGTTTCCGACAGCCCTCCACAGCGCCGAGGAATTCGTGAAAAGCTCCTTGTACCAAGTCAGCGAAAAGCCGCTCCAGACCATCCCTTTCGAGGAGTTGAACGAATAGAACACGACGACGAAAAGCGGCATGAAAAGGAACAGCAACGTGAAGAACATCGTAAGATTGCTGTAGCTGTACCACTTCCTGTCGTTGATGCTCTTCTTTCTTCCGGTGTTCATGCCTTGCCCCCCTTCCTGTCGGTCCTTTCCTCCGTCTCCTTTCTCTCGTTTCGCATCATCCAAAGAATTCCTATCATGCTGACGAGGGTGAGAATTACGCTGAATGCGGAGGCAAGCGGCCAGTTCCTTGTTTTCTGGACCTGGTCCACGATGATATTGCCGACCATGCTGGATTCCATTCCGCCGACGAGCAGAGGAACGGTATATGCGCCGAAGATCGGTATGAAAGTGAACACCAGCGCCGTCGCAATTCCGCTGCGGATGTTGGGAAACAGCACTTTGAATATGCTCATGGGCTTGGAGCACCCCAGATCCCTTGCGGCATCCAGAAGCGTGAAGTCGAACTTGTCGATCGTAGTGAACAGCGGCAGGATCGCGAACGGAAGGTACATGTACACAAGTACGATGATCACCGCCGTATTGTTGTAGATGAGGTCCAGAGGCTTGGAGATGATGCCTATCGCCATCAGGAAATTGTTTATGAAACCTTCCGTGGACAGCAGCGAGATCCAGGCGTAGATCCTTATCAGACTGTTCGTCCAGAACGGGATCATTATCAGAAAGAGCAGTGCAGTCTGCAGCTTCTTCGCCCGGGCCATGGCATAGCCGCAGGGCAGTGCGATAGCCATGCAGATCGCAGTGCTGACGAGGCTTATCCACAGCGTTCTCCAGATGACTATGCCGAAGCTCGAGTTGAACATCTGGCCGTATGCGGCAAGACTGAAATCCCAGACGACTCCGCCGTAAAGTCCCTTTGTGAGGAATGAATAGAGAACGATGATGGCAAGCGGAACTATGAAGAATACCGTGAACCAGAGTCCTGTCGGCCATGAATATAGGTAGCCGAGCATGCGTTTCCTTTTCCCGGCATCCCTTTTCATATGTCCTTCTCCTTGACGAGGAATCCGTCTACAGCACGCCACATGACGCGTACGCGATCCTTCCATTCGATCTCCGGTCCGTCGTCGAGGTAGGTGGAATGCTGCTTGAGCACCTTCACCGTCTCTCCGTTCTGGAGCTTGACGTAGAACTTGGACTGGAAGCCGGAGTATACCGGCTCGTCGACTATGCCTTGGAAGATGTTGATCATGTCCGTGCGCGATGCATCCTGCACGTCCTCTACAAGGCTGATCCTGACCTTTTCTGGCCTTACCGTGAAGAAAAGCTTTGCGCCGACTTCCTGTCTCTCGAGGTCGGTGACCGTGATTTCACCGCCGAGCGACGGACAGTCGACATGGCAGAGGTATTCGTCCTGCCAGCTTTCGCAGCTGAGGACCGTGCACGGGTATATGTTGATCTCACCTATGAACCGTGCGACGAATTCGGTCCTCGGGGCCTCGTATATCTCGTACGGGGTACCGATCTGCAGGACCTTTGCGTGGTTCATGACGGCAATACGGTCCGAGACGGACAGCGCCTCGCTCTGGTCATGCGTGACGTAGATGAAAGTTATTCCGACTTTGTCGTGTATGTCGTCGAGTTCGACGAGGAGATTCTGCCTGAGTTTCGCGTCGAGTGCGGACAGCGGCTCGTCGAGCAACAGCACGCTGGGTTCGTTGATCAGTGCACGGGCGATGGCGACTCTCTGTTTCTGGCCTCCCGAGAGCTGGTTCGGCTTCTTGTATAGGTGCTCGTCCAGCTGCACGAGATGGACGAACTTCCTGACCTGCATGTCGATCGTGGCTTTGTCGATTCTCTTGAGCTTCAACGGAAAGGCTATGTTGTCGTATACGCTCAGATGGGGAAAGAGCGCATATGTCTGGAACACTGTGTTCGAGCTTCTCTTCTCCGGCGGAAGGGACAATATGCTCTTTCCGTCGAACTTCACATCTCCGCTGTCCGGAGTGTCGAATCCCGCTATGATCCTCAAAAGGGTAGTCTTGCCGCATCCGGAAGGTCCGAGCAGGGAGAAGAACTCTCCTTTCTCGATCGAGATGCTCACATTGTCGAGAGCCTTGAAATCTCCGAAGCTCCTCGTGACGTCCGTGACCTGGATGGAAACACCTTTCTTAGTTGGGCCTTGTGCTTCCCTGACCTGAGTGTTCGTGTTCAACGTGTTTTGTCTATTCCTCCCGTGAAAAGAAAAACAGGGCCTTTTTCATGCCGACCTAGAACGGACTATGCAGTATTTTCCCCGAAGTTTCAATATGAAAAGAGAAAAAAAAGGAAAGTTTTTTATAACTTTATATATTGTAAAGAGTTGATTTACAATGAAATATCGTGTTCGAAGGTGGCATCTTTTCCGTCTTTGCAATATAATCCTCTCTATGGATATCATAGGTTGGATGAAAGGGCATGCGCGGCTTTTCCGGCATGCCGGTGAAGCGCTCCTCTGTTGCGAAAAAAAGAGCAGTATCGTGCTGCTCGGACCGTTCGGATGCGCCCTCGGACAGTTCTATCGGAATCTTTGCCCGACGGCGACGATAAAGTGCTACAGCACGGATGACGACGATCTTGGAATCGCGGGGATGATGGGCGCGGACGGAGCGGAGCGGCTCGAGAGCTATTCGTTCTTCGAGAGGAATGTCGATCTTGTGGCAGCTCCTTTGCTTCTGCAGAGTCTGGACACCGTCGAGGCGACTCCGTTCCTGTTCTCGTCCTACGATGCTCTCTGCACCGGCGGAGTGTTCTATCTTTCGTTCCCCGATGCATTTGCGCCGACGGTTGAGAAGAAGGGACTTTACGACGCATGGTACGACGAGAGCAGAAAGGTATACATGAAGTATTACATGGTGGACGATGTTCTGAGAAGCCTCGAGACTATGGGTTTCGAGATCCTTGCAATCGAAAAGGACGAGATGGAGGATTTCGAACGTGTCGTTTCTGTGGTTGCGAGAAGAAAATGATGTAGTTTCTGTGAATGGGCTTTCCTTTCGCCGGCGGTGCTCTTAAATTATAGGCATAAGGAGAAGAAAGAGAATGAAGAAGAGCATAGTCGTCGGACTGGTGATCTCGATCGCCTGTCTTATCGTCGGAGCGGTCATGATAGTTGTATGTCTGAATGCACTTGACGGCTCCTATTCCTATAGCTTCGGTACGGGACGGGGCTTCTATTACAGGATGAGCTACTCGTACGGTGACATGCTGTCGCACAGCGCCTACTACGAGAAGCTTTTCAGCCTTGGAGAGCTTCTGTTCCTTTCTGGCGTCATCCTCATTACGGGAACGCTCATTTCACATAACTCGCACAACAACTTCGAGCGCCTGAGAAAGGAGAAGATCAGGAAGGAGAACGTCAGAAGGATGGACAGGGTTTCCGGACATTCGGTAAAGGCCGAGCCTGTCGACATTCCGGTAGAGAACGAGAGCGACATCGGCAAGAACGATGAGAACGTGAATCCAATCGGCGATTGACAGAAGATCGATAAAAGGCCTTCCGGAGCGATCCGGAAGGATTTTTTTTGTTTCCATACTGTCTGCATTCGCCGTTTTCCCTTGACCTCGTTTTTCATTTCATGTAATATCGATTCAAGCAAATTCTATTAAGGAGAAGAACATGTCCAAAGCACATAGAGGAACAGGTATCAGAGACCAGTTCAACAACGGAAGAGCCGAGTGCCCGGTTTGCAAGAGAAGTGCTGTCAAGTGCCTTTACGAGAAGGAAATCGACGGCGCCAAGGTCAAGGTCTGCAAGCAGTGCAACGCCAAGCTCAGCAAGTAGTTTTTCCGATGCAGCCAGCCTCCGAGGAGGCTGATTTTTTTATCTTTTCATGACTCGGATAATCACAGTTACGCAGAGGTCCGACATACGGAGGGCCGTAGAACTTGCAGCAATGGGCTCGAAAGACGTTCTGGCGGTGGGCGACGACCCGCTCTGGACAAAAAAGGTCTCGGCTCTGCTTCAATTTCTTGCGCCGGGAACGCTTTTGGTGATCCCTTCCGGCGGGATGCCGTATGTCGAAAGGGAGGACATAGGCATTGTCAGGTATGGCAACCTGCTTAGAAAGGCGGACGACGGGATCTTCTATCCTGGAGGAGAGCCTGGAAGGCTTTTAAGGCTTCCCGAGGGAAGGCTGGGGGAGATATGCTTTGCCCTGATGACCCACTTCGGCCTTCCGGACGATTTCTTTTCGTCCTTCGTCCCTGCCGAAGAGTCCGTATTCACGGTCGCATCTGCGGCTGAGGTCGCAACGGTGCTCTCGTACGTTCCTCTTTCCTGCCCGGTCTTCGCAGTCCTGGATGCATCCTCGTACAGGGAACCGGTACAGCTCGCGCGAAGTTTCGAGAGGGCGTCGTTCCTCCTTGTCAGGCGGAAGGGCATAGAGGGGGAGAGCAAGTTTTTGAAGGCTGTTGAAAGGATGATATTCTCGCCGGTCATGCATAAGCTCTCATCTATCTCTTTTTTCTCTTCGGATTCCGAGCTTGAAGGATTGTTGAACGGGAATATCAAGTGTATTAGAATATTTCTCAGGAGTGAAGAATGACCAGCATGACAGGTTACGGCTACGCCGTTTCCAAGACGGACGCATACGTTCTGGAAGTCGAGATCAAGAGCTACAACAACCGCTATCTCGACATTTCGCACAACATAGCATATGCGCTCTCCGGCCTGGAGAGCGCAATGGATGCGATGATAAAGGAGAAGATAGGTCGGGGACATCTCGACCTCTCGGTCCGTTTCCGCCTTCTGGAGTCCAATCCGGAGGTGATCGTGGACGAGGGTGCGCTTAGAAGCTACATGGAGGCTTTTTCCAAGGTAGAGGCAATTGCCGGGGTAAGACCCTCCTTCAGCGACTACATCCAGGCGGAGGGGGTCATCGCGATGCAGAAGGAGAACGATGCGGAGCTTTATCGCAAGCCGGCGCTGGATACACTATCGAAGGCGCTCGATGCGCTGCTTGTCGAGAGAAGGAGGGAAGGCGAGGCTACCAAGGCCGATCTGGTCGAGAAGGGACGTATATTCCTTTCGAGCCTCGAGAACATAAAGTCCTCCGCGGACGGAATGACCATCTATTTCCGTAATCTTCTTGAGAACCGGTTCAAGGAGCTCATGCAGGACAAGGGGCTCGACGAACCGAGGTTCATGGAGGAGGTCACGCTGCTTCTCGTCAAGTACAGCATCAACGAGGAGATAAAGAGGCTCGAGAGCCACATGGACGAGTACTTCAAGCTTCTCGATAGCGAGGAAGGAGTCGGCAAGAGACTCGATTTCCTCTGCCAGGAGATGAATAGGGAGTGCAACACCATCGGTTCGAAAAGCCAGATGGTAGAGATTACCAGGGAGGTTGTGAACATGAAGGACAGCCTCGAGAACATAAGGGAACAGATAAGGAACATCGAGTGAGAATTGCAATTTCATCAAAGAGCGGCTGTGGAAACACGACTGTAACGAGACTTCTGAGCGAGAAGCTCGGAGCACGGATGATCAACTTCACTTTCAGGCAGCTTGCCGAGGAGAAGGGGGTGGATTTCAAGACGTTCTGCCACATGGCCGAGGAGAGCGACGACATCGACCGCGAGCTCGACAGCCGGCAGGTCGCTATGGCACTTGGCGAGAAGGATTGCGTGCTCGGCAGCAGGCTTGCGATATGGATGCTCAAGGATGCCGATCTCAAGGTGTTTTTGAGAGCCTCCGCAAGGACCAGGGCTGAGAGGATATGCAAGCGGGAAGGCGGAAGCTTCGCGGAAAAGTTCAAGGAGACCGAGGAGCGCGACAAGCACGATTCCGCCCGCTACAAGAGAATCTACGGAATCGACAACGACAAGCCCGAGGAGGTTGCCGATCTCATAATAGATACCGACCACAGGACACCCGAGGAAATAGTGTCGATCATTGTCCGCGAGGTGGAGAAGGTCTCTCGACAAAACCGAGATTAAGGGCTATATTATCTAAGTTCAGATAAGGAGAAAGAATCAAAGTGAGCATTCCACTAGACACGCTGATCGATCATGAAGAAAACGTATACGAGCTTACCTGCGTTGCAATCAAGGAAGCCAACATAATCTCCTCGACCGATCTCAAGGACGAGATCGAGCAGTCGGGCGACAAGGTGGTCTCCTACGTTCTCTCCAAGGCTCTCAACAAGGAGATAAATTATACCGAGGGTGAGTAGAAAACGCCTGATAGTGCTGTTCGGTCCCACGGCGGTCGGAAAGACCGCCTTGACCGGGCACCTTTTCTCCAAGGGCTACGAGATCATAAATTCCGACAGCATACAGGTCTACAGAGGTCTGGACATAGGTTCGGCCAAGCCGGACAGGGCTATGCTGGAAAAGATTCCACACCATCTCGTGGACATTCTGGATCCTTGGGAGCAATTTACTGTCGGCGACTACTGCAAGGCCGCCGAGAAGATTTCCGATGAGATTTCGATCCGAGGCAACGTCCCCCTTCTTACAGGAGGGACAGCTTATTATTTCAGACAATTTCTATATGGAGCCGCGGAAACGCCGGAGGCGGATCCCGCGATCAGGGCCGAGGTGAAGGCGCTCATCGAAGAGAACGGGCGTCAGTGGGCCCATGACCGTCTTGCGGCTGTGGATCCAGCAAGTGCGGCAAGGATAAATCCGAACGACATCTACAGGATATCAAGGGCGCTGGAGGTATACAGGCAGACAGGCCGTCCTCTCTCGTCTTTTCCCGTCCATGATTCGATAAGGCCGGAGCTTGAGGTGAAGATAATTGCCCTGAAAAGGCCGAAGGAAGAGCTCGACCGCAGAATCGCCTTCCGCGTCGAGGAAATGTTCTCCATGGGACTCGAGGACGAGGTCGCCCGTCTACGAAGCATGGGGGCCGACCTGTCCTGGCCGGCCATGCAGGCGATAGGATACAAGGAGTTCTTCGATCCGTCGCTCAGGACGACCGACGAGATAAAGGAGAGGATCATCCTTTCGTCGCGGCAATATGCCAAGAGGCAGATGACCTTCTTCAGGAGTTTCTGCGATGCCGTATGGTTCTCGCCCGACGACGAGGACGGCATCAGAAGCTACATCGAAGCTTCCTTCTGAAAGGTCTGCACGATCTCCCTTCCTTCGTAGACGATATCCATGAACTCGCTTCCCGTGATGTTCCACCATCCTCTGTCGTTCCAGGTGAAATCGAAGCTCTGAGTGATTGTATAGCGGTACGCGTAGACGTTCAAATCGTCCTCTGACACTTCCTCCTCTCCCATGTCGCCGTATGGGTAGGGCGTGTAGAGAGTGAAGGTCGCGTAGATCGTGTCCTCGTCGATCCTCTCGAGAGCATAGTCGGACACTCCGTATATGCTACGTCCTGCCTCAATGGCCGGCTTGCCTTCCTCGACCCACTCCTTGGCATTGACGATCGGACTCTGCATTTCGTAGGCTTCCCTGACTCTGGACGAAACGAAGAGGTTGGTCACTTCGTTCTCCTGGGGTATCTTCGCTCCCTTCACCGCCGTAGTGAGCTCCGTGGCGTTGAGCTCGTTCTGCGCCGCGTAGAACGCCGCGACTATCTCCTCCTGGTCCATGTCCTTCGTCGTCGGAGGGGCAAGGATGTTCTTCAGATAGTCTGTGAGTATCCAGATTACGACGATCGCCGCGACGGCGGAGATGATTATCGGAGTTCCCTTCTTCCTCCAGAAGTTCGCTCTGGCGGCATTTCTGGCGGTCTTGGTTTCCCAGTCCATGTATTCAAGAGATTCCGTTATCTTGTTCCTCTCCTGGAGGCTGTTTCTGTCCTTGAGATCCCAATTCAGCGTCAAAGAGTGCTGGATGAACCATTTGAGAGCCTTCTCCGGGCTCCTGTTTCCCATGATGTCCCTCATCTGCTGCGTCTTTGCATGCAGGCATACATTTATGAATCCCTGCGTCTTTTCGTCCAGTGTTTCGTCAAGCGCACCGAGCGCGTTCTCGATAGGATATTCCCTGTACTTGTTCCTTCTGGTGTTCTCGTCCTCGAACGGGAAGAAGCCGGTAGCGGCGTAGTAGAGCAGTTCGGCCATTTCCATTATCAGTGTGTAGCCGCTCTCGACCGAGCCCTTGATGAGTATGTTGACATCCTCCTGCCTCTCCTGGTCGCTCATGTACACGCTCATCAGATCGCCGATGTCGGGAGGAAGGAGCAGTACGTCCTGTTCACCGGATATGTAGATCCTCCTCAGCGGGAATATCCCGGTCTCGAGCGAGGTGAAGGTCGGCGATGTGCTCTCCAGCGCGAGAGCGATGTTTCTCACAATTTCGAGCGCGTGGCTTCTATGTGTAGTGAAGAGCGTGTCCAGACAGCTCAGCTCAAGCGTGTCGAAGTAGAAGTACCTTCCTCCGTCGATCTGCGTGAGCCCGTCGTAGTACCAGTCCTGCGCCTCTCCGTCCTTGAAAAGCACGCCTTTCATCTTCTCGCCCTGGAGCATGTGGGTCGGTATCTGCGCGTCCTTGTCGCTTAGCCGGATCGCGGTCTTTGCCATGCCGTCGATCGTAGTCTGCCTGATGTCGATTTCCTTCATTGATTTTCCTCTCTGTCTGCTATCAGTCTGCGGACCCTCTCCTCGTCAAGCTCGACATGGAGGTTCCTTTCCTGCGTCGGAAGGACAAGTCCCTCCTTTCCGTTCTTGGCCCTCCTGAGGTACTTGACCTGCGTGTAGTACAGATCCGCGTGTCCTTCCTTTTTCGCCTTGCTGTAATGTATCGCCAGACTTGCCGCATCGAGAAGCACCTCGAGCGGAACGCTTTTTCCTTTCTGCGTCTTTATCACTACGTATCCGCCGCTGTAGTCCCTCGTATGCATCCATATGTCGTTGCCCCTGGCGTCATGGCGCAGTATCCTGTCGTTCTCTCGACTATTCCTACCGACGATCAGCGTCATGCCGCGGCTGGCGATCTCGAGGCCGTTGTACCTGCTCTGACGCGTTTTGCCGGAGGGGACGGTCTCCGATTCCTTCCTGAGTCTGGAAAGCTCCGTGTCCGGAGAGAGAAGCTCCTCGTAGAATGCCTTTCTCTCCTCGAGCAGTCTGCGTTCTCCCTCGAGTTCCTTCAGCGTCAGCTCGTGAGTCTTCCTGTCCTTCTGGTATCTGTCGTAAAGGCCCAGCAGGTTCTCCCTCGGGGACTTGCTTGCATCGAGGCCTATGCTTATGCGGTTCCCTGTCTCCCAGTCGTCGAGCTCGATACGGTCCATTCCCTTCGAGACGATGTGGAGATTGGCCGAGAGCAGGTCGGCTTTCTTTTTTTCCGTCTCGTAGTCCTCTGTCATCTCGAGTCTTTTGCCGAAAGAGGCGATGCGGCGCTCTATGTCCTGCAGCTCGCGGTCCCTTCTGCGTTCTATCCTCTCCGTGAAGAGCTCCCTCGACTCGTCTCTCGCCTTTGCTGAATACGTCCTGTCAATGAATTCGTTGAAGGATTCGCCCTGCCAAGGCCTGACCGAAAAGCTTCTTTCTCCTTCTTCGCTCCGGAACTCTATGTCGAGTTCCTCTCCCTTGACTTCATTCCTTGCCGGACGTCTGAATAGAAGCTCGTCGATCCTGTTTCCTTCGTCCATTACAATGATGTTGGCCCCTGGACCGGAGTAGAATCGCAACAGCATGTTGAAGGTCCTGCCGTCCTTCTGGAGCGTCAGGATGAATGCCCTGTCGAACGGGAACGGGACGACCTCGCATATTTTTGCCCCTATGATGCGGCTTTTCAGGTATTGGCAGAATCTCTGAGTCTTTTCGCTCTTTCTGCGTATTGTTGACGTCCTGCAGAAATGGGAGTCCGGAGTCCCGATCTCGACATACAGCAGCCATGCCTTCTCATCCCTGCTGAACAGCGAAAGGGTGAAGGAATGGAAGTCGTGTTCCGTGACTTTCTGCACGTAGCTGTCTTTGAGCGGGAGCTCAGAAAGCAGAAGATGTACCTCTTTCCAATTAAGCACCGTGTTCTCCGAATTGACCTATGAGATAGAAACTACCTATCACAAGTATAATATCCGCGCGGGAAAAAGCATAGTCAAGCGCATCCTTGGCATCCTGGATGCATGTCACGACCTGGCCGGCACGGCATTTTTCTGCCGCGTAGTCGTAGAGCTTTGCCGTATCCGTCCGCTTGAAATCCCCGGCGCGCGTTATGGCTATGTCCCCGAATCCAGCGAGTATGATGTCCAGCATGCTTTCGTAGTCCTTGCCTTCGACGGAACCGAAGACGCAAGCCGTTCTTTCGTCCCCGTATAGGTCGAAGAACGTCCTGACCGCGTTTTCGACGCTGTTCTTCGTGTGGGCTACCTCGAACACGGCAGTCTTAGACCCGTATTTGCGTCTCTCGAACCGTCCTGGAATGTCAAGCTTCTCTACTTCGGAAATCCCTTCGTCCGTGAGAAAGCCCTCCCGCTTGGCAAGCAGGATTGCCAGTGCGATGTTCTCGGCGGCGGCCTTGGAGCACAACGCAGGGAGGAGGGTGAATCTTTCGTCGTCTATGCGGAAGGAAAGTTCGTTCCCGCTCATGGACTCTGTGTGGACGAAATCCTTTATCTCGTCGTCGAACATGTGGATGGGGCATTCGAGCGACAGGGCCTCGGCGACGAATACCTGCTTTGCCTCGTCCGTGTTCCGTGCGATGAATGCCGGCCTATGGGCTCTCATGATCTTGCTCTTCTCGGTTGCGATCTTTTCGATCGTGTCACCGAGGACGTTCGTATGTTCAAGTTCTATGGGTAGAAGGATCACGGCCCTCGGGTCTATCGTGTTGGTTGCGTCAAGTCTTCCGCCCAGTCCGGTCTCGATCACAGCATACGTGCATCCGGTATCCCGAAAGAGCATGTACGCATATGCCGTGTATAGCTCGAAGGTTGTGGGGCGTAGATTCTGCGGGAAGCTTTCGAGTCTGCTTCGTAGCTCCTCCGCGGTCGAAAGATACTCTTCCGTAGTGAAGAATCGACCTGCCAGGGTGAATCTTTCCCTGAGGTCGTATACGTGCGGACTCATGTAAAGCCCGGTTTTTTTTCCGCTTGCCTCGAGGAGGCGTGCGACGATCGTCGCGGTAGTGCCTTTCCCCTTGCTGCCTGCCAGATGGTACATAGCGAGCGACTTTTCGGGAGAACCGAGATGGCGAAGCAGGCTTTCCATCCTCCAGAGGCGGTTTTCCCTAAGGGCTCCCGTCGATCCTTTTGCGGGCATGTATGACATGAAGAATTCGTCCAGCTCCGATAGGTTTCCAATCATGATGCACACAATATACACCATGAAGAAGAAAAGAGGAACATCCTATGTTTTATCGTATCGTGCCTACAAATCCTTCCACAGGGCTGATATAGTGAAGAATCACTACTAGCTTTTTTCCTGCTTTTATTACATAATTTTGAAAAGCGTAAAAATCATTCAAGGAGATCACATAAAATGGGAAAAGATAAGAAGATACTTCCCTGGGCTTTCCTGGACGAGTTCAGGGGAAAGGAGTTCGAGGGACAGTGGCCGACTGTCAAGCAGACTTTCCACATCACATGCCTCAGATATCCTGACAACACCTGTTTCAAGGTGTTCACGCCCAAGCGCCTCAGCTTCACATATAGAGAGGCGGAGAGGAAGATAAAGGATGTGGCAAACTACCTGCTTTCGAAAGGTGTCAAAAAAGGCGACAAGATAGCTGTTTCCGGAAAGAACAGCCCCGAATGGGCCATCGCATACCTCGGAGTGCTCTATGCGGGATGTATCGTCGTCCCTCTCGACATTCTTCTCAAGGACGGGGAGATGGAGACGTTGATCAAGTTCGGTGGAGTCTCGCGCCTGTTCATCGACAAGGATAGGCTATCCCGCATCGATGCCGATGGTTCTATCGGCCTTGTCGAGAAGATATCGCTTGAGGAGGGCGCTCCCGACGGATATCCGTATGTCCTCGATCTCGAAGGCCCCGAGGCCGAGGGATTTCCTGCCGAGGGATCCGACGTCGCAGCGATTCTCTTCACATCCGGTACGACTGGAACCCCGAAGGGCGTCATGCTCACGAACGATAATTTGATCTCGGACTGCTATCTTGCACAGGGCAATCTGAGCGTCTATTCTACCGATGTGTTCTACGCCATCCTGCCGATCCACCATGCATATACGATGCTCGCAGTCATGTACGAGGCGTTCAGCACAGGAGCCTGTACCGTATTCGGCAAGAAGCTCGTAGTCACGCAGATCCTCAAGGAGCTGAGAGAAGGACAGGTTACGATGCTTCTTGCTGTGCCGATGCTCTTCAACAAGATGATTGCGGCTCTCATGGACGGTGTAAGGAAGAAGAGCATTCTGCTCTACGGTCTTGTGCGGTTCATGATGGGCATATCCGGTTTCATCAAGAAGGTCTTCAAGGTCAACATCGGAAAGAAGATGTTCGGCTTCCTTCTGAAGAAGCTCTCGCTTGAGAACAACAGAATCTGCATCTGCGGAGGAGGACCTCTCCCGTCCTCGACATTCAAGATGTTCAATGAGCTCGGAATCGATTTCGTCCAGGGGTACGGACTTACCGAGACCAGTCCGATCACTCACCTCAACCCGACCGATGCCTACATCGAAAGCAGTGTAGGAAAGGCCATCCCCGGCGTCGAGACGAAGATCATGGACAAGGACAGCGACGGCAACGGAACGATCTTCATCAAGGGACCGATGGTCATGAAGGGTTATTACAACAATCCCGAAGCTACCAGAGAGGTCCTTTCCGAGGACGGATGGCTCAATACCGGAGATGTCGGCCATGTTGACGCCAACGACTACCTGTATCTGACTGGAAGGGCTAAGAACATCATCGTCACCGATGGCGGAAAGAACGTGTTCCCGGAGGAGATCGAGGATCATTTCCAGCTCTACGGAGAGATCGAGCAGATCTGCATAATCGGCTACCTTGCGGACAAGAACCTCAAGGCTGAAGCGATAAGGGCACTGATCTACCCGAGCGACAATGCAAGGAAGCAGTATCCCGATGCGTCGGCTCTGAGGGCAAGGATCGAACAGATCGTGGAGGAAGTCAACAAGGAACTCCAGCACTACAAGAAGATCACCCGCATCGACATTGTCGACGAACCGCTCGAGATGACAAGCACGAAGAAGATCAAGAGGAACATCGTGAAGGCGAAGTATGCCGACAAGGACTGACCTCTTTACAAGGCCATGCATTTAATGTAGAACAAGGTCGGGCCGTCCGGCCTTGTCTTCGTCGCATGAGGACATAAAGAAAAATAAGCATAGGAAAAAACCGATGGAATTGAAAAGCTACCAGCGGGCCTTTCTCAGAAGCCAGGCCCAGAGTCTAGACCCCATAGTATACGTTGGCAAGGAAGGCCTGACGGACAATGTAGTGAAGATGCTCGACGAGGCTCTCGAGTGCCACGAGCTCGTCAAGGTCCGCTTCCAGGCCATGAAGGACGAGGCCAAGCCGCTGTCCGACATTCTTGAGGAAAGGACCGGTTCGACGCTCGTCGCTGTGACGGGTTTCACTGCCGTGTTCTTCCGTCAGGACCCGAAGAATCCCGAAAGGATCTACAGAATCTAGCTGTATGAGCGTTCCTGTTGTATAATCACATAGGAGGAGTAGAAAATGACAATTACACTCAATCTAGACAAGGAACAGGAGAAGCGCCTGAAGATGCAGGCCGAGCTCAAGAACCTCCCTGTCGCGGAGGTCGTCAAGGAGGCCCTCCTGAAGCAGCTCGAGCCCGTCGACGGCACAAAGGAAGAGCGCTGACAATTATTTTTTTGACGACGATACTCCGGTATCGTCTTTTTTTGTTCCGGAGGACATATGATCATAGATCTTCATTGCGATACCATTCTCAGACTGTGGGAGGACGGGGGATCCCTTCTTTCGAACGGATTCCACGTCGATCTGGAGCGCCTCGTATCTTCGGGCTATCTTGCCGAGTGCTTCGCAATCTTCACTCCCGAGGAAAACTCGCGAGGACTGACGCGGTTCGAGACCATGAGAAGCCTTCACGACCTCTTCGTGACCGAGATGGATCGCTGCAAAGACATCGTGACGGTTTGCCGCGATGCAAGCGAAATCGAATCGGGCAGACTAAACGTGATATTGACGATCGAGGGCATGGCCGCAACCGAAGGGCTCGACGATAGGATAGAGGAGGTCTTCTCATGGCATCCGGCGATAATGAGCCTTACGTGGAACGAGGTCAACGTCTATGCCAGTCCGCAGAGCACCGATGAAGCGACAATGCGCAGCGGACTTACCAGGAAGGGATTCGAGCTGGTCGAGCGCGCTGCGGAAAAGGGAATTGCGATAGACGTGTCGCATCTGTCTGACAAGGGATTTCAGGATCTGATGTCCATCGACGCGAAGGTCCTTGCGACCCACTCGAACTGTCGTGCGGTCGCGTCCTCGACCAGGAATCTGACAGATGAAATGCTGCGTGCCCTTGCCGAAAAAGGAGGGGTCGCAGGATTGAATCTGTGCATTCCTTTCCTGCATGACTTCTCACTTGACGATCCTGCCAGATGTTCCCGCGTGGACGACATGGTCCTGCATCTGAGGCACATGATCGACGTCGGCGGCGAGGATCTTCCTGCTCTGGGAACAGATTTCGACGGAATAGGCGGTCGTCTCGAGATCGACGGGGCGGGCGACATGCCTATCCTGATTGAACGACTGGAGAAGGAGTTCGGGACCGCCGTGACGGAGAAGATAACTTTCAAGAACGCCCTCAGGTTTCTTTCCTGAGTTTTCTCATCTGCCTTCCAGCCACTCCAGGGAGGGAACCAGCATCCTGTCCCAATATTTCCAGTCGTGCCTGCCTCTGTTCTCTACGTATGTGTAGTCTACGGATGTCAGGGACAGCTCCTCTATGAAGCGTCTCGTGTCGCTGATGTGGTAATCCTCCCTTCCGCATGCGATGAACAGCGGAGGAATCCCGCTTTTTTCTGCCTTCTTTGCCGCCGCGATCGGGTCGCACGATCCTCCTTCCATTTTATCGAACGGACCGAAAAGTTCGAGGCGGCGCACGTATTCACTGTCTTCCTTGTCGCCTTCCTCGAGCATTCTCATGCACTTGTATACAGGCATCGCCGCAGAGAGCGCGATCACGTGGGAGAATCTCTTCGGGAAAGTGAACGCATTTATCATCGCGCCGTATCCGCCCATGCTCAGACCTCCTATGGCGAAGTGTCCCAGATGCATCTCCTCTTCGAGAAATTCCGGTATCTCGGAAGATATGTACCTCATGTACGAATTGACGTAGAAGTCGTTTCCTCCGTCGGGGCAAATCACATTGATCCCGTGTGCACCGGCAAGTTCCGCCAGGTCGGTTTTCCGCAGCCAGTCGTGTCGGCATCCGTGCAGGCCGTGGAGCATTATCAGCGTCCTGCAATCCTGTCCCGTAATGAGCACATCCAGTTTTTCCCGGCGTCCGAGCGCCTCGGAGAATAGATCGAGTTCCATTTTTTTTCACCAGTCTCCTTTTTCCTGTCATTATCGGTCATTGAGCGGAATTTTTCCATCGCACATGCCGAAGAGGGCAGAAAATCGATTTTATTGACATATGCCGGAAATGCTGATACATTTTCCGATGTAGCAGTCGACCTATGCCGACGACAAAGGAGCTTTCGATGGCGAGACCGGTCAAATGCAGGAGAGTGTGTTCCCTTCCGTTGCACGATACTTTCCGTCCAGTCGGAAAGCCGGCCGGAGCCGAGGTGTCGATGACCGTGGAGGAATACGAGGCTATCAGACTCATAGACCTTCTCGGGTACACACAGGAGGAGGCCGGAGAATACATGGCGATTGCGAGGACCACGGTCCAGAGCATATACAACGACGCACGGCACAAGCTTGCAGAGGTCCTTGTCAACGGAATGACGTTGCGCATATCAGGCGGGAATTACGAGCTTTGCAGCCTCTCCGGAGGCGGATGCACCGGTTGCGGCGGACGCTGTCCCGGAAAAGGGAAGTGTCCGGGGGAGAGAAAATGAGGATAGCGATACCTTCGGAGGAGAGAAAAAAAGGGACTGCCGTCTCGATCAGCTACGGCAGATGTCCATTTTTCATGATCTACGACACTCAAAGCGACGAGTACTTTTTCGTCGAGAATCTTGCTGCGAGTCAGGAATCCGGTGCGGGGATAGCTGCAAGCCAGAAGCTCGTCGATAGCGGAGTCGACGTTCTTCTCACCCGTCATTGCGGAGAGAATGCGGCCAAGGTGCTTGTCGCCGCAGGAATACAGATATACAGAACGGACGTCCCGTCTGCAGAGGACAGCATCGGAGCCTTCATGGATGGAAAGCTTGTGAAACTGGACGAATTCTCGTCTCCACGGCATCAGGGCTAGTTTTATGACGGTTGCAGTTCTCAGCGGAAAAGGCGGTGCGGGAAAGACCTTCGTCGCCGCAAACCTCAAGGCGGTGGAGCCGGATGCGCTTTACGTCGATGCAGACGTGGAGGAGCCGGACGGAAACCTTTTCTTCAAGGACGACATCTCGAGGGAGGACATATGTTCTGTAATGGTCCCCGTGTTCGACGAGAACAAGTGCACCGGATGCCGCGATTGCGTCGACCATTGCGCATTTCATGCACTTGCATTCATCTCCCATAAACCCATCGTCTTCGAGGAAGTATGCCATTCGTGCGGCCTTTGCCGCCTTGTATGCAAGGCATATGCGGTAGCCGAAGGAAAACGGCGCATAGGGCGGATTGCAGTAGGTAAAAAGACGGTCAGCGGAATATTGGATCCCGGAATTGCCAGTGCCGTACCCCTCATAGAGGACACGCTGAAGATCGCCCGTTCATTCTCTGCGAAAGACTACGTCGTTGATTGTCCTCCTGGCACGTCGTGTTCCGTCATTGCATCGGTCAAGGACGCCGACTATGCCGTCGTCGTGGTCGAACCAACCGAATTCGGCATACATAACTTTTGCATGGTAGATTCTCTTCTGAGGACTCTTGGAAAGCGTTACGGGGTCGTCGTGAACAAGGATATGGATAATGACGCCGGATTGGATGCCGTGTTATCCGAACTAGGCATCGAGCCGCTGCTCAGGATTCCATTTTCCCGCTCGACCGCATTCTGCGCAGGCTCTGGGCTTCTTGCAGTCGAGCACGACGAGTCCTTCAGGAATTCCTTCGCTTCTCTTTGGGAGAGCATCAGGAAGGAGGCTGCGTCATGAAGCGGCTGCTTGTACTTTCGGGAAAAGGAGGCACCGGCAAGACGACCGTGGCTTCGTACCTGATAGATCGTTTCGAGGCAAAGGCATACTGCGACTGCGACGTCGATGCTCCAAATCTGCACCTCGTTGTGGGATGCGACGAGGACGAGCCTATCGTCAGTACGTTCTACGGATCGGCGAAAGCCTCGGTCGACGATGAAAAATGCTCCGGATGCAGGGAGTGTCTGATGGCATGTGCCTTCGGTGCCGTCTCGATCGAGAACGGAAAGGCACGCATGGACGAATTCTCCTGCGAAGGATGCGGCGCATGCGCATATGTCTGTCCGTCCGACGCGGTTGCGATGGACCCCGACAAGGCCGGACGGATGATGCTCTACAGAAACTACGACACGGTCTTTTCAACTGCCGAGCTGAAGATGGGACGAGGGAATTCCGGAAAGCTCGTAAGCGAGGTAAAGAAGGCCATGACCGAATCCGCATACGAGGATACGGAGATTGCCGTCATAGACGGCTCGCCCGGAATAGGCTGTCCTGTGATTTCGTCCATAAGCGGTACGGACATGGTCATCGCGGTGACGGAGCCTAGCGTTTCCGGCCTGCACGATCTCGAACGGCTTGTTCGGACCGCAAGAGTGTTCGGCGTGAAGTTCGCCGTTATAATAAATAAGGCGGATCTTTCCAACGGGATTTCCGACGAGATAGAGACCTATGCCAAGTGCGTCAGGATCCCGGTCATAGGGCGTATCCCGTACGATTCTGCTGTGGTAGAGGCGGTCAACAGCAACAGGAGCGTATTCGGGACCGGTTCTGCGGCCGAGAAGGCGCTCGAAGAGGCATATGAGAATGCGATGAGGCTTATGACCTCTGAGCATGAGGAGGATAGAAACAAATGAAGATTGCGGTAGCATGCATGGGCAATGAGGTTGCAGGACATTTCGGACACTGCGAGAACTTCAACATCTATTGTGCTGAGGACGGAAGGATTGTTTCCTGCGAGAGCATTCCGAACCCCGGGCACAGACCGGGATTCCTTCCCAACTATCTCGGCGATCTTGGCGTCGAGGTAATCATTTCCGGAGGAATGGGCGGAGGTGCCGTGGAGATATTCAATTCAAGAAACATCGAGGTGATCACGGGAGCATCCGGAGATGCCGGACGGTGCGTCGAGAGATATCTGGCCGGTGAACTCGAGAGCACGGGATCAGTCTGTCACGAGCACGAGCACCATGGGGAGTGCGGCGAGCACTGACATTTTCTTTTTTCTTCTAAAGCCGGTCTTTCCGGCTTTTTTTACAAAAAAAAGCAGCAGATAGAAATCTGCTGCCTTAAGTTTCATGTTTTTTATTTTCCCTGCTCTAGCGCAAGCGTCCTCGTCGTGATGTCGCATACGCTTGCCGGACCGTAGTACTGTATCGCACCGGGGAACGTATAGCACGTCTCCTTTGCCCATTTGTCGCGGTGTGCCGCAAAGTACTGGAACGGCTTTCCGTCGAGTTCGACGAGAGCCTTCCTGATTACCGGCTTCTTCTCGCCGTGTCTCTGCTCGAGGTTCATCATCTTCGTGATAGGAATTCCTCCTGCCTTCCACTCCGTGGCCGGGGCCGACAGGTTCGAGATTGTCGAAAGGTATCCTGTATAGCCGTAGCTCACGAGCATGAATGCATTGTATCCGAGCGAATAGCAGTAGTCCGCGTCGAAGTTCGACGGGAATGCGCATCTTCCCTCGTATCCGAAGAAGTGGTTGAGAGCGTTGAACTTTCCGTTGTACGTTCCTTCCTTCTTCATTTCCTTGAGCTTCTTGTCGACGAGAGCGATCATGAGTTTCTCCGTCTCGATTCTGGAGACCTGGACGTTTCCGTGCGGGTCGCGGTCCATGAGAAGCTGCTTCTCGATATCCAGAGGAAGCACCTCGAATACCTTGAAGCTGTCTGCGGAGAGATTGGCCTTCATGAAAGAGTACTTGTCCTGCCATTCGACGAGAGCTCCGAATTCGGTGGCCTTGATCGCCATTAGATCGTTGAGCTCGGCAATGAGCTTCTTGACCTCGGGAACGAACTCGATGAGTCCTTCCGGAATGATGACGACGCCGAAATTGTTTCCGTCTGCAGCTCTCTTCGCGACGGAATCGGCTATGACACCGGCAATCTCGTTGAGGCTCATCGCCTTCTTCTCGATCTCCTCGCTGATAAGGCATACGTTCGGCTGGGTCTCGAGAGCGCATTCGAGCGCAATGTGGCTGGCGCTTCTTCCCATGACCTTGATGAAGTGCCAATACTTCTTTGCGCTGTTCGCATCGCGCTCTATGTTGCCGATGAGCTCGGAGTATGTCTTTGTAGCTGTGTCGAAGCCGAAAGATATCTCGATCACGTCGTTCTTGAGGTCTCCGTCGATTGTCTTCGGGCATCCGATGACCTGCACTCCTGCCTTCTCCCTGGCCATGTATTCCGCGAGGACGGCTGCGTTGGTGTTGCTGTCATCGCCTCCGATGATCACGATTGCCGTGATGCCGTGGCGCGCGCAGACTTCCTTGGCCACTGCAAACTGCTCCTCGGTCTCGAGCTTTGTCCTTCCAGATCCGATGATGTCGAATCCTCCGGTATTCCTGTATGCGTCGATGTATTCGTCGGTGAACTCGATGTAGTCGTCCTCGAGCAGTCCGCTCGGCCCGTTCTTGAATCCGAGAAGGACGTTCTTCTTGTCCGTCTTCTTGAGTGCATCGTAGAGTCCTGTGATGACGTTATGTCCTCCGGGCGCCTGTCCTCCGGAGAGGATGACCCCGACAACCTGATGCTTCTTCTCCGCATGGTTCTCGCCCTTTGCGAAGGCTACTTCCTTCATTCCGTAGGTGTTGGGGAAGAGTTCCCTGATCTTCTCCTGGTCACTGACCGATTCCGTTTCCTTTCCCTCGACTGCCTTGATCTGCGAGATGTCATGCTTAAGCATCTCCGGAAGCTTCGGGGAGTACTCATAACGAGCGATCTGCAATGGTGATAATTCCATCTTGTCCTCCGTGTATTCTCTATTGGACATTCTAGCCTATTCATTGGAAATTGTGAACCGTCGACCCCGCGGTATCTTGCCGCCTTGAAGCTATTCATTTAATATTTTTCGTATGTTCAGTGTATATGTCGATTCGGATTCGCTTCCTTCGAGACAGCGCGAGGTTCTGCTTCGCCGCTTATGCAAGGAGAATTGTCCGGCCTTGTTCGTAGCCGACAGGGCCGTCAGGGACGTCCTTCGAACCATCGAGGAGCACACTGCCGCTCTACGTGCGCCTTACAGGGACAAGCTTGGAAAGGACGAGCTGAAGGAAATCAGGAGCCCGATACGTTTCGTCGTCGTCGAGACGGGTACGAACAGTGCGGACGACTATCTTGTGGAAAATGCCGTCGCCCCCGGACTGTGCATCACGCATGACATTCCTTTGGCCGAGAGAATGATAGAAAAGGGGATTCTTGTGATCGATGACAGGGGAAACGTATTTGATGCTTCCAATATACGGGAGAGAATGAGTCAGAGAGCATACATGGCCGAGTTCAGGGAGATGGGGCTATACGTTTCGCCGCAGAAAGGCTTCGACAGAAAGGACATCGAGAATTTCTCAAATTCACTCGACAGGATGTTTTTCTCTCTGAAGAACAACTGGAAATAATCTGTTACTGTCATTAGAAACAAAATCCTGTGGCAAATTTCCTTTTTGCTTCTTTTTGTGACGACCCATCCGGTGTTTCTCTTTTTCTGCAAGCGTTTCTTCCTTCTGCTTTCTGCATATTCTCTTTATTTTAACGTGTCTATCGGACAATCAATCATGGCAGGTTTTTTTTGTCCGACAAGAACATCGACCAAGTTTTTGCTTTCTTCCGATTTTTCCATTTCAACCATTCAGGATTTCCTTCCGGCCACTCGATTCGAAAATCCAAAATCGAACATATGTATAGTTTTATCTATCGAATATTTTTTTTAATGTGATTCAAAATATTATTCCAAGAACGGTATCTAAAATAGAAATCATCAATAATTAAATGGAATATAACTTTCATTGTATGAAAAAATTAGTCTATTTCAGAAAGCCGATCATCGTAAAAAATGGAGCCGTCGGTGCCATGGCCATTGTCGAATACAAGGTAAGCATGAAGTTCTTCGACGGCGTCTACATGGAGCATCCCAGTATAAACGAAATGCTCGAGGCTGACGGCATATTGGATGAACTTATGCTAGATGTCCCTATATTCGTTCTTGCAAGCAGATTCAGGGAAACGTTGGCAAAGGCCGTCGTCCCCAGAGTAGTGCTGATAGATGATGGTGCAAACAGCGACGAAGTCGTCTCTATGCTGGAAAGACACGCAGGATGCGGCGGAAAAGCGAAGAGAGTTTTTACGAGAAAGGAAAGGGAAGTTCTGGAAGCGATGGGATACGGGCTATGCAACAAAGAAATATGCCAGTGTCTTTCCATAAGCGACAGGACAGTGCGGCGCTATAAAACGAAGCTGCTCGAGAAGACAGGTCTCCTGTCTACCGAGCAGCTTTGTCTGTTCGCTCTTATATGTGCGGAGAATCCTAGAATTCTGCGCTCTTGACGTAGCGGGGATATGGAATGACGTCCCTAATGTTGCCGACGCCGGTGACGTACTGTATTGCTCTTTCGAAGCCAAGTCCGAAACCGGAGTGGGGGACGCTACCGTACTTCCTGAGTTCCAGGTACCACCAGTAGTCTTCCGGTCTGAGACCGAGCTCCTTCATCTTCGCAAGAAGAACGTCAAGTCTGTACTCCCTCTCGCTTCCTCCGATGATTTCTCCGAGTCTCGGGACCAGAACGTCCATGCCGCGTACCGTCTTCCCATCCTCGTTGAGCTTCATGTAGAACGCCTTGATCTCCTTTGGATAGTCCGTAACGATCACCGGACTCTTTGCGATTTCCTCCGTAAGAAACTTTTCGTGCTCGCTCTGAAGGTCGCAACCCCAGTGGACAGGAAAGTCAAAGCGATCGTTTTCCTTTTCGAGAATCTTGACCGCATCGGTGTAGCTCATGTGAACGAACGGGCTGGATATGACATGCTCGAGATTTTCGATCACTCCCTTCTGCACGAAGGAGTCGAAAAACTGCATGTCCTCGCCGTTCTTGTCGAGAACCGTCTTGAAGATGAATTTCAGAAATTCCTCCGCGACGGCCATGTTGCCGTCTATGTCGCAGAATGCCATCTCAGGCTCGACCATCCAGAACTCGGCAAGGTGTCTTGTCGTGTTGCTGTTCTCGGCCCGGAAAGTAGGTCCGAACGTATAGATGTTCTTCAATGCCATGGCGTAGGTTTCGCCTTCGAGCTGCCCTGAGACTGTAAGGTTCGCCATCTTCCCGAAGAAATCCTTGGAATAATCGACCTTTCCATCGGCTGTCTTCGGGACATTCTCCAGATCGAGAGTAGTGACCTGGAACTGCTCTCCGGCACCTTCGCAGTCGCTTGCTGTGATCAAAGGCGTATGGACATAAACGAATCCGTTCTCCTGGAAGAAGGTATGTATGGCATAGCTCATCGTGTTCCTGACTCTGGCGACGGCTCCGAAAAGGTTCGTCCTTGCTCTGAGGTGCGCTTTCTCCCTGAGGAACTCGACAGTGTGTCTCTTTTTCTGGAGCGGATAGTCCTGGGGACAGTCGCCGACAAGAGTCAGCGCTGATACGAGAAGCTCCACATCCTGCGCTCCTCCCTGGCTATGGACAATCATGCCCTCGGCGACGACGCTGGCTCCGGTGGTGATATTGTTGAGGAGATCATCATTGTTGAACTTTGCCTTGTCGACAACCGCCTGGATTCCCTTGAGTGTGGATCCGTCGTTGATTTCTAGGAAGCAGACGTTCTTGCTGTCACGCTTCGTCCTTACCCATCCTTCGGCCTTCACTATTTCTTCGGAAGGTGTCCTTTGAAGGAGCTGCTTGATTCTTTCGCTCATGATGTATGATCTCCTTGGTCGGATATGACCTTCAAACAATATAGCACAGCTGGTTTTTTAATGGAATAGCATCCAAGTCCGTCATTGAGGACGTTTTTCGAAGATTGGAAGATTTAGACAGGACTACTAACGAATGCATGGGAAACCATTTTTCTGCATTCCGCGTGCATATTGCACTACGTCGGGAATACGGGCGAGAGAAGAAACGAAACGAACCTTTTGTGTCAAAATACATGTTGTGAGGGTATCCAAGAATCGAATCCTGTAGTATCTAGATAATAATAACTATGGATTATTTTTGCAAAAGACAGGATCGAACACGTGAAAATGGTTCATTTCTGTCATACAATTGTTGAGGGTCTAAAGTATAGAATCCTGAAAAGAGAAAACATCGAGGAGAGCTAATGCTTCAGCTGATAGGAACGAAAAAGGACAGGAATACCCGCAGTGTCGAGAGGTACCTGAAGGAACGTAGGATAGCCTACCAGTTCCTCGACATCCAGGCGAAAGGTCTTGCGGAAAAGGAATGGAAGAGCATCTTTTCCAGCGCCGTGGATCCTTTGTCCCTCGTCGACACGTCGTCGGCGTTCTACAGGAAGAACGGATACGAGCATCGTGTGTTCGATCCTGTCGAGGAGATCGTCATGCATCCGGAACTTCTCAGACTTCCCGTCCTGAGAAACGGCGGAAAATGCGCTTTCGGACTGGACGAAAAGTTCATAGAAGAGGCTGCAAGATGATGCATTATGCTATCCTTACGAGCGGTTCATGCGGCAATTCCTATGCCTTCTACGACGGCAACGAGACGCTTCTCGTGGACTGCGGACTGACTTACACCGGACTGAAGAAAAGACTCGATGCGCATGAGATACCCGTGGAGAGCATCACAGCGATGCTTCTTACCCATCTGCATCCGGATCATTCGAAAGGGGTAGGAGTCTTCCAGAGAAAGCTCGGGAAACCGTGCTACATGTCCGCGTTCTCGTTCGACAGCCTTTCGTCTGTCGTGAAGAAGCAGAGGATAGAGGAATGCCTTGTGAAGCTGTTCGACAACGGAGACAGCTTCGACATCGGAGCTTTCCGCGTCGACACGTATGCCACAAGCCACGATTCCGCAGGCTCTTCAGGATTCAGGATCACGAACGACGGAGTCTCGTACTTCATAATGACCGACACCGGGAGAATCCCGGCGGAGGCCGCGCCTCTTGCAGAGACCTCCAAGGTCAAGTTCATAGAGGCTAACTACGACGAGGAGATGCTTGAGAACGGGCCCTATCCTGCATACCTTAGGGCACGCATACGCGGGCCGTACGGGCATCTATCCAACGAGGAGGCGGCCGAGTTCGCAAGCGTGAACTCGAGAAACGGCGACTACGTCTATTTCGTGCATATTTCGGACAACAACAACACTCTCGAGAAGGTTGAGAGTGTGATCAAGCAACGCATCCCGTCGGGCATCTTCGTGAAGGCCTGCGAGCGCGGTGCATCATACGAGGGTTTCATAGATGGCTGACAAAGGGAAGAAAGAAAAGGGGAAGAAAGAAAAAAGGCATGTCATAAGCACCCGGGAGTGTCGACGCGTGAAGAGGGCCGACGGCCTGAAGATGAAATTTTTCACCAAGTACACCTTCAGGAATTTCTATGAGGTTATCGAGTCAAGGTACCAGAAGAAAAACATGTACCGCGTCTTCCGCGACGAGGATTCAACCATCACCTTCGGCGACTTTGCCCGGCGTGTGAGGTCGGTTTCGAGCTATCTGCTTTCGCTCGGCATCGGAAAGGGGGACAGAATAGCGATCCTCGGAGAGAGCTGTCCCAACTGGATGGTAATGTACTGCGCAATCACGAGCATCGGGGCAGTGTCGGTACCGATTCTTCCCGATTTCACGGAGCGCGAAGTCACCGAGATCGTGAGACATTCCGGTTCGAGGGCGGTTGCGGTTCTGAGCAAGCATTATCCCAAGCTGCTGAAGTACCTGGAAGAGAATATGGTCGAACTTTTCAGGCTAGAGGACCTCTTCCATCTTCCCTACGAGGTCGGACATCCGGAACCCCAGCGCTTCCTTTCGTGCCCCGGAGTGAGCATGAAGGAATTCAAGGTCAACAGGAAGGCTCTCGACGAGCACCAGCCCGAGGAGGACGACCTTGCGTCGATCATATACACTTCAGGAACGACCGGATCCAGTAAGGGAGTGATGCTGACGCACAAGAACATCCTCCGCTGCGCCGATCTCAACACCGACGTGTACATCAAGGCCCGCTCCGGCATGAGAGCGCTCTCGATTTTGCCGATGAGCCATGTCTACGAGTTCACGATCGGACAGATACTCGTCCTTGTCCAGGGCATAGAGATAGTTTTCCTTGGCAAGCCGCCGGCAGTCTCGATCCTTCTTCCGGCTCTCAAGGAGGAAAGACCGCATATCATTCTTTCCGTCCCGCTGCTCATCGAGAAGGTATACCGCTCGGCCGTCCTGCCGACGATAAGGGACAACAAGAAGCTTGCAAACATGATCAGGAATCCGCTGACCTCCGGCTTCGTGCACAAGGTCATAAACAGAAAGATCATGGCCACTTTCGGCGGTCGTCTCAAGTTCTTCGGAATAGGAGGCGCTCCGCTAGATCCGGAGGTCGAGCTCTTCCTGTACAAGGCCGGATTCCCGTACGCCATCGGCTATGGCCTCACCGAGACGTCTCCGCTGATTGCAGGCTGTTCGCCCAAGAAGAGGGACCATAAGCCAGGCTTCGTCGGAAAGATCGTCGAGGACGACGATGTCGTGCTCCTCGACAAAAACAGCGAGGGTGTGGGCGAGATAGCCGTCAAGGGCCCGAACGTGATGCTCGGATACTACATGAGGGACGATCTGAACAGCGAGGCATTTACCGAGGACGGGTATTTCAGGACCGGAGATCTCGGCTATCTGGACAGAAAGGGCAGACTGGCCATAAAGGGCAGGGTGAAGACCATGATCCTCGGCCCGGCGGGCGAGAACATCTATCCCGAACTCATCGAGAATCTCATTAACGCGCAGGAGTTCGTGCAGGAATCGCTCGTTGTTCCGAACGACGGAGGTCTTCTGGCGCTCATAAAGATCGATATTGAGATGATGAGCAAGAAGCTGAAAATCAGCATTGACGATGCGCGAAACGAGGCCAGAAAATACGTCAAGAACCTACGCAAGGACCTCAACAGCCAGCTGTCGTCCTACAGCCGTCTGGATGAGACCGAGCTTCAGGAGGAGCCTTTCGACAGAACCCCGACGCAGAAGATCAAGCGTTTCCTCTATCCGAAGAAGAACAACGAGAAGAAAGAAGACCCGAAGGCCTGATCGGCCCAGGTCGGAACCGCCTTTCCGTGCAGAACATGGAAAGGCGATTCTTTTTGGCATCAATGCAGAATTTATGACAAACGCATTAAAAATTGGAAAAAATCCGGTTGTATTATTCACTTTTCAAGATTAAAGTATGTTCAATACTGAAGAAAAGGAGATCATCCGAATGAAAAAAGTGTTCATCAGTCTTGATACCGAGGGTCTTTCCGGCCTTACAAGCTGGGAAGAGATGGCGAACGATCCATCTTGTGCGGGAAAGGCATACATCAGGGAGCTGACATGGATTCTTGACGAGCTTTTCAAGAGTGCACCTGAACTCGAGGAAGTGACCATCTGCGACAGTCACTCGCGCGGCGAGAACCTGCCGTACGGTGCGTTCGACGACCCGAGGATAACTCTCGTTTCAGGCTATCCGCGCCAGGATTACATGCTTGCGACGCTGGATTCGACATACGACATGCTCATGCTTGTCGGCTACCATGGCATGATCGGGAGCAAATATGCCCTGATGGATCATTCGTACAGCGCTTCCGGACTTTACAACGTAAGGATCAACGGAACTGCCGTCGGCGAAGTCGAACTCAACAGCTTCTATGCCGCCAGTCTCGGAGTTCCTCTCTGCTTCGTGGCAGGAGACGACATCCTCGAAGCCGAGCTTGCCGAGACCGAGCTCAGACCTGAGTTCGTAAGGACGAAGGAGGGCCTTGGACGCTTCTCCGCAAAGCTCTACAGCCCGTCTGCACTGGAAGGCCAGTTCCGTGAGAAGGTGCGCAAGGCCGTCGAAAGGCAGAGAAAGGGCGATTTCAAGGTCGTCAAGGCGGGTTCTCCGATTTCCCTCGAGATGGATCTTGTCACGACTGTGATGGCCGATGCGGTCGAGATGATCCCTGTGGTCACACGCCCAAGTGGACGCACCATCGCTTATACGTCGACCTCGTTCAGGGATGTCATGCACATCATACTTGTCACTGCAATTATCACGGGCCGATACGTAAACTACAGATAAAGAGGAGAAAAGATGAAAGAGGACCCGATCGAACTCATCAAGAAAAACTATGCAGGAATGAACACGACACGCCGCAGGATTTCCGACTACATACTCGAGGATCCCGCAAGATGCAGCTTCCTTTCCATAAGAGAGCTGGCAAAATGTGCCGATACGACGGATGTCACGCTCATAGCATTCTCGAAGAGTCTCGGGTTCTCTTCTTTCGCCGATCTGAGAAAGTCGATACAGGAGCATGTCCTGCTGTGGAACAGGGCAAGCGAAAGGATGAAGTTCTTCACGTCTACCTTCGGCGATGCTTCGGAGCTTTTTGCTCGTATCGCGGATACAGAGAGACTGAGCGTGGAGGAGGCTTTCAGGCGCAACGACCTCAATAGCCTTTTTTCTGCGGTCAAGATGATGAAGGATTCCTCCAGAATCCTGATTGCCAGCCACAACGCAAGCCGGATCGCAGCCTCGTACCTGCAGTACAGGCTGCTTTCGCTCGGAATCGAGACCTATCTTCTCGACCTGGCAGAAGTGCATCAGTCCGTAACGCGAATAGAGGCTGCAAAGGACGAAAAGGCCACGCTGATAAGCATCGCGACCCCGCCCTATGGAGCTCCCACTACGGCCTTCACCAAACTCTGCCGAAAGATGGGAATGGGGATAATCTCCTTCACCGACCACGAGTCGTCCCCGCTTGTGGAGCTGTCCGATATCTCGTTCATTTGTCCGAGCATGCAGAACTTCGGCGGAATGACCAATTCCTATGTGCCTTTCTTTGCCATTTTCGATGCTCTTTCTTTCTTCTACAGCTACGATTCTGCACATACAATGCCGAAATCCGACCTTGTGAAGGATTATTCCGACATCATCAAAGAAGTCATTAGCCAGATTGAATAAGTCTTTTGACTTAAAAATTGTCCTAAAAAAACTAATATCTTAATATTTTGCCTTAAAAATGCTTGTAAGTTTATTTCCATTTTATTATTATGTCTGCATATTGGATGCATAAATATGCAGACGGAGGAATATAATGTGGAAGTACATCATTAAACGACTCCTGCTTATGATTCCAATCTTGCTGGGAGTTACATTCATTGTCTTCTTTATCATGAATCTTACCCCGGGGGATCCTGCCGCCATCATCCTCGGCGATCAGGCTTCGGCGGAGGCCCTTGCAGCAAAGCGGATCGAGCTTGGATTGGACAAGCCTCTTCTCGTGAGGTATTTCGACTTCATCTGGGGTCTTCTCCACGGCGATCTCGGAGAATCCTACAAGAACCAGCTTGACGTCTGGGATCAGGTCATCGACAAATTTCCCAACACGGCAATCCTTGCCGTCGCGGGAATCATAGTGGCTCTTCTTATAGGAATCCCGGTAGGGATAATCTCGGCGAAGAAGCAGTACAGCGCACTAGACAATTGTTCCATGGTGCTTTCGCTCATCGGAGTCTCGATGCCGAACTTTTGGCTCGGACTTCTGCTGTCGCTCCTCTTTGCTCTGAAGCTGGGCTGGCTTCCAAGCCAGGGCATGGGAACAGGATTCGTAGGTCTGCTGAGATCTCTCATCCTTCCTGCAATCACGCTCGGCACAGGATCGGCCGCGACGGTAGTGCGAATGACGAGGTCCTCAATGCTCGAGGTAATCAGACAGGATTACATCTCGACGGCCAGGGCCAAGGGAATAAGTGAGAAGCAGGTCACGAGACGCCACATGCTCAAGAATGCGATGATACCAATCGTGACGGCGGTAGGACTCCAGTTCGGTTCCCTTCTGGGAGGAGCGATGCTCACGGAGACGGTATTCTCCTGGCCTGGACTCGGACGTCTGATGGTCGATTCGATCGGAAGCAAGGACATTCCAATGGTTCTCGGGGCGACGGTATTCCTTGCAGTGATGTTCTCGATTGTCAACCTGATTGTCGACCTCGTCTATGCCTTCATAGACCCGAGGATAAAGAGCCAGTACAGAAAGGCGGGATTCAAGCCGAGGAGGGTTGAGGCATGAAAGCTGAAGCAACAGTTTCCAGGAGAAGAAGCCCCTGGATGGAGACCTGGAGAAGATTCAGGAAGAACAAGCTTGCAGTCGTCGGACTCTGCTTCATATCATTTCTTCTTCTCATTGCCGTCGCGACGATAGTGATCGATCTCGTCACGGACATGAGCTTCTACAACGACCATGTCATCAAGCAGAATCTCAGACTCCGCCTGCAGGGACCGAGCCTTGAGCATATCTTTGGCCTCGACGAGTTCGGACGAGACATATTCCTCAGGATGCTCTGGGGCGTCAGGTACAGCCTATTCATGGGCGTTTTCGCAATCGCCTTCTCTGTCATCGTCGGAGGAATCTTCGGGGCTGTGGCCGGATACTACGGAAAGACGCTCGACAACGTGATAATGCGCTTCATGGACATCCTTCTGGCCATACCGTCCATGCTGCTTGCCACGGCGATCGTCGCCGCGCTCGGCACAAGTCTGGTGAACGTACTCATGGCCATAGCCATCAGCTACATCCCGACGTTCGCACGAACTGTAAGGGCAAGCGTACTGACCGTCAAGGACCAGGAGTACATAGAGGCCGCACGCGCTCTCGGAGCAAGCGATTTCAGGATCATTTTCAAGTACGTCATACCGAACTGTCTTTCGCCGATCATCGTCCAGGCTACGCTCGGTGTCGCAGGTGCTATCCTTTCGATCGCAGGCCTTTCGTTCCTGGGGCTTGGCATACAGCCTCCGACGCCGGAATGGGGATCGATGCTGTCCAATGCCCGTTCCTACATCCGCGACGGTTGGCACATCACGGTCATTCCCGGACTTGGAATAATGCTTACAATCCTCGCCCTGAATGTCATGGGCGACGGACTGAGAGACGCGCTCGACCCGCGTCTGAAGAATTAGGGGGGGAGGAATATGGCTGAGAATTTGCTTGAAATCAAGGATCTTTCCATAGCATATGTGACCGACGACGGCGTCGTCGAAGCTCTCAACGGAGTCTCTCTCGACATAAAGGTCGGAGAGACGCTGGGACTCGTCGGCGAAACCGGAGCAGGCAAGACGACTCTTGCCCGCGGCGTCATGCGTCTCGTTCCCTCTCCTCCGGGAGAGATCCGCGGCGGCGATATAATCTATGCCGGACGCAATATCCTCAAGATATCGGATTCCGAGATGCGTACGATAAGGGGAAACGACATATCGATGATCTTCCAGGATCCGATGACCAGTCTCAATCCTGTCCTCACGGTCGGCGAACAGATCGAGGAGGTCATAGAGTCCCATCATCCTGAGTACAAGAAGGAAGAGCTGAAGGAGAAGTCCCTCGAGATGCTCGAGCTCGTAGGAATATCCCGCGACAGGGCAGGAGAGTATCCACATCAGTTCTCCGGCGGCATGAAGCAGAGGGTGATCATCGCCATCGCGCTCGCATGCAATCCGAAGCTTCTGATCGCCGATGAGCCTACGACGGCTCTCGATGTGACCATCCAGGCCCAGGTGCTCGACATGATCAACAACCTCAAGAAGAAACTCGACACGTCCATGCTGCTCATCACACACGATCTGGGACTCGTTGCCCAGAACTGCGATAGGGTGGCTATAATCTACGCCGGAGAGATCGTCGAGGAAGGAAATCTCCACCAGATATTCAAGGAGACGTTGCATCCTTACACCGTCGGTCTTCTCGGATCGATCCCGAGCCTCTCGAAGCACGTCAGGAGACTGAATCCCGTAGACGGCATGATGCCGGATCCCACCGACCTGCCAAAGGGATGCAAGTTCAATCCGCGATGCAGCCTCGCGACCGAGCGCTGCAGGACCGAGGAACCATGTCTTTGCGACACCGGCTGCGGACACCTCGTACGTTGCCACATGTTCGAAGGAGGAAGAAAATGAGTGAACTGCTCCGGGTGGAACACCTGAAGAAATATTTTCCGACACATGCGGGAATCCTGCATGCGGTAGACGATGTGTCGTTTTCTCTCGACGAAGGCAGCACACTGGGTGTCGTAGGAGAATCCGGATGCGGAAAATCCACGCTGGGAAGGACGATTCTGAAGCTTCATGAACCCAGTTCCGGAAAGATCTTTTTCAAGGGCAAGGACATAACGGACTACAAGAAAAAGGAGATGAAGGCGCTGAGAAGGGAGATGCAGATAATCTTCCAGGATCCGTTCGCTTCCCTCGATCCCAGGATGACCGTGGGCGAGACGATAGCCGAGAGTCTCCTTATACAGAAGCTTGTCGACGTAAAGGACAGGAAGGCGATCGACGAGAAGATTGCAGAGTACATGGACCTCGTGGGAATAGCTCCGCGTCTGGTGAACAGCTATCCACACGAGCTCGACGGAGGACGCAGGCAGAGAGTCGGCATCGCAAGAGTCCTTGCGCTGAACCCGAAGTTCATCGTATGCGACGAACCGGTGTCTGCGCTCGACGTCTCGATCAGGGCCCAGGTTCTCAATCTCATGCAGGATCTGCAGGAAAAGTTCGGCTTCACATATCTTTTCATCACCCATGACCTTTCCGTCGTGAAGCACATAAGCAACGACATTATAGTCATGTACCTTGGAAAGATCGTCGAGAAGGCTCCTGCTGAGAAGCTTTTCTCGAATCCTGTGCACCCTTATACCAAGGCGTTGCTGTCGGCCATTCCGGTGCCGGATCCGGATTACAAGGTCGATCGCGTCATACTTCAGGGCGAGCTTGCCAGCCCGATCGATCCGGCCCCGGGATGCCGTTTCTACAAGCGCTGTCCGTATGCTTCCGAGAGATGTCTGAAAGTTGACATCCCTCTCAAGGAAGTGGAGCAGGGACATCTGGTATCCTGCGTGCTAGCAAATTGAAATTTCCCGTCAGGGATGGAATAGAAAGGAGAAGCAAATGAAGAAAGCAGCTACATTTTTTCTCGTGGCAGTAGCAGTCTGCTCCTGCCTCTTCGCGATGGGTTCCTCGGAAGAGGCGGTCTCTACGGAGAGCGGATACAAGGATACCCTGATCTTCGCACAGGGAGCCGACGTAACCTCGTTCGATCCGCATATCGGCAAGGAGACTCCCGCGGTAGCCGTCACCAGCCAGATTTTCGACACTCTCGTCACGTCGGATCCTGCGACAGGTAAAATCGAGCCCCAGATCGCAGAGTCCTGGACACAGCTCAGCGATACGCAGTGGGAGTTCAAGATCAGACAGGGCATCAAGTTCCACAACGGAGAGGACCTTACGGCGGATGACGTCAAGTATTCGCTCGACAGGGCCTGCGCATCCGCCGCTGTCGCATATAACGTCGATTTCATCGACAATGTCGAGGTCGTCGACGACTATACGGTCATCATAACGACAAAGGCGCCTTATGGTCCTATCCTCAACAACCTTGCGGTTCCATTCGCTGCCATCGTCCCCAAGGACTACACCAGCGCAAACGAGGATATCCACAAGACCGCACCGGTCGGAAGCGGCCCGTACAAGTTCGTTTCCTGGAGCCAGAACGACACTGTGAAGCTCGAGGCGTTCGACGACTACTATGCAGGTGCTCCGAAGACCAAGTATGTAGAGATGAAGGTCATTCCCGAAGCGGCACAGAGGACGATTGCTCTCGAGACAGGAGAGGTCGACATCGCATACGACCTTCTCGTCAGCGATACCAAGAGAGTCGCATCCAACGACAAGCTCCAGCTTTTCGAGAAGCCTTCGCTCTCCTGCTACTACATCACGTTCAACATGAACAAGAAGCCGTTTGACAACCAGCTCGTCCGCCAGGCCTTGAGCATGGCCATCGACCGCCAGCTTCTCGTCGATGCGATCAACGGCGGTTCCGGAGAGGTTGCAAATGCGATCATCGCTCCCGGCGTATTCGGCTACTATGACGTAGGCGAGCTCGAGTACAATCCCGAGAAGGCGAAGGAACTGCTTGCAGAGGCAGGATATCCCGACGGCTTCAGCTGCACGCTCTGGGTCAACAACAACCAGGCCCGCGTCGAGATGTGCCAGGCCATCCAGGAGATGTTCAGGGAAATCGGCGTGACATGCTCCATCGAAGTCATGGAGTTCGGCACTTTCATCTCCCGCACGACCGCAGGCGAGCATGACATGGGATACTTCGGATGGACAACGTCCTCCAAGGATGCCGACTACACCTACTATTCTCTCGAGCATTCCTCCCAGCAGGGAGCGGCCGGAAACAGGTCCTTCCTTGCAGATCCGAAGGTGGACGAGCTCGTTATGAAGGGTAGGGAGAGCAGCGACGAAGCAGCACGTCTCGAGGCATACAAGGAGCTTGCCATCTACCTCAAGGATGTCTGCAACAACGCTCTTATCATCTATACGTCCATCAATGCGGGCGCAAGCGCCAAGGTCGAAGGATTCGTTCTCGACCTCAACGGCTACCATGAGCTGGATCAAGTCCAGGTAAGGAACTAGCCGAAGCGGCAGAGGGACCGTCCGGATCCTTCTGCCTTATTTCTGAGAGGAAGACATGAAAGCATTTGACGAAATGGATCTGATCCGCGAGCTTAGCAATGAGAACGGAATATCCGGATTCGAAGACGATGTTCTCCTTCGTATAAGAAAATACGGCGAAGGTCTAGGAGATTTCGATGAGGACTGTCTCAGGAATCTCTACCTTTCCAGAAAGGAGAACAAAGGAAACAGGCCGGTAGTGCAGCTTGATGCCCATACCGACGAAGTCGGTTTCATGGTCAAGGCCATAAGACCGGACGGCATGCTCGAGTTCATAACGATCGGCGGATGGGTTGCGACCAACATCCCGGCGCATACGGTGCGTGTTCTCAACAGGAACGGCGTATACGTGCCTGGAATTGTCGCGTCGAAGCCGCCACACTTCATGACCGAGGCCGAGAGAAAGGCCCCGATCGACGTATCCCAGCTTGTCATCGACGTGGGTGCACTCAGCTTCGACGAGGTCGTGAACGACTATTGCATCGATGTTGCGGCCCCTGTCGTACCCGATGTCGATTTCCTGTTCGACGAGAAACATGGAATCATGAGGGGCAAAGCGTTCGACAACCGTCTTGGCTGTGCCTCGATAGTCTCCACGCTCGATGCGATCAGGGGAGAGGAGCTCAAGGTCGACGTGGTCGGAGCGTTCGCTTCCCAGGAGGAAGTCGGCACCAGAGGCGCAACCGTCACGGTCGAGCACGTCAGGCCCGATCTTGCGATCTGCTTCGAAGGTTGTCCAGCCGACGACACGGTTGTCCCTGCATACCAGAGCCAGACGGCTATCGGAAAGGGACCGATGCTCAGGTATATCGATGGAAGGATGATTACAAACCCGCGCTTCCAGCGCTATGCGCTCTCTCTTGCCAAAGAGCTTGGACTCCCGTTCCAGGCCGCTGTCAGGACCGGAGGCGCAACGGACGGAGCCCCAATCCACCTCGGATTCCAGGGCGTGCCCGTGATAGTCATCGGAATTCCTGTCCGCTATGTGCATACCCATTATGGATATGCATCCAAAAAGGACTACGACAACGGAGTCGAACTTGCGGCGGAGATTCTTCGCCGGATGGACCTGGATACCATACGGTCGTTCTAGGAGGAGCAATGGTAATCGGAGGAATGTTCGAGCTCGAGAAGCCGGGCAACGGGCCTTGCCTCGAGAGGAAGAATACGATCTATACCATGTCTGGCCGCTGTGCGCTCTATGCGTGCCTGGTCGATATGGGAAAGACCGCAGGAAAGATCGCCTATGTCCCTGCATATACATGCGAGACTGTTCTGGGTTCGTATCTCAAGGCAGGCTATGAGCTGCGTTTCTACGACGTCGAGCCGAAAGGGATGGTCCCTGTCTTCAAAGAGGAAGACCTTGACGGCGTCGGAGTGCTGGGAATCTGCGGTTACTACGGATTCCTCTCTTACGACAGAAAATTTGTCGAACTCGCCGCGAGCCGTGGGATCAAGGTCCTTTTGGACACCACGCATTCCATCGGCTATGTCGACGAGGATGCCGACTACTGTGCGGGCAGCCTCAGAAAGTGGATGGGAATCGCCTCCGGCGGAGTCGCCGTAAAGAAGGCAGGTCCTTTCTCAATAGAGCTTCTTGCCCCCGAGGAGGAACACATACGTGGCCGCTACAAGGCGATGGAGGAGAGGAGTCTTGCCATTTCCTCCGGCGATGCCTCGTATGACGCGAAGGCCGGCCAGACGTTCTGGGAGACGGAGATGAGACTGAGAAAGATATTCGACGTCTACGCATCCGATCCGCTTTCCACCGAGATCGCAAAGCATTTCGATTACGGCAATCTTGCGAGTAAAAGAAGGGACAACTACGGTTGCATCATGGAATGCCTCGGTGATACAAAGGGTTTTCGCCCTGTGTTCGGCCTTCCAGGCGACAACGAGATCCCTAGCCATTTCACCATATATGCCGATGACAGGGAGGACCTTAGGAACTTCCTTCTTGAGAACGAGATCGCATCTACTGTGTACTGGCCCGTTCCTCCGATGCTCGAACATCCGGAGAAGTATCCGGGAGCTTCGTACATCTATTCCCATGTCCTATCGATCCAGCTGGATCAGAGGTATGGAAGAAAGGAGATGAAGTATCTGGCGACCGTGCTGGATGCATATTCCAAGAAGCATTGATGCTTGCCCTCGATCATATTTGATAGGCCTTTCTCCGGTTCTCGGGGAAAGGCTTTTTCTTTTGTGTCCGTCCGCCCTGCGGCAAGCCGTCTTTTCCATCGTCAAATGGTACAAAAAAAGCGAAAAAAGGCATTTCGAAGGTTGAAAATAACTTTTTGCGGGACTATTGTATTTCCAATAGGTGAATCAGATGAACAGCAACCAGGATGTAAGAATAAGCAGGGTGGATGCGCTGAAGACTCCTTCGGAGATAGCATCGCTCTTTCCCATGTCGGAGGATACCAGAAATAGGATCGGCACCTACAGGCGCCAGGTCAATTCCATAATAAAGGGCGAGGACGGAAGGCTGCTTGCCATTGTAGGGCCATGCAGCATACACGACACTGTCTCCGCCATTGAATATGCGACGAAGCTCAAGAAGCTTGCAGACGAACTCTCGGACGTTTTTTTCGTTGTGATGCGTACCTATTTCGAGAAGCCGAGAACCACTGTCGGATGGAAGGGCCTCATACTCGATCCGGACATGGACGGGACATATGATATCGAGAAAGGCCTGATGGTGGCACGCAAGCTTCTTTTGGACATCACAGAGCTCGGACTTCCCGTCGGGTGCGAGGTGCTCGATCCCATAGTTCCCCAGTACATAGACGAGATCATGAGCTGGTCCAGCATAGGGGCGCGAACGACAGAAAGCCAGACTCACAGGAACCTCGCATCGGGACTTTCGGTAGCGGTAGGATTCAAGAACGGGACGTCGGGAGACCTCATGACCGCAATCAACGCCATGAAGAGTGCCGAGAAGGGTGCGTCCTTCATAGGAATCTCGAAGGATGGCGATTCGGCTGTGTTCCGCACGACCGGAAACGACATGTGCCATCTGATTCTCCGCGGCGGCGAGAGCGGGCCGAACTACTACGAGGATGAAGTCGAGAACGCCAGCGCGATTCTTCGTCGCATGGAGCTCAATGACGCGATCGTTGTGGATTGCTCGCATGCCAATAGCAGGAAGGACTACACCAAGCAGAAGAGGGTGCTTCGCAACGTCATAGACCAGGTCGCATGGGGCGAGAAAGCCATAAAGGGCTTCATGCTCGAAAGCAATCTCTTCGAAGGGGCGCAGAAAATCGCAGGCTCGAAGGAAGATCTCAGATACGGCGTGTCCGTGACCGATTCCTGCATAGGCTGGGATGAGACGGAAAGAATAATGCGCAACGCTGCGGAAATTCTCAGGCATAAGGACAAGGAGTACATATTATGAAAAAAGTCATCGTATATCTTGCTGACGGATTCGAGGAGACCGAGGCGATGTTCCCGATAGACGTTATGAGACGGGCTGGAATCGACGTCGTCACGGCCAGCATAACCGATTCGCTGGAGGTTATATCGTCCCATCAGGTCAAAGTCGTTGCCGATGCCCTTGCCGGCAAGCTCAGGGAAAACGACTACGACTGCGTATTCCTTCCCGGTGGCATGCCCGGAAGCCTGAATCTCAGCCAGAGCTGGCTGGTGAACGAAAGGATAATATCCACTGCGGAACTG
>CASEKE010000026.1 GCA_949288415.1 uncultured Spirochaetales bacterium
GGGATACTTCTGGTGGAGTCATGACATAGGAGGCCATATGGGAGGCTACCTAGACGAGGAGCTTGAAGCAAGATGGTATCAGCTGGGAGTTTTCTCTCCGATAATGCGCCTGCATTCATCTTCCACGGAATTCTTCTCCAAGGAGCCTTGGCGATACAGCATCGGCACAGAAAGGATCATGGAAGATTTCCTGCGTCTCAGGCATAGGCTCATCCCCTATCTGTATTCCATGAACCACAGGGCCGCGGAACAGGGAATCCCTCTCTGCGAGCCAATGTACTATGGAAACCCGGAAAGCAACCCAGCCTACAGGTACAGGAACGAATACAGGTTCGGTTCCGAGCTCATCGTCGCACCGATCACAGGGAAGAACATTCCAGAACTCGACATGGGCAAGGTGGAGATGTTCCTCCCGGAAGGCAGGTACTACGACATCTTCACGAACGTGAGATACGAAGGTGGACGGGAACTCACGGCATACCGGAGACTGGAGCATTACCCTGTATTCGCAAAGGAAGGCTCGATATTGATTCTCTCCGACGATCTCGATGCCTTGAAAAATCCGGAGAACCTCGAAGTCATCGTATACTATGGCCAAAGCGGCAGCTTCGAGCTCTATGAGGACGATGGGGAAAGCGAGGATTACCTTGCTGGGAAATACGCGACGACGACATTCACCTACGACCAGCAGCAAGGACGCCTGACGATCTCCCCTGCAGAAGGAGACAGAAGCTGCATCCCTCCGAGGCGCAACTACAGGATAAAGTTCGTCGGAGCGGAGGGAAATGGCAAAAAGGAACTGTCGTTCGAGCTTGCAGACGTAGAAACGGACAAAGGGACTGAACTCGTCCTACCCAATGATGCAACGGCAAGAAACAATGATACGAAGGCCCTGCTCATGGACCTTCTCCAGCATGCAAGGATCGACTACTGGACCAAGTCGGGACTCTGGGAAATGCTCGAGTCCGCCAGCTTTCCTTACGTTATAACCGCTCTCATGATGCAGAATATCTCCGAGGACCTGCGCAAAGCGATGCTTGAAATCCTTCTTGCCTGACCCATCGTATGCATGAAAACCATCGACGAAACTGCTACGGATTTTTTCGGTCATTTCATTACAAAGGAAAGCCGGGGACCGCAAGGCCCCCGGCAATAACGGAAATATATCGAATCAGAACTCAATCGTGCAACCGACTGTAAGCGTTCCAAGATCTCCATTGCTTGTAGTAGCGGAATTTGCATGTGTAAGATCATCCGCTGCATACCTGATGCTCATCGTCGCGCCTGAGATGAGGACTTCGCTCGAAACCTCTGCGTAGGCAGAGACGACGTACTTCTGTCCTCTCGTCTTTGTGACATCGACTCCTGCAGTTGCCGTAAGGAGGCTCTTGTCCTCATAGGTTGCACTCAGACCTGCGCTCGCTGCATCGATCCTGCCCTTCTCCTCGTAGGATGCGGAGTCTCTTCCGTTCGTAGCGACCGTATAGCCGCAGTGCGCCTCAAGAAGGAGATTCTCTATTGCAGACGTTCCCGCGCTGGCGATTATCTCCTGCTTGGCAAGGATATCCTTGACCGTAAGACTCAAGCGGAGAGGAATCCATACGGAATCGAGGTCGATCGTTCCTCTTGCGGAGAGCAGATACTTGAGCGTTCCTTGGTTTGGTACATTCGCCTTTGTCGCAAAGTATGCATCGACACCGATGAATCCGAAATATGTGCTCATCATGACGTCTGCATTGACATCAAGCGGCTTATCCTCGGCAAACACAAAATCGACATCGCTGGCAAGATATGCCTGGAATTTGTTTCCGAAATACCCGAACTTTCCGGAAAGACCGAACGACGGATCAGTATTCTGATTGTACGAACCGGAACTGGCAAAACCTGCAAAACGGA
>CASEKE010000027.1 GCA_949288415.1 uncultured Spirochaetales bacterium
GAGGAGATCAAGAGGCAGTGGTACGACAGGAACTACTGGAAGGACATCCCGAAGATGACCGCAAAAATCGACGAGCTCATCGAGGCCTTCAACAAAGAGATCGAAGGCTGAGAGCGACAGCAGCAAACAAAATGATGGAAGGAATGCCGCCCGGCATTCCTTCCGCACGTTCGGAGGGTGCGATGAGATTCAGATACGTCTGCAACGACTGCGGTGCGGTCTACGAGACAAACGAGATACTGTACCTCTGCCCCACGTGCGCAGAGAAGAACGACGGAAGCGAATTTACGAGGGGAAACCTCATAGTGGAGATCTCCGAGGAGGTCCTCAGGAATGCCGCCGGAAAGGAGCACGTGAACCCGGAGGACTTCTACCCCTACGTCACGAAGATGCAGGATTGCTTCCCAGTAGGGACGACTCCGCTCCTTCGCCCGCGGAGACTCATCGGGAAATACGGGATGGAAAACACCTTCTTCAAGTTGGACAGCCAGCTGATATCAGGGTCGTTCAAGGATAGGGCCAGCTACCTCGTCGCAGAACAGGCGATCGCCCATGGGGAGAAAAAGATAGCCCTCGCCTCTACAGGCAATGCCGGAGCGGCGATGAGCGCGGTGGGAGCCGCGATGGGTCTCGACATCATTCTGTTCGTACCGAAGACTGCTCCGATCAACAAGCTCATGCAGAGCGTGCTCTACGGCGCCCACGTCGTGCCTGTCGACGGCACCTATGACGATGCGTTCAAGCTGTCGATCGAGTACACCAGGCTTTTCGGAGGGATAAACAGGAACACGGCGTACAACCCGATGACGATAGAAGGCAAGAAGAGCATTTCCATCGAACTTTTCGAGCAGCTCGGCCGAAGAGCTCCCGATGCGATCTACGTCCCGGTAGGAGACGGATGCATAATAGCGGGAGTGGCAAAGGGCTTCATCGATCTCAAGAGAGCCGGACTTATCGACCGTCTGCCGCACATCGTATGCTGCCAGAGCAGCAGGTCGGACGCGATCACAAGAGCGTTCGAGAGCGGCAAGTACCTGCCGGTCGATGCGACGACCCGAGCAGACAGCATAAGCGTATCGCTTCCTGCCAACGGCAGGATGGCCGTGAGGTACATCAAGGAGAGCGACGGCTGGTGCGTGAGGGTCGAAGACGAGGAAATTCTCGAAAGCCAGATCGAGCTTACCGGACAGGCAGGAGTCCTGGCCGAGCCGGCGGCCGCATGCGCCTATGCCTGCTACAGGAAGGACATAGGGAATCTCGAAAGAAAGCTCGGCAAGGATGCGCTTTCGGTGGTACTTCTCACCGGCACGGGATTCAAGGACATGAAGGTTTTCGAAGGACGGGTCGGTCTGCCCGAGCCGATAGAGAACAGTCTCGAGGCCGTAAAGGCTCTCAAGTTCTGAAAAAAGATGACGGCTGCGCGCAGCCGTCCATATTTCATTCCCTTTCGGGGCATTGTTTTTTGCGATGTGGCCGCGGCAATGAATATGCGGAAGGCGGCCCATCACCCATGAGATAATATGCTTTGAAACATCCGGCAAGCAGAGCATGCGACAGAATGGGCATCCGGTCGCATTTGTGGCGGAAAATACACCGACTACATCCGTTCTGCACGCATAAAGGCATTTAGGCTGTAGAAGATCACTTTTCGTAGTTCTCCATGAACGACACGAGTTTCTCCATGCTTTCAGACGATATGTCATGCTCGATCAGACATGCATCCTTCTCGGCCTGTCCGGCCTCCACTCCGAGGACGTCGCGGAAGAAGCGCGTGAGCATGCTGTGCCTGTAGTAGACCTGGCCGGCCTTCACCTTTCCCTTCGCAGTCAGAAAGATGTCTCCGTACGATTCCTGAGTGACGTATCCGTCGTCCTTGAGAATCTGCATTGCCCTGATCACGCTCGGCTTCGAAACACCTATCTTTCTCGCTATGTCCGTTATCCTGACCCCTTTGTCCTCCTTTCCTTCCGAAAGCTGCAATACGGACTCCAGGTAATCCTCTCCTGATTTCTGCATTTCCTAAGATCTCCTTTCCTGCTGCTAGAGCACTCTTCCCTCTTCAAGCCCGAGGGAAATTCCATCTTCCGCTGCGAGCTTTCCATTCATGATAACATATTTCACACTGCCTTTCACAGGCTCGAACAGCACGAGGTCGGCGATGTATCCCGTTCTCACGTAGCCGCGGTCTTTAAGGAGGAGGCGGTCGGCGGAAAACCCGCTCATCTTCCTGACGGCCTGCTCAAGGGTCAACGTATTCTTTTCCGAAACGTATCTGCGCATGAGATGCATGCTTGCATCCGTTGTCCTCGGATGGGTGTGCGGAGACGAGAACAGACTGTCCGTCCCGAAGTGCATCATTGGATGCCTCATTATCAGCTCAAGCATCTCCTCGTCCTGCGTTACGTCTGTCATTATGGCCTTTCCGGTCTCCTCCGAAAGTATGTCAAGAAGCATGTCGAGCGGTTCCCTTCCCTCCTTTTGGGCTATCTCCGAAAGGTAGAGCCCATCGTACTGAGGGAAGGAATCGAGGGAAAGCATTTTCAGCCTTCCGGGCCCGACGAGGGAGTAGATGCTGTCCCAATCCGTCGGATGCTCCATCTCCTTCTTGATCTCGTCCCTCTCGTTCTCAAGGCTTACCGCAAGACGCTGCTCGAGTCTTGATAGGCGCTGTATGTCGGGAGGAAGCAGGGAAAACAGGCTTGTCGATCCGTAGTCGTAAGGATACTGGTCGAACTCCACGTCCAGTCCTTCGTTCCTGTATTCGTCGATCATCTCCAAAGCCTTCGGAACCTTGTACTGGTTGCGCTCCCCTATCGCCTTGAGATGGGATATCTGCAGTTTCACCCGGTTGCTCATGGAGAGGTCCATCACTTCTCTGAGCGATTCCAGGAAATCGTCCCCCTCGCATCTGTGATGCACGGCAAAGAGCTTTCCAGCATTCCTGACGACGGAAAGAATCGCATCCAGTTCCTTCTTAGAAGCGAAAATGCAGGGCGAATAGTACAGCCCGGACGAGAATCCGATCGCACCCTCGTCCAGCGACTTCTCGAGAAGTGCGCACATCTTTCCGATCTCCTCGTCGTCGGCCTCCCTTCTGCAGTCGTTTCCCATAGCTGCGGTACGCAGTGGAGTATGGGCCACATGGTAAAGCTGGTTTATGCCGAGCCCTCTCTCGTTGAGTCTTTCCTTGAAGGACGCGTAGTCGCTCCACTGCCATGGGCCGTCGTAGGTGCCAAGTACGTCCTGGGACAGGGCGACGATGACATCCCTGTCGTCCAAGAGAGGAAAGAGGCCCATGCCGCAGTTTCCGTTCACATCGAGAGTTATTCCCTGGAGCAGCTTCGCGTCCATCCCTGGATTCCTGACGGCTTCCAGATCGCTGTGGCTGTGCATGTCTATGAAGCCGGGAGAAAGCACGAGGCCCTCTGCGTCTATCACCTTTTTGGCCTGGAAGGAGAGATGCGGCTCGATCAGGCAGATCACGCCGGAGAAGATCGCCACGTCGCCTTTATATGCTTTCTCTCCGGAGCCGTCGGCTATGAGCGCATTTCGGATCAGC
>CASEKE010000028.1 GCA_949288415.1 uncultured Spirochaetales bacterium
TACGAGCCAGAAGTGCTCGGTGTGCAAGACGATAGACAAGGCTTCGAGGAATGGGAACAGATACACATGCAGGCATTGCGGCAGCAGAATGCATGCCGACACGAATGCCGCCATCAACATCCGCGACAACTACATCACCCGGGTCCAGCAATCCGGGCAGGTTGCAGTCAATCAGCCATATGGATGGAGTGCCACAGGTGAACCGGCAACGGAGCCTATGGGCAAAACGCTCACGTCCAAGCCTTCAGGCTTGTCCTGAAGGTCGTTGACGAAATGTTCCAACTTCCAGCATCAATTGTCCGGAGTCTGATTCTTTTCAACTATCTTCACTTTCCGACGGATTGCCATTCGATCAAGTGTGTCCCTTGTTTTATCGAAAAAAGCTTCTTACGGCTACACGTCATGATATGTTTTCATTTTTGCGACTCGGTTCTGCCATCTTCTTCGGTATTTTCAATCCAACTTTCAATTCCGTCTTCCTGCATTGAAAACTGAAAAAGCTCTAGGCAAAAATGTCAGATTTCGGTGACGATGAGCGGTCTTGGATAAAAAGGAGGTAGCTGTATATTTGATGCCAACTTGTTCTTTTCGGGATATGGAATTCCGAATGATTCATCCCATCTCAACATAATTGTCACGTCCTTTTTCGTGTGAAAAATCCTATTGGACGGCATCTGCAATAAAATATATCGGATGACCTGAAACTGAATGTAAAGCAAAAAAGAATTTAGGTATGTTAAAACAGCGAATGAAGCCATAGAATGCATGTTTAACAACCTAAAAAGATACCTAATATACTCATGTATTTCGTCCCGAATGAACTTTACGGAATTGCGAAACCCAGAAACGACTCCAAAAGAAAAAGGAGACGAAAAGCAATGACAAGCCTTATCGACTGACTAACTCTTGAATAAATCGCGAGGCATTGTAGTTCGTTACTTGCAAGAGAGAAAAGAAAGGTGTATTTCCGATTTCCGGCAGACAATCTTCCAAACCTTTTTTCCTGCAAAACTGTAGTTTGTTTTTTTTTGAGTGTTTATAAAATATATTTTAGAATTGCGAGTCCGGCACCTAGATATAATATTGTATATATTGTACTGGTATAATATGTACAATAAGTACAATCATGGTGGCTGTTTTCCACCGAATCTCGTTTTTTTTCAGCGTGCAACAATAAATGTACAGTAATATTATTTTGTTTGCTGATAAGTATTTGTATAATTCTCTCAGATGTTTTGCGTTTATCCACGGTTTTTTTCCACTATATATATTTTTCGCTGTCTAGCGTATATATTATATCTAGTGTACCTGTACAATAAGTACATTTATTTTGTGCAGCGATACTTCGGATCTGAATGGAACTGACTGTTTTTCCCATAGGACAGAAACATGTTGTTGCATCTTCATTGATTCGGTTTTTCGTCAAGTTTCCTGTCTGTATGCGTCGCGCAGGATGGGCTTTTTTGCTGTTTGGAATCGATTGGCTTTTTCCCAGGATTGCTAAGCGTTCATCAAAATTATTTATAATATATAAATCCGATTTCGGTATTTAAAATTTGCTATAATTGCATCGTTATTCGCAACAATCATTGCTTATATTCTGCAGTTTTTCCTATCAGTCGTTGCTTGCCGCCATGACGTCTATCAGGTTTTCCAGGCTTTTTCCGGAGATATCTGCAAGGCTTGCCACGTACCGTCTCTGCCGTTCCTCGAGATTTCTATCGAGCCATTCCATGAAAAGTCCGATCAGACTCGATGTGAATGTCCTTACTATGAAATCGATTCTTTCCTCGTCGAGCCGTCCCTTGGCCTTGCGTCTTATTTGCATCTTGACGTTGTCGTCCAGCATTTCATGCATCGCCTTCTTGATTTCCGTATGATCCATGGATTTGTACGCGTGGATGATCTTTGTCCGTTCCCTGAGCATCTCGTCATAGATGATGAGTATCATGTCCGATCCTTCCACCGTCGCAAACTTGTTGGAGAGCATCTTGAAACGTTTTTTGAGACACCATCTGAAAAGTTCGTATATGTCGGAGAAGTGATAATAGAATGTTTGTCTGCTTATTCCCGCAAGGTCCGTTATTTCCGATATGCGGATCTTGTCGAGATATTTTTTCTCAAGCAGCGTGCCGAGCGCATTTGCCAATGACATTTCCGTATGATTCGCCATTTGTACGTCGTTTCCTTGCTTCTAGTTTCCCGTATAGCATGCTGTCGGGAGCGGATAGGGCGGTTTTATGGAATCGTCCAAGCCCGTCGGTTTCTATGAATATAAGGAACCTTCTATGCGGAGACAAAGGTATTTATATTACATAACAATTAAATGACGACAATCGACCCAAATCGTAGAAACATTTGATGATTTATCTTTTCCGGGTATAGGATGTTCTGGGCTACCGGAGCCAGAAATAGGCTCGTATGGGAAATGTCGAAACAACGAAGCCGGATTTACTGCCGCATTTTGTCATCCTGCATCATGCCGTACTCAGAGGAGATCAGTCTGTATGCACCTTTTCCCGTTTTTTCGACGATGCCTTCGGTCTCGTACCTGTTAAGAATTCTCTGCAGCTGACGTGAGCTGCAGTTCAGATGGAAAGCCGCCTGTTGCAGACCTTTCAACTCTTTCCCCGCACATTTGAATTTCATGTATGTCAGTACGCGCTGGCTGAGGCTGGCCGGCGCAGCGTCGAGAGTGGTCATCGCCTCTATCTTTCCCGTCAGCGATTCGCAGAGCAGGCGGAGAAAACAGCAGCTGTCCAGCATCCTGGTTCTGCATTGTCCTATCGAAATGGCGAGGCAGGTGAGGTTGTCCGATGCTTCCGCATAGACATTGCCAGGTCCGTACTTGAAGATTTCCATCTCGCAGATCAGATAATCTTTCTGCCCGTCGGCAAGCGAATACACCGATCCGTCGTCCATGATGAAATAGCTGTTCAATGTGCCGTCTATGACTATCTGGAAAAGATTCTCGCTCTGAAATGGCGAGGTAAGCAATTCACCTTTCCCGTACTCTGCGACGAACAGACAATCTTTCAGTTCTTCCAGCTCAGGACCATGTTTCGTTCTAGCCAGACAACGGTCGATGACTTCCTTGTCATAGCATCTTTCCATGTGGTCTCCTCTAACAGGACATATGTCCGGTTTCCTATCGAATCAATGGATTATATTGGTCCATGTTACAGAAAATGACAATGGAGGATTATTGTCGATGACGACGGTATTCGAGAAGAATAACATATCCAAGGCAATCATGAGGGCCGGACTACCTGCCATGCTTGGTCAGCTCACTACGCTGATATATAATATCGCAGATACATTCTTCGTTTCTCTGACGAAGGATCCTGCGATGATAGCTGCAGTCACGCTGTGCACTCCGATTCTGCTGATGATAATGTCGATAGCATCGATATTCGGCATAGGAGGGAACAGCGTGATCGTCCGTCTGCTTGGCCGGGGCGGAAAAAAGGAGGTAGTCAGGACTCTTAACTTCTGCGTGTATGCGATGGCGTTCGTCGGAATTGCGATTCTCGTTGCCGGTCTTGCGACGATCGAACCGATGGCGAAGCTTTCCGGAGCGGACAAAGAAAACACATGCGACTATCTTTTCTATATCTTTCTCGGTGCGCCTTTCATAATCCTGTCGAATGGAGCCGTCCATCTATTTCGTTCGCTTGGACTGATCAATGAAAGCACAATAGGACTTGCGATAGGCAATTCGGTCAACATGGTACTGGATTTTGTGTTCATCGTGTATTGCGGATGGGGAACATCAGGTGCGGCGCTTGCCACATCGCTGGGATTCCTCTGCTCGACGGTCTACTATCTTGCCTGCCTGGTACGCTCGATGAAGCGGGGCAACGAGCTGGTGAACCTCTCCATAAGATTTTTTCCATCGACAGAAAGCTCGTCTTCGACGTAGTGGGGATAGGTATTCCCGGTGCATTGATCACCGTACTGCTCAGCATATCCAACATCGTTCTCAACAACTTCATCGGTACGTATGGTTCCGATGCCGTCGCAGCTTACGGAATAACATACAAGATCGATATGGTTCCAGTCATGCTTTCTGTTGGCCTGTCGCAGGGCGTCGCGCCGCTCGTAGGTTATTGCTACGGCTCAGGAAGGATTGAACGCATGTCTCTGACCATGAGGATTTCGATTCTTTATGGTGTGGCTATGGGGACTTTCTTTCTCGCCGCTTTCTGTCTTTTCGGGACGCAGATGGCAAGATTGTTCCTGCATGACGGGCTTCTGGCGGATCAGGCAGGATATTTCACAGCGATACTGGGACATTCTGCCCCCATGCTAGGAATCATCAATACTGTGACAAGCTATTTCCAGGCTCTTGGCTTTGCATCTAAATCCCTGCTGATCACTGTGATGAGGAACGCTGTGCTGTTCATTCCCGCGGTCGTTATCTTCGACAGGCTTTGGCAGCTGGATGGAGTGATTGCCGCACAACCGACAGTCGAGATTATATCGGCAATCGTCTGTGTGGCGATGTATGCGGACGACCGCCGAAAATCCGGCATGAAAGCTTCAGACTTGGAATTGCGGCAGGAGCCTGCAGCACCATCGGAGATTGTACGTCATGCGGAATGAATAGGCGCAGGGACGCTTGAATGTAGCTTCCACATTCGCACGGGCACGGCATGCTTTGCTCCGCCAAGTGTATCTTTTACAGCTTCGTCTGCGAATTAACCGGGAATTAATCGCAGGTCCGGAAAAATCTAACAGAATACGGTTAGAGTCGGATATGTCAACTGAAAAGATCATTGGAGGAATGAAATGAACTTCAGAAGAAAAACATCCGTCTTGCTTGCTGTTCTCTTAATTGCTGCAAGCCTGTTCGCCCAGGGCGCTAATGAGACGCGTTCCGCAGTCGCTGCCTACACATCCGATGCGAAGCCAAAGTACATCTTCATGTTCATCGGAGACGGCATGAGCTCGCCCCAGACAAATGCGGCACAGATTCTCAACGGAAACAACGAGAGCGGACTTGTGGAACTCGACAAGCTCACATTCACGCAGTTTCCGGTCGTGGGACTGCAGTACACGCAGGATTCGACCAGTTTCTGCCCTGACAGCGCAAGCACTGCAACGGCGCTTTCGTCCGGATTCAAGACGCACAGCGGCGTGATTGGCATGGGCGTCGACAAGCTGACGGCCGGTACGACGATAGCCGAGATGCTCAAGATCCAGAAGGATTTCAAGATCGGCATCGTATCTACGGTAACGATCAACCATGCCACTCCTGCGGCATACTATGCCCATATCGCGAACAGAAACGATTACTATGAAATCGGTCTCCAGATGGCCGAGTCCGGATTCGACTATTTTGCCGGTGGATCCGTCAACAAGGCCGAAGACGGGGGCAGGGAGAGCATCTATTCGATACTCGAGAAGAACGGCTATCTTGTCACGAACGATAAGGACGAGATTTTGAGCCTGAACGGCAGAAGCGGAAAGGTATACGCCTACAGCCCGGTCCTCCAGGACGACGGAGCGATGAAGTACGCCATAGACACGAAGGAGGACGAACTCCAGCTCAAGGACTTCGTGAAAAAGGGAATCGACGTGCTCTACAACGACAACGGCTTCTTCATGATGGTGGAGGGAGGAAAGATCGACTGGGCAGGCCATGCGAACGATGCGGTTGCGAACATCTACGATACGATTGCTCTCGACGAGGCAGTGGAGGTTGCGCTCGAGTTTGCCTTCGACCATCCGGACGAGACGCTGATCATCGTTACGGGCGACCATGAGACCGGCGGTATGACCATCGGCTACGCGGCCACCGGATACAACACAGCGTTCCAGCTCCTCAAGAACCAGAAGTGCTCCTACGTCGCATTCGACGAAATGCTGGACGAGAAGATGGACAGCCTTTCCTTCGATGGCCTGCTGGAGCTCGTACGGGAGAACTTCGGCCTGGTGGCTCCTGGAATGGATGTCGATGACGAGCTCATGGTCCTCAACGACTACGAGTACGGCAGACTCGAGAAGGCGTTCGAGGATGCAAAGAACGGGACGACCGACGGCTATGAGGAAAGCCTTCTCTACGGCGGCTACAACCCCGTCAGCATAACTCTCACACACATTCTCAACAACAAGGCCGGAATAGGCTGGACAAGCTATGCCCATACAGGTCTTCCGGTTCCTGTCTATGCCTTCGGTGCGGGAGCAGAGCTCTTCGCCGGAAGCTACGACAACACCGAAGTCGCACTTCGCCTCATGGAACTGACCGATGTGCAGTGACGTTTTTCGAATGGACGGCAGGGGGTCGGCAGACCCCCTTTGCCATGAAGGAGCAATATGGAAAAAAGAAGAGATTACGCATTTGCCGTCCTGCTTGCGTTTCTGACTCTGGTTCTGTTCTTCGTTCCGACGGGATTCCAGAGAAGCATCTACTTCAATGCCGAGGGAGTGAAGGTCCTTGTCCTGGATACTGACGACTCCACAGTGGTCAATACAGGGTTGTTCCGGCAGGGCGAGCAGCGTCTGCGCATAAGATTCCTTTCCGGTTCCCACGAAGGCGAGGAGGCGGACGCAATAAACATGCTTAGCGGTTCGCTGAAGGACGACAAGATGTTCGTCAAGGGAAACATCGGATGGGCACTGATGGACAAGGACAGGGAAGAAAACGTGGTATTTGTCAATATGGTCGACCATTACAGGCTATCCAAGGAGCTCGCTCTTGTCCTGATGATTGCCGCGATAATGGTGTTGTTTTCCGGATTCAAGGGTCTGAAGACCGTTCTGTCGTTTGTTTTTGCACTCATGATGCTATGGAAGGTCATGATACCATTGTCGCTCAAAGGATTCGATCCGATGATCGTGGCATGTCTCACGCTCCTTATGATATCTTTTTCGACACTGTTTCTGGTGGGCGGAGTCGGTAGGACCGCACTGTCCGCATTCATAGGTACTGTTGCAACGTCCGCGGTCGTCTTTCCTCTTTCGGGACTTCTGACTGCCTGGTTCGGCATACACGGTTCCGTGCTAGAGATGAGCGAGGCCATACTCTATGCGGGGTTCTACAATCTGGACCTCACCAGACTTTTCTCTGCAGTGATCGTCCTCTCTGCAGGAGGTGCGGTGATGGATCTATCCATAGATGTGTCGGCAAGTATGCACGAGGTGGCCATGCATTCCCGTCATATAGATCGCCAGAATCTGTTCCTGAGCGGATTGGCCGTCGGCCGGGCAGGGGTAGGCACGCAGATGACGACGCTTCTGTTGGCCTATATGGGATCTTTTCTGACTGTACTTATGGTGTACATGGCACAGAGCACCCCGCTATTGAATGTGCTTACATCCAAAAGCATCGCCTCCGAGATAGTCCAGAGCGCTGTAGGAATGCTATCTCTGGTCGCAGTGGTACCTATAACCGCCTTTGCCGGTTCCATGCTGATGAAAATCGAAAAGACAACAGAGAATTAACCTTTTCTTCCTTGTAAATGAACATTGATGTGTTATTTTATGATCGAAAAGGAAAAGCGGCGCCCGGCATATGAGTCACGGTTCCTGGCAGACAGGCAAGATCGGGACGAAGAAAGCCGGAATGAAGGACGGGGAGGACAGGGTGCGAGACGCCAGGAATGCCCAAGGGCGAACGATCCGGTACATACACTCTCTTTCCGAGCCTTCGCGCTCCATATATTGATTCCGTATCAGGTCGCAGGATGCCTCCTGGCGGAATCGGAAGGTTTTCAGCATCATGACGATGCTGATTTCTTTTTTCCGTTCCGATGTATTTCTGTCACTCCTTCTTCTCTGCGGGATTTCCCTTTTCCAGAATTCCCATGAACTCGTTGCCCGTTATGGTCTTCTTGGCCATCAGGCAAGCGGCCAGCTCGTCGAGTTGCCCAGCATTCCAATGATTCTCACATAGACATCCGAAACTTTTTTCGCCTATTCAGAAGGTCGTCTCCGTGGAAACCATGAATACCCAGTCTCGTCGTATTCGGCCTGGGCACCATTCCCTTGTCTGTTATATCGAGAAAGGGGCTGTAGCCGACTTCCGTGATGATGGATGGAAAGAGAAGAGCATTGAGAAGTATGACCACGTACAGTGGAAGGTGCGAGTATCATATCAGCGGTTTTCTGGGAGGCCGTCTCTGTCGTTCTTTCCTTTTTTGACATTGTCTGTCTTCGAGCATTGTTCTCCGGTATTTTAAAAGCTTATGACGCAACAGCTTGCCGTCAAGTGGTGTTATGTGCGATATCATGCATTAAGCAGCAAGGGGCCATCCTTGTGGGAATTTCCTTCATCTTTCCTGCTCACGTACATGCGGACAATGAGTTTGCTGCAAAAAGCGGAATGTTAAGTCGCAAATTGCACGAATTAACGCTGATTTAACACTGCTGTGGTTGTCTGTTAACAGGCTCCGTTTAACATCCGAGGTGTAAAAAATAAAACAATTCCTCATAGGAGACGAACAAAATGAAGAAAATTCTTACTGTAATGCTTGTTGCCCTTGCAGCGGCATGCCTCTTTGCAAACGGTGCCAAGGAAACGGCACAGACAGTCAGCACGGATGGTTCCACATCCATGGAAAGCGTGATTCTCTCCCTTTCCGAAGTGTTCGAGGATGAGACAGGAATCGTAGTAACCTACAATCCGACAGGATCCGGCAGCGGAATCACGGCGGTTTCCGAAGGCAGAGCGGACATCGGACTTGCTTCCAGAGCTCTCAAGGACAGCGAGAAGGAGACTCTCACCGAGACTATCCTTGCTCTGGACGGAATCTGCATCATCGTCAACAACGCCAATCCTGTATCCGATCTCACACTCGACCAGATCGCAGCCCTCTACACAGGCAGCATCACCAACTGGTCGGAAGTCGGCGGCAACGACGCCCCTGTAGTTCTGATCGGTCGTGAGGCCGGAAGCGGCACCAGGGACGGTTTCGAGTCCATTTCCGGTACCGAGGACGCATGCAAATACAGCCAGGAGCTCACCAGCACAGGTGCGGTCATCACAGCTGTGGCATCGAACGAGAATGCGATCGGCTATGCATCGCTTGCATCCGTGAGCGATTCCGTCAAGGCTCTTACCGTCAACGGTGTCAAGGCTTCCGAGGAGACTGTCAAGAGCGGAGATTATGTGGTTCAGCGCCCGTTCGTTCTTGCGACGAGGACCGGCGAGGCTCTCAGCGAGAGTGCCCAGAAGTTCTTCGACTACATCACGAGCAGCGATGCCAGCCAGGTCATAGCTGATGCAGGCGCGGTACCTCTCAAGTAAATCCGGACGACGTAGGGTAGGGATAGGAAACATGAAAGCAAACGAGAGATTCCATGTTCTTCTGAACGGCTACAAAGCCAATCCGAAGAGACTCGTGGAGGACCTGATTCACGGAATATTCCTACTCCTCGGTCTTGTGGCGGTGGGCTCGGTACTGGTCATAACGATTTATCTGATCGTTTCCGGCCTTCCCGCCATCCTGGAGATCGGCCCGGCGGAATTCCTCTTCGGGGAGCGCTGGGCCAGCACTGCGAAGGAGCCCGAGTACGGAATCCTTCCGTTCATTCTCACCAGCATATACGGAACTGCCGGGGCCATCGTGATCGGCGTTCCGATCGGCTTTTTCGTTGCGGTTTATCTTGCCAAGATGGCTCCCGCAAGACTGAAGGAAGTGATGAGGCTCTGCATAGGCGTGCTTGCGGGAATCCCGTCCGTCATCTACGGCCTGGTCGGCATGACCATACTTGTCCCGGCCGTCAGAAAGATATTCGGAGTCCCGGACGGAGCGAGTCTGCTCGCGGCCATATTGGTGCTCGCCGTCATGATACTTCCGAGCGTCATAAACGTCTCGCTGTCGGCGCTTGAGGCGGTCCCGGTCGAATACGAACAGGCAAGTCTCGCTCTTGGTGCGACCGATATAGAGACGTATTTCAAGGTTTCGGTACCAGCTGCGAAAAGCGGGATATTCACTGCCGTCGTGCTCGGAATCGGAAGGGCCATCGGGGAGGCAATGGCGATCATGATGGTCGCGGGAAACGTCGCCAACATGCCCGGACTATTCAGAAGCGTGAGATTCCTCACGACCGCCATCGCATCTGAGATGAGCTACTCGTCCGGCCTGCAGAGAGAAGCTCTGTTTTCGATAGCGCTCGTGCTGTTTCTGTTCATAATGCTCATCAACGCGACGCTCAACTGGATCAAGACAAGGAGCAGGAAGATATGATAGGGAAACTTTCCGCAGGGCGCAAGGCATGGTGCACCATGATGAAGGTGTTCTGCTATGTCTCGCTGGTCGTGGTTGTAGTTCTTACGGCCTTCATGCTGTTTTACGTCCTCTTCAAGGGACTTCCGGAAATCGTGAGAAATCCAAGTCTGCTCTGGGAGACGCCAAGCGTGAGAAAGGGGATAGACGGAATACTTCCGGACATCCTCAATACTATATACATCGTGTTCGCGACATTGGTCATGGTCCTTCCGATCGGTGTCGGATCGGCGATCTACCTTACCGAATATGCAAAAAATAGGACGCTGGTATCCGTTATAGAATTCGCAGCGGAAACTCTCTCCGGCATCCCGTCGATCATCTACGGTCTCGTTGGAATGCTGGTGTTCGTCCAGTTCTGCGGTTTCGGTACCAGCCTACTTGCGGGTGCGGCCACGCTTGTCGTGATGAATCTGCCGACCATACTCAGGACCACGCAGGAGAGTCTCAAGACCGTTCCGCAGAGCTACCGCGAGGGCGCTTTCGCCCTTGGCGCAGGCAAATGGAGAGTGATTAGGACCGTCGTTCTGCCGACCTGCATAGACGGCATAATAACCGGTTGCATCCTTTCGATCGGAAGGATCCTCGGCGAGTCCGCTGCACTGCTCTTCACTGCAGGTCTCGCGCACAAAGTATACGGATTCGTGGAAGCGATGCAGTCCTCAGGTGCGACCTTGACCGTCGCCCTCTACGTATATGCCAGCGAGAGAGGAAACTTCGCAGTCGCATACGCGATAGCGGCCATTCTGATGATTCTCACGGTCATCATCAACATCGCGACGACCTACATGGGCCGCATCATGGAAAGGAGAAACGGACAGTGAAAATAATGGAAACCAGAAAACTCGATCTCTGGTACGGACAGACCCAGGCACTGAAGAAGATCGACCTGGACATAGAAGAAAAGAGCATCACGGCTCTGATCGGGCCTTCCGGGTGCGGCAAGAGCACGTATTTGAGGACGCTCAACAGGATGAACGATCTCATCGACGGAGTAAGGATCGAGGGACAGGTGCTCTATGAGGGCGAAGACATATTCAGTCCAAAGGTCGATGTCAACAGTCTTCGTCGAGACATCGGCATGGTGTTCCAGAAGCCGAATCCTTTTATGATGAGCATATACGACAACATAGCCTACGGACCGAGGACGAACGGCATCAAGCAGAAAGTGAAGCTTGACGAGATCGTCGAGCAGTCGTTGAGAAACGCCGCCCTCTGGGACGAGGTCAAGGATAGACTCAAGAAAAGCGCCCTAGGGCTTTCCGGCGGACAGCAACAGCGGCTTTGCATAGCGCGAGCACTCGCAGTCCAGCCGAAGATACTCCTGATGGACGAGCCTACAAGCGCTCTCGATCCGATCTCGACATCCAAGATCGAGGAGCTTGCCATCGAACTCAAGAAGGATTATACGATCGTGATCGTCACGCACAACATGCAGCAGGCCTTGAGGATAGCCGACAAGACAGCCTTCTTCCTGCTTGGCGAACTGATAGAGTATAATGATACGGAGACCTTGTTCTCGCGTCCTAGAGACAAGAGAAGCGAGGATTACATTACAGGAAGGTTCGGTTGATATGAGAACGGGATTTGACGACGAGCTCGAAGTGCTCTATGTGGATATGATAAGGATGGGCTCCCTTGCGGAGGAGTCGCTTTCTCTTGTGGCCGTCGCGCTTTCGAGAAACGGGGAGCGAAATCTCGATAGGATCGAGGAGCTTTCCCGCATCATAGACGAGAAGGAGCGCGAGATCGAGAATCTGTGCCTCAAGCTGCTGCTTCGTCGACAGCCCGTGGCGAGGGATCTCAGGACCATATCCAGTGCAATGAAGATGATCGTTGACATCGAGCGCATAGGCGACAATGCCGGAGACATTTCGGAAATGCTCAAATTCATATCGTCGCCCATACTTCCGTCGGCTGTCGGGCTGGATGTGATGAGCCGGAAAGTGATTGATATGGTCACTGCGGCCGTAGATGCTTTCGTCAAGTCGGATGCACGGAAGGCAGAGCAGGTGATTGCCGGGGACGACGCCGTGGACGGTTGCTTCGTCGACGCAAAGGAAAAGATCACGGAACTGATCAGAAAGGCAAGCCCGGAGGCCGAGGAGGCTCCGGATCTCCTGATGATCGCGAAGTACCTGGAAAGGATGGGCGATCACGCCGCATCCCTTGCACGTTGGGTGAAGAACGCTCTGGAGTAGGGATATGATTTATCTTGTTGAAGACGATCCGTCGATCCGTAAGCTCATAACATACACCCTCTCTTCGGGAGGCTTCGAGATAGAGGCCTTCGAAAGCGGGGAACAGCTTTTCGCAAAAATGGACAAGCGTCCTTCGCTCTTCCTGTTGGACATCATGCTTCCCGGGATGGACGGGCTCGAGATTCTTGGAAAGATCCGTGACAACAGCGAGATCAGGGAAACTCCCGTGATGATGCTCACAGCGAAAGGGACCGAATACGACAAGGTAATCGGTCTGGACAGCGGCGCGGACGACTATCTTGCAAAGCCGTTCGGAATGATGGAGCTTCTTGCCCGCGTTAAGGCGCTGCTGCGCAGAAGGGGAGAAGACAAGCAGAAAAAAGACATCGAGATCGGGGAAATCGTCATTTCACCGGCAGCACATACAGTCAAGGTCGGTTCCAGAAACGTCGAACTTACGCTCAAGGAGTTCAACCTGCTGCTTCTTCTGATGGAGAACGAAGGAATCGCACTCGACCGTGACAGGATACTCAATTCCGTGTGGGGCTACAGCTTCGACGGCGAAAACAGGACCGTCGACGTACATGTACGCCACCTCAGGGAAAAGCTCGGCGAGCAGGCCGGAGGGATGATAGAGACCGTGAAGGGGATAGGCTACAGGCTCAGGAGGAAGGAGAATTGAACAAGAAGATATTCCAGGTGGTGTTCTCCTCGATCGTCGTTACGGCAATCCTGACCATAGCCATTGCGATTACAATATGCTATGGAACCTACAAATCACGGGTGAGCGACGATCTTGCGGCAGAGCTGAGATTCCTTTCGGTGGTAGCGACCGACAATCCTGCGGAGCTTGCCGACGCGACGGCGAAGGACAGAAGGATAACACTTGTCGATTCCGACGGCACGGTGCTTTTCGACAGCGATGCCGATGCAGCCATGATGGAGAACCATCTGCAGCGCGAGGAGATACAGGAAGCCCTGAGGTACGGATCGGGCGAAGCAGAGCGCGAGAGCACCACCGTGCTTTCACGTATGATGTATGCCGCTCTTAAGCTCGACGACGGAAGGATACTCAGGATTGCGGCTCCGAGGGAGACCATAGGGTCGTTCATCGTCGACATGCTCACGCCGATCAGTTTCCTTCTTCTGCTGCTTCTCGTATCCGGTGCCCTGATATCCGTAAGGTGTGCGAAGACCATCATAAAGCCGATAAATGAGATCGACCTTGAGCATCCAGAGGCGACCGAATGCTATGAGGAGCTTTCTCCGCTGCTTGGACGGATAGCAAGGCAGCAGGGCATCATAAGACGACAGATCGACGATGCGAAGCAGAAGAACCGGGAATTTACTATAATAACGGGAAACATGGCGGAGGGCCTTGTGATAATCGACAAGGATGCCCGCATACTGAGTGTCAACAATGCGGCTCTGGATCTTTTCGGTGCCGAGGACTGCCCTCCAGGCAAGAGCGTATTCAGGATAAGCAGAATCGAGAAATTTTCCGAATCCGTGTTCGCGGCACTTGCCGGCAACCGGAACGAGATTGTCATGGAAAGCAGTGGACGGACACTGCAGGTCATATCATCTCCCGTACATAGCCAGGACGAGACCATCGGCGCCGCAATCATCGTCATCGACATAACGGAAAAAAGCGAACGCGATAGATTGAGAAGGGAATTCACCGCGAACGTATCGCATGAGCTCAAGACGCCTCTCACGTCGATTTCCGGTTTCGCAGAACTTCTCCGGACCGGTTCGGTGCCTCCGGACGGCGTCAAGGAGTTCGCATCCGACATATACCGCGAGACGCAGCGTCTCATTTCCCTTATCGAGGACATAATAAAGCTAAGCAGACTGGACGAGGGGGCTGTGGATGCGAACGGGGAGAAGGTCGATCTGCGAAGCATCGCTTCGGAGGTCATGGAACTTTTGGAAAATAAGGCCAAGAGTCAGGGAATCGGAATGTATCTCAAGGGAGATGCCGGAATCTGCATCGAAGGATCGGAGAGTCTCGTCTATGAGATTTTCTACAATCTTGCCGAGAATTCGATAAAGTACAACAAGCCCGACGGGACGGTCACACTGGAAGTCGGAAGGAACGACGATGGACGATCTTTCCTTAGAGTCTCGGATACAGGCATCGGAATTCCGGAGGAAGACAAGGGAAGGGTGTTCGAGCGCTTCTACCGCGTCGACAAGTCCAGATCGAGGGCCTCGGGAGGAACCGGGCTGGGACTCTCGATAGTCAGGCATGCGGCGATGGTGCTCCATGCGGATATAGATCTCGAGAGCAAGCTCGGAGAAGGCACATCGGTGACCGTGACTTTCCAGTGAGCTGATTGCACGACGGCGGCCGGAGGAAGGTCGCCGTCTTCCTTTATTCCACGTTCATGGCGCTTCGCTTGCGTCTGGCTTCGCTTGGTGACATGCCGAAATGTTTCGTGAATGCGCTTGAGAACGTACTGATGTCGGTGTAGCCGATCCTGTCGGCTATTTCCCCGACAGAGAGCAGACTGAACGAGAGAAGCAGCATCGCATGGTTCATCTTGATTTCCTTGACCTTCTGGCCGGGAGATTCGTTGTAGATCATGTTGCAGATTCTTGTCAGCTGGCTTCTCGAATAGTTCATTTCCTTGCACAGATCGTCCACCGACCACGGCTTCGACATCTTCGCCGTGACGGTTCTCCACAGCATCGCGAACTTCGATCTGTAGTTTCTTATCTCGTAGCTTTCGCTTGTGTCGAAAATCCTGGAAAGCTGGATCAGTATCAGGTGTTCGTAATTTTCGAGCGCGCTCGGCGTATCGTGGTCGTCGTACAGCTCCTCGCTAAGCATGCTTCTGACCAGACCTCTCATTGTCGATACATTGTCGAACGGAACGACCTTGTAGTCGAAGTCGGGAGTGGGAAACAGCGTGGAGGTAGGGGAGAAGCTCATCCATAGGTGCTCCCATGGTTCGTCGCCGAATGTCTCCTCCCTGTGCCCTTGACCGACGGTGCTGGAGACGAAGGCCTGACCGGGGCCGATCTCGAATACCGTCCCGTCCTCCATTGAGAATCTTCCTCTTCCGGAGAAACTGAGCACGATGATGAAGAAGTTCCGTCGCGATGTTCGCTCTACCCAGAAGTCCTTGTCATGGACTCCGTATCCGCCTTCGCGAACCATCGCCGTCTTGAACGAGCTTGTCTCAATGAGCTTCGAAGAAAAATGCCATTGCTCGTAGAGCTTGGGAGAATGGATTATTTCCCGGAGATACTTCATATGAAAAATATAAATGCATTTTCGGGCCAACGTAAACCTTATGCGACAAATTCCCAAAATGTTGCTACAAAAGACAGAACTGTTTCCATTTGCAGGAAATTATACTGGACACATCCGTGAAATCGGAACAGAATTTGATTCGGAGGACGAAATGAGTACATTTCCCTATGACCATTGGCAGAAGTACAAGACCAGAAGCGGCCTTGCTGCCGATCTTGTGATCTCCGCTCTTCAGAAAGAGATCAGGAGAAACCACCCGGAGAACGCCGCTACGCTCGCCTATGAGATGCTGATCACCAGCGATGAGCTCGAGGATTACCTCTGGTTCCGCCTTAGGACGATAAGCGTCGAGGACGTGGGTTTTGCCGACGTATACGCTCCAGTACTGATCGGTACGCTCGATCAGATGAGGAGAAACACGAGACAGTTCGGAGACAGGGGACTTCTTGCCATTCATGCGGTGAGGTATCTCTGCCAGGCGAAGAAGGACCGTTCCAGCGACGAGATGTACAACTGGATAATGAAGGAATACGACAGAGGAAATCTCAGGCCGCAGATTCCCGAGTATGCAATCGACAAGCATACGCTCCAGGGTCAGCTCGACGGCAAGACAGAGGACGACTTCTATGCCGAAGGAAGCAAGGTTTCTCCCGAATGGGAAGGCCGTGACAAAACGTATCGTGAGAGAGTCATGAAGATTCTTGCGGAGCAGAAGGCCGAGCAGGAAAAGTAAAACGGAAAAGGAGAGACGACGATGAAAAAAACCATTGCATTCGCACTTGTTGCGCTTCTTGCGCTTTCGACTGCCATGGCCATGGGAGGCAGCGAGACGGCTGCTTCCGCAGAGACTCAGAGAACTGTTACGACAGCCTGCAGTGCTACATATACGCAGGAGACCTGGTTCAACAAGATGAACGAGGACTTCGAGAAGGAGACGGGAATCCACGTCCATGTCGATCCGGTACCTGGGGACGAGATCGAGTACGTCAACAAGATCAACATCGATCTTCTCGCTGGCAGCGATGTCGACGTGATCGAGACGCTCGGCCCGAAGAATTACAGCCTCCGCATTGAGGCAGGCTACTTCACCCCGCTCGATGACATTGTCGATGCAGACGAGGCGAAGTCGCTCTATGGCGCCAACCTCCCGATCGAGGACGACGGACACTTCTACGCGCTACCCTTCAAGCAGGAGGTATATTGCGTATTCTACAACAAGAACCTCTTCGACGAGGCTGGAGTTCCCTATCCGCAGGGAAGCTGGACATGGGACGACTATGTCGAGACTGCTCTCAAGATCACCGATCCCGACAAGGGAATCTACGGATCGTTCATGAATGCCGACCTGCCTTGGATGTACATGTATGCGCAGCAGCTCGATTCAGCCGAGTTCTACACGGAGGACGGAATGTGCAACTTCGATTCCAAGGAGTTCAGGGAGGCTGCCGAATGGTTCAAGCATATTTCCAACGAGCTAAAGATACAGCCGACGGTAGCGGAACTCGAAGGTGAAAATGCCAACTGGAACTACTATGCTCTCGAAGGATACAGACTTGCAATGTTCCCGCAGGGCAACTGGTTCACAAGACTTCTCAACGACAACAACGACTATCCCAAGGATTGGTCCTACGGCGTCGCTCCGTTCCCGTCCGCAGGCGAGGGTGGAAACAACAATCTCGTTTCTCTCGGCTACGTGTCCATCAACAAGAACGCCGCGCACCCCGAGGAAGCCAAGATCTACCTCGAGTGGATTGCAGAGAACCAGTGGAAGTACGAGGGCGGAATCCCTGCATTTGCCGTCATGACCGAGGAGCAGCAGGACATCGCTTTCGGAGCAATCGCCGAGGCCAGCAACGGACAGGTGACAGTATCCGATCTCTATGAGAACCTCGTCAACACAGGAATGGGCACCGCATCCAGCGACATCGTCGGAACCGCCGCGGCGGAATACTACAATGTCGTCAAGGAGGAGCTGATCGCCTACAATATGGATCTCCAGGATCTCGATACCACGATGCAGCGCATCACCGAGAGAATGAACGAGGCTATCAGGAACGCACAGTAAGAGGGACAATCTCCCCGGAGGGTCTATGAAAAACCATAACCTCTCAACGGAAACACGGGAGAGCAGACTGGGGTGGCTATTCGCCGCCCCGTTCCTCCTGATGTTCGTGATATTCAAGCTTTACCCGATGATATACGGCGTCGTCGTAAGCTTCTGGGGCAGGAATTCGGCGAGCAAGCTTACCGATACCGCCTTTGTCGGTTTCCAGAACTACATCAATATTCTCACAAGCCAGTCGTTCTGGGGCACGTTCAGGAATTCAGTGATCTTTGCAGTGATCTACACCGTGGTCATAATGTTCTTCGGCTTCGTTGTGGCGATCCTTTTCAATCGTGAATTCCGCGGCAGGACGGTGGTCCGTACCTGTTTCTACATGCCGTATGTCACGAACATGATCGCGGTCGGAGTCGTGTTCAAGTATCTTCTCAATCCGACAAGAGGACCTGTGAATGCGATTTTCCGTCTTTTCGGCGCGTCCGGTCCGAAATGGCTGAACAGTCCTACGATGGCTCTTCCTACTACGGCCGTAATCGCCGCATGGGCCGCTCTGGCATTCAACATAATCACCTGCCTTGCTTCGCTCCAGGACATTCCTCAGGACATGTACGAGGTAGCGGACATAGAGGGTGCGACGTTCTGGCAGAAGGTGAGATACGTCATCCTGCCATATATGGCTCCGACACTTTTCATGCTGCTTACCATAACGATGATCAACTCGTTCAAGAACTACGCAGTGATCGTAGGTCTTACCGGAGGCGGTCCCGGAACAGCATCGAGAGTCCTGTCGCTGCAGATATATGAGGATGCCTTCAACTATATGAAGTTCAGCATCGCAAGCGCGGAAGGCGTGATATTCACGCTCTTCATCATTCTGATAAACAGACTGTTCAACATCTGGAGGAACTCATGGGAAAGAAAGCAACAGTAGGTGAAAGCAGGGCCAAGCGTTACTGTTTCACGGCAATCATGTTCCTTCTGGCACTCCTGATGGTCTATCCGTTCATCATGATGGTCGTGATAAGTTTCAGAAACTCGGGATCCGCATACAGAAGTCTGTTCGATCCGTCTGTAGTCCATACGCTGAAGAACTACAGGGACGTCCTGACCAACAGGTACTTCCCGATGTGGTATACGAACACGATAGTGACTGTCGGCGTGACGATTGCCCTGAGGCTTGTCATAACCCTTCCGGCGGCATATGCTTTCGCAAGACTGAATTTCAAGGGATCAAGACTTGTGTTTGCTTGCCTGGTCGCGACCATGATGGTTCCGGGTGAGACGACGATGGTTCCTCGCTATCTGTACTACCAGAATCTCCACCTCCTGGATACGATGTGGGTCATCGTCCTCCCAGAGATGAGCGAGATATTCTATCTGATGCTGATGACGGAATTCTTCAGAAGCATCCCAAAGGATTTCTCCGAAGCTGCCAAGATCGACGGTGCAGGGCATGTCAGGATACTGACCAGGATATTCATCCCGCTTTCAGGTCCGTCGATAGCCACCACGGTTCTCTTCAGCTTCATCAACATCTGGAACAACTACCTCGATCCGTACCTGTTCATCAAGACGATCGAGCACCAGCTGATAACTCCGGCTCTGCAGTTTTTCCAGGAACAGGGAGGTGCGAACGTGCCGGTGCAGCTTGCAGGAAGCACGATCGCTCTTGTACCTGTCATAATCCTCTTCATGTTCACGCAGAAGTACTTCATCGCAGGAGTGTCCTCTTCGGGAATAAAGGGATGAATACTTGGCGGCCTTCGGGCCGCTTTTCTTTCATTGCAATGATTTAAAAAAGCAGGTCAGCTTTTATCGTCATGCGGCGGATTCTGCCGTAGGGAAAAGCATCGCGTATATGTTATCATGGTAATGATCAAGGAGTTTTCGATGAGAAAGACAAAGATAATATGCACTATGGGTCCTGCTGTGGACGACGAGGAGAAGCTGAAGGAGCTGATGCTGAACGGCATGGATGCCGCGAGGTTCAATTTTTCCCATGGAACCCACGAGGAACACAGGACGAGGATGGAAAGAGTCAGGAAAGTTGCCGGCCAGATCGGCATGCAGATTCCTTTCATCCTCGATACGAAGGGCCCCGAAATCAGGGTCAAGAATTTCAAGGGAGGCAAGGTGGTCCTTGAGAAGGGACAGCTTTTCACGCTCTACGGCGGTGACAATGATGATCTCGGAGACGAGAATGGTGTTCCTGTCACGTTTCCTTACCTGACTGAGGATGTGGTGCCCGGCGATACGGTCCTGATAGATGACGGCCTTGTGTCCATGGTAGTGGAGGAGAAGAAAGGAAAGGACCTGATCTGCAGGGTTCTCAATCCGGGCAAGGTATCCGATCACAAGTCAATAAACATTCCTGGAGTCGACATCGACCAGTCATTCATCTCGGAAGCCGACAGGGCCGATCTTCTCTTCGGCATCGAGATGGGCGTGGACTTCGTCGCGGCTTCGTTCGTACGGAGTGCCAACGACGTCAGAAGGCTCAGGAAGCTTCTGAATGCCAACGGCGGCGAGCGAATCAGGATAATCGCGAAGCTGGAGAACAGGAGCGGGGTCGATCATCTGGACGAGATACTCGAGATTGTAGTTGGCTTTATGGTTGCCTGGGGCGACATGGGAGTCGAGATTCAATTCCGCGAGCTTCCGTCGATCCAGAAGAGGATAATCGACCGCTGCTACGAAAAAGGCAAGCTGGTCGTCACTGCGACCCAGATGCTAGAGTCCATGACCGAACATCCGAGGCCCACGAGAGCAGAGGTGAGCGACGTCGCGAATGCAATATACGACGGAACGTCGTGCATAATGCTTTCCGGCGAGACTGCCGCGGGAAAATACCCGGTGGAGGCGGTGAAGGCCATGAGCGCGATTGCAGAGTACACCGAGACGCAGATCGACTATTCCGACAGATTCATAGCCAGACAGCTGAAGTTCTCGAACGACGTCGTGAACACGATAGCTTCCGCAAGCGTCGAAGCGTCTTTCTTTCTGGATGTGAAGGCGATAATAGTCATGACGGCCACTGGGCGTACCGCCCATGTGGTCTCGTTCTATCGCCCAGGAGTTCCTGTGATCGCATGTGTCACCGACGAGATGGCTGCTCGTCAGCTCAGGCTTGACTATGGTGTCTATCCTGTAATTGCCCGCTATACCGATGACAGGGAGGAGATGCAGAGCCAGAGCGAGGAACTGTCGCTTTCGACCGGAATAGTCAAGCCTGGAGATCTTGCGATATTCCTTTCCGGATCCATGGCAGGCCCGAACGGCTCGGACACGATGAGAATCACGACGCTCTGATAAGATTGCCTTTTCGGTATAAAGACGGCGACCCTTGAGGGTCGTCGCTTTTTCTCTTTACTGTCTTTTCTGGATGTGCGAGAGGAACTCTTTGTATTTGTTCTCTTCTTTCTCGTCGGGTTCGTATTCGACCAGAGGGTAATTCCTCAGGACAAAGTCGATGTCCTTGTCGCCTCTGCCGGAGAGGTTCACCAGGATGTTCTTTCCCTTTCCTAGTTTTTCCGCAAGCTTGACCGCATAGGCCACAGCATGGGAACTTTCCAGAGCCGGGATTATTCCTTCCATCCGCGAAAGGGCGTAGAAGGCCTCTACTGCCTCCCTGTCTGTCGCCGATGTATACTTTACACGTCCTATGTCGTGCAGATAGCTGTGCTGAGGTCCGACGCCGGGGTAGTCCAGTCCCGATGCGATGGAGTAGACTGGCATGGGCTCTCCGTTCCCGTCCTGTATGACATAGCTCTTGAAGCCGTGGAGAATACCGACCTTTCCTTTGCCTATAGTCGCTGCATGGTTGGGAGTATCCAGTCCCTCTCCGGCCGGCTCCACGCCATAGAGCGAAACAGTCTTGTCGTCGAGGAATGCGGAGAAGATTCCCATGGCGTTCGAGCCGCCGCCTACGCAGGCGACGATCGAATCCGGAAGCCGCCCTGTCATTTCCTGCATCTGGTCCCTTGCTTCGAGCCCCACCACGGACTGGAAGTCCCTCACCATCATCGGGAACGGATGCGGACCTACTACGGAACCGATGCAGTATATCTGGTTCACAGGATCGGCAAGGTAGGCTTTGAATGCCTCGTCGACCGCGTCCTTGAGAGTCCTCGTCCCGCTTTTCACGGAAATGACCTTCGCTCCGAGAATCTTCATCCGGGATACGTTCGGAGCTTCCTTCATAACATCGATCTCTCCCATGTAGATATCGCACTCTAGACCCATCAGCGCCGCTGCAGTCGCGAGTGCCACACCGTGCTGGCCGGCTCCGGTCTCGGCTATGACTTTCTTCTTTCCCATCCTCTTTGCAAGCAGGACTTCGCCGAGGCAATGGTTGATTTTGTGTGCGCCCGTGTGGTTCAGATCCTCCCTCTTGAGGTAGATGTCGGCTCCTCCGACCGCCGCCGTCAGGTGCTTTGCGTGGTATATGGGCGAAGGCCGTCCCGTATAGTGCTGCTCGAGGTCCTTGAGTTCTTCAAGAAACGACGGATCCCGGGATATCCTTTCATAGGCTTCGCTTACTTCGTCCATGACCTTCTGAAGTTCCGGCGGGATGAATGAGCCCCCGTACTCGCCGAAGTATCCATTTCGGTCCGGCAGATCTTTCGCATCGATTCCGTCGTTTATGAGATTTCTGTTGTCCATGTTTTTCGTCTCCTTGTTTCTGTATGTAGTAACGTTACTATAAATAGAAATCAAACGTCAATATGTTTTTCGATCTTTTCGCATTTTTTTCTGTCCGGAGACAAAAAAACATGCCCGGAGGCATGTTCGGATGGCGGATGGATGTCCCCGAAGGCGTGAAGAAAAAAGGAGCTCTTCAGATGACAAGATTTTCGTACTTATCGAAAGCATATGCCAGTGTATCCTTGCTGTGGCTGTCGCTTGAAAGAATCATTTTGGCATTCTTCTTTACGAGATGGTCGATTATTTCGGAATCCGGGTAGGGAAGTGTCCTGTAGCCGCGAGATATGGCACCTGTGTTTATCTCGAATGTCCGTCCCGTGGCAAGCAGCCTGTCGGCGGCATTGTGCCAGGCATCGACGTATCGTCCGTCGTGTTTGTCGAACAGTTGTCCGTCCTCGTTGAACTTCATGACCAGGTCGAAGTGCCCTATTATGTCGCACCTCGTTTTTGATACCAGGTCGGAAACGGTCTCGTAGTATCGCGCGACGAGCGAAAGCATGTCCCCTCCGAAGTATTGTGCGGCTCCGTCCTCCAGTACTTGCCTCTTCCAGTCGACGGGAAGAAAACTTCCGTCATCCATCTTCAGGTAGTGCACGCTTCCGATCACGTAGTCGTAGCCGTCGACCGGTTCCGGACTATAGTAGTCCTGCTCGATCCCGAGAAGTATTTCGATTCTGTCCCTGTACTTCTCTTTCAGAAATCGGATCTCGCTTCTGTATTCTTCTATTCTCTCCTTCTTCATGGAGCATTCGTCGTAGAAGGCACACGAGTGGTCGGAAAAGCCGAGCTTTGCAAGGCCGAGCCTGATAGCTTCCTCGACTATCTCTTCCGGTTCGTCCTTGCCATCGCTGTATGTGGAGTGTACGTGCAGATCCTCGCGTATCGTCACTTCGTCATCTTCTCCTGCTTGACCTTGTGATCGATCACATGCCGTCCAGCCAGTTCCTTCTGTACGTCCTCGAGACTGATGCCAGCCTGCACCATGAGTACCATGACATGGTATGCGAGATCCGCAATCTCGTATATTGTCTCGGCCTTGTCCTCCGCTTTTGCAGCTATGATCACTTCAGTCGACTCTTCTCCGACTTTCTTCAGGATCTTGTCCAGACCTTTCTCGAAGAGGTATGTAGTATATGAGCCTTCGGGTTTGTCCTTCTTCCTTCCGACAAGCAGGTCGTATAGTCCCTCGTACGAGAATTCGTGTCTGGCTTCACTCTGGAATACGGGGTTCTTGAAGCAGGAAAATGATCCTTCGTGGCATGCGGGGCCGTCCGGCTCCACCATGACAAGAAGCGCGTCTTTGTCGCAGTCCGCGGTGATGGAAACGATATGCTGGAAATTCCCGCTGGTCTCCCCCTTGAGCCAAAGCTCCTGCCTGCTGCGAGACCAGAAGCACGTAAGCTCCTTTTCCATCGACAATGCGAGGCTTTCCCTATTCATGTATGCCAGAGTAAGCACCTTCTTCGATATCGCATCCACGACTATTGCGGGAATGAGTCCCTTCTCGTCGAATTTCAGTTCGTCCATGTCGATCATGATTTCCTCCTTTGATCAGATCCTTACGGGAATTCCGTTTTTCTTCATCTCTTTCTTCAGATCGTCCAGTTTCACGTCGCCGAAGTGGAATATGGATGCCGCAAGTCCCGCATCCACCTTCGGAAGCTTGGTGAATAGCTCTATGAAATCGTCGATGCAACCGGCTCCGCCGGAGGCGATGACCGGTACGTCCACGACTTTCGAGACCGCATCGAGCATCTCGATGTCGAAACCTTTCCTCACTCCGTCCGTGTCGATCGAGTTGAGTACGACCTCGCCGGCTCCTAAGTCGACGCATCGTCGTATCCATTCGACGGCATCCATGCCTGTATCTACTCTTCCGCCTTTTGCGAAGACGTGGAAACTGCCGCCGACTCTCTTCGCATCGCATGATATTACAACGCATTGGTTCCCGTACAGTCTGGCTGCCTCTTCTATGAGTTTGGGGTTCCTTATCGCTCCGGAGTTGACGCTGACTTTGTCTGCGCCGCATTTCAGCACTCTGTCGAAATCTTCCAGCGTGTTTATTCCTCCGCCGACTGTAAGCGGTATGAAAACGCTGGAGGCCGTCTCGGCAAGTATGTCGGTGAAAATCCTCCGTCCCTCTGCAGAGGCCGTGATGTCGTAGAACACAAGCTCGTCCGCGCCTGCCTGGCTGTAGTATCTGGCAAGAGAGACAGGGGACGAGACATCTCGGAGAGAATCGAAGTTGACACCTTTGACGACTCTGCCGTCCCTTACGTCGAGGCAAGGTATTATCCTCTTCGTTATCATCGCTCTGCCTCCTTTATAGCCTCTTTGAGAGCTATGGCTCCGGTGTAGTAGGCTTTTCCGACAATTGCGCCGTACAGCCCGAGATCCCTGAGCGCCCGTATGTCGTCGATCGTGGAAATTCCCCCTGAGGCAATCAGGTCAATCCGGAACTTTTCCGACAGATTTCTGTATAGTTCCCTGTTGGTACCTTCCATAGCACCGTCCCTTGAGATGTCGGTGGAAATGATTGTGCCGACTCCGATGTCCTCGAGTCTTCTGCACAGCTCGAGAAAGGTCATTCCGGAAGTTTCCTTCCAGCCTTTTATCGCGACATTCCCGTCTCTGATGTCCACTCCGACCGCAATCCGGTCTGTATATCTTGCCACGGCCGATTCAAGGAACGCAGGATCGAGAACCGCCGCTGTACCTATTATGACACGGTCGATACCTTCGTCCAGATAGGAAGATACGGCATCCATGTCTCTGAGCCCGCCTCCGATCTCGACTTTGAGATTTGTGTTACGCTTTATGTCCAGCACGGTATTCCTGTTGGGATTGCCTCCGTCCCTTGCTCCTTCCAGATCGACGATATGCACCCACGATGCCCCCGAATCCACGAAATCCCTGGCCGGGAGAAGAGGATCGTCGCTGTATACTGTCATTTCGTCGTAGTTGCCCTTGTACAGCCTCACGGCTTTTCCGGCATAGAGGTCTATTGCAGGAAAGATCAGCATAGTCCCTCCTTGAGTTCCGCGAATGCGGAAAGTATTCCAAGTCCTACGGTACCGCTCTTTTCCGGATGGAACTGGCATCCGAACACATTGCCTTTCTGGACTGCGGCCGTGATCGGCGCACCGTAGTCCGTTGTGGCTGTCACATATTTTTCGCACTCAAAAGCCTGGTATGAGTGCACGAAGTATACGAAGTCGCCTTCTTTCGCATTCTTGAAGATGGGGGAGGGCTTCGAGAAGGAAAGCGAATTCCAGCCGATCTGTGGAATCTTGAACCCGGAAGGGACAAAATCCGCGATTGGAACCACGCATCCCTCTATGAGTCCAAGACCTTTATGGACTCCGTATTCATAGCTTTTCTCGAAGAGCAGCTGCATTCCCAGACAAATTCCCATAAGAGGCTTTCCCTTTTCCGCAAGGCGACAAAGCACCTCGTCGAGTCCCGTGCTCCTGAGTTTCGCCGCCGCATCCTCGAACGCCCCGACTCCGGGAAGGATTATCTGGTCGGCTTTGCCGAGTTTTTTTCCGTCCCCTGTGACGAACACGTCCTGTCCGATCGCAAGTAGCGAACTTCTGAGCGAAAAGAGGTTCCCGACTCCGTAGTCGACGATTCCAACCATCAGAGGACTCCTTTCGACGAGGGAATCTCGTCCCGGAAATCGGCGTCGATGGAGACAGCCGTGCGAAGCGATCTTGCCACGGATTTGAAAGCACCTTCGATTATGTGATGCGTATTCTCTCCTGCAAGCCGTCTTATGTGGAGCGTGATTCCAGCATTGCGTGAAAATGCGATGAAGAATTCCTTCACCAGCTCCGTATCGAAAGTACCGACTTTCTCCGACAACCGTCCGAGGTCGAATTCGAGCCAGCCTCGACCTGATATGTCGACGGCGGACATGATCAGGGCCTCGTCCATAGGCAGTATTGCGCTGCCGTACCTCGTGATTCCCTTTCTGTCACCGAGCGCATCCGAGAAGGCATGCCCGAGCGCTATTCCTATGTCCTCAGTGCTATGGTGGTCGTCTATGCGGACGTCGCCGTTGCACTCGATGTCGATGTCGAATCTGGAATGTACGGCCAGAAGGTCCAGCATGTGATCAAGAAATCCCACACCTGTCGATATGTTCGATCGGCCTTTTCCGTCCAGGTCGATCCTGACGCCTATATCCGTCTCTTTCGTCTTTCTTGCGATCTCCGCTTTTCTCATGCTACGATCTCCTTCATGACTTTTTCCAGCGTGGCGATGAAGCTTTGCATCATTTCCATGCTTCCTATCGTTATCCTGTTCCAGTTTCTTATTCTTTCTGTATCGAAATGCCTTACAAGAACTCCTTCCTCCTTGAGGCGGGAGTAGAGAAGTTTTCCATCCGCATGCGGGTGTTCGGCGAGAACGAAGTTGGCCGTCGAGTCGGTGACTCGGAACCCTAGTCCTTCCAGACTTCTCTTCGTATATTCCCTCGCTTCGACGATTTTCCCGGAATTCCGCTTCATATACCCGTCGTCCAGAAGCGCACCTATTCCTGCAGCCGCGCTCATGCTGTTGACGTTATATGGATTCGTGGAATATCTGATCGTCTCCAAATCCTTGATCAGTTCCTTGTTTCCGATCGCAAGTCCGAGGCGTGCTCCTGCCAGAGAGCGCGATTTCGAAAAAGTCTGGACCACCAGAAGGTTGTCGTACTTTTCCGTAAGAGGAACTGCGCTTCTTGCTCCGAAATCCACGTAAGCCTCGTCGATGACGACGATCGAGTCCTGCTTCGATGAGACAATCCTTTCGATTTCCTCGACTGGAAGCTCGATTCCTGTCTGTGCGTTCGGATTCGCGATGAACACAGTCCCCTTTTTCCCGATGTAGGGCTCGGGATCGATCGAGAAGTCGTCCTTGAGCGGAATCTCCTCGTATGGAACCCCGTTGAGAGTTGCGAACACGGGGTAGAATCCATATGTTATATCTGCGAACAGTGCCGGTGTGCCTTCGTCGCAGAACGCCATGAAGGCATAGTTCAGGACCTCGTCCGAACCATTGGAGAAGATTATCCTGTTGCGGTCGATGCCGAAGTACTTTGCGGCTACGGCCACAAGATTTCTGCATTCGGGATCGGAATACAGCTGAAGCCCTGCCGCGGCCGCTGCGGCCATTTCCGTCGCCTTTGCCGATGGCGGAAACGGCGATTCGTTCGTGTTGAGCTTCAGGTACTTTCTTTCCTTTGGCTGTTCTCCCGGGGTGTATGGTACGAGAACCGCATGCCTTGCGGACATGAACCTGCTCATCTTTTCTCCTCCTTGCGGACAAGGGCGCTCTCGGCGTGTCCTCCAAGTCCTTCCTTCCGGGCGAAGAACGCTATGTCGTCCGCCACCTTCGCCAAGGCTTCTTTCGAGTAGTATGTGAATTGCGTCTTCTTGACGAAATCGTCGACCGAGAGGGGGGATGAGAAGCGTGCCGTACCGCTGGTAGGCAACGTGTGGTTTGCTCCTGCGTAGTAGTCTCCGAGCACTTCCGGACAATAGCGCCCAAGGAAGACGGATCCCGCATGTCTGATCCTATCTAGGTAATCGAACGGATTCTCCACGGAGAGTTCGAGATGCTCCGGAGCGATCTCGTTGGATATCTCGATCGCCTTTTCGATCGAGGAGGCGATTATTATCTTTCCGTTCCTTTCGATGCTTTCCCTTGCAATCGCGTTTCTTTCGAGTTTTGCGATTCTCGTCTCTATCCGGCTTTGTACCTCCAAGGCGAGCTTCTCGGAATCCGTCACGAGCACTGCGCTTGCCATCCTGTCGTGCTCCGCCTGGGAAAGCATGTCCGCGGCTATGAAGGACGGATCCGAGTCTTCATCGGATATTATAAGTATCTCGCTCGGTCCCGCGATCATGTCGATCGATACCGCGCCGTATACCTGCTTCTTCGCCTCGGCGACGAACGCATTGCCAGGTCCTACGATCTTGTCGACTTTGGGTATGCTCGCCGTACCGTAGGCCATGGCGGCGATGGCCTGGGCTCCGCCGACCTTGAATATCCTGTCGATCCCTGCGACACTTGCTGCCGCCAGTATCGCCGGCGCAACTTTTCCGTCCTTTCCGGGAGGTGTCGTCATGATGAGTTCGGGAACTCCGGCCAGCTTTGCGGGGATAGAGTCCATAAGGACGGTAGAGGGGTAGGCGGCCGTACCGCCAGGGACATATAGTCCCGCCCTGTCGACGGGAATTATCTTCTGTCCCGTCACTATGCCGTGCTCGTCGTTGATGATGAAGCCGTTCCTGACCTGTCTGGAGTGGAATTTGCGGATGTTCGCTGCCGCCTGCTCGAGAATCCGAAGGAATTCAGGTTCCACTTTCCCGACTGCCTCGTCGATTTCCTCCCGGGATACCTCAAGCTTGTCCAGCTTGACCTTGTCGAACTTTTCCGTATATCCGAAGAGAGCTTCGTCCCCGTTTTTCCTGACGTCGGCAATTATATCGCGCACTGTATCCTCGACGTCCGTTCTGAGCTCCGTGCGTGAGATGATACCCTCGCTTCCGACTTTGTCGTAGTCAAGTATTCTGATCATTTCTGTGTCTCCTTCTCCAGATTCTCCCTGAGAGCCTCTATCACGTCGGCCTTGAATTTGTAGCTGGACTTGTTTGCGATGAGACGTGCGCTTATGGGGAATATCGTTTCCTTTACCTCGAGGTCGTTCTCCTTCAGCGTGGTCCCTGTCTCCACGATGTCCACTATGACGTCCGATAGGCCCAAAATCGGTGCTATCTCTATCGAGCCTGTCAGGTGGATGAGGTCTATGTCCCTTCCTTTTGCAAGGTAGTATCTCGAGGCGATGTTCGTGAACTTCGTAGCGACTCTGAGCGGACGCTTGGTATTGTCCTTGAAATCCTTCTTTGCGGCAACAGCCATCCTGCACTGCCCGCATCCTAGGTCCAGAAGTTCGTATACGTCCGGTTCGTATTCCAGCAGTATATCCTTTCCTGCAACCCCGATGTCCGCTGCTCCTCGCTCGACGTAGATTGCGACGTCGCTGGGCTTGACCCAGAAATACCGCACATGTCTTTCCTCGTTTTCGAATATCAATTTCCTGGTGTTGTCCAGAATTGCGGGGCAGGGGAAGCCCGCCCTGTCGAACATAGCGTAGACCTTTTCGCCTAATCGGCCCTTCGGAAGGGCGACATTGAGATATTTTTCCATCATTCGACCTCCTTGCCGAAGCGTATTCTGCGTCCTGCCTTGACTTTGTCGTTCCAGACAGGGGATACGAACACCCTGTTTTTCTTCGAAAGCTCGTTTGCCATCTTTTCCAGACCGGCTTCGTCGTCGCCTTCTTCATAAAGAAGAAGAATGTCCGCTTCATCCACGTCGTCGGTTTCGTCGAGTGTTTCGAGCAGATCCAGATAGAGTGCAAAGCCTATTGCATTTGCCTTCCTGCCGAGCTTCTCCATGAGTTTGTCGTAGCAACCTCCCGAAAGAACGCTCTCCGGTATGCCCTCTATGAAGCCCTTGAATACTATTCCGTCGTAGTAGTTCATGTCCGGTATCACCGAGAAGTCTATTCTGAGAGAATCTCTCAGATCCTCGTCGACGGCGAGAGTCGTTGCCTCAAGTTCGTCCAGGGCTTCTTTTTCGTCCTCGGCATCGAAGCATTTCCTTAGGCGTGGAAACACCTCTTCCGGCCTACCGTACGAAGTCGCGAGCGTCACCAGCTTCCTTTCCATGTCTTCCCCTGCGCCATAAGCTCGGCAGAGGCTCTTTATGTCGTGGGGATTCTTTTCCGTAAGAGCCTTGATGATCCTGTCCTTTCCTTCGAAACCCGGTCCGAGCTTTGCTATGAGATTCGAAACGAGGTCCAGGTTTGACAGATCCAGAACCGAATTGCCGCTGACTAGGCAGAGGCTCCTTGCCGCAAGGCTTATGACTTCTGTCCTCTGGAACCGGTCCAGACGACCGAAGCACTCAAGGCCGGTCTGCATGATTTCCTTGAACGTCCTTGTACCCTTGCTTATCCTGTATACGTTCTCGTTGTAGAATACTTTTTCGAGCTTAAGGTCCTCGTCCTTCGAATTCTTTATTATCGAAAGCGTCACGTCCGGTTTCAGCGCCATCAGTTTCCCGTTAGTGTCGGTGAACGTGATTACGCTGTCCGACACCAGAAAGTCCTTGTTGTTCGCATAAAGGTCATATGGTTCGAACTTGCCCATTCTGTATTGTCTGTAGCCCCTGCTCATGTAAAGCGAGCGAAGAGTCAGCATCGTCCGTTCCGAAAAAGTCAGGAAAAGTCTCTCCCCGTCCATTGTTTCATTCCCCCTTCTTCCCGAGTTTTTTCAGGGCTTCCCTGTAGCCGCCGCTTCCGTAGTTCAGGCATTTGCTCACCCTTCCTATGGTGGCCGTGCTGATGCCCGTCTTTTCTGTTATCTCCTGGTAGCTCGATCCCTCTGCGAGAAGGGTAGCGGTTTCCAGACGCTGGGCCATGTCCTGTATCTCCTTGATGGTACAGATATCCTCGAAATATGCGTAGCATTCATCCATGCTTTCGAGATTGAGAATCGATTTGAAAAGCCTGTCTGTAGCTTCCGTTCTTCTTAATGACACTGGATTATCTCCTTGCCGTTCTTTTTTTTGCTTTATCATGCTATCACTTTAGCATAATAAAGTCAATTGTAGTCTCTCCTTTCACATCATAAAAAAGACCTGCGCTTTGCAGGTCCGTGTGTCACCTCCCGTTTACAATTTCTTTTGTCCATTCCAGAATTGCGATCCTGGCTTTCGGGGGAATCGCCCAGATTCTCGTACCGCCCGCATTCGCATGGCTATACGGGTATCTGTCGGCAAATATGAACCCGTGCAAATAGTCTGTACTCTGGCTGAGCAGAAAAAGCCTGTCGTTCCAGAGAGCTGCAAATGCCGAATCGGATGCGGCATACGAGACTTCTCCTTTTCCTGTAGAGGAAAGCACATTTTTGAAGTTGTCGACCGTAAAGTTGTCTCGAATGAATGTTTTTCCAGTCTGGTCGTTGTACGCGCTCGATGATTCTATGTCTCCGAAAACGTACCCTGCAATTCCTGCTTTTCTTGTCTTTGATTCCTTTCCGAATATCGTCAAAGTGTAGTAGTAGTTTGCGTTGTCCACGACATACAAGTCCACCTTGAGAATGACTTCTTCGTCGGAGTCGAACAATATGAAAGGCTCCATCTTTTCCTTTGCAAGCATTCCGGAATAGTGCTCGAGTTCGGCTTTGCCTGCAGTGAGTTCGACATTTCTGAACGAAGTTGCGAATACATTTCCAAGTTTGTCGCCTGCCGTCCTGCATTCCTCGTCGAAAGTCCGGGAACGTGAGAGTATCGTGTTTCTAAGCCTGTCGGCCTCATCTGAGATTGCAATCCTTGAAACCTCATATTCCGTGCTCCTAGTGAAGAATGAGTAGGAGTATGCCTTATCCCCTGTCCAAAAAAGGCTTTCATTCATTGCGAAATTGCTGCCTTTGCTGTCGAAGGCCGTTCCGAGGATATTCATGAAATTGCCGTCGAGACTGCCGGGGAAGCCAACGCAGAACAATCCCTGGAATCCAGAATCTTCTGCAATTCCAATCAGGTCGGCCTTGACGTGTGGCTTTCCGCCATCCTCATTTGCAATTGCAGCTATTCTTTCCTTCAGTCGGCTGAGGAGACTTTCGTCGATCTTGCCGTTTTCCGTGACGATGCTGTATGCACCAATACCGTCCAGGCTGTATGCGGCTATCACAGAACTTGAACCTTGACTATCGTATAGACCTCTCGAGATGATGTACCCCCGTGGAAGCTGTGAATTCTCGCCATAGATTGTCACTATATCAAGGGTAAGTTTACCGCCCTCGAAGTCTTCTGTGATACCGTGTTGCTTTGCTATAGATATCTCTTGAGAGTTTTCGTCTATGTTGCTTGCCAGACGGGATAGGAACGTGGCGGCACGTGCGCTCGTGTCGGAATTGCTTCCAGCATTTTCTTTCTTTTTGATTTTTAAATCGGAAGAGCAGGAAAAAAGCAGGAAAGCAATGAAGAGGATGCCAATGAACAAAGGTGCATATTTTTTCGCGTAGTTTTTCTTCATGTTGTCTTCCTTGTTGGTTTGAGGTGCACATAATATATAGGTAGGGCGGTTGTGACAATAGGAAATTTGGCAGTCATGAAGGAAAATGCATAATAACGCTACTATAGTCGTAGGATGTCATTCTTTTGAGCATATTCTGGTTGTTGTTTCTAGTCCAGAAACATATGGAAATCCTTGTCGTATAACGGATTCTCCAAAATGGTATTGGTTTTTCGTCAAAGCATCCAGCTGCCGATCAGTATCTTCCGTAGAGCTTTGTCTTACAATTCGTACATCTTCCGTCCTTCTGCGGCTTTGAAATTACGTGGCCGCATGAAGGGCATCTGTTTCCAGTCTCAATCATGCTGTTGCCGGGATATATGAAAGGAATTCCCGATTCCCGTGCTTCGTCTATCATGCTGCACAGGAACTTTTCGCTGGTCGCGACCCTGTCGCACATCATGTAGGAAGGAAAGAATCTCGAGAGATGCCATACCTGTACTCCTGCAGAATGCAGAATCCTGCCGAGCCGCTTTATCGTCATTCTGTCGTGGATGCCCTCTATCAGCATCGTCGTCACTTCCAGGTGCAAACCATTTCTGCCTATTTTTTCGATTGCGGATACGACCGGAGTCATCGAGGCGTGGCAGATTTCCGAATAGAACCGCTCGTCGCCTTTGAGATCGACGTTGAAGGCGTCTATCGATGATAGTACCCGTTTGAGCGAAGGACCTGAAAAACTTCCGTTGGTTACCATGATGCAATCCAGGCCGCTTTCATGTGCCTTGTCCGCGACGGAAAGCATGTAGTCCTGCCATACGATCGGTTCGGAGTATGTGAAGCTGATCGACGGGCACCGGAGACGGATTGCATTCTCGACTACGCGTGTACGATCGACTCTTCCATTGGTCGAATGGTTCTGAGATATTTCATGGTTCTGGCAGAAGTCGCATGAGAAGTTGCAGCCTTCCATGGCTATCGAGAATGTCCTTGTAGAAGGACGAAAGTGGTAGAGCGGCTTCTTCTCGATTGGATCTGCCGCCGCGGCGACGATGGCCCCGTAGCAACGATCTTCCAGATGTCCATCCACGTTGATGCGGCTCCTGCACCAGCCCATCTTTCCAGGTTCTATCTCGCATTCTCTGTAGCAGAAATCACATTTCATCCTCTTCGAACACCTCCGCTGTGAATACGTAAAAAGAAGCGACCTCTCTTTTCCAAGTATCATCTGCCAAACCGGCTTTCTTGCTGAGCGCCGCGAGAAGTTCTTCTTTTGTCCATCCTGTCTCGATGGCTACCTGCGGTAGGAATACCGCTCTCGAATGTCCTGCTTCCATAAGTATCCCATGCTCGCCGAGCCTGAATTCCTCGAGACTCCCGATCTTCTGGAACGGAGAGAGCACCGATATCTCGATGCGGCATTTCTCCACTTCGGTTTTTTCGAGCGGCATGAAGCGATAGTCGTTGAATGCAGCTTCGCGCGCAAGCATGAATATCTGCCTGTAAAGAGGTGCGATAGGTTGCATATAGCCGATGCATCCTCTCAGATCTCCATTTTCTCTGAGGGTCACGAATGCTCCGAATCGCATGTCGGTATGCGGAATGTCCACTGCTTCTTTCGTAAAGGCACTTTCTATCGAGAGTCTTGCCATCCTAATCAGATCTTTTCCTGTCGTTTCGTCAAGCATCATTTCCTCCAGAACACATCGAAATACGATACGAAATCGCTTCTGTCCCCGCCACCGTCGGCACTGGTCGCATGCAATGTCACATCGCCTTTCAGACCTTTTTGGGCGGCCAGGCGCGATACTGTCATCGCGGGGATGATTCCGCAGATCGTCGATTTGCCATAGTACGTGTTCCAGACCTCCTCGGTCATTCCGGAGGCGAGGAGATTCGCTGCAGCGGCATCGTGTTCCACCACTTTCTCCAGTTCTCCTTTTCCATATGGTTCATAGCCGAACCGCCTTCCGTAATGCGTGAAATCGCTGGAAGCAATGACGGCGGTCCTTTCGTCGATGCATCCGGCCAGGCTGTCCGCCAGAGCTACGATCACGTCGTGGCTTGCCGCACTGCCGACAAGAGCGAACGATACGCTGAGGTTGCCGTGCCTTGCTATGAAGGGGAGAAACATCTCGACTGCATGCTCGTCGGCTACTGCTCTATCGTCGACGACATGTGGAACGCAATCGAGCCGCATCGCCTCAACGCTTCCATACGGAGTTTCTGCGGATGTGAATGAGGCTGTCGTGAAAACTCCCGGCAGTATGCGATGATAGTGCGATGGAGCGATTATGACGACATGGTCGACATTGCTGTCCAAAACCGAGAAGAATGCCGATATAAGGCGTCCGCTGTAATACAGTCCGGCATGTGGCAGTACAGCCATTCTGCAGTCTCCGCCTCTCTTGTCGAAGTCCGTTATCTCGTCGAGTTCCCTTCCTCCTGCCGGATACCATAGTCCGGCAAAACGTGCTTTTCTTTCCATATGATAGAATATACACCCAAAAGCGCATGCGCATAAAAAGCGTGGCAAAAAAGTAAAAAAAAATTTTGTAAATCAGTTGACACGGCGGTGGGTTTCGTTGTAGATTGTCATGGCATCGCGAGAGCGGTGCAACCACGAGAACAAGAGATTTTTGACAGATATATTAGAGAAGGGAAGAGAGAGGAACGCCCGGCGGG
>CASEKE010000029.1 GCA_949288415.1 uncultured Spirochaetales bacterium
ATACGGCGTCAGGAGGATCTCAGGCATACAGTACGGCTATCTCGGACTCCTCGAGAATTCGCCATGGCCGCTGATTCCACTCGATCCCGATGTCGTCGACGACATACAGGAGAAGGGCGGCACGATTCTGGGAAGCGCACGCGGCGGCGGAAAGCAGACTGAGGAGATCGTGGATTCCCTCGAGAGGCTGAACATCAACATCCTCATAACGATTGGAGGAGACGGTACGCTTCGTGGTTCGTACGATATAGGAGAGGAAGTGAAGCGAAGAGGTCTCAAGATAGCGGTGGTAGGTGTTCCGAAGACTATCGACAACGACCTTTCGTTCATAGATTCGTCGTTCGGATTCGATACGGCTGTGGCTTCGGCGGTTCCTTCCGTACGTGGCGCACACGTCGAGGCAAAGAACAGCATCAACGGAATCGGACTTGTAAAAGTCATGGGAAGGGAATCCGGTTTCATCGCCGCGTCCACTTCGCTTGCCCAGTCGGACGTGAATTTCTGTCTCATACCCGAGTCTCCTTTCGATCTCGAAGGTCCGAACGGACTTTTCGAAAACCTCAAGCGAAGGATCCTCGATCGTGGACATGCGGTGATTCTCGTCGCCGAAGGAGCCGGACAGGATCTTGTTCCTCCTACAGGAGAGACAGATGCGTCGGGAAACGTGAAGTATCAGGATATCGGTCTTTTCCTCAAGGACAAGATCAAGAAGTACTTTGCGGAACAGGGAATACCCACTTCAGTCAAGTACATAGATCCTTCTTATATAATAAGAAGCGCTCCGGCCAACAGCTACGATTCGATCTACTGTGCACGCTTGGGGGCACATGCGGTCCATGCGGCCATGGCGGGCAAGACCCAGTGCATAGCTTCGCGCGTGAACAACCAGTTCGTCTATCTCCCGATAAAGGTTGCCGTCTCGAAGAGAAGCCATGTCGATCCTGAGGGGTCGCTTTGGCGGGATGTCCTCGAGAATACGAGGCAGCCGAGCTCGATGAAAAACAACGAGTAGGCTTGGACTAAGAGTCATATGCGGGATCCGTCTTTCGTCGGATCCTGTTTTTTTGCCCTTTGAAGGAAAAATTCGTAAGTGTATACAAATTCTTTAGTGTGAATACATTCCTGCTGTGAGTAATATTATTGGCTATGGATGGAAAATTAGATGCATTCATAAAACGGTTTATGTGGTAATAATATTATCATAATCACATTAAACTGTCATATATAGCGATAAACCAAAATTATGATAGAGGAAAGAAGAAAAAAATCTTGAAAATTTTCAAATTATGTATTCACATAGTCAGAATAATTTGCTATATTACCTACTGGAATCAGGGAAGACACAATCCTGGTTCCGAACCTCCTTTTGTTCCCCACAGAGCGGTTTACCTCCTTTTGTCCGCAGTGGGGTTTTTTTATGAAGTTACGTTCTGCTTCCATTTTTGTCGAGCCTTTAGATGCCGATTGCTTCGATTCCGTTTCTTCCGATCGATGCATTGCGCTTTTGTCAGTGTGGAGGGGAGAGCAAAAAGCTATCTCGTTGCTGGCGATTCTATTCAGAGCATTCTTTATTCATGTTTTGTAACGTCGTACTGCTGTGTTTTCAGCTTATATTTCTGCCCATTCCTCTTTGTCTTGCTGAAATGCTCAATGTGCTGCATTTCTGCCTGCCGATCCGTGTTCCTTCTTTATTGCGGAGGATGCTTGGAACGGCATCGAAAAAGCCTTTTTTAAGGCCGAATTCCAGTGCTGATCGATTGAGGTTTTTCATTCATTTTTTACGTATTGCAGAGTATTTATTATGCATCATTTTGACGATAAGATAAAAAATAACCTTTCATTTTGCGTAAAACATAATCGATTTTTTTGAATTTTTTACGGAGCTTGAACGTAGCAATTACATAATTCATTCTGACAAACAAAAATACAACATAAAATAAAGGAAAAAATACAATTTGAGGAAAAAGTAAATTTATTGTTGCTAAATTTGTAAAATAATTTTGTTTACGTTGCAAATATGTGTAATATAATAGATTTTATAGGGGGAACTTGTTGCTCTCGATGCAATCGGCTTCTCCTATGGAAAATAGAAAGGAGAGAAAAAATGAAAAAGAATGCTTTGACAGTATTGTTCATTGCGTTAGCTATCATGCTAATCGTTCCGAGTTTTGGCTTTTCTGCTGTTACTGGAGACCCCATCAAGCAGTATGATTGCCCGTTCCTTCTGACAGCTGCAGGACAGGGACCTGGTTCCAAGCAGCTCAGGTTGTTGATCAACTTGTCAAAGGCCTTCACTCTCGGAGAAGATTTCTTCCTTGAAGATGAGCCGGAGCCTCGCCTCAAAGAGATCGATTCCGGAAAGTACAACGTACTGGTTGCAGTCATCGGTACGACCGACAAGGGTCTCGGAGCCTCCGGTATCACAATCGAGGATGAAATCAACAACCTCAAGCAGGTAATCCAGAAAGCTCAGGAGCAGGGCATGCCGATCATTGCCGTCCATATCGAGCAGGACAAGAGAGCTCCAAAGCTTCCTACGAACGGAAATGAAAGGATCATCGATCTGATCTGCCCCGTCGCCGACTGGATGGTCGTTCTCAAGGCTTCCAATACGGACGGAAGATTCACCAAGATAAGCGAGGAGTATGGCATTCCTCTTACGATTGTCGATTCCGCACTTGAATTCTCCAATCTCTGCCAGGATATATTCGTAAAGTAATCATTACATGCAAATAAGGAGAATGTAATAATGTCAATGACAATGGCAACTTTCATACTGTTGCTTGTGATGATAGCTACGTTCATCTTAAGCAGCATCAAACTGAAATCACCAGATATCTCGATGGTCGTGGCGGCTGTCGTCCTAGCCATAGCAGGATTGATAGCTTTCCCTGATCTGGGAAGTCCTGTCAGATATCTGGTGGAGGGATTGTTCGTCAACCTTGATCTGGCCATGCTGTTCATAGCTGCATCGATATTCGTCAACATCTATTCGAACAGCGGTGCCGTATCCACAATTACGAGAGGCCTGGTAAAGAAGGTAAAGAACAAGTGGATTCTGATGTCCGTGCTCGGACTTCTCATGCTGATTCCAGGTGCTCTTACAGGTGCCGGATCCGTATCGATCTTCGTTCTTGGCGGATTGGTCAATACGGTTCTTGCCTATCTGGGAATATCGAAGAAGAAGAGAACCGTGTTCATATTCTTCTTTGCCATACTGTCAGCTGCTGCCCCACCGATCAACCTGTGGACCATGCTCATGACAGCTCAGGCGAACATGCCTTATGTAGGTTTCACATGGCTGCTTCTCATACCTATCCTGATTGCAGGCGCATTTGCCATCATTTTCATCGGCTACGGCGCGAAGCCTTCTACTACGGAGAACATCCTTGATGAGCTTCCCCCGGAAACCGAAGGCATGACTTGGTGGAGAATCGTCATTCCTGTGGCAACGATAGTGGGATTGTTCCTCCTTGCCCTGTGGGCTCCTTGGGACATCCCTGTCCTCGGTCTTCCTCTGATGTTCGTCATTGCTGCGATCGTCGCAATGCTGTGCAATCCGAAGAAGACATCCGCCAAGGGGTATCTGTCGATTCTCGATGATACGATGGAGCAGGTATTCCCGCTCGTGGCAAACGTTCTGTCGATCGGTGTTCTGCAGAGCGCGATGGCCGCAACCGGCGTAAGAGGATTGATCGGAAGTACGTTCGTTGGATTGCCGCTCATCCTTATCTATTGTCTCATCATCGTCATTGGACCTATCACCCAGGGTTGCTTCAACTATGGATGTTCGGTAGTCCTCGGCGGACCGCTGATCTTCATGTTCAACACGCTTGGAATGGACGTGACCGTCGTCTGCGCGGCACTGTCGCTGATTTTCCCGATGGGCGATTGCCTTCCGCCTTCGAGAATTGTCGGACGTCTTGCCTGCGAGGAGACAAAGTATACGGAATCTTATCTTGGATTCCTCAAGACTGCCCTGCTGCCGATGATCGTTCTTGGAATCATGGCTGTCATAATGATCGTCAAGCCGGCAAGCTTTGCATTCTTGTACTAGGAGGATATGATGGTATTCTTTGAACAACTGATACATATTCTATATTTCGTGATGGCCGGACTCATTGCGGTGAGCCTGTTCAAAAGTTTTTTCAGGAGAAAGAAAAACAACGGCATTGTATTCGACATAATGTATGCATACTGCCTGATTCCTTTCATCCTGAGGATTCTGTACATAAAGTGATGGGGGATGAAAGATGCAAGCTAAATCCGAAAAGTCAAAAAAGAGCTTAGTCATCAAGATTGTCATTCTTGTCATAGCCCTTGTCATTGGTCTTGTTGCCGGAGTAGAGTTCTGGCAGTTGAGGCATTTCAAAGAGACGGTCGTCGTTTCCGAGGACCTGACGGATGTGAAATGGTTCAGCGACTACGTACCTTCCCTTAAGGGTACTTGGATGGATACACCTGTTTTCTTCTTCGATTCAGGTGTCCCTGGCGGAACTGTTTTCATCTGCGGTGGACCACATCCATACGAACCTGCATCGACTATTGCTGCCTATCTCATGATGGAGCACATCAAAGTCGATCAGGGAAAGGTCATCATCGTTCCTAGGGCCAACTATTCCGGTTCGACCGAAGGAATGCTTGGAGATGCTTATCCAAGATTCTTCAGCGTCGAGTCCGACTGGGGTACGAGCACCTTCAGGATCGGCGATAGGTATACCAACCCGTTGGATCAGTGGCCGGATCCGTTCACCTATGTGAATTATCCTTCCGGCCAGAGCCTGGCATATCAGGACATAAGAAACCTGAACAGGGTATATCCGGGAAGAGAGAATGGAACGCTTACTGAGAGAGCCGGCTACGCAGTCATGGAGATCATCAGACAGGAGAATGTAGATATCGCCATAGATATGCATGAGGCGGAGATTCTTTATCCGGTCACGTCCACTTACGTCGCACCGGCCAAGGTTCTCGACAGGGATCATTTCCTCGAGACGGGAGAGATGGTCTACGTGGAGCCGGAAAGAAGCGCTCTCGACATCGCCATGATGTCTTCCATGAACCTTACGGATCAGTTCCTCATGAAGAGCGAATCCTCACCGAATACACTGCATGGTCTGTCTCATAGAGAGTGGGCTGACTGGTCCGATGCGCTGACGTTCCTCATGGAGACTCCGGAAATCTTCATCGACAAGGTCACTGGTCCGAGAACAGAGGCACTAATGACGGAAGGAAAGGACGAATTCCTCCAGTCCGTCACCGACAAGGGACTTACATATTTCCCATACGACATGGAGTTCGGAACGCCGCTGTGGTACAGGACTGGACGTCACCTCACTGGAGCTCTTGAAATCCTGACATGGGCAAGCATGTTCTATCCTGACATTGCCGTGACATGTTCCTGGCCAACATACAGAGATCTCGAAGCCCTTGAGAATGAAGGAAAAGATAGTATCGGATGCTATCTCCTCGATCCGAACGATCCTGCAAATGCAGATCGTGTGTATACGATTTACTATAAGCCCATAGGTGAAAATATGGAAAAATGGGAGGAAAAATGAAAAAAAGGAAAGTTTTGGTTACATTGCTGATCATGCTTCTTGTCGCAGGACAGAGCCTTTTCGCATGTACGATCTTTGCCGTAGGCAAGGATGCGACGGTCGATGGTTCGACGATGACGTCACACACTTGTGATTCGACGTCGGATGATGTTCGTGTCTGGCTGATTCCTTCGATGGAAGCCGGTACTGAAAGGGACATTGTTCTCAATGGAAGGGCAGGAGCTGATTATTCTCAGTTCCCCGAAGTGAAGGACTATGGTCCTGGAATGGTCCTTGGTAGCTATACGTTCACGGAGCCTTCCAACCAGTATCTTCATGGAATGTACTCTTTCATGAATGACAAGGGACTTGCAATGGGTGAGTCCACCTGTGCATACGATCGTTCCACGGACCATGGAAAGAAGCTTGCAGAGCTTTATGACATGTACGAGGGAATCTATGATTGCTACATGATCCAGGACCAGGTCCTCGAGACATGTTCGACAGCAAGGGAAGCCGTTGAACTTATGGGCGATCTTATCAACAATTACGGCTGGAACGGAATGGCGGAATGCATCAACATCTGTGACGGAAACGAGGCATGGGTGTTCGAGGCGTACGGCGGAAATATCTGGTGCGCAGTCAGAGTTCCTGACAACGCTGTATTCGTAGCTGCCAACAGGGCAAGAATCAATCATTTCGATTTCGACGATCCTGAGAATTACCTCTGCTCACCGAACCTGAAGTCCTTCGCAATCGAGAACGGTCTCTGGGACGGAACGGGCGAGTTCATTCCTTGCAAGATCTATGCTCCTTATCCGGAAAGAACATATTCGACAAGGCGCGAATGGGTCGCAATGATGTCTCTCGATCCGACTCTCAATCTTGACCCGGAAGAGAAAAATCCCGATGAGAACTGGCCGCTGTTCGTAGTTCCTCAGAAGAAGCTTTCCGTCAACGACATCTATGAGATTTCCTCGAATTACTATCAGGGAACTCCGTATGACGTGACGCTTACTCCGGAAGCTGGCGAATTCGGAAATCCGTTGAACCCAAGGCATGTCGAGAGAACAATCAACTGCTTCAGGTGCACATACATCCAGATCGCAAATGTCAAGGCTTATCTGCCGGAAGAGGTAAGGTGCCTTGCATACTTCGGATGGGGCGCTCCCGATTCGACATATCTGACACCGATTTGGGCATCCCAGACTTCTCTTGCTCCTCAGTTCGGCATCGGCGTCAGGAATGAACCGTACAACGAAGATTCCGGTTGGTGGGTATCCAGTCTCGTTCAGCAGATGGCTACCATCAACTACCAGGATGCCATCCAGCAGATCGATGCTGTCAAGAATCCTCTGCTGATGACTCAGTACGAAGTCACAAATGCCGTTCAGAACCAGGCTGCCAAGATGATCAACGAAGGCGACAGAGATGGAGCTATCGATCTTCTTACAACCTATTCTACGCAGCAGGCAAATATGTGGTTCGATACCTGGAAGGACCTGGCGGACAAGCTCATTTCAAGGTATATGTTCAGTAATATCGATATGAATAGTGCGACACCTACTCAGGCATGGACGGACTTTGTTGCGCAGGTAAAATAGTAAAAAAGGAAGATTTCAATGAAAGCAAAGAGAATTATCACTATAACACTCGCCATCATGCTTATCGTTGCCCAAGGACTGGGTGCATGTACGATCTTTGCCGTAGGTAAGGACGCAACAGTCGATGGCTCAACAATGACGTCTCATTCCTGTGACTCAAGGGGTGATGATCCTAGGCTGTGGGTAATCCCATCCATGGAAGCCGGGACTGTCAGAGACATTGTTGTCAACGGCAGAGCCGGTGGCGATTTCTCTCAGTTCCCGGAAGTGAAGAATTATGGTACCGGAGCTCTTGTTCTTGGTTCTGTCACCTATGACAAGCCTACTAACCAGTATCTCCATTCCATGTATTCCTTCCTGAACGACAAGGGGCTTGCAATGGGCGAATCCACATGTGGCTATGATGATTGCACCGGAAAGAAGAGTGCCATCAAGGCTGCATGGGACAAGGATGAAGGAATCCTTGATTGCTACTGCCTCCAGGACATGGCTCTTGAGAACTGTTCCACTGCAAGAGAGGCTGTCGAGTACATGGGCGCCATGATCGACGAGTACGGATGGTACGGTACGGCTGAGTGCATCAATATCTGCGACGGAAACGAGGCTTGGGTATTCGAGGCATACGGCGGCAAGATGTGGTGCGCTATCCGCGTTCCTGACGATTCCATCTTCGTTGCAGCTAACCGTTGCAGAATCGACGTATTCTACGAGAACGATCCGGACAACTTCCTCTATGCAGCCGACATGAAGAACTATGCTCTCGAGAACGATCTTTGGGATGGAGTCTCCGAGTTCCAGCCTTGCGAGATCTTCGCTCCAAGCAGATCCTTTGGATGCACACTCAGAGAGTGGAGAGCACTTTCCCTTCTCGATTCTTCCCTCGAACTCGATCCTTATGGAAATCCCAACGATTATCCGCTGTTCGTAGTTCCTGATGAGAAGGTAAGTGTACAGGACATCTGGGAGATTCACCAGGATTACTATGCAGGAACTGAGTTCGATCTCCTTGAGACTTCCCCTGTCGAAGTCGGACCTTTCGGAAACATCAACATTGCCAGATACACCTACAGGCCGATCAACATGTTCAATTCCACATACGTGCAGATTGCCAACATCAAGAGCTGGCTGCCTGAGGAAGCAAGGTCTCTCGTTTGGTTCGGATGGGGCGCAGCAAGCACGCAGTACCTTACTCCGGTATTCGCATCTGTCAAGTCTCTTCCTGATCATTTCGGAATCGGCGCAAGAAAGCTGCCTTATGATCCTGAATCCGGTTGGGCCGTGACTGTTGGTGTACAGCAGGAAGCTGCAGTCAACTACAACACCGCAATCGAGGTCATCAGGGAAGTCAGAGATCCGAAGATGGAGCAGATCTACAAGACGACAGCTTCCATCCAGGACCTTGCGGCATCGATGATCAATGTCGGTCTTACGGACGAGGCTGTGGATCTCCTGACCAACTACACGGCAACAATAGCCAATGATTGGCACGATACTTACCTCGAGCTCGATAGCGTTCTCAGAGGCAAGTTGATGCTCGGCACGGTCGATATGGCCCTGCCTGAGGTTCCTGAATCCTGGACAGCGATCGTCGAAGCTCACTGAGCCAGTTGGGAATAACTTTGAACATGGTCCATCTTCGGATGGATCATGTTTGATTTTCTGGGGGATAAAGTGAAAATCATCAACATACTTTTTGTAATGATAATCATTGCTTTTCTCGCTGAAAAATATCTGCATGCCCGTAATCTTAAAAAGATTCCCGTCAGGATACTTGTCAACGGGACACGAGGGAAAACGTCTGTCTGCAGAATTGTTTATCAGGCTCTGCTGGACCAAGGATACCGCGTAGTGGGCAGAACGACAGGATCCAGCGCAGAGGTTCTGCATGCAGATGGAAGTGTATCCGCCGTAAAACGGCGGGGAATGCCTAGGATAACCGAACTTATTCCTTTTGTCAGACTTGCAGCTTCGGAAAATGCCGAATTCATTGTCGTGGAATGCATGGCTATACAGTCAGAGAACCAGAAGACCATCGCAAGGCATCTGATAAAGCCCACACATGTCGTGATCACGAATTCTTTCATCGATCATGTCGCCGAGATGGGGTGGACAAGAAACGACGTCGTATGGACGCTGGCGCAATCCATTCCTCGTGATGCGATTGTCTATGCCATAGATGACGAGTATTCCGAAGTTCCTTGTCGGTTCAACAAGGTGGAGCCTGCCCATCATGATGTGGTTTCCTCGATTCCCATGCATGACGGCAACCTCAGCCTGGCCATTGCGCTTCTGGCCGGATTCGGAATAGGAGAAGAAGCGGTAGTTGCTTCTGCAGCCAAGGCAATACCCGACATAGGACTTCATACCCCTGTGGAAGGAAACTGCGGAGCATTGTTCATTCCGTCGTTTGCGGTCAATGACTATGAATGCATGGAGAGGGCCATCATGGAAGCTCATGGGAGTGGCAGAAAGCTCGAGGTCGTCTTCAACAACCGCAAGGACAGGGAGTACAGGCTTGTGCTGTTCAAGAGGCTGATCGAACGCAACAAGCAGGTGATCGATCGAATATATTGCATAGGAGACTATCCAGGCAAGGTGGCCAGGTACTTCTCTGGAAAAGATGTAGATGCCAGACCTTCCGATGCCGATGAAATAATCTCGATGATATCATCATCGTCCAAGGAGTATGCATTCCTTGGGCTGGGAAACATCAAAGGGGATGGGGATAAGGTCGTATCCTCATTCTATGGGTAGGTGAAACATGCTTCATGCAGCAGTGGCTTTAAGTATAATTCTGGGATTTGCAAGCACGGAGTTTCTCGGTCTTCTTACAGGAGGAATCGTCAGTGCCGGCTATATCGCTTTCTATCTGGAGCAACCGTTCCGTGTCATTTCCACACTGGTGCTTTCGGTTGCGACATGTCTGATTGTGGAGTTTCTGCAGCGTCACTTGATACTTTTCGGACGACGGAGATTCATGATCACGGTATTGATCAGTATCATCATTTCCGCGTTATGGGAGAGCAGCTACTTCTACTTCAGTTTCATCAATCAGGATTTGAGGATCATCGGATATATCATTCCCGGTCTCATCGCGAATGATATGGAGAAGCAGGGAATTTTCAGAACCCTGCTTATGCTGATAATCGTTTCGGCGATCATATGGCTGTTTCTGCATCTGAGGATATTGTCGTGAAGAAGCATGGAATCAGAATATCTTTGCTTTTGGTTTCGGCGGCGATCGCCTTTGCCGGTTTTGTCCTGGCAAATATGTTCACCGTTTCCGTGGAACGTCCGTATTCCGATCTGCAGAAAAGAGCGGCCGAAAGGATGCAGCAGGCGGAGCTTGCTGTGGCTGCGGAAATGCAGGAAATGGGGATACCCCTTGAGGCCGAGGACCTGAATGGCACATGGCTGATGGGGCCGGAATTCACTGAACTGACGACTACTCCTGGAAACGTAGATGCAAAACGTTCATCGCTGAACCCGAATTTTGCTGCGGCAATGGTCCGATATTACATCGAGGGTGGGCTTGAAAGCGGGGATACCATCGCGATAGGTACAAGTGGATCCTTCCCCGGACTGCTCATTGCCGCTCTTTCTGCATCCACCGAAATGGGGCTTGAGGCAAGGGTAATAGCCTCCTGCGGTGCTTCCATGCATGGGGCAACAAGGCCGGATTACAATATATTCGACATTCTGTCATGTCTTGAGAGAAACGGGATCTGCAGTTTCGATCTTCTTGCCGTTTCACCCGGCGGGTCGAACGACGACGGAGGAAGTGTTCTTGAAGGAATCCTCTACAGCGGTACTAAGGAACTTTCCATGCAGCTGTGCCTCGACACGGGAAAGCCGGTCCTTGACTATGATGATATGGCGGACAATATACACGCAAGGTTTGTCCTATATGGCGACGACATAGACATGTTCGTCAACGTAGGAGGCGCTAGCCCGAATTGCGGGACAAGCTCCTATACGTTGAACTTCCCTCAGGGCCTGGTCATGGATCCTCCGACGATTCCTACGACGCCTTACAGGGGGCTGAACTATGAATATGCAGCAAGGGGAATTCCCGTCATCAACTTGCTGAACGTGAAGCAGCTTGCCCAGGAGAACGGTATCGCATATGATCCTGTCCCGATGGAGCTTCCTGGAGAGGGAGGCGCGTATTATGAGACAGAATACAATTCATTCATCATAATTGCGTCAATCGTGCTGGCACTGATACCGCTCGTGGCAGCTTTCGTCGATAGAAAGAAAAATGGAAATTGTCCGTATTAGAACCAAGATTGTCATATTGGTCGCAGCCGCGCTGATAGCGGCTGCCGCCGGAAAGGACTTTCTTCTGCAGAGGAAGTTCGATCTGGACATCGAGCCGTCGAACAGTTTTTCATACACCAGACGGCTCTCTTATTATGAGCCGTTGCTGGAAGGAACAGCAGCGGATTCCGAGATATATTTCTTCGATTCCGGAAAGCCCGGCGGAACGCTGTATATCCAGGGGGGTACGCATCCCAATGAATCCGCGGGCATCATTTCCGCCATTCTTGCCATAGAGAATCTCGAATTGGATAGCGGACGGGTCATAATACTGCCTGTAGCTAACCGTAGTGCGCTTACCTGCACTTTGCCAGGCTATGGCTACATGGACTTCTTCCGCATCGGAGAAAAAACGTTCCCTGTCGGGTCCAGGGTTGCCAATCCCCTTGACCAATGGCCGGATCCTCCTATTTACATCCATTATCCTTCGGGACAGGGACTGAGCTATGAGGATGCGCGGAACCTCAATCGGAATTTTCCCGGCAGGAAAGGTTCCTTGATCGAGATAACATGCAGTGCGATTATGCAATTGCTCGAACAGGAGAATGTCGACTGGGCTTTCGATCTGCATGAGGCCTCGATCACGTATCCGACGAACTATTGCTATATCGCCCCTGAAAAGTCGGCTGACATAGCGATGCTGGCCTCTATGATGCTTGCCGATGCGGGAATTCCCATCAGAACCGAGTTTTCGGAGATGAGTCTAATGGGCTATACCCATAAGGAATGGGCGGAGATAGAAGGCGTATATCCCTTCCTGATCGAGGCTCCGACACCTGTAATAGACAGGACTCCCGGAGCAATGACCGAGACCCTGCTACTGTCCGGTAAAGATGAATTCCTTTTGAGAATGGCCGAGAAAGGTTATACGACGATTCCTTACGACAAGGATGGCTACAGCCTGGACTTCAGGTGCGGACTGCACCTTGAGGCCGTCGGAAAGGCCATGGAGATCGCTGCAATGCTATATCCGGAAAAGGCTGTCGGCTATTCGTTGCCTAGAATGTCCGATATCCTCGATCAGGGCCTGCAGTACTACCTGTGAATCGAGGCATAAAAAAAGGATGGAAATGGCAAAGCCATTGTCCATCCTCCGGTTATCAGAATTTGCTGTCGATGAAGCTGTTGCAGCCGGAAACAAGATTGTCGAAGGCCTCTGCAGTCGGCGTTTCGGTAACTACGAACGTCAGCTGGCCAGGTGCCGTCTCGGAGAACGATGCTACTGATGGATAAAGATCCGAGATCACGTTGCCGATTTCATCTATCTCGGCATCTGAGTATATGTCGATGTAGTTGAATGTGAGATATCCGTCATACGCTTTGTAGACGAATTTGTAGCCTGCTTTTTCGTACGAGCTCTCGTACATGAAATCGCCGGTTCCTTCATATACCTTCGAGGTGGAAGCACATCCTGCAATACAGATCAGCAGGAACGCCACAATCAGGATGGTAAGATACTTGTTAGTCCTCTTCATTGAATATCCTCCTTCTTCCTAAAGCAAGTCTCTTATAGTTTCTATTATATTACACATAATTGCAACGTAAACAATTTTATTTTACAAATTTAGCAACACAAAATTTATTTTTTCCTCAATTTGATTATTTTTGAGATTTTTATGTTGTATTTTCGGCTGCCAGAATGAATTACATGAAGAATTTCTTTGCTGCGACAATCGTGGAGACAATGTCGGAAATACCATGTATCGTAAAAAAACGATGCCTGATTAAGTTATTCCAACGAAATGGGGCATTATTTGTCTTATGTCATTTCTGCAAAGGCAGTGAAAACATCAATTCATAATGGTTTCAGAATGTCCGTAACGTATCATCAGGTACTGCAGGAGCGGCTTGGAATGACGGACGGAAATGTCCATGTAATGCCGAAGCGTCTTTGTACGATACCTTTGCCGTCATGATGGCGGAAACTATGTTCGATTCTTCGCTGCAAATGATTGATGACGGGCTGACCATCTCCTAAGATTTCAGTGGAAGGAGTCGAAAGATGGAGAGTATCGATATTCACGACGTGGAACTGAACGGGGGCTTTTGGGAGCATTACATAGATCTTCTCGGAGAGAAGTTTCTGCTGCATCAATGGGACATCCTGGCCGATCGGGCCGATGGGACGGCCAAAAGCGGCTGCATACGGAATTTTATGATCAAGGCAGGCCGCGCACAGGGAAGCCACTCGCGTCCTGTATTCATAGATTCCGACCTTGCGAAGTGGCTTGAAGCCGTTGGCAATTACCTTGCCCTGAGGCGAAACGACAAGCTTGCGAGCCTGGCGGACGAGGCGATTGCACTGGTGGAGGCCGCCCAGGATTCCGACGGTTATCTGGATACATATTTCTCGTTGAACGGGATACGCCATTTCTCGAATCTCCGTGATGGACATGAGCTGTATGTGATGGGACATTTCATCGAAGCCGGCGTCGCATATCATAGAGGTACAGGCAAGAGAAGACTCCTTGATGTCGCAATCAGGATGGCGGATCTTGTTGTGTCGGTCTTTTCGGCTGGAGGTGAATGCGAAAGAGGACTTCCCGGTCACGAGGAGATCGAATTTGCCCTGATAAGACTTTTCGAATCAACAGGCAACCGTAAGTATCTTGAAATGGCCGGCGAGTTCCTGAAGCGACGCGGTGCTGAGGACAACTGGTTCGATGAGGAGAAGAAGGCTCCGGACTACAGGGAGATATATCCGGACATAGGCTCCTGGGGAAGGAAGTATTCCCAGAATCATAAGAGCGTTTACGATCAGGATGAGGCTGTGGGGCATGCGGTCCGGGCCACATATCTCTATACCGCCATGGCTGAATATGCGAGGCTTGCCGGCGATCTGCGTATGCTGGAGGCCGCGAAAAGACTTTGGAAGGACATCGTATCCGGGAAAATGTACATCACGGGGGCCATCGGATCGACTGCCGTGGGCGAAAGCTTCTCCGCTTCGTACGACCTTCCCAACGATTCGGGATATTGCGAGACTTGCGCATCGATCGGCCTGATCCGCTTTTCGGCGATGCTTGCCCGTTCTTTTCCTGATTCCGGATATGCCGACGTGGAGGAACTGGCGCTGTACAATACGGTACTGGCCGGAATGTCTTATCGAGGAGACCGTTTCTTCTACGTCAATCCGCTGGAATCGGATCGTAAAAAGATCGACGGGAATCCCATATACTCCCATGTCCGTCCAGCCCGTCCTGGGTGGTACAGAACGGCCTGTTGCCCTCCGAACATCGCTCGGACCATTCCCGTAATCGGCAGTCTTGCATATCTTGTCTCTACCGATGTGCTGGTCGTGCAGATGTATCTGGATTCCACTGTCCGTCTATCCTGCGGCGCTTCGTTGCGTTTCATCACTGACTATCCATGCGATGGCAATCTTGCGATAAAGGTATCAGGAAACGTTCCAGAGTCTTTCCGGCTCATGGTACGGATTCCAGCCTGGTGCAAATTCAAGGCTATTTCCATCTCCGGGGAAAAAATCGGGACTCCGACGTTCGACCGAGGATACCTTGTCGTCGGCGACCTGCATGACGGGATGACTATCGAAATCTCGAACGAGATGCCATGCCGTATGCTACATGCCGATCCGAGGGTTTCCGCCGATGCAGGACTTGTCGCAGTAGGGCGGGGCCCATTCATATACTGCGTCGAGGAATGCGATAACGGCCCGGACCTGTCTTCCCTGGTCTTGGAATCAGTCGGGAAAACGATCTGTCTCGATGGGGTACCTGCTGTCTTTCCCTGCGTGGTGGCAGAAGGAAGTCGCGTAGTGTTTCCCGAAGGAACGCTCTATTCCGACCTGCCGGAAAGGTATGAGAAAACCGAAATTAGGATGGTTCCGTACTGCTTCTGGAACAACAGGGGAGAGGGCCGGATGCGCGTATGGTTGCGTTGCCGGTCTATTGTGCAGCGCGATTTTCCCTGATATCCTTTCATCATGAAGAGTGTAAGAGTAGCGGCTGCTGTGATAGTCGACGGATCTGGCAGAATCCTTGCCACAGAGCGCTCTTCCGGGGAATTCAGGCACAGATGGGAATTCCCCGGAGGAAAGATCGAAGATGGAGAGAGCGGCGAGGATGCCGTCGTCAGGGAGATAGAAGAAGAACTCGGATGCCATGTAGCTGTCGAGAAACGGCTTGCGACGGTGGAATACGACTATCCGAGCTTTCATCTGTCTATGGAATGTTTCGTTTGCAGGATAGTGTCGGGGATACCTTCGCTTCTCGAGCACGAGGCATCCGTCTGGCTTTTCCCCGATGCTCTGGATACTCTGGACTGGCTTCCTGCCGATACTCTTGTCGTCAGCAGCCTCAAGGAATTCCTCGGGGCCTAGTGCTCCTTGTCCGGTCCCTTCAGAGCAGCTTCGTGGGCATGTATCTTGTTTTCCTTGCGTAGCATCTTTTCGCATAGATACTGTATGTTCTTTATCGGCCGGCCGGAGATGAACTGCCTTATCGCACATTCGCTTTGCTCCCTGCCGTTCGCGTCGCGGTAGAACATGAATCCGTGGTACGCGTCGGGAGCTACGAACACCTTGGTCTCGGTTCCTGCTTTCTCGAGTTCCTCGGCATACAGTACTCCGTCGTCCCTCAGAGGATCATTCTCTGCTGCTATGATCAGCGCCGGAGCCAGTCTGGACTTGTCCTGCGCCAGCAGAGGAGAGAACAGTGGAGAAAGTATATCCTTGGGTTCCCTCTGATAGTTCTCTATGTAGAACTGCAATATCTTCTTCGTGAGCATCGGCGAGTCGGCGTACTCCTCGATAGAGAGGGTTCTGAGCCTGCCGTCGGTGATCGGGTAAAGAAGTATCTGGCCTGCAAGCGGCGGGCCTTTCGTGTCTCTGGTGAGAATAGCGATGCTTGCCGCGAGGTTTCCTCCTGCGCTGTCTCCGGCGACGAATATCCGGTCCGGGTCGATTCTCCAGTACTTCGCTCCTTCTGCCGCCCACAGCAGTGCATCGTAACAGTCTTCGATTTGGGTAGGAAATTTGAATTTCGGGCTGAGCCTGTAGTCGATCGAGAGTATCGATGCTCCTGTCACGGATGCAAGATGGGCAAGGAAATAACTATAGAATTCCATGTTGCCGAACGTCCAGCCTCCTCCGTGCAGGAACACGATCAGAGGACTGAGGCCTCGCATGGTCTTTTCGGGATTCGAGAACAGGTATGCGGTTATTGCACCGTCCTGCACCGGGATTATATATGAAGCCTCGACTATGTCGGAAGGATATTTCATCAGTATCTTCCGTATCTTTCTGTCCAGGCCTTGGTTGTTTATCTTGTCTATGAACTCGGCGGAAGGGTTGGTCTCGTGGCGTTGCCAGAACTCGTCCGACAGGGTGATGATCCTTTTCATCTTCCTCGAGCAGTTGTATTCGGCCATAATGAAATCCTAAGAGATGTGGCAGAGTAGTGCAAGAGCAAATGTATTGGCTGTCAGTATATTTCAGGTATGAACAGCCCTTCGTCCTCTTTCGATGTGGTCATTCCGAAAAGAACAGTGCGTTTTCCACGTCCGTTCAGTGGCTCTATGACGGCTCCTGCAGTCTCGAGCAGCGCTGCACGTTCCTCTTCGTCGGAATAAGCGCTTTCCACCAATTTCCCGTCGTTGTATGAAATCAGTGCGTATCCATTTCCATATGTTACAAGCCTGTTGTCGGCCAAAGTCTCTCTCCAGGCTCTTTCGTCCCTTCTCACACAGCCGTGATGGAAGAAGTTCTCGTAGCTTTCCTCCAGACTGTCGAAATCCGGGTGGAGGCTCTCTTTCGCGGCTGGTTTCTTCTTTTCCGATTCCTCGATACGGAATACGGGAGAAATGAAGCCCAGCTTTTCGTAGAAGCCTCGGACTGCAGGATAGAGCAGTATTTCTCCCTCCTTCCGCGCCTCTGCGATCAGGCTGCCCATCAATCCTCTTCTTCTGTATTCGACCTTTGTTGCCGCACCTACCAGATAGAAGGCTTCTCTTGCCGTCCCGTCCGCGACGATTTCGATGGGAAATAGATGAATCGCTGCGACAAGACGACCTTTCTCCTCATGGCGATACGTAGTTACAGTCCTTTCCTTCTCTAGTGCCGACAGGAATGCCTCGTCGTCGTGGAAAACCTCCATCCAGAGTTCTTTCTCATCCTCTCTCATAGGTACATTTCCACTTTTCGCCCATCATTTCCGGATGGTAGCTTTCCTTTGCACGTCTGAGACCCTCGAGGCCCATGTCCTCCTCGCGGTTGATGTATACGACATCCGAAAACAGTGCGTTGACGTTGTAGAAATTTATCGCCGGATATATCCCGATGTAGTTCGTGTCACCTTTCTCGAAGTGGATTATCGCCATATCGTCATCCACCTTCTCTCCGACGGTGAAGGCGACGGCCTTGCCGTCTACGCGCATTATGGAACCCCTGAAGTCAAGCTTGTCCCATATCTCGAAGCAGTTCTTTATCGCAACCTTCTCCTCCTCGATCGAGGCACGCATCTTTTCGTCCTGGTGCTCCTCCCAGTCGTTGTCGATGTCGATGCAGTCCTGGAAGTCTTCCGGACGCAGTGCGGAGAAGGTGTACGTGTACGTCTTTTCGAATTGCCTTATGTGGTTTCTCTTCGCGGACAGTTTTTTGCCTGAGAGGGTAGCCAGTTTTTCCTCAAGATATATGTAGTCGTCGTTGTCTCTGTCCCTTTCCTTGCTGAACGAGTCCGGGAGCAGATCCAGACATTCCTTGCACATCGGGGCAATCACGACCCTGTCCCTTCCCTCGGTCAGCTCCTCGATGGCTTTCGTGGGGGCGTCCGTGAACGGGAACAGATATGTATCGTAGGCGCTCTGGTAAAGATACAGTCCGTATTTTCCTTCCGCAAGCTCCAAGCCCGTGGCCTCCTTCCAGATTATGTAGCTCGGCTTGTACTCGTACGATGTGGTCGTTATCCTGTTACTGTAGCGCTTCAGCAGAGGCAGGTCCTCCACCGAGGCTTTCCTGAAGTTCAACATATCGCCATGAGTATATTTGCAGCACGGCCATTTTGCAAGAGGACAGGAATGCGGATGAGGGGATCTGCCATGTGGAACAATTTTGACAATGGGTGTAGAATGTCGCTATGGCGAAAAGAATAAAAGAAGGTAGAAGACTAAATCTTCCTGCTTACGACAGCATCGTTCCATATATCATGGTGGAGCGGTCCGAAAGCGAGAACAACATCAGCCTTAGCTTTCCGTGCGATGGCGTCGAGACGCTTGTCCGCAAACTCAGGGCGGACGGTTACGATTCCATCGGCTTTCTGCACGTTATAATCGCAGCCTATGTAAGGACGATATCCCAGCGCCCGCGTATAAACAGATTCATCAGGGGACAGCGTATCTATGCGAGAAACGGAATCGTAGTCAACATGGTGGTGAAGAGAAAGATGAACATAGACGAGGTCGATACGGTGATCAAGATGCACTTCAATCCCACCGATTCGATTTTCGATGTCTACGAAGAGGTGAACAGCAAGATCAACGAGGCCTTCGAGAATACGAATTCCGATTTTGACAAGACTGCAAAGCTGCTGAATTTCGTACCCAGCGTTATAAAGAAGAACATGTTCTGGTGGCTCAAGCTGATCGACTACTTCGGTCTTATTCCAAGGTCTCTCGTCTCTGTTTCCCCGTTCCACGGTTCAATGTTCCTTACGAACCTTGCTTCGATCAACATCCCGCCTGTACGGCACCATCTCTACAATTTCGGCAATGTTCCGATCTTCTTGGCATTCGGCGCAAAGCGCAACGTGTTGACCCTGGACGATTATGGGGCGGTGCACAAGGAGCGCGTGTTCGATCTTGTGTTCAGCATGGACGAGAGAATCTGCGACGGGTTCTACTTCGCATCCGCTCTGAAACTGTTCAGGAAGTATATCACTTCACCCGATATCCTTATGGATCCTCCTGCAGAGGTAATCGAGGACAGATAGTCGATATGGTACAGGTTTCCGGAGACAAAGATGTGGAGCGCTCGATGCCGGATCCTTGTGCCGTATAGCCGACGGAGTCGGATAACGACGACTGCATCGACCTGTGCAGAATGAAATCAGGCTATCTCCTTCCTGTTGTCGGATGGAAGATAGCCTGGTAATTTCGGGGAAACGACTTCGATGGTCCTCGTCGCAGGAAGTCTTTCCCTCATCTTCGTCGCAACCGTACCTTGGATGTTCCTTTTTTCGTACGTTCGATTATTACGTCGTATTCGATAGATTCTATCTCGACGACAAGTTTCGATATTCTTGTGAAGCTGAGACCGTTGTCCTTTGCATACATTTGCGCAAGACTGACTGCTTTCTCTGCATCGAACCCATGGTCGCAACCCTCCGTGGTGAGAATGATCGACCGTCTGAAAGGAGCGAATATCACTCGACGCTCTTTGCCTTGTCCTCTACGAGGGCTTTCTCGATTCTGAGCCATTCCTTTTCGAGCGCAAGGAAGGCATGCATCTCTTTCAGTCCCTTCGCGTTCTCCAGATTGTCCGCAAGACGTCCGAGTTCTTTGAGACAGACCTTCTCGCTCAGTTTTCTAATCTTGTGGGCACGGATCCTGGTACTTTCCTCGTCCTTGTCCTCGACAGCCTTTCTAAGGCCGGGAAAGTCGACATCGTCGACGAGCGTCTCCAGTCTATTCTTGAGGAGCGTTACATCTCCTCCGTAGTATTCGAGGGCTTCCTCGTAGTCCATGCCGATCTTTCCGGCAATTGATTTGATGTTCATGATTCAGGACCCTTCAGGGTTTTCTCTCCTTGTCTTTTTTCGCTGCGGGGCCGTAGCCCCGTTTGTCAGAACTTCTGTATGATTCCCTCGATCGTGACATACAGGATGATCAGAGGAAGGATGTATCTGCAGTATAGCCTGAGCCAGCGGGGGAACTTGAGTCCGTCACCTTTGTCCGCTGTACTCGTGAAGTTGTCCCAGCCCCAGCCGTAGCGCCATGAGCAGAAGAGAACCATCACCAGCGACCCGAGCGGAAGCAGAAGATTCGACACGATGAAATCCTCAAGGTCGAGGATGCTCGTTCCTGCTCCCAGCGGCTGGAATCCGGCGATCAGGTTGAAACCGAGAATGCATGGAAGCGACATCACCGCGAGAATTGTCGAATTGAGAAGCGTTGCATTCTTTCTGGAGAAACCGTGCATGTCCATCCAGTACGAGTTCAAGTTCTCGAATACCGCTATGAGCGTGGTAAGTGCTGCAAAGCTCATCGCAAGGAAGAATATTCCTCCCCATAGCGATCCGCCTGTCATCTGCGAGAATACGTTCGGAAGCGTGACGAACATAAGGCCGGCGCCCTGTCCCGCCTCGATTCCGAATGCCGAGCAAGCAGGGAAGATTATGAAACCTGCAAGAAGGGCAACCATTGTGTCGAGTACTATGATTCTCGGGGTCTCTCCTGTGAGAGTCTTGTCCTCACCGAAGTACGATCCCATTATCGTCATTGCACCGATTCCGAGCGACAGCGTGAAGAAAGCCTGTCCCATTGCAGCGAAGATGACTTCCCCAAGGCCCGAGTCGGTTATTTTCTCCAGACTCGGCTTGATGAAGAACATGAGGCCTTCATGCGAACCGGGAAGTGTCACGCTGTGTACGGCGAGGACCACCATGAGAGCTAGCAGGATAACCATCATGAACTTCGAGACCCTTTCGACGCCCTTTGCAAGGCCTATCACGGCTACCAGCGCAGTTATCGCAAGGGCTACCATCGCCCAGAAGAACTGCAGGGTAGGATTGGCGAGCATGACGTTGAATTCGTTGGTTACGAATTCCGTGCTCTGGTTTGCGAAATGACCTGTGAAATTGAGATAGAAATAGTAGATCAGCCAACCTGTGACAGGTACATAGAAGAAGAGCAGCATGTAGTTGCCGAAGATTGCGAACGGTCCTGCAATATGCCACTTCGATCCTTTGGGTTCAAGTGTTCTGTAGGAACCGACGATATTCTGCTTGCCGCCTCTGCCGATTGCGAACTCCATCGTCATGACGGGGACTCCGATAAGGACGAGGAAGATGAGGTATATGAGCACGAACGTTGCTCCGCCGTACTCTCCGGTGATGTATGGAAAGCGCCATACGTTTCCGAGCCCTATGGCACAGCCTGCGGAAAGCAGGATGAAACCGAGCCTTGAAGACAGTTTTTCTCTTTCTTGCATAACATTCCCTTTATATCATTCAATCAAGGTTTCTGCCAGGAAATTGAGGTTCGGACGTGTAGTTTATGCCGAGTTTCCTCAATCCGTCCAAATCACCCGCCGATGGTATGTGGGTGAAATGCACGTCGCAACCTCTCAAAGCCTTCAATGCCATGCAGGCGGCTTTGTTCGTGTTGTCGTAGTTGCTGCTCATCGAAAGGGCGATCAGAATCTCGTCGACGTTGAGAGACACGCCCTTGCTGGAGAGGATATCCCTTTTCAGAACCGTTATCGACTCGATGATTTCCTTGTGTATCAGGTCTCTGTCCTTGTCGATTCCAAGCAAGGTCTTCACTGCGTTCAGAACGAGGGCCGCTCCGGCGTGCATGAGATCGGAGTTGTGTCCGGTCACTATTCTGCCGTCGTCGAGCTCGAGTGCTGCGGCGCATACGATTCCGTCCGTCTTTCCTTTCTTTTCGGCTATCGCCTTGACGAGAGCTTCCCTTGCAGGCAATACGGTAGGTCTGTCCTCCTCTTTGAGTCCGGCTTTGTCGAGCACTGCCAATGCCCTGTTGTATACTTCTTTGGAACATATGCCCTGCAGGTAGTCCGTCTTTGTATGGAACACTCTTCGGATGATCTCCTGGTCGGCTGCTGCACGGCATACCGCGTCGTCGTAGATTCCGAATCCGCATCTGTTGACGCCCATGTCTGTCGGACTCTTGTACACGCATGGCTGGTTTGTGATCTTCTCGAGAATCCTCCTGAGCAGGGGATATGCCTCGAGATCACGTGAATAATTGACCGTTATGATGCCATATGCATCGTGATGGAAGTGGTCTATGAGGTTGACATCGCCGATGTCGAGGGTTGCTGCCTCGTAGGCGAGGTTCACCGGGTGATTGAGCGGGAGATTCCAGATCGGGAACGTCTCCAGTTTCGAATAGTTCGGCTTCTCTCCGCGTTTTGCCTCGTGGTACATCTGGTTTAGGCATGTCGCAAGCTTGCCGGATCCCGGCCCCGGGGCCGTTACCACTACTACAGGGGCGTCGACCTCGATGTATGGATTCTTGCCGTAGCCCTCGTCGGATACTACGACGTCGATATTGGAGGGATAGCCCGGAGTCGCGGTATGGGTATAGACCTTGATCCCGCGTCTCTCGAGCTTCCTCATGAATTGCAATGCGGCAACCTGGTTCTCGTAGCGTGTTATGACGACTTTGTCGCACTTGATTCCGTATTCGGCGAAATCGTGGATCATCTTGAGGACGTCGGCATCGTAGCTGATTCCGAAATCTCCACGGATCTTTCTCTGTTCTATATCGCCCGCATAGATGCAGATGATTATGTCCAGATGTTCCTTCAGAGCCTCGAAGACCTTCATCTTGTTGTTTTCGTCGAATCCGGGGAGGACTCTTGCCGCATGCTTGTCATGCAGCAGCTTCCCCCCGCACTCGATGTAGAGGCGTCCTTGCGAATTCCTGACTCTCTCAAGAATGTACTGTGTCTGTTCCTTTATGTATTTTGCGCTGTCGAATCCAAGTTTATGCATGTTTTTATACGTAACCCTGAGCAATCATAGCACGGCTGACCTTAAGGAATCCAGCTATGTTCGCACCATCTATGAAATTGTCTTTCGTCGAATAGGTTTCAGCAGCTTCGCTGATGTTCCTGTAAATGTTGCCCATGATGTTCTTGAGTTCGCTGTCCACGTGCTCGGGTGTCCATTTGATCCTCATGGAATTCTGCGCCATCTCGAGTCCGGAGACTGCGACTCCTCCTGCGTTTGCGGCTTTTGCCGGTGCAAGAAGAACGCCGTTGCCTGTGAGAATGCTCTCGGCCTCCATGCTGCAGGGCATGTTTGCACCTTCTCCCACGAGCTTGACCTTGTTCTTTACGAGGTTCTCGGCATCGGCCTTGAGTATCTCGTTCTGAGTGGCGCAAGGGAAGGCATAGTCGGCCTTGATGTCCCATACGGGGTTCGGAGTATCCTCGACGCGTTCGATGTACGTGCATCCGTACTTGTCCGCATATTCCTTGATTCTTCCTCTCTTGACGTTCTTGAGAGTTTTGACGAAGGCCAGCTTCTCGGATGTGATTCCCGACTCGTCGTAGATCATTCCGGACGAATCGGACATCGTGACGACCTTCGCTCCGAGGCTGATGAGCTTCTCCGTAGTGTACTGGGCTACGTTTCCGCTTCCGGAAACGAGGCATGTGCTGCCCTCGAGATCCATCTTCTTGTCGGCAAGAATCGCCTGCGAGAGATAGACGAGACCATATCCTGTGGCTTCAGGCCTTATGAAGGATCCGCCGAAATCCTGTCCCTTTCCGGTAAGTACTCCGACGAAGCTGTTCGTAAGCCTCTTGTACTGTCCGAAGAGGTATCCGATTTCTCTGGCGCCGACTCCGATGTCTCCTGCGGGAACGTCGGTATCAGGACCGATGTGTCTGAACAGCTCTGTCATGAACGACTGGCAGAACCTCATGACTTCCGCATCGCTCTTTCCCTTCGGGTTGAAGTCCGAACCGCCTTTTCCGCCGCCCATGGGAAGGCCTGTGAGGCTGTTCTTGAATACCTGTTCGAATGCAAGAAACTTCATGATGGAGAGGTTTACGGACGGATGCAGTCTCAGACCGCCTTTGTAAGGGCCTATCGCCGACGACATCTGTACTCGGAAGCCTCTGTTGATCTGTAGTCTTCCCTCATCGTCCATCCATGGGACACGGAACATTATGACACGTTCCGGTTCCGTCATACGCTCAAGTACCTTGTGATAGGTGACTTCCGGGAGCTCGTCGATGATCTTATCGATCGAGAGCAGGAATGTGTGGACGGCCTGGTGGAATTCCCTTTCGTACGGGTCCCTCCGGCATACCATTTGGTAAAGCTCTTCAATTTGACTGTGCATGGCCTTTCCCTCTCCTTTGAATAATAATGAGCTTATTCTAATCAGATGGGTGAAAAAATCAATTAAGCATGTAGCACGATAAAGAAAAAAATTAATATTTTTTTTCTAATTCGACATAATGCAACTAATTGCATCAAAAAAAACCGGGAGTCGAAGCTCCCGGCAACTATGTTTTTGTCCAATCAGATAAGCAGATCTGCGTATGCCTTCAGAATCTCGTCGCCTTCACAGCCTTTCAGGACTTTCTTCGCAAGGATTTTGCCCAGCTGTACGCCTTCCTGATCGAACGAGTTCAGGTTCCACAGGAAGCCTTGGAACATGACCTTGTTCTCGTAGTGGGCAAGCAGTGCGCCGAGGCTTTCCGGCGTGAGCTTGTCCCCGTATATCATGGACGAACACCTTTCGCCGTCGAACTCCTTGTTCGGGTTCTCGTCTTTCTTACCGAGAGCGAATGCGACGATCTGCGCCGCAAGGTTTGCGTTCAGTTTCGTCTGGCTGTACGAACCGGCTGTCACGATGTCCTTCCCGTACTGACATTTCCTGAATCCGATGAACTGCAGGGGGATTATGTCCGTTCCCTGATGTAGCAGCTGGTAGAACGAATGCTGTCCGTTTGTTCCGGGCTCTCCGAAGATCGTCGGTCCCGTCGGATATCCGACCTTTTCCCCGAAGCGGTTCACGTGTTTTCCGTTCGACTCCATGTCAAGCTGCTGCAGATGTGCAGGGAAGCGGGAAAGGGCTTGCGAATAGGGCAGGATTGCCGTCGAGGGGTATCCCATGATGTTGCGCAGGTAGAATCCGATGAGGGCATCCAGTAGCGCTCCGTTCTTCCTGATGTCCTTTTCCGTGGAGAGAACGTCTTCCTCGTGAGCTCCGGCAAGCAGCTTTTCGAATGTCTCGTATCCGTATGCGAGCGAGAGTACTACGCCGCCGACTGCCGATGTCGACGAGTAGCGGCCTCCGATGTAGTCGTCGATGAAGAAAGAAGCGAGGACTTCATCAGATGATGCCAGAGGACTCGTCTTGCTCGTAACGGCAACCATGTGTTTTGACGGGTTCATCCCTTCGATCGGGGATTTCTTGAGTGCATCCAGGACGAGGTCGCGGTTCGTCAGCGTTTCCTGTGTAGTTCCGCTCTTGGATACAAGGATGAAAAGCGTGGTCTCGAAATCCAGATTGCGGATCACCGATGCAGCATCGTCCGGGTCGACGTTTGATATGAACTCCGCCTCCATCTTCCTCTCGTAGCCCTTTAGTGCAAGGTAAAGTGCCCTTGGTCCGAGGTCCGAACCTCCGATTCCTATCTGGCAGACAGTTTTGAAGCTCTTTCCGGTCGATCCCTTTATGACTCCGGCATGTACCTTCTCGGAGAAGTCCCTGATCTTGGCGAGTTCGCCTTTGTAGAAGAGTTCCTTGTACTCTCCGTCGGCTTCTATCTTCGCTCCGAGGACGTTTCCTCTCGTGAGGTGGTGGAGAACCAGACGCTTTTCGCCCGGATTCATCATCTCTCCCTTGAGAATCTCCTTGTACTTGCCTGTAAGTTCCATCTCGTCGGAAAGTTCCTGGAGGATATCGAGTATCCTTTCATCCACCGGCATCGAAGCGTAGTTGTATTTGAGTCCGCCGCCTAGGCCGACAACCGAGGAAAGGATCCTCTCTTTCGAGAGAAGCGCCTTTACCGAAGCCTTGTCCGCAGCCTTGAGGTCTTTATAGGCCTTGGTTGCATCTGGATTTGTGTACTGCATACCTTTATTCCTTTATCTCCGGAATTCTTGTCTTGAAGCTTTCCAGGAGATCCTCTTTTGTATTTCCTTCCCTGAGGATGATGAAGATGGTGTCGTCCCCGGCTATCGTGCCGAGTATCTCCGGCAGCGCAAGCACGTCGAGTGCGAAACAAACGCTGCTTGCATGTCCGGGCCTGGTCTTTATCACTCCGATGGTCCCTGAGAATTCTATGGAAATTATACCTCGTCTTACGTCCTGGATGTAGCTTTTTTCCGATTCGCTGTGGAAATCGTCGTCCGGCATCGAGTAGTAGTAGCCGGTCCATCCGTCGGATACTTTCGAGACCTTGAGTATCTTCAGGTCTCTGCTGAGTGTGGCCTGTGTGACGTTGTGACCTTCTGCCTTGAGCATCTCAAGCAGAGTGTCCTGGTTGTCGATGCGGTTGTTCTTTATCAGCTGCTTCACGACACCAAGTCTTTCGTGTCTTTCGCTCATTGTGCCTCCGAAAAATGCATATATATGCAATATTTATGCATATTAACTGAATAATAATTCATTTTCAATATGGTGAATCAAGATTTGCATGCCTTGTTGCCTGCTGTAGTTTTGGGCTGAAGATGCTATACTGCTTCAAAGGAGTTTATTGTCCGATGATCTGGATTATACTTGCAATTGTCGTGCTGATTGTCCTCGTTCTCATAGGAACGTACAACAGCCTAGTCAGGATGAGAAACAAGGTCGAGGAGGCCGAAAGCGGAATCGATGTGCATCTGAACAAAAGATATGACCTGATTCCCAACCTCGTCGAGACGGTCAAGGGGTATGCCAAGCATGAGAGCGGAACGCTCGAGAAGGTAATCGCCGCTCGCAACACCTGCCTTTCCGCAAAGGGTACCGAAGAGAGGGACAAGGCGGACAACATGCTTTCGGGAACACTCAAAAGCCTGTTTGCCATTGCGGAATCCTATCCTGATCTAAAGGCGGATTCCAGTTTCGTCAATCTGCAGAACCAACTTTCCCAGATAGAAACGGAGATTCTCAATGCCCGCAGGTTCTACAATGCGGTCGCTCGTTCCTACAACGACAAGATAATGGTATTTCCGGTCAATCTCGTAGCGGGAGCACTTGGATTCAGGAAATATGCATATTGCACCGTTTCCGAGGAAGCCAGGCAGAGAGTCGAAGTCAAGTTCTGAAATCAATGAGACGGTTTTTTTGCACATTTCTTCTTCTGATCGTATTCGCAGGATCGGCGCTCCATGCGGAGACTTTCAGCGTTGATCGATACGACATCGACATTGAGATAGGTCCCGATTCGAAATGTCATGTGGTCGAGACTCTGGCGTTGTATTTCCATGAACCGTCGCACGGTATATACCGGGACATACAGTACAGGTTCGACGACGGGGGACTGGAGGAGCGGAGCGCAGAGGTTTCCGGGTTCTCCGCTTCGATTCCGTTCTCTGTCGAGAAATCCGGGCAATTCGTCTCGTTCCGCCTCGGGGATCCTTCCAGCTATATGGTCGGGGAGAATATCATAGAGCTGTCATACGACTTTCTGCTTTCGGACGACTATGAGCGTGGCTATGACGAATGGTATTACAACATTGTGGCGCCGGCATGGGGTACATACATCGACGAAGTCAGATTCCGGGTGACGTTTCCGTATCCGACGGATATGTCGTCGATACATGCCACTTGGGGACGCTATGGTTCCACTGACGGACTCGACACGCTGGAACTGTCCGACGACGGACGTGTGCTCGTCGGCCGTGCATACGGCCTTGGACCGTACGAGGCGGTCACTGTCCGCGCGGAGTTTCCCGAGGGATACTTCGATCAGGCGGAGAAACACGTAGATCTCACGCCGATATTATGCATTGTCTACATGGTGGCCGCATCCTTTCTATTCCTCTTGTTCTACAGGGAATACAGAAAGTACGGCGTGGACGACGAACTGGTGGTCGTTCCCCGTTTCGAGGCGCCCGAAGGTTGCGACCCTCTTCGCTGTGCATACCTTTACGACGGTGCGAAAGATGCGGAGACTGTCTTTCTTGCCATGCTTTATCATTGGGCCGATCGAGGCTATGTGAAGATAACCGATGCAGGGGAGGGAAAGGCCCGGTCCATTTCGTTCTCGTCCATCTGTCCGTTGCCTGAAAGCTCATCCGACGGAGCCAGACGCCTTCATAGCCTGATATTCGCCGAATCCGGAACTGTCGACCTTGAAGACATGGCCAGGCGAAACGTTGCCGAGAAGTATCAGAGGGAAGTCGTATCCAGCGAACGGCGTTTCTGCGAGAAGACGGAACCCATCTGGGACCGCGCAGCGGAACGTGCATCGTCAACGATGCTGTCGCTATCGCTGCTGTTCGTCCCTCTTTCCGTTCTGCTTGCACTAGGTCGTGGATTCTCAGAGCTTTCCGTTGTCATCTTCATGCTTTCCCTGTTTCAGTTCGTCCTTTCCATACTTGTCGGACGTCCGATCGGCAGCAATGGCATCGGAAAGTCATCGGTCTTCAGAAAAACCATCCTGGCAATTCTGAATGCCGTTGCCGCTTTTTTCGCTTTCGTCCTCATCGATGGCTGCAGAACAGTGCCGTCTGTGCTCCTTGCGTCTGCCTTCGTATTCGAGGCAGTCTTGTCCGCTTCGCTTTCAATATTCCCGGCAGCGACGAGGAGACGCTCCGAGCTCGGTACCAGACTGTACGGCGAGCTGTACGGATATCGCGAATTCATCGAATATGTCGAGGAGGACCGTCTGAAGGTCCTTGTTGATGAAGATCCTGAATTCTTCTATCATGTCCTCTGTTATGCCATGGTGTTCGGCCTGGCCGAAAGATTCATGGAGAAATTCAAGCATATATCGTTCGTCAATCCTTCCTGGTATGAAGGGCCCGGAGTGGTGGATTACATGTTCTGGTCCTCGTTCGGCAGAAGGTATCGCAATGAATTTGCATCGGCACGGAGAAGTTTTGCCCCGACTTCGACCCGGAGCGGAGGAAGTTTCCATTCCTCTTCCGGTTTTTCCGGAGGCGGGTTCTCCGGCGGTGGTGGAAGGAGTTGGTAATTGAATTCGAATCTTCTCGCTACAATATGGTCATTTGCATACATTCTGGCAGTCATCGGTGTCGGTTTCATCCTTTACAGGTTCACTGGAATAGGAAGCGAAGGCGTCCGCAAGTTCATACATATCCTAGTCTCGGGCTGGGTTTTCATTCTAGTGTACTGTTATACGGAGTACAGGTATGCGATAATCGGGCCCATAGCATTCATAGTCATCAACGCTGTCTTCGTCTACAGCGGCTGTGCAAAGTATCTGGGCATGGGAAACCGGAAGAGGGACAATGGCCTTATCTACTATCCTCTGAGTATACTTGTGATGATAACAATGAACTATAGAGGATATCTTCCCGATTATGGCATTGTCGCTCCGACGCTGATAATGGGCTTCGGCGACGGTCTTGCGGCTCTTGTCGGAACGAGCATGGGACGGCATCCTTACAAGAGTGCCGGCGGGAAAAAAAGCATCGAGGGAAGCCTTACGATGTTCGTTGTGTCGCTTGTCGTGCTTCTTGCCGTTACGCCTCTTGACTGGTATGTCGCCGCCACGCTCGCTCTGGTTGCCACGGTATTCGAGATGTCGACTCCTCTGGGATTCGACAATATAACGGTTCCTCTCGTCCTTGCGATTCTTCTGGGGGCGATCGGATGAACTATCTGGATGGCTTGTACTTTTCGCTTTCTCCGCTGACGAGGGTTGCCGTCTCACTGGTCATCCTGTTCTTTGTCGCTTTGTTTGCCGTCCGCAAGCGTCAGCTTACGGCTTCAGGCATCGCGGGAGCCGTTGCCGTGGGCCTTGTACTGACCTACATAGGCGGGCTGTCGGCACTGCTTATGATGCTGTTCTTTTTCCTTTCCTCTGCGGTAATCTCCAAGGTCGTTCCGGATCGTTCCGGCAGGATACACAAGAAAGGGGCTCGACGCGACTTGGCTCAGGTGCTGGCAAATAGTCTGCCTTGCATATTCGGCCTTGCCGTATACCGCTTCTCGATCTACGAGACAGCGGGACTTGTGGCATTCGCTGCCGCTCTGGCCGAAGCCATGAGCGATACGTGGGCTGGCGACATCGGAATTCTCAGCAGGAAAGATCCTGTATCGATCATAACGTTCACGAAAGTGCCTAAAGGTCTTTCGGGCGGAGTAAGTCTTCTCGGGTGCATGGCATCCCTCCTTGCATCGTTCCTCATGGCCTTGCTTTTTGTGGGATGCTATCAGGCTCCGCTGTATTCGATAGCCGTCGTCACTGTTTCCGGAGCGCTCGGAGCGCTCGTCGATTCCGTGCTCGGAGGTACTGTGCAGGTCCATTACAGAAGGAAGGACGGATCTCTAACGGAGCACGAATACTCCGATGGGCAAAGGAATGAAAGAGCTAGGGGAATCCCGTTCGTGGACAACGACGTCGTCAACTTCCTCTCTGGATTGTTTGCTTTCTCACTGGCGCTCGTACTTTCTCTTCTGATTTGACTTGCCGTTTTGACGGAATGTATTTATCTTAAGTTTTGGAAATATCATGGAGGTATAGTTCGAAATGGCAAAACAGCTTCAGTTCAACGAGGAAGCAAGAAAGTCCCTCGTAAACGGTGTTGAAAAGATTTCCAAGGCGGTTATGACCACACTTGGCCCGAAGGGCAGACTTGTGCTGCTTGACAAGAAGTACGGCGCTCCGACCGTGACCAAGGACGGAGTTTCCGTTGCAAAGGAAATCGAGCTTGAGGATCCTTTTGAAAATATGGGTGCACAGCTTCTCAAGGAAGTTGCTGCAAAGACGAACGATGTCGCAGGTGACGGAACGACTACGGCTACCGTGCTTGCCTGGTCGATCACCAAGGAAGGCATGAAGAGCGTTGCCGCCGGAGTCAATCCGATGGGCATCAAGAGAGGTATCGACCTTGCGGTCAAGGATGCCGTCGAAGTCATCAGAAGCGAAGCGAAGATGATCCAGGACAAGGAGGAGATCGCTCAGGTCGCTTCCATATCCGCAAACAACGACAGGACGATCGGAGATGAGATCGCCAATGCAATGGATGAGGTCGGAAAGGACGGAGTCATCACTGTCGAGGAGTCGAAGACTATCGATACGACTGTCGACTTTGTCGAAGGAATGCAGTTCGATAGAGGATATCTTTCCGCTTACTTCTGCACGAACAAGGATACTATGATCAGCGTCCTTGACAATCCGTACATCCTTATCTACGACAAGAAGATTTCAAACATGAAGGATCTTCTCCCGATTCTTGAGAAGGTCGTCCAGACCGGAAAGCCGCTTCTCATCATTGCGGAGGATGTCGATGGAGAGGCTCTCCCGACCCTCGTCGTCAACGCAGTCCGCGGAGCGCTCAATGTGGTTGCCGTCAAGGCACCTGGCTTTGGCGACAGGCGCAAGGCGATGCTCGAGGATATCGCAGTGCTCACAGGCGGACAGGTAATCACCGAGGAACTCGGCTTCAAGCTTGAGAATGCGGACATCTCGATGCTCGGAAGGGCAAAGAGCGTCAAAGTCGAGAAGGAGAACACGACGATCATCAACGGCGCAGGATCCCAGGATGCCATCCGCGACAGGATCGCACAGATCAAGGTCCAGATTGCGGACTGCACATCGGATTATGACCGTGAAAAGCTTCAGGAGAGGCTCGCAAAGCTTGCCGGCGGAGTGGCCGTCATCAACGTAGGTGCTGCTACCGAGGTCGAGCTCAAGGAGAAGAAGCATAGAGTCGAGGACGCCCTCAGCGCTACTAGGGCGGCAATCGAGGAAGGTGTTATCCCCGGAGGCGGAGTGGCTCTTGTCCAGGCTGTGAAGGTTCTCGACAAGAAGGATATTTCCGCTCTCTCCGAAGAGGAGAAGGTCGGATACAGAATCGTCAGAAGAGCGCTCGAGGAGCCTATCAGGCAGATTGCCGAGAACGCAGGTGTCGACGGCTCCATCATTGCCGACAAGTGCATGAACAGCGAAAAGGGCGTCGGATTCGATGCCAACAGGATGGTCTGGGTCAATATGGTCGAGGCAGGAATCATCGATCCTGTCAAGGTCACTAGGTCAGCACTGCAGAATGCTGCATCCATTGCATCCCTGATCCTCACCACCGAATGTGCTGTCACGGATCTTCCTTCCAAGGAGCCTGCGGCTCCCGCGGCCAATCCCGGCATGGGCGGAATGATGTGATAACCGGGAACGGCGTATACATGGCGATCTTCGGATCGCCATTTTTATTGACCATGTAAAGAAAAAAATGCTAACTTGCTTATATAAAGAATTTTGAGAGGTATCAAAGATGAATTCATTCGCATTCACATCGGATCCTGCCGCAGCCGGATCGCTGATGACCACGTTCATCACATTCGCTGCGATCATACTTATCTTCTACTTCCTGATCATTCGTCCTCAGAGAAAGAGGGACAAGGAAGCCAAGCGCATGATCGATGCCATGAAGAAGGGCGACAAGGTCGTTACGATCGGTGGAATCCACGGAACGATCGTGACAGTTAAGGAAAACACTGTCGTCGTAAAGGTCGACGATGCGGCAAGAATCGAGTTCTCCAAGTCGGCAATTTCCTCTGTCCTGAACAAGGAGAAGACCGCAGCCGCTCCTGCCAAGAAGGAGAAGGCGGAGAGCGTAGAGGCACCTTCCGAAGCATCTTCTGCCGGAAAGACGGAAGAAGACAAGGAAGAGACTAAGTAAGAAATGAAGAAGACCAGCCGTTTGTTGCTGGTCCTTCTTGTTCTGGTGGTCAGTACTTTGCTGCTTTATCCTACGATAAAGTGGTATTTGTTTGTCCCATCGGACCTGAAGGAACTGGCATTGACTCGAAACGAGCAGATCAGGGATTATGCCGTGGGGCAGGCCGTAAGGGACGTTAAAAGCCTCAAGTCTATGGTTGCCGAGGACAGGAATTGTTCGATTCCGTCCGATTTTTCTTATCTGGAGAAGACAGTCGGAAAAAAGGACACGCTCTACGATCTGCTTGTCGCTTTCGACTCCGAACAGGATCTTCTCGATGCCGTAGAGGCCCGTTACCGCGATGAACTGCTGAGCATCAAGAAACTTTCTTCCCGCGTGCTTCAGCTTGGCCTCGATCTCCGTGGAGGCATGTCGGTGCTTCTCCAGGCGGATACCGACTCTTTTGCGGAAAAGAACGGATACGTTCCATCGTCGTCGGAACTTGAAGCTCTGCTGAAGGACGACATCGCCATACTGAATTCGAGAATAGACCAGTTCGGAGTGACAGAACCAGATATCAGGATGCAGGGCTCCAGCCAGATACTCATCGAGATGCCTGGTGAGGCTGACCCGGAAAGGGTTAATACGTTCCTCAGAGGAAAGGGAAGCCTTTCCTTCCACGAGGTGGACTCCGTACTTACGAACCGCGTCAACGAATACTATTCGCTTCATCCAAGCGAAGCCTTCGACGAGGATGGACACATCGTCGTGCCCGACTTCATTCCAGAGGATAGGATGCTCGTAGGCTATTATGAGGTAGACGAATACGGCATGGACAGCCTCAGAAGTTTTGCCGTGCTCTATGACGAGGTGATTCTCGACGGAAGCCATCTGGTAGGCGCTTCTACGAGCACGGACCAGATGTCTCAGCGTCCCGTGGTCAATTTCCAGCTGGACAGCGAAGGCGGAAAGATATTCTATGCCTATACGTCTTCCCATATCGGCGATTCCCTTGCGATAGTCATGGACGGAAAGGCCAAGAGCATAGCATCCATCAGCGCAGGAATCAGCGAGAACGTCCAGCTTTCCGGCGGATTCACAAAAGAGGAAGCCGAGGATATCGCCATCACCTTGAAGACCACGGCTCTTCCGATAGATCTCGAGGTCGTATCGCAGCAGGGTGTCGGCGCGTCGCTCGGAGACGATGCCGTGGTTGTGGCTTTGAAGGCCATCATTGTCGGCATACTTCTTGTAGTTGTGTTCATGTTCGCCTACTACAGCTGGGCAGGACTGATTGCAGATCTGGCTCTTCTCATGAACTTCTACATGATGATCAGCATTCTCTCCGCCATGAACTTCACGTTGACGCTGACGAGTATCGCAGGCCTTGTCCTGACGCTCGGAATGGCGATTGACGCCAACGTCATCATATACGAGAGAATCAAGGAGGAGACAAGGGACGGAAAGCTTTTCTTCGAGGCGATCCATCTCGGATTCGGAAGGGCTTTCTGGACGATCCTGGATTCCAACGTAACGACTATCATCGCAGGCGTCGTTCTTTCGATACTCGGTTCTTCCAGCGTCAAAGGCTTTGCTAACACTCTTACCATCGGCGTTGCATGTTCGCTCTTCACAAGTCTTTTCGTCAGCCATCTGATCTTCGATTTCATCGTGCCGAGCGAGAGTATGAAGAGCGTGAAGATGAGTTGGAGGAGAAACAGATGAAAGCGGGTCTGAAAGTCATAAAGTACAGGTTCGTGGCTTTTGCAGCCTCCGGACTTTTCATAATTGCCGGCATAGTGGCCTTCATTGTCAACGGAGGATTCAATACCGGAATAGATTTCGGCTCAGGATATTCCGAGAAGCTTCAGATATCCCCGGTAGGACTATATGTCTCCTACGACGGACCTGAGAGTGCGACGTTGAACGTTTCCGGAGGAAATCTGGTGTTGCAGCTGCGGTCATCGAACGGTCTGGAAAGCCATGCGTTTCCTTCCGCTTCGTATCCTTTCGTCTCGGATCTGGCATCGGGACTGGAATCGTACGGCGTTGACGTCGAGCTTGTCGACGGGTCTCTTGAGACATTCCGTCTTGTATCGGGCTTCGGTTTCCCGATGACTCTGGGGCCTGAGGCAGAGCACATCAATTTCGCAACGGCATCAAGGGATGTGACGATTTCCGATATAAGGGATACCCTTTCCGATGTGAAGGGATTGAGCGTGCAGGTGGTCGGAGATACGACGGACGGTATTTTCCAGATCAAGCTTCCAGTGGAGGAGGGCATGACCCAGGCGGACGCAGAGGCGATCGTCTCTTCGCGACTGAAGACTGCCTACGGAGAGGACGACATCGTCGTCATGCAGTCCGACTTTGTCGGCCCGAAGTTCTCCAGCCAGCTTCTTATGTCGTCCATCAAGGCGATCCTGATCGCACTTGCGCTGATTCTGGTATATATTACCATCCGTTTCCGTCTTGCATATGCCATATCGAGCATCATCGCTCTCGTGCATGACGTTTTTGCCATGCTTTCTCTTATCGCGATATTCCGGCTTGAGGTCTCGACTACCACCATAGCTGCGGTGTTGACCATTATAGGCTACAGCCTGAACAATACTATAGTCATATTCGACAGGGTAAGGGAGACTGTACATCTGAACAAGGGACGCGATGTCGACTCGATGATAGAGGAGAGCGTCGACAGGAGCCTTACGAGAACGCTCATAACCAGCCTCACGACTCTTTTCGCTATAGTTCCGTTGGCTTTTTTCGCCTCCGGTGACATAAAGCTGTTTGCAATCAATCTGACGTGGGGTATCCTTGTAGGTGCATATTCCTCCAACTACATCGCTCCGGCGCTTCTCCATTATTTCCATAAGCTGAGTCCGATCGACGTTGAGAAGGAAAAGAAGGAGGAAGAGTACTCTCTGGTCGACTGATGAAAGTTGTTCTTGCCGAAACATCGGGGTTCTGCGGCGGTGTGAGGAAAGCCGTCGATAAAGTCTGTACCGTCGCCGCAGAGAACCCTTCTTCGACCGTCTATGTATATGGTGAACTTGCCCATAACAGGACGGTCATGGAGCACATCTTCTCTCTGGGAGCGGTTGTGGTACATTCTCCGGATGAAGTTCCCGACGGAGCTCTGGTCGTGATCAGGGCTCACGGTATTACGGATGCCGATCGCGCCAGACTCCTCGCAAAGGATGTCGTGTTGTTCGATGCTACCTGTCCGAACGTTCTCAGAAACCAGAATGCCGCACGTAAAAGTACGAGGCCGATCCTGCTCCTTGGCATTGCCGGGCATAGCGAGGTACAGGCCATCGAAGGATCTATCGGTGGATGGTATCGCGTTGTCGGCGACGTATCCGATCTCGAAGGGCTCGATTCCTCGTCGGAGTATGATATAATAGTCCAGACGACATTCGACAGCATGCGTTTCGACGCGATCGTTGCCGGACTGGACGAACTCGGTATACGCTATCGGGTTCTCTCGAGGATCTGCCTGGCTTCGGAGATCAGGAGAAAGGCGGTGCTTGCACTCGCAGCCAAGGGGGTCGACTGCATATTGATTGCAGGGGACAGCAGAAGTGCGAATACTAAGGCATTGCTGCGCGAGGCAGAGTCTACCGGACTTCCGTCCTTTCTGATTGAGAACGTGGATGAAGTCGATTCGAGGTTTTCCTGCTATTCGTCTGTAGGACTTTCTGCCGGATCCTCTACGCCGGATGACGTCATAAAGGAAATTGCAAGGAGGCTTGAGAAGCTATGAGCATACCGATTCCCACAGTGAAAAGGTTCCCGTCCTATCTTAGGATCCTTCACCAGGAAAGGGATTCCGGCCGCAAGTACATAAGTGCGACGAAACTGGCCGAGGAACTTTCGTTGAAGCCGATCCAGGTAAGAAAGGACATCGCCTGCACAGGGATCGAAGGTAAACCTAAGATCGGATTCGACATCGATGAACTGATCCACTATATAGTCCACGTACTGGGCTGGGACAATACGACCGATGCCCTGATCGTCGGGGCTGGAAATCTTGGAGCTGCCATTGCAAGGTACGACGGCTTCGAGGCATATGGCCTCAAGATAGTTGCCGTATTCGACAAGGATCCGAGGAAAATCGGATCCATGATCGGACCTTTCACGATTCTGCCGATAGACAGGATCAATTCCTTCATTGCCGAACGTCGTATATCTATTGCTGTCATAACGGTACCTGCAAACCAGGCACAGGCTGTCTGCGATCTGCTCGTGAAATGCGGAATCAGAGGAATATGGAACTTTGCTCCAAAGGATCTCAAAGTTCCTGACAACGTTGTCCTGCAGAGAACCGATCTGGCAACCAGTTTTGCGGTTCTGTCCGTCAAACTTGGAAGGAAAATAAGTGAGTCAGACGACGATGAATCCATCGACGAGGATTTTATATCCCTTTAGATGATTATTTAATATTACTATTTTCACATTAACTCTGTATTTTATGGTGATGATGTAATTTTATTCCAAAAAATACAGAGCTTTTTGTTACCTTGATAGTGTTTTTATTGACTATTTGCTCCACTTGCTTTAACCTAACTATGTAACAAAGGGAGAACAGCATGTCTGCTGATAAATTGAAAATCGAGCTCTGCATGGGCTCTTCATGCTTTGCCAGAGGCAACAGCAGCGCTTTGATGGCGATAGAGAACTATATCGAGGAGAACGGTCTGCAGGACAGGATAGAGCTAGAGGGACACCTATGCCTCGGAAAGTGCAATTCCGGTCCTCATGTGGCCATTGACGGGCAAGAGTTTTCCTGTCTTTCGGATGAGTGCATAATCGATATTCTTAGAAAGAAGCTGGAGGAGTGAATGCAGTACCCAGTCTATACAGAAGTCACCAGCTGCCGTGATTGCTACAAATGCGTGCGGACATGTCCTACAAAATCCATCCAGATCAAGGACGGACATGCGATGATCATAAAAGATCGATGCATATTCTGCGGCAAGTGCGTGCATGTGTGTCCGAACAACGCGAAGAAGATACGTGACGACATTTCCAGGGTAAAACTGGCACTTTCTTCGGGAAAACGTACGATATGCTCTCTTGCACCGTCGTTCTCGTCCGAGTTCGCGGGGCAGGAGGATCAGCTTCTGCAGGCGCTTCTGGACCTGGGCTTCGATTCGATCAGCGAGACGGCCATAGGAGCTCATCTCGTATCGGCTGCCATAGATCGGCACATCGAGAAAACGGGATCCTGCGACTGGATTGGGACCGCTTGCCCGTCGGTCGTGGAACTTGTGAAGAAATACTATCCGGAGAAGGTTTCACGCCTTGCCCCGATACCGTCCCCGCTGCAGACACATAGCGCATACCTCAGAAGACTGTACGGAGACGACATCATAATCGTATTCATCGGTCCGTGCGTGGCCAAGAAGCACGAGGCCGACATGAATCCGGGCTATCCGGATTTTGCGCTTACCTTCACCGAACTCAAGCAGTGGCTGAAAAGTGCCGGAATCGACCTTGGAAAGCTCGAGGTCAAGAAGAAGATAGAGTTCATACCGAAGAAGGCCGGGCTGTCATCCATCTATCCCATCGAAGGGGGGCAGATCGCCACTTCCGAGATATGGGGCAAAAATGCACTGCATCCCGAGGCAGTTTCTCTTTCCGGCATGGATCAGGTCATCTCCGCCTTGGGCGGAAGCTGTGATCGCGACGAGTTCCTGGAGCTTCTAGGATGCGACGGCGGATGCGTGAACGGTCCCGGATCGGATATGACAGTGTCCGTTGCGAGCAAGAAGCAGGCATCGAGCCGATATGCGGCGTCTCGTATCGCCGATAAGGATCTTTTCAAAGGGGATGACGCTTTTGTCGACGAGCTTCTGGAGAAGGGTTATGGCATTCTTGGGGCATCCCAGCCAGGCAAGGAGGATAGGTTCCACAAGAAGTACTCCGAGGATGACATCAGGAGAACGTTGGTAGATCTCGGAAAGCTTACCAAGGCAGACGAACTAAACTGTGGAGGCTGTGGCTATTCGACATGCCGTGAGATGGCTATCGCCTATCTCGACGGAATGGCGGAGCCGGAGATGTGCGTCACCAAGATGAGGAAAGAGGCCCAGAGCAAGGTGGACGTCCTTCTCAGGACGATTCCGATGGGAGTGGTGATCGTCGACAGCGACATGAAGATTGCCGATTGCAACATCCAGTTCCTCGAGCTTTTCGGAGACATGGAGGAGGGCTTTCTCGACCAGAGCATGCTGGCTCTCGTCCGCGGTCTTCCGGTCGAGCGCTTCATACCGTTCGCCGACAAGTTCAAGGATCAGTTCTACCTTACGCATCCGGGGCAGTACAGGATGCACTACAAGGACAAGTTCATCCGTGTGACGTTCTTCCTTGTTGAGAAGAACCGCCTGCTCGGGGCGATGTTCGACGATATAACCAATCCGACGATCAAGAGGGAGACCGTCGTCAAGAAGGCCGAGGACGTCATCCAGAAATCCCTTGAGACGGTACAGCAGATCGCTTCCCTTCTTGGAGAGAACGCCGCGGAGACCGAGATAATGCTCAATTCGCTCATCGAAGCATTCAGCGTGCACTCGTCAAGTCCCGACAAGGACTTTTCGCTGGAGGACGATAGGGATATCACATGAACAACATCTTCATTGACGTCGATTACGCCCAGATATACAAGCACGGACAGAAGATAGGAGGCGATGTGTTCCTCCTTTCCAGGAATCCCGACAACAACCAGATCGTATCCACGCTTTCGGATGGTCTTGGAAGCGGGGTCAAGGCCAATGTGCTTGCATCTCTGACTGCGCACATGGCTCATAAGCTGTCGTTCTCCCCGATAGATCTCGATCACTCGGCCGAGATCATCATGAATACTCTTCCTGTCTGCAAGGAAAGGAAGATAAGCTATTCGACGTTCACCATTGCGGATATCCGCTACAAGGAGAACATGGAGAACATCGAGGTCAATCTGGTCGAATACGACAATCCCCTGTCCCTGAGGTTCTCCGGTCCGGATCCGATATCCTGGGAGAGGACCAAGAGAGAGCTTCAGAGGGCCGCCGCATTCAAGAAGGAGGTAATCCAGCATTCATCCTTCAGGATGGACATAGGAGAGCGCCTTGTGATGTTTTCCGACGGAGTCACGCAGTCCGGTCTAGGGAAGTCGCTTCCTCTCGGATGGAGACTCGACGGAGTGAGAAAATTCGTATCCGAGGAGATAAAGGCCAACCCGGACATTTCCTCAAGGGAGCTCTCCAGGGCCATAGTGCAGAAAGCCTGTGCTCTCGATGGACTATGCAGCAAGGACGACATCACTTGTGTCGTCGTCTACATCAGGCGACCCAGACGCACTCTTGTGGTCACCGGCCCTCCGTTCACGAAGGAAGCTGACGAGGTGCTCGGCGAGAAGATCCGGGCATTCCAGGGGAGGAAGATCGTTTCCGGCGGAACGACAGCCCTGATCGTTTCCAGGCTTTTCAACAAGAAGCTTACGGTCGATTTGAGTTGCTGGTCGCCGGACGTTCCTCCTGCTTCGAAGATGGAGGGCATAGATCTTGTCACCGAAGGAATGTTGACGCTGTCGAAGGTTGCCACTATCCTTGAGAAAAAGCAGAATCTCGCCGATCTGCCGAACGATCCGGCAAAAAAATTCGTCGAGATACTTCTAGATTCGGATCAGGTTCACTTCATAGTGGGAACGAAGATAAACGAGGCGCACCAGGATCCGAACATACCGGTGGAAATCGGAATCAGAAGAACGATCATCGGGCGACTGAGAAAGGCGCTTGAAGAAATCTATATTAAGGAAACTTCGCAAGAATATCTGTAGGAGGATAAAATGAAGAAGTCGAAAGTAAAAGTCAGAATTTGTCTTGGAACGGCATGCTTTGTCCAGGGCGGAGCGGATCTCCTGCTCTACAATGATTTCCTTGACCCGGCAATTCTCGCCGACTGCGAGATCGAAGGATGCTCATGCCTCGAGCAGTGCAAGCTCGGCGGCGGATCGGCTCCGTTCGTGGAAATCAACGGCAAGATCTATGACGGTGTTACTCAGGAGCGCTTCTGCAAGCTCCTTGCCGAGGCGGTAAAGGAATGATCGAAATCAACAACCAGTACACTCTAATGAAAAGGAAGATCGACACGGAGGTGGTTCGAAGTTTCTTCAATGGTACGATCCTTGAGGAAATCGACAGACTGCCTTTCAAGATCATTCCCAAAGATAGAGTCCCTTCTCGTTGTTGCATCTACAAGGAGAGGGCTTTGGTCCGATACAGGATCCTCTCTCTTCTCGGTGTGGATCTGGAAAAGGACGACGATGAGCTCAAACCCCTCAGCGCATACGTCAAGGACGTGCTTGAAAGGGACGAGCCATCTCTTCCTCTCCTGACCACAATAAAGAGCGGTTGCTATGCCTGTCCGAAAGACCAGTACAAGGTGTCGGATGCCTGTAGAGGATGTTTCGCACGTCCTTGCATGGCCAATTGTCCGAAAGATGCAATCGTCTTCATAAACGGACAGGCACATATCCAGGAAGATCGCTGCATACGTTGCGGCAAATGCATGGAGGTATGTCCGTTCCATGCAGTCGTGCATATCCCAGTTCCGTGCGAGGAGGCATGTCCCGTCGGCGCCATCAGGAAAAACGATGCCGGAGTGGTCGAAGTGGACCATTCGAAGTGCATCGGATGCGGAAAGTGCGTGAGATCCTGCCCGTTCGGGGCTATCGAGGAACGCAGCGAGCTTTTCCATGTACTGAAGATGCTCAAGGGCGGAGAGAAGGTCGTTGCCATGATCGCTCCGGCGATCGACGGCCAGTTCCCGGGCAATCTGGGCCAGATAAAGGCTGCGATCGAAAAGGTCGGATTTTCCGAGGTTTTCGAAGTCGCGGAAGGAGCCGAGGTCACGAGCGTCAAGGAAGGTGAAGAGCTTCTTGAAAAGATGAAGGCAGGTCATGGATACATGACGACTTCCTGTTGCCCATCGTACATGGAGCTCATCGACAAGCATCTGGGGTTCCTCAAGGATCGCAAGAGCGATTCCCTGTCTCCGATGGGATACTCTGCGGCGATATGCAAGAAACGCTGGCCAGGATGCAGGACTGTGTTCATAGGCCCATGCCTTGCAAAGAGGGTCGAGGCCGCGAAGTTCGACGACATCGACGGTGTCATCACATTTGCCGAACTTGCCGCGATGTTCATGGCCAAGGACATAGATGTCAAGGAGATGGTCGGAGACGAGACAGCTGACGTTTCCGCTTTCGAGGACTGCCGAGAATACGCGGTGACAGGCGGAGTTGCAGGCTGTGTCCTCGGTCGTGTATCCGATCCCTCGAGCATAAGAATCATGAATATCGACGGTCTGGACAAAAAGACCGTGCGTCTTATGAATACATGGCAACGTAAGGCGCCGGATGCGGATCTTGTGGAGGTCATGTGTTGCCAGGGCGGATGCATAGCAGGCCCGGGTACCATCGTGAAGCCTCAGGTCGCGTTGCGTCTCAGAGCAGCCAACAAGGCAGCTTCGAAGAAGGCCTGATGTTCACGCCGTTCGAACATGCCGGAAATGTCGAGGAGGACGACAGGCTCTTTCTTGAGCTTGCTTCCTCCTACGTTGTCGGAGGCGGGACGATGTATTCCCTGATAGGTACCATGGCAAATCTTTCTGCGCTCATGGGCTGGTATCTGGAAAATGTGAACTGGACCGGGTTCTACCTGTTCGACGGTACGAAACTCAGACTCGGACCGTTCCAGGGAGAACCTGCATGTCTCGAGATTCCTCTTGGCAAGGGCGTCTGCGGAACTGCGGCCTTGTCCGGAAGGACGCTGGTCGTGGAAGATGTGCACGCCTTTGCAGGGCATATCGCATGTTCATCGGCATCCCGGAGCGAGATTGTCGTCCCGATTCACGACGGAAAAGGGAACCTTGTCGGCGTCATCGATGTCGACAGTCCTGCAATCGGTCGTTTTTCCGATCGCGAGGTACGCCTTCTCGAGGCTTTGGCAAAACTCGTTGTTGCATAAAAGTCCCGATATGATTATCCTTATGCTATCGGCTATGACGAAGACGAGTAATGTCCGGAGCTGCCGCTGAGAGGATGTCCGTTCGGGTTTTCCCGTCTGGGTGAGAGACATCCGGGGCAAAGACATGAAAACCACTTCCGAGCTGCAAGGTGGAAAGGAAACGAGTATATCTTGCCGTACAACTACGTAAGTGTTCAAAGAGCGTCCCCTTTCTACGAGGGGGAAGCAAGGTGGGACCGCGGAATTGCAAATGCCTTTGCAGTTTCGTCCTTGCGCATCGTTGCGAAAGGATGAGACTGGAAAGGCTTTTTTCTTTTTTTAGGAGGAAACTATATGGCTGATGATGTAAAGCTGGAGATGATCAGACACTCCATGGCCCATGTGATGGCAGAGGCCGTGCTCGAGATGTTTCCGACGGCCCAGATCGCTATCGGGCCTGCGATCGAGAACGGATTCTACTATGATTTCGACCTTCCTCGTTCGCTGACCGACGACGATCTCGCCGAGATCACCGAGAGGATGAAGAAAATCATCCATTCCGACAAGGAATTCAAAAGGAGTGTCGTTTCACGCGACGAGGCAAGAGAGCTTTTCAAGGACCAGAAATACAAGCTGGAGCTCCTCGATGCAATCGAGGAAGGCGCCGAGATATCCATCTACAACCAAGGCGGATTCACCGATCTCTGCCGTGGACCTCACGTAGCTTCCACAAAGGATCTCAATGCCGATGCGTTCAAATTGCTTTCGGTCGCAGGTGCCTATTGGAGAGGAAAGGAGACAAACCCCATGCTCACCAGAATCTACGGTACCGCATGGAGGACTCCGAAGGATCTCAGACTCTATCTCGACCATCTTGCGGACATCGAGAAGAGAGATCACAGGAAACTCGGCAAGGAGCTCGATCTTTTCTCTTTGCACGAGGAGGCAGGCCCCGGTCTTGTATACTGGCATCCGAAAGGAGCGAGAATCCGTCAGGTCATCGAGAATTTCTGGCGCGAGGAGCACTACAAGAATGGCTACGAAATGGTCTACACTCCGCATGTAGGAAAGTCATGGCTGTGGGAGACATCCGGACATCTAGGATTCTACAAGGATTCCATGTATCCGCCGATGGAGATGGACAACATGGACTACTATGTGAAGCCGATGAACTGCCCGTTCCACATCATGATCTACCAGAACAGCAAAAAGAGCTACAGGGATCTTCCTTGCAGGTGGGCTGAGCTCGGAACCGTTTACAGATACGAAAAGGCCGGAGCTCTTCATGGCCTGATGAGGGTCAGAGGCTTCACTCAGGACGACGCACATCTGATCGTCACACCGGACCAGATGGATGACGAGATCATGGAGGTTCTGCGTTTCTCGCTCTACATGCTCCATTCCTTCGGTTTCAACGATATCCATGCATACATCTCCACAAAGCCGGAAAAGAGTGTCGGCGAGCAGGAGAAGTGGGATGCGGCTACGGAGGCCTTGAAGCGTGCGGTCGAGAAGGAAGGTCTTGAATATGACATCGACGAGGGCGGTGGCGCCTTCTATGGTCCGAAGATCGACCTCAAGATAAAGGATGCGATCGGCAGAGAGTGGCAACTTTCGACGGTCCAGTTCGATTTCAACCTGCCTGAAAGGTTCAAGCTTACATTCGTGGACAAGGACGGCGTGGAAAAGAGACCGTACATGATCCATAGGGCCTTGCTTGGATCGATCGAGAGATTCTTCGGAGTGCTGCTCGAGCATTATGCCGGAGCGTTCCCTCCTTGGCTCAGCCCGGATCAGGTCGCTGTGATTCCTGTTGCGGAAGTCGGAAACGACTACGCAAAGGATATCGAGAAGAAGCTCAGGAATCTCGGTTTCAGAGCATTCTCCGATCTTTCCAGCGACAGAATGAATGCGAAGATCAGAAAGGCCCAGCAGCAGAAGGTTCCGTATATGCTCATCATCGGTGAAAAGGAGATGGCCAACGGTACTGTCTCTGTAAGGTACAGGAACGGAAAGCAGGCCTTCGGAGTGCCTTTCGACGACTTCGTCAAGGAGCTGTCCGACAAGGTTGCCTCGAAGGAGCAACTTTGATGACCGACAGACAGGCATTGGAACTCCTGCGCAAGGAGGATGAGCATCTTGTGGTGCTTTCCCATGCGATTGCTGTGCTTGGATGGGATTTCGAGACAGGAAGTCCTGAAAAAGCTTCCGACGAGAGAGCAGAGCAGATTACTCTGCTCTCTGTGATCCAGCATGAGGAGATTGTCGGCGAAAAGATATCTTCACTTCTCGATTCCATCAGGAACGAAAGCGATTTCTCTCCTGCGGAGAAGGCGCTGGCAAGGGAGTGGCGGAGGACTGTCGCCAGGGAAAAGGCCATTCCTGCTTCCCTGGTCGAGCGGATGTCGCTTCTTGAGTCAAAAGGCCATGTGTGTTGGCTCGAGGCCAGGGAGAAGAACGATTTCGCGATCTTTCTGCCCGTCCTTTCCGAGATCGTCGAGGCTCAGAAGGAAATGGCTGCTCTGATTGCGCCGGACAGGAAGCTGTACGATGCGCTTCTGGATCTTTACGAGCCTGGAATTACAATGGCGGATATCGATCCTCTGTTCGACAGGTTGGAGGTCGAGATCCACGCCATCATGGATAGGATAGGGGAGAGATCCGCTGCGGTCGATGACGGTTTTCTCAAGGCTCCTTACGACGAGCAGGCACTTCATTGTTTCTGCATGGAGCTTGTGGATCGCATGGGGTTCGATCGGACACGTGGGGCTGTGGGGATATCCGCACATCCGTTCACTACGACTCTGGGCCGGGACGATGTGAGAATCACCACAAGGTATACCGATGCCAGCCTGTTCGATCCGATCGGGTCTGTGATGCATGAGACGGGACATGCTCTCTACGAGCAGAATACTTCCCTGAATCCGGAGATACGCGGTACAAGTCTTGCCGATGGCGCCTCGATGGGCATCCATGAGTCGCAATCCCGCTTCTGGGAGAATTTCATCGGCCGAAGCGAAGCTTTCTGGAAAGGGCAGTATCCAGCCCTCAAGGAGGCTATTCCTTCTCTGGCGGATATTCCCCTTGAGAATTTCCTTCGCGCCGTGAACAGAAGTTGCCCGTCTGCGATAAGGGTCAATGCCGACGAATTGACATATTCCCTGCACATAATCCTACGCTATCGCATCGAAAAGGCGCTCTTCGATGGAAGTCTCTCCGTCTCCGATATTCCAGAGGCGTGGAACAGAATGTCCGGGAGCATCGTAAGATATGTTCCCAAGAACGATTCGGAGGGGTGCCTGCAGGATGTCCATTGGGCTCAAGGGTCATTCGGATATTTTCCGACGTATGCGCTCGGTAATATATATGCCGCGATGTTCCACGAGAAGCTCTGTTCCGATCTGGGCGGTCGTGAGGAGCTTGACAAATGTCTTGTATCCGGCGATTTTGCCAGGATAGCATCATGGCAGAAGGAAAAAATATGGTATAATGGAAAAGTACATATGCCCAAGGATCTGCTCGCCATGGTTACGGGGAAAGAGCCGACCTTGGATCCGTACATCCGTTATCTGAATGATAAGTTCGACAAAATGTTCGACTGAGGAGTGTGTGATGAATCTACCAAACAAACTGACCGTGCTCAGGTTGATCCTGGTTCCTGTATTCTTTCTTGCCTATAGCATTCCCGGATGGTTTGGTCCATCCGTGCAGGTCGTCAGCACCGTTCTTATGCTGATCTGCTATGCGACCGCCGAGATCACTGACCTCGTCGACGGCAAGATTGCAAGGAAATACCATCTGGTCACCGATCTTGGAAAGGTTATGGATCCTTTTGCGGATACGCTGTCCCACCTGACCTTCTTCGTGTGCTTCATGGACAAGGGCATCATGCCCGCATGGTGCTTCATAATCATCATGTGGAGGGAATTCGCGATACTCTTCTCCCGCATGCTGATGATGAAGGTCGGCAAGGCAATGCCGGCCAACATATGGGGCAAAAGCAAGACATGTCTGTATGCGGCTACCAGCATCCTTTCGATTGCCTATATAGTCGCGGAGACTTTCTTCGATCTAGGATCTGCTTTCGAGACCTGGAGAGCCGTTTTGTACGTGTTCTTCAGTCTTTCGGCAATAGCCTCTCTGATGAGCTTCATAACGTATATGGTGGACATCGGGAAGAGCAAGGCACTTTCCGGTCTCACAAGATAGCGGATATGGAAAGATTCGGTGAATTTTCAGGATTCACCAAGGAGGAAAGGGCCGGGATCCGGTTTGTCGTCAGCGATGTCGATGATACGCTTACAAACGACGGACTGCTTTATCCCGAGGCCCTTTCTGCTTTGTATGGGATCCGTGAAAGCGGAAGGAAGACGATATTGGTGACCGGAGGTTCTGCCGGTTGGGCCGACATATACATCAGACAGTGGCCTGTCGATGCAGTGATCGCCGAAAGCGGAGCGCTGATGCTGGCCAAGGTCGATGGGAAAGTGGTATACGACACCAATCCTCTGGTAGCCGGCGATGGGACATTCTTCGATAGAAGAAAAAGGGTCATGGAAGCCAATTCAGATCTCGTATTCTCGTCCGATCAATACTGCAGGCTCTATGACATTGCCTATGACAGGAACGGGTTGGAAAGAAAGCAACTTGCCAGGCTTGTCGATTCGGCCGCGGAAGAAGGCGGGCATGTGCTCGTGAGCAGCATCCACGCAAACGTTCTCATGGGAGATTATGCAAAGGGATCGTCGCTTAGGGATTTCTATCCGATTCTTGAAGAACGGATAGGGCTGGATGTACCGTTCGACGAGTTTCTTGCTTCCTCGATAGCATTCGGCGATGGACTAAACGACCAGGAACTTTTTGCTCTGTTCCCTCGATCGGTCGGAAACGCCCGCGTGGCTAAGAACAGAAACGATTTTTCCTGTCTTCCTCTCTATCTATGCAGCAAGGAGGGCGGATTTGCTTTCGCCCATGTTATTGCGGATCTAATCCGCAGGGACCATGTTTTATAACTTTATATCACATATGAAGTTACGAAAAAGTAGAATAAAATTCCAAAAAAATTTTGTAAATCAGTTGACACGGCGGTGGGTTTCGTTGTAGATTGTCATGGCATCGCGAGAGCGGTGCAACCACGAGAACAAGAGATTTTTGACAGATATATTAGAGAAGGGAAGAGAGAGGAACGCCCGGCGGG
>CASEKE010000030.1 GCA_949288415.1 uncultured Spirochaetales bacterium
TGCAATTTTTTGCATATAATGAAAACATGGAGGCATGATATGGCAACACTCAAGGATGTCGCAAAGCTTGCCAACGTAGATGTAAGCACGGTATCGAGAGCATTGAACAACTCATCTTACGTACATCCAGAGACGAAAAGAAGGATTTTCGAAGCCGTCAAGGAACTCAGTTACCATCCGAATGTTCTGGCACAGGGATTGCGTCAGGGGAAACGCCACACGATTGCATTCGTGATTCCGAGAATTGCATATGCAGTTTATTCCGATATGATTCCTGCGATCTGCAATGCCGCGGCAAAAAAGAATTATCAATGCATTATCTGTACGACAGAAGACGATGAAACAACGGAAAGGCAGATATTGGAAAGGCTAAGAGGAAGTCTCATCGACGGAATAATCATCACTTCATGCGGCAAGAACAACCGATTGCTGAGAGACATGGAGGCCGAGGGGATATGCATACTGCAGGCAATAAGAAAACAGGATGAAAAACTGAGCAGCATCATTCCGGACTATTACTCAAATGGATACGATGCCGTGCAATATCTTTATTCCAAAGGCTGCCGGCACATAGGCCTGATCATAGGAAATCTCTCCCTGCACCCATATATGCAACGCTACAACGGATATATGAAGGCCACGAGGGAACTGGGACTCGAAAACATCATAGCCATAGACGACATGGAGCCAAGCTCCTTCGAATACGGTCTCGTCTGTACGGAAAAACTTTTGGCAGCATGCCCGAAGCTTGACGGGATTCTGGCATCCCTCGACATACAGGGTCTAGGAGTACAAAGAGCTCTCAAGAAAAACGGCCTGAAAATAAAAGACGATGTCAAGCTTGTTTCACTGACTGGAATAAGCATCGGCGCATATCTTGAGACCACCATGATAAGCATGGAGGTCCAAGCCGCGGAAATCGGGGAAGAAGCGGTCGGCATGCTGATACACGACATAGAAAAAAAGGATGCGGGCAAGGCCATAAAGAAGCTGGTCGTCAAATCGGTTCTCGTGGAAAGGGAATCGACATGACAAAGAAAAAGCCGCAGACCGGATGTCGCTATCGCGGCATGTGGACTGCGGCCGTCACCATGGCTCAGATCGATCGGAATCACTTCTCAAGAAGAGTGCCGAGATTCTTTGCAAAGCCTACAGGATCGGATGGCATGATGCCTTCCTGCAGGAGCGCCTGATCCAGCAGCACGCTCGACACAAGCTTCACGTACTCGTCGTCCGAACTCTCCTCTATCTTTGCGATTATTTTGGAATCGGGGTTGATCTCAAGCATCGGCTTCACGTCGCCCATGCCTTCCTGCCCCATCTGCTTGAGGATTCTCTGCATCTGCACGGAAGGATCGTTCTCATCCATGACTACGCAGGCAGCAGTGTCTACAAGACGCGTGGATACGACGACATTCTTGACCTTGTCTCCAAGCGCATTCTTTATCTTCTCCGCGACAGCTTTCTTCTCTTCCTTTTTCTTTTCGGTCTCGTCGTCCTTGATATCGTCAAGCGCTCCGGACTTGTTTATGGCCTTGAACGGAAGTCCTTCGTACTCCCACATGGCCGATACGACTATTTCGTCTATGTCGTCGCACATGATGAGGACCTCGATGCCTTTCTTCCTGTATGCCTCGAGAAGCGGAGATGCCTTCAGCGTCGCCTCGGAACCTCCGGTCAGGTAGTAAATCGCCTTCTGGTCTTCCTTCATGCTCTCCTTGTACATCTTGAGCGATACGTTTCCGTCCCTCGACGAACTCTTGTACCTGACAAGCTCCATGAGAGCATCCTTGTTCGCATAGTCGCTGTAGAGACCTTCCTTGAGAGGCCTGTTGTACTGAGCTATGAACTTGTCGTACAGCTCGGGATTGTTCTCGCTGATCTTCTTGAATTCTCCGAGAAGCTTCTTGACGCTGCCGTTCCTGATGGCTGTCATGACCTTGTTCTCCTGAAGTATCTCACGGGATACGTTGAGCGGGAGATCTTCGCTGTCTATGACTCCGCGGACGAACCTCAGGTAAGTCGGAAGCAACGTCTTGTCGTCATCCGTTATGTACACCCTCTTGACGTAGAGCTTCACGCCAGGAGTATAGTCGGCATAGTTCATGTCGGCTGGAGCCTTGGACGGGATGAAGAAAAGCGTCGTATATTCGGTAGCACCCTCTACCTTGGTATGGAGATAGAAAAGCGGATTCTCGGTGTCGTAATAGTTGTTCTTGTAGAACTCGTTGTAATCCTCCTCCTTGAGTTCGCTCTTATTCCTTCTCCAGAGAGCCGACGAGGAGTTGATCTTCTCCACCACATGCTCCGTGCTCTTTGTAGGCTCGCCCTTCTCGTCCTTGTGCTCGTAGTCGTAGTTCGTCTTGTCGTACTCGAGATAGATCGGGTAAGCGATATGATCGGAGTACTTTCTGACGAGACTTTCGATCTGATATCGGTTGGCATACTCGGATCCGTCTTCCGTAAGATGAAGGATAACTGTAGTGCCCTGCTCGTCGCGGCTTGCCTCGTCTATGGAATATGAACTCTGCCCTTCGCTGGTCCATTTCCAGGCCTTGTCCTCGCCGGCTTTGCGCGAGATGACCTCAATGCGGTTACTGACCATGAATGCCGCATAGAATCCCACGCCGAACTGGCCGATGAGATTGCTGTCCTTTTTCTGCTCCTCGGTAAGGGAAGCAAGGAACTTCTTCGTTCCGGAGGATGCAATCGTACCGAGATTGTTGTTGAGATCCTCCTCGTTCATTCCGATACCGTTGTCGCGGATCGTGAGAGTCCTTTCGGTTCCCTCTGTGAAAGATATGTCGATTCTCGGGTCGAAAGAAAAACCCTTGAGATCGCCGTCGGTCAAAGAAAGATACTTGAGCTTGTCCAATGCATCGGATGCGTTGGAAATAAGCTCACGCAGGAATATCTCCCTGTTCGAATATAGGGAGTGGATGATGAGTTGCAGAAGGTCCGTGACCTCTGTCTTGAATTTTCTGGTAGCCATTTTCTGTCAAATACCTCTTCCTAAGAAGATAGGTACAAAAGCGAAAAACGGCAACTCCAGGTTGGAAAATGGCGGCATGCGTGATATCCTTCCTGTATGGACTTCTCAAGGCCGGACAACGCAAGAAAGATCAATACCCTCAAGGTTCTTTCGACTATAAGGGAAAAAAAGAACATGACGAGGGCGGAGCTGTCTAGGGAGCTCCTGATCAACAAGGTATCCATATCCGAAATCGTAGCGACACTGGTGGACGAGGGGCTCGTCAAGGAAACCGGCAAGACAATGGCCGATTCCGGCAGACCAGCAACGACTCTCGACATCTCCGCGACGGGAAGCATCGTGCTGGGACTAGATATTTCAGGAAAGGGAGCCAATCTTGCTGCAAGCGATCTCAAAGGTCGTATCCTCAGGCTCGAGCACTTTGCCAGGGGCAAGTCCGACGAAGAGCTGAAGGAGAATCTCGGCAATTCGATAGATCGCATAACCCGACACGGGAGCGTCAGCGTTCTTGCCATGGCCGTCGTATCGGACGATGATGTGGATTTCCTGAAAAAGGAATTTTTATTCCCTGTCATGACAGTCCCTGCCATCGAAGCCCAGGTAAGAGCCGAGATGATACGATCGGGGAAAAGTCTGGAAAACATGCTGTTCATCTCCATCGGCGACAGGATAGATGCGGCAATAAGGCGACAGGGAGAAACGGTGCATCTTGCACGGCTTGGAAAGATGAGAATCAGCAAGGGAAGAATCGATGCCGACGGAGAAGAAGGTACGCTTGAGGCATTCTTCTCCGGAAATGCTTTCAGAAGCGAAGCCGAAAGGCTGTTCTCAAGGGAATATACCAACAGGGAAATCCTGACGGACGGCAAAGCGGTCAGACTCATCTTCGACGGACTAAAGGCTCTGGCCGCAAGCATAGCCCTTGCCGTAGAGGTGCTGGATGCAGATTCCGTGATGATAGTCGGAACATATGCGGAAATGCCGGACGAATATTACGCCAGGGTCAATACGCTCGTAATGACAGCCTTGCCGAAGAGCAGAAAGGATGCGTTCGTATTCAAGAGTCTTTCGCTGGACAAAGGTCGCATGGAAGGCGCCTGCCACATGGCATTGGACGAATTTTTCTACAAGACAAGACTTCTCGAGAGACTGCGCCGTCTCGAATCGCTCGACTGCTAGCTTCTTCTCGACCTGAACACGAAGAACGACAAGAGAAGGATAAAATATCCAAGCAGAGGATAGTTCCAGCCTGCAAGAATGAAGTGGACCATGAAAGGAACAAGTGCAAGCAGCAGTGCCAGGACCAGGGAAATAGAGGCAGGCAGCTGATGCCCATATCTGCTTCTTATGACGGTGCCTAGGGTAAACAGCACGATGATGGCAATCATCTCGCACAGCAATCCTATGACCCCATCGTCCATCTTTCTGTCCATGACAGCCATGCCAGACGGCTTCTCGGCGGAAACCGCTGGAACCTCATCGACGACTGAATTCTCTACGCTGTCGATCACGAAAGGCTCATCCGCCACCTCGACATCTTCTTCCACGATATTCGCGTCGACTTGCACCTCACCTCTTTCGTCGGACTTGTCGGACAGCACGACCGGAAGAATCTCACCGCTCAGCTCCTCGACAAGTTCGCGACCGGTCAAAGAAGCCGTGCTCTTTTCCTCTTCCACGACCTCAGGAGCCGTTTGCTCGACAAACTCCGTCGGCTCGGAAGGACTGTCCTCCGGAATTTCCGACAGATCGACCTTCTCCTCTTCCGGTATGGCAGCGACGACTTCCGGCACATCGTCGATTTCGTCGGTCCGCCCTACAGGAAGCTCGGAAACAGCCGGTGCAGACACAACTTCATCGACTGTCTCGGTGGACGAACACGAAACTGAAAAAAGAAGAATTGGAATCGATAGTACGACGAGTAATCTTTTCATAGGCTTTGGATAAAACAAAGTCTAATGCATTCTGTTACATTTTGCATCAATGGAGCCGTTAATACGAGAGAAAAACACATTACCTCCACAAATACGCCCGATACGATCCCGTGCAGGCGCGGCATTGCCATGGCATAAAAAAACCGCTGTCTCCAGCGGCAACCTCCTTGTCCCGACCTTTTCGGGAGTCGATGAGCATGCAAAAAAAATCAGTACTGCACCGAACAGTGTAATTATTGCATGGTTTCAGAGAGAATGCAAACATATTTTTGCATATTTCAGTTTTTTTTCAATTCAGGACAAAGTTTTTAATTTCAAACATTAAAATGAGAACAAAACAGACGTGTCGATCATGGATTCGGCCGGTTTTACCGTTATTTGAAAAAAAGTACTATGTTTTTCTATGGCCTACAACTTCAAATATCATATAATGTAACAAAAGATCTCTCTCGACAAAGAGGAGAAGAAGGTAAGAAATGACTGAAGGCGAAGAAAGGAAACAGAGGGCAAGGGTACAGAAGTCGAAGCCTGCATATATTTCCGGCATGCTCGAAAAGAAAATAGTCAGCGGAGAATACAAGGTCGGTGAACCCCTGCCGTCTCTCCAGGAACTTGGCGATACGTACGGCGTCAGCCCCAGGACAATGAGGGAAGCTTTCAAGAATCTCGAGGCAAGAGGACTTATCGAGGTAAGCCAGGGGCGCAAGGCAATCGTCAAGTCAGGATCTCTCGAAATGTTCGTCGAGTCGATGTTCGAGACCATGCAGGTAAGGATGAGAGTCGACAAGAAGCTTCTTTCCGACCTTCTCGAAGTATCGATCAATCTGACTACAAGCTGCGCAAGGACTCTGTCGAGAGATCCGGACAGACTCATTATAGTAAAACCAATGAAGACAAGTCTGGAGAAGATGACGGAGACGGCCAAGGCTGCCACGGAAAACACATCGGACCTTGCACCGGACGAGCTTCTTCAGATCTTCAACACCGCAAGCTACCACTTCCACGCACAGCTTCTGCAGGCGAACAGCAACATAATAATCAACACGATACTCGACAATTTCAAGGAACAGCTGAAGCTGATCTACATGAAGCTTGAATACACTCCGGACGAGATGCTTTCCCTTTCGCAGGACTGCAAGCACCTGATATACGCTCTCGAGCATGGACACACCGACCTTGCGGTAGCTCTCGCTTTGGTCGATACTACCCTTCTGAAGGACAAATTCAAGAAAGTGGTCATCTAAGATGGACGGAAAAGAGATAATACATATAAAAAACGCCTATGTACGCCGAGATGGGGAATACATCCTCTCCGGGGTGGATCTGGATGTGCAGGAAGGCGGCCACATAGCCGTCGTCGGACCAAACGGAGCAGGCAAATCCACGTTGCTCGAAGTCATCGCGAGGAACATCTATCCGCTCGCTCTGGACGAATACGAAAACAGGATATTCGGACGGAGCAGATTCCTCCAAAGCGACCTCAGAAAGCTGATAGGAGTGGTCAGCGACAGGAACTCCATGTTTCTGGACTCCACATACAAGGCCAGGGACATAGTATGTTCAGGGCTATATGCTTCCCTCGGCTTCGATTTCCACCACAGGATAGAGGATTCGGATTGGGCACTCGCCGACGATGAGCTGAAGAAGGTCGGCATGTACGAAAAGCGGGACAGAATGATGAAAACCCTATCCTCCGGAGAGAAGCGAAGAATCATGCTTGCCCGTGCAGAAATCACACGTCCGCGGCTGCTTCTGCTGGACGAGGCATCAAACGCCCTGGACTTTCCTCTCAGGAGGGACCTCAGGGATACGATCAGGAAATACGCCTCGGAGGAGACCATAATAATGGTGACACACGAGCTGAGCGAGATCATCCCCGAAATAGACAGGATCATCCTCATGAAGGACGGACGTATAGTCATGGACGGACCGAAGCAGGAAGTGCTCACGGAAGCCAACCTTTCTATGCTGTACGGGATGAAGGTCTATCTCTCGGAAAGGGACGGAATATACTCGGCATACTGCTGAGATGAGGATGTACATGGAGCTTGACGACGCGATCAATGCAAGAAGAAGCATAAGAAAGTTCAAGAAAGGAGCGACAATTCCGAAGGAGGACTATCTGGCCATGATAGAGGCCGGCATGTATGCTCCTTCCGCCAGAAACGGTAGGCCATGGCGATTCGCAGTGATCGAAAGCAGGAAACTGATGGACGAGATAAAAAAACGACATCCCTACGCCAAGATGCTCGAAAGCGCAAGCGGTCTGATAGTAGTACTGGCATCTCCGGGAGGAGACGAAAGCTCCAGCTTCTTCCAGCAGGATGCGGCTGCCTGCACGGAAAACATCCTGCTCAAGGCTACAGACCTGGGCTACGGAACGGTCTGGTGCGGTCTATATCCCATAAAGGAACGGGCAAGCATCCTATCCGACATTCTGGGGATGCCGGAAATTCCCGTAACCATGATCGCCATAGGGATTCCTGACGAGAATCCACTTCGGCGAGGGGTATTCGAGCCGGAAAGGATAACATTTCTCTAGAGTTTTCTCGCAAGATGGCGTCCTTGGCATTATAATAATCCAAAGGAGACATAAAAAATGAGAGTGAACATCATTTTCCATTCCGAATCCGGCAACCTTTACCTGATTGCTGAATCCTTCAAAGAACAGCTCAAGGAAGCCGGCCTTGACGCAAGACTATATAGAATCGACGATCCTGACCTGCATGTCCATGCGGCAGAAAGGAACGATGTCAACGAGTATTACGAGGAGATAATGGATCTTCCCGTGGCAAGCAACGAGAAACTGATGAGTGCGGATGTGATAATGCTGGGCGTACCGAGCAGGTTCGGCATGCCGTCCGCGGAGACAAAGGCTTTTTTGGATCACACATGGCCGCTCTATCTCTCGAAAAGACTCGTCGGAAAATATTTCTATCCGTTCGCGACCAGCTATGTAAGCTACAAGGATGCGCTCGATGCGATCGAATCGGTGGAGAACTGGGCCAGCCTTATGGGGCTGGAATCGATCGACTACCCCGCTTTCACACACAAGGACGGAGAGATGATGCCGCAGCGCCCCGGCGAAGAGCTTGAACGAACTGCAAGGGAGCTGAGTTCGATAATAAAGAGCCAGACCAAACGGAAAAGCGAGGAAAGCGAATGATGCGGAAGGCCCGGAAACGGGCCTTCTTCCTTTCTATTTCTTGGAGAACTTGCTGAGGAAGAAACTTATGTACCGCCTTATCACGTTCTTGCGGCCTTCCTTCTTCATCTCCTTGGCAGCCTCCTGCGTAGTCACGTCGTTGCGTCCCTGCATTCTCTTCATGTCGTCCCATCGTCTGACAAGCCAAAGATACATGTCACCTTCCGTGTGACCGGGGAAATCGAACAGAATATGTTCTTCCCTTACAGCATCGACAATTGGTTCGTACACGTTCTTGTACCAGGATATGGCCGCCTCCTCGAACGATATCTCATTTTCCTTGTTCTGGTTGATGTAGTACTTGTGCACGAGTATATGGTTGACCATCTCAGGATACGATCCTGGAGCCGTGAATATTATGTTTCCCATGGGCAGGTACGAAGGCTTGTACTGCTGGATGAACTGGTTTCTCTCATATAGCACTACCCTGCGCTTGAGTGCCTTCATCGTCATGCCTTCCGAAAGCGGAATCTGGCTGTCGAGCTCGACGACCTCGGCGTCGATGAACTCCACGCCCTTGGCCTTTGCGACGGAGACGCGATGATTCCCGTCACGGACAAAATACCATCCGCCAAGACTGAACACGGAGATCGGAGGAAGTATGACGTCGGTAAGAACGGCCTTGTCCACGCTTGCCCAGCGGTTCTTCAGCATTTCCTTCTTCGGAAAGAACGCCGACGAAAAGTCATGGTAGCGTCCCTCGCTGCCGATGATCTTGTCCACACGGATGGTTTGCATTCCCCTATATGTCTCGCCGGTAGGTTTTATGATCGAAGTGACCTCGTAAAGAGAAAGGAGATCCGTGTTCTTCCAGGTCAGTGTCGCCATCAGGCTCTGGAACCTGGCACGGCTCTTTGCCTTGTAGAAATCGTTTGTATAATCGTCGCTCACGTCAGCAGAGTCCTCCACCTCTTATGTTGTCATCCTCGAGAATATAATTCTTGTATATGTTGATGAGTTTCACCCCATGGTACTCATATTCGCGTCTCGCATTGATGTCATCCAGATGCACATGTCCGTAAAGCATGTACTTGGGCTTGAATCTGTCAAGGAACCACAGGAAACTCTCGAACCCCCTGTGGCAGAGGTCTTCGCCGTCCCCGAGGCCTCTGGCTGGTGCATGCGTCACGAGGATATCGAGATAGCGCCCGTATCTGAGCTTGTTGTACATAAGCTGCGGATAGAGCGAAAGCATCCTTCTCTTCATCTGCGCATCCGTATACTGGCTGTTTCCGTTGTTGTACAGCATCGAGCCGCCCAGGCCCATGACGATAAGATCGTGCGACTTGATCCGCCGTATACGTCCATCGATGAACTGCCCATAGCTTCCACCTCCCGAGAATGTCGGCATAGCATCATAAGACCCGTGGTTGAGCATGAGGCGATCGAACTCCTCCAGATTGTGGTTGCCATACACATAGAAAACGTCTTTGCGGAGCATCGTCTGTATGTAGTCATAGTATTTCAGCGGAAGATCCCCACTGGAAATCACGAAATCCACGTCCTTGTATCTGACCGGTGCATTGGGCGAATAAATGAGAGTGTCGGTGGCATCGCTGACGCACAGTATCTTCATTTCAGACTCATCCCTTCAGATATCCATTATCCAAGACAATCGTCTCTCCGTAAATACCCTTTGCCACAGAAAGGAACCATACTAGCTCCGCGACGTCATCGGGATCCACCATCGACTTCCTTATCGCTCTTGAACAGAATTCGGCCTCGAGGGCGGATCCGATAAGGCGCTCTGCGGCAATGAGCCCCGGAGCTACCGCATTGACCCTCAGTCCTGTCTCAGCCGCGAGACTTGCCGTGTACGACGAGACGAACCCTTTCGACCCGTCGTAATGCGCAGTGCCTCCGAACCCCGGATGAATGCTGTTGATGGACGAAATATTCACGATCGCGCCGGACGAGGCGATAAGCAACGGAAGAACCTTCTTCGTCACGCGGAACAGGCCCGTGACGTTTATGTCGATGACCTTCAAGAACAGATCGTCGTCCAGATCCGCCTGAAGTCCGGATGTGAACACTCCGGCATTGTTGACGAGGACATCGAGCGAGCCGATGGAATCAAGACTGGAAAGATCGTCTTTTTCAAAATCCAATTCGAGAAGTTTCCCATAAGGAAAGCTCCTTAAGCCGTCCCGCGCAGTCCCGTATACATGAAATCCGTGGTCATGGAACTTTCTGGATATTGCAAGCCCCAGCGTACTGAGCGCTCCGGTGACGAGTACATCAGGCATGGCAGAACTCCTTGAGAAAAGGATTCCTCTCGAAAAGCGACGGAGACGGCGCCAGATAGTCCTCTGCGACATATCGAGGACTCATCACGGTGGAAAACAGAGCAAAGGTTCCCCCCTTCTCGAGTCTCGTCGCCTGCCACAGTCCGGCTTTGACGAGAGCAAATCGGTTTTCCGAGGAAAGGACGGTCTCGGAAAAGCCGTCTCCTTCCGATCCGGTCAGCTGCACGGCAGGATCTCCCTCCAGGAAGAACCACAGTTCATCCGACCGGAGCATGTGCAACGTCGAGAACGAATCCTCTGTGATCAGGTAGAGTATGCTCCCCGCTCCCGATCCGAATTCCCCATTGAAAGAAAAAAAACCTCCCTCCCCCGGAAGGGGAGAAAGGCCATAGCGTTCAATCAAAAACGATACGCGTTCTAGCATGTCCTGACTATTTCCCTGACAAGGGCCTGGAATTCCTTCTTGACCCTTTCTCCGGTCTCCAGGACCTCCTCGTGGTTGAGCGGCTGATCCAGGATTCCGGCAGCCATGTTGGTCATGCACGAGATTCCCACGGTCCTCATGCCCATATGGGCTGCGGCGATTGCCTCCGGCACCGTCGACATTCCGACTGCATCGGCTCCTGCGATGCGGGCGAATCTGACTTCTGCAGGGGTCTCGAAGTTTGGTCCCGCAAAAAGCATGTACACGCCCTCTTTGAGAGGAATTGACAGCTTTTTCGCAGCGGCTCTCGCGACATTCTGCAGTTCCTTGTCATACGCAGAGGACATATCGAAGAACCTAGGTCCGAGTTCGTCGATGTTCGCACCCCTTGCGGGACATTCGGCCATGATCTTTATGTGATCGGTAATCAGCATCAGATTTCCGGGTTCCCAGGACTTGTTGACGCATCCTGCCGCATTCGTAAGAAACAGCTTGTCGATGCCCAAAAGATGGAATGTGCGTATCGGATAGACGACCTGGTCCATGCTCCATCCTTCGTAGTAGTGGAACCGTCCCTGCATGCAGCAGACTTCCTTTCCTTCCAGTTTTCCTATGACGAGACGGCCTTTGTGCCCGGGTACTGTCGAAACAGGAAAATGCGGTATGTCGTGGTAGTCGATGAATATCGGATTCTCCAGCTGTTCTGCAAGATCTCCGAGTCCAGAACCAAGCACGAGCGCAACTTCAGGCTTTCTGGCCACGAGGATTCCGGAGATGTAGGATGCGCTCTCGCGCAGCATTTCAATCATTTTCATTTCCGTATGAAACTCCTTGTCTTTACAATTCTTTTTTCAAATCCTCTCAGAACGGCTCGCCGGATGCAAGAGGAGCTGCGCTCTTCTTGCTGGAGAGAATAAGGGCGATCAGGGTCGCCACGTACGGGAACATGCCCAACACGCCCATCGGCACACCGGAGAACGCCGGAACGACCTTGCTGACGTTTCCGATCGTCATGCAGAGTCCGAAGAAGAACGTCGATCCGAGTATTCCGAGAGGTTTCCACTGGCCGAAAATCAATGCCGCTATAGCAAGGAATCCAAGTCCGTTGATTCCCGATCCGGAATTGAACTCGCCGGCATATGTGACCAGGATGCATGCTCCGCCAAGCCCCGAAAGAGCACCCGACATGATGACGCCGATATATCTCATCCTATGGACATGCACACCCGCCGAGGCTACCGCGGATGGGTGCTCGCCGCAGGCGCGCAACCTAAGTCCGAAACTCGTCTTGTACAGGAGAAACCATGAGATACCCCAGATTGCAAGGCATAAGAACGTGGTCCAGTAGGTCGACGAGAAGAACAGCGGTCCGATGACCGGTATCTTCGACAGTACCGGTATGTCGGCTCTTATTATGCCGCGCGTGATCGTGATGTTTCCGCTGCCGGTAAGCGTCTGGGCAAAGTACAAGGACAGTGCAGTGGAAAGCATGTTGACCGCGGTTCCAGAGATGACCTGGTTGGCCTTGAGATTTATCGCGGCGAAAGCATGCAGTAGCGAAAGGATCGTCGAAGCGACGATCGCAACCAGTATGCCCACCACTATCCCGGCATTGAATCCGATGATGGGCTGAAGCTTCACTATCGTAACGGCTGCGCTGAACACGCCGAAAAGCATCAGTCCTTCTATGCATAGGTTCGTGACTCCGGAACGCTCGGAATAAAGTCCTCCCAAGGCACCCATCAGAAGAGGTATGAAATATGCTATTGCCAGCGGGAATATGATCAGAATTATGCTCCACATAGTCTATTCCTCCTTCCCTGTGGTGCTCTTCGCGAGCTTTTTCTCATGCCTTTTTCTCAGCACGTCGGTCCAGAACTTCGTGAGGATAACGCTCGTTGCGGTGAAGTAGATGATCGTCGCGATGATTGCATCCGCGATTTCCGGCGGTATGCCGGTAGCGGACAGGCTTCCCTTGCCCATCTTGAGAATACCGAAGAACAGCCCCGCGAAGAAAACTCCGAACGGGTTCGAATTGCCGAGCAACGCGACCGCGATTCCGTCGAAGCCCTCGCCTGGCATCTTTCCTACTTCCATGATGTTTGAATAGCCGAGATAGTAAGTCAGTCCCGCAAGACCGGCAAGCGCCCCGGCTATCGCCATGCTGCTCATGATCGAGCTCTCGACCTTTATTCCCGCATACTCCGCACAAAACCTGTTGGACCCGGTTGCCTTGAGAGCGAATCCCAGATTGGTCTTGTCGAGGATGAACCAGATCACGACGACGCAGGCAATTGCGATGAGTATCCCGTAGTTGAAGTAGCTTCCCCCGGTGATTCTGGTAAGGAATGTGGATCTGAGAGACTGTCCGACCGATACAGGAGACGACTTTACAACGATCTTCGGATCAACGATCCAGCGCTGGATGCCGTCGTAGCACAGCCAGTAGGCAATCCAGTTGAACATGATGGTTCCTACGACCTCATGTACGTTGAACTTTGCTTTGAGAAGACCGGGAACGAATCCCCAGAGAGCTCCGGCAAGGGCAGCCACAAGCACCAGACAGACGTAGTAGATCGGAGAAGGAAGGAACGTCACCTTGTGGGCGAACACGCTTGCTGCGATTCCTCCGATCAGCATCTGTCCGGATCCTCCGATATTGAACAGTCCGGTCTTGAAGGCAAATGCGACGGAAAGGCCGATGAGAATCAGCTGCGTCGAATATGCCACAGTGTTGCCCACTCTTCTTGTATTGGAAAGCGCTCCGAAAATTATCTTGTCGAATCCTTCTATGGGATTCTTGCCTATGCAGAGGATGAGGATACATCCGGCTACGACGCCGAGAAGCACTGCCGAGAGACTGACGAGAACGCTCATCGTTCCGGGTCTTTCATAGAGAGGCTTCTTCACGACTTTTTCCTTTTCCGCCATCTCAAGCCTCCTTCTTGATGCCGGCCATCATGAGGCCGACGGAATTGACGTCCGTGTCCTTTGTGTCGACGATGTCTATCAGACGGCCGGCATTCATGACGGCTATCCTGTCCGAAAGGTTGAATATCTCATCAAGCTCGAAGGACACTAGGAGCACGGCCTTGCCCTTGTCCCGATGTTTTACCAGCTCGTTGTGGATGAACTCGATCGCTCCGACATCGAGTCCTCTCGTAGGCTGGACGACTATCAGCAGATCCGGATCGCTTGTAACTTCGCGCCCGATGATGGCCTTCTGCTGGTTTCCTCCCGAGAGCTTTCCGGCAAGAGAATCGATACCCTCGCCGCACCTGACGTCGAATTTGTCGACGATTTTCTGCGAATATTCGCGGATGGCATTTCTATTCAGTATCCCATGTCGGCTGAACGGCTCCTTGTAGAACTCCTTGATCACCATGTTCGTAGTCAGCGGAGCAGGAAGTATCAGGCCCCTTTTCTGTCTGTCCTCGGGGACGTGGCCTATGCCGATCTCGTCCCTTTCCTTGATCGGAAGGTGCGAAATGTCCTTTCCGTTAACGACGACAGATCCGCTCTCTATGCGTCTGAGTCCCGTGATGGCCTCTATCAGCTCGCTCTGCCCGTTTCCGTCTACGCCGGCGATGCCTACTATCTCCCCGGCTCTGACAGTCAGTGAGAAATCTTTGACTCCGAGGACCTTCTTGGCATTCATAACATTGAGATGGTCGATCTCGAGAATAGGACGTCCGATCCGGGCCTCGGCCTTCTGTACCTTGAAGTTCACGTGTCTGCCCACCATAAGAGAAGCCATGTCTTCCTCGCTCGTCGACTTGACGTCGACGACGTCGATGAACTTGCCTCTCCGTATGATGGTGCATCGATCGGCAACGGCCTTGATCTCGTCCAGTTTGTGGGTGATCAGGATGATCGACTTGCCTTCCTTTATGAGATTGCGCATGATCTGCATGAGATCGTCGATTTCCTGCGGTGTGAGGACGCCGGTCGGCTCGTCGAAAATGAGTATATCGGCATCGCGATAGAGCATCTTAAGTATCTCCACCCTCTGCTGCATACCGACAGTGATATCCTCAATCACCATGTCCGGCTCTATTGATAGACCATATCGGTCGGATAATTCCTTGATTTTCTTGCTGGCGGTCTTTATATCGTATACGAAACCGCCTTCCTTGCCGAGGATTATGTTTTCGGCAACTGTGAAATTGTGAACGAGCTGGAAGTGCTGATGCACCATTCCGATGCCCAGGTCGTTGGCATCGTTCGGGCTGTTGATCTCCACTTCCTTGCCGCGTACCTTGATGACGCCTCTGTCCGCCTTGTAAAGACCGAAAAGTATGCTCATCAAAGTGGATTTGCCTGCACCGTTCTCTCCGAGGATTGCATGTATCTCGCCATCCTCGACCTGCAAATTGATGTTGTCGTTTGCGACGATGCCCGGAAACTCCTTCCTGATTCCCAACATTTCTATTACATAATTACTCACTGGTCATCTCCATGAGGACAGCCTTTCGGGCTGTGACTATGAACATCCAAAATGGCCGCCAAGGAAACATGGCGGCCTTCTCCAGACATAGGATATGCTACTTGATCAGGCCATCGGCTGTGTCCTGGACGACGATTGTGCCGTCAGCGACAAGAGCTTCGACCTTTGCTACCTCGGCCTCGACGGCATCGTCAAGGTTCGGGTTGTCGGCAGGAATGCCTACTGCGTGCTCTGCGGCACCGAGTGTAATCGTCTGGCCCTTGAAGGTTCCGTTCGCGGCAGCGATCGTCTGCTGATAAGCAGCCTCGACGACATTCTTCATTGCGGATGTGAGTATGCAGGACTCACCGTTGCCCATGTCACCGACAGTATACTGGTCGACGTCGACTCCGATTGCCCATACGTCCTCACCGGCAAGCCTTCTGTTCTTGGCTTCGTTGATGACGCCTACGCCTGTGCCGCCTGCGGCTGCGAAGATCGCGTCAACACCCTTGGAATACATGGTATTTGCAAGCTGTTGGCCGAGAGCGAGATCCGCGAACGATCCGGAATATACGAAGTTGGAAGGATCCATTTCGATCGTGGTTCCATAGTTCTCGTTCGCATATGTGATTCCCTGCTGGAAGCCCCAGTTGAACTTCTGAACTGCAGGAATCTCGATTCCACCTACGAATCCTACGGAAGCATCCTTGAGCTGGAGCGCTGTAGCGACACCGGCGAGGAATCCGGACTGCTCTTCTCTGAAGTAGATGGCGACTGTGTTGTCGGAAGGTTCGAACGGCTCGGAGTCGATGATAACGAGCATGAGATCGGGGAACATAGCCTGGGTCTCAGTAACGGCTTCCTGGAAGAGATATCCCGGGCATCCGATGAAGCGATATCCCTGATCGTAGAGATCCGTGATGGCCGTCACGTAATCGGCAGTCGTCGTCCCGATCGGGCGGAGATATGTGCACTCGAGTCCAAGCTCGTCTGCAGCCTTCTTTATTCCTTCATATGTTCCCTGGTTGAATGAACGATCATCGATCGTACCGGAGTCGGTGACCATACCGACCTTGAGAGCAGCTTCTGCGGCAGGAGCTGCTTCCTTTGATCCCTGAGCAAATGCAGAGAAGCAAAGAGCAAGCATCAAAACGATAGCAAGTGTCTTCTTCATTCCATGTTTCTCCTTGATAAAGAGTATTCGTT
>CASEKE010000031.1 GCA_949288415.1 uncultured Spirochaetales bacterium
AATGTCATGTTCAAGCCTGACAGGAATGATGGATCTTGCCCTCTTGCTCTTGAACACAAGGCGGAGGCATATGTCTGCCAATCCTGTGGACATGTATTTGCCGATTACAAGATCAAATAATCATTGCCGCCTTCATCCGGCAGGACAAGCCTTGCCGGTTTTCTGGCGGCTAACTTCATAAATTGAATTTAGACACTTCAGAAAGCCTTGGAGATTGTATTGCAGCAATCGGGCGGAACAAAGCAATACGGAATAAATTTCTGTAGTTCTTGCTTTGTCATCACGAATTAGAGACAGCTTGTAGCATCTTCTGCATCGATCGGAAAAAACTTTCGAATATACAGACGTAAAAAACAAGAGACCATAGTTCTTGAATCTTGGCTATGCTACCATTCAAAGACAACGATGCAAATCTCCTGGAACAGACCTTGGCATGAAAGCCATCGCCGATAATACACTGCAATCAATTGAAAATTCATTGACAGCGACCAAAAGCTGGTTTGAAAATGCCATATTATATACGTGAACAGGTTTTGCACCCCCTGATTTTAGGTCGTACCGCTTGAACGGACTTTTACAACCGGATTGCAAATATTACTTCGACCAGGCAAAACACAGGTATGCAGGTTCGCATAAAAGGAAAGAATTCCGTTTTTACGACTTCATGTCGTTTGCCGTCTCATGTGTTAGGACAACGTCAAAGATACGAGATTTTCGGAAGCTTTCTCGCACGATACCGAGGGTTGAAACTGGATCGGAGAATACTTCAAAAGAACTTTTGAGTCGATTTGAGACATTTCGAAAGGGCGAATACATTTTGACAATTCCGCCACAATCCGGTCTTTTGATATTTCCAATCAGGATTCTACGTTTGATGGACCAATGGGAAAAGCGAAAAGGCCTATTTAACGGCATGACGGATAAGAATGTCGCAATCCATCGCTTTCAACGCAGAAAGGAAAGCAAAACGGCATCAGCAAAGAAAAGGCTTGGGACAAATTTGAAATCCACATGCAGTGACCGGGAAAGAGAGTGTAAACAGGACAGGCCTCTACATTACGCCGAAGCATTTCACGCCTGGCAAAAAAAAGCAGCGGAAAAAGTTCGTAAGGAGTCAAAACTAATGAATTTCAGGCTCAAAAAACAACCTTTTACCCATTTTTACTCCATAGTCCGAAAGCTGGACGAAAAGCGTCGCCACACATAAGTAAGCCGTCCTGACTTGCATCAATATTACTTGCGACAGACCGTCCAGTCAGCACCGAGAAGTCTGAGATATATGGCCAACGTACGGCGGAATTCGGTTCTCCGGAATATGAATATGTCGGCAGCCTCCCAGATTGCGAAAGTCCCTATCACGTTGACTGTGGTGGAGAACGTCAGACTTGTCCTGCTGTCAAGGAAGAACGACAGAGCAAGAACGAATGCTCCGAAAGCCAGGAAACATATCGAGAAAAGAGTATTCAGCGCAAGACGCCGTCGAGTGATCCGCATTTCCATGAGTATCAGGTTTCTCACGGCCTGACGGAAATCCGGTCCGGAGCTTGTATCAGGATATGTTATAAGAAGTCTCTCTCCGGGAAGAATGTTCTCCGCCGCCGAAAAAAGATAAGACATCACATCGTCGGAAGGAAGAAGATCGTTGAACTCGTTGAAAAGGGACGACCCGTTCACAGGTATCTCTATCGAGCCGTCATCGCTTCGAGGGAAGAAGCTTTCCGCATAATGGATTCTTTTTTCCATGTTTTGTGTTCGTCGTGCGTTCATGGTGATATTATATGCCGTACAACGCCGCAAAAGAAACAGGCAATCCGGGCGTTTTATGCTCGTCGGACCATGTGGAGCTTTCCTCATGTGGAAAACAAACGCTTGCAGATGGATACGACGACAATTAGAATTTGGGGAAAGGAGATGTACGGATGTTCGATGATTTGAAAGGCAAGTTGGGATTTGGGGCCATGAGACTTCCGATAGTTGGGAAAGATGTGGATCTCGACGAGTTTGCAGCCATGGCAGACAGATTTCTGGAAGCGGGTTTCAACTATTTCGATACGGCACACGGCTATCTCGAGGGAAAGAGCGAACCGGCGATACGCAAAGCGGTATCGGAGCGGCACCCACGGGAATCGTTTCTTCTTGCCGACAAACTCTCAGGAGGATTCTTCGACAAGGAAGAGGACATAGAACCTCTTTTCTTCTCGCAGCTTGAAGCCTGCGGCGTGGAATACTTCGACAACTATCTCATGCACGCACAGAGCAGCGACAACTACGAGAAATACAAAAGATGCAATGCATACGAAAAAGCATTGGAACTGAAAAGACGAGGCTACATAAGACACGTAGGCTTCTCGTTCCACGACACACCGGAATTTCTCGAGAAAATAATAACTGAAAATCCCTTTGTGGAATTCGTACAGCTCCAGGTAAACTATCTGGACATGGACAATCCTTCCGTACAGGCAAGAGGTTGCCTGGAGGTCGCAAGGCGCCATCATCTTCCTGTGATAGTGATGGAACCTGTGAAAGGAGGAAGACTTGCCAACCTGCTTCCGGAGCTGAGAATCAGCCTGTCTGCATCTCCGGCCGAGACGGCGTTGCGATACGCAGCAGGGCTCGACGGAGTTGCGCTCGTACTTTCGGGCATGAGTACGGCACAGCAGATGGAAGAGAACATCCGCACCTTCTCGCCGCTTGCAAAGCTCACAGACGAGGACCTTGCGGCGCTGAAGAAGATAGTCTTTGCACTGGAAAGGGATGGATCCATAGCATGCACATCATGCCACTACTGCACCGAAGTCTGTCCGAGACAGATATCTATCCCGGAAGTATTCTCCATGCTGAACAGGTCAAGCGGCAAAGAGGACTACGAAGAAGCCACAAAAGACGGAGGAAAGGTTTCATCATGTCTGAAATGCGGAAAATGCGAGAAAGTCTGTCCGCAGCATCTCCCGATAAGGAAATACCTCGAGGAAGCCGCAGGACGATATGAGAAACGCAATTGAGAAAAAGAAAGAAGGCTCGCGTCGGCGAGCCTTCTTTATGACCGGATGTGGAATTCCCGTCAGCCGAGCATAGGGACATATCCTCCCCAGACCATCGGCAGGATGAGGCTGATCTGCGGTACGAACGATACGAGCAGGAGAGCGATTATCATGCAGAGGTAGAACGGCAAAGTCGCCTTGACGACCTTCTCGATAGGAAGTTTCGCAACTGCACTTCCGATGAAGAGCACCGCTCCGACAGGAGGAGTAAGAAGTCCTATTCCGCAGTTGAGAACGACCATGATGCCGAACTGGATAGGATCTAGTCCACATACGCCTGTTGCTATCGGAAGAAGGATCGGGGTTGCGATTAGGATGATCGGGGCCATGTCCATGATGCAGCCAAGGACGAGCAGTATAAGGTTGAGAAGCAGGATGAGAACGATCCTGTTGCTCGTGATGCTCGTGATTGCCTGTGCAGCGAGATCGGGAACATGGAGCATCGTAAGGCAGTTTCCGAACACCGCGGATGTCGCGATAAGGATAAGGACGATGCTGAGCGTGTTGACACACTCATCAAGAGCCTTCCAGACACCCTTCCAGTTCAGTCCTTTGTAGATGAACACGGAGACTATGAGGGAATAGATGACCGCTATTGCAGCAGATTCGGTTGCTGTGAAGAATCCGGCTACGACTCCGATGACGACGATGACGACCGCCGCAAGAGCCCAGATGGACTTTCCAAGCTGCTTGATGAAATTCATCAGACTGAACCGGTCTCCTTTCGGATATCCCTTCTTAACGGAGATTATGTAGCTTCCGATCATGAGAGTCACGGCGAGAAGCGCTCCGGGAAGATATCCTGCAAGGAACAGGCTTCCGACGGAAATTCCACCTGCCGTCGTGGCATAGATGACCATGTTGTGGCTAGGCGGAACGAGAAGACCCTCACAGGAGGATGTTATTGTGACAGCCGTAGAGAAATCGGCATCATAACCTTCGTTGACCATCATCGGAATGAGGATCGAACCGAGAGATGCAGTATCCGCACTTGCAGATCCTGATATTCCACCGAAGAAGTAGGAGGCTACGATGTTGACCATCGCGAGTCCGCCTCTCATCCAGCCTACGCATGAGTTGGCAAGCGCTATGAGCTTGTCCGATATGCCGCCGGATCCCATGAGAACTCCCATGGTGATGAAGAACGGGACGGCCATAAGGGAGAAAGAACTTATGCCCTTGACCATGAGGCGGCATACGTCATTTAGGTTCATGCCTAGGTTTAGCATGCAGAGAATCGAGGAAAGACCGACTGCATAGGCGATCGGAAACCTGAGGAAAATCATCAGGAAGAAACTTCCGAGAAGAATCAGAATTGCTGTCGAGTTGACGTCCATTATGCTTCGACCTCCTTTGTTTCCTTTAGGACAAGTCTCTTGATGTGGCTGTAGATGGCCTCTATTTCGAAGACAATCATTGCGACTCCGGCAAGAGGAACGGGGAAATACATCCAGAAGCGGCTGAGCCACGGCATGGATACGTAGAATCCTCTTCCGCCGAGCGTAGTGGCATAGCGCCATCCGACGTATGTCATCACGATTCCGAGGATGAATACCGCGATGTCGGCGGCAAGGTCGAGAATCTTGATTACTATCTCGGGAAGATACTTGTCGAAGGATGTCATCCTGATGTGTGCGCCGCGCCTGATGGCAAGAGCCGCGGAAAGAACGGCCATGTACGACATGAATGTTAGAACGACCTCCTCTGACCATGACGGATCCTGGAATATCGGGACCCATTTTCCGATGAGGCGACCGGCGACGGCATAGCTGGTGATAAGAATGTCACCTATGAGAAGGATCTTGCAGATGAACAGAACGATCTTGTAGGTCCAGTCGTATGCCGGTCTGATCTTGTCCAGTGTTTCAAAAACTTTAGACATATCATTCTCCTGTTTATTGTATCGTCGCAGACATCGGGAAGAATCCGAGGAAAGATGGAGGGCTCCCGATAATCGCGGAAAGGGACGCCGATGCATCCCTTTCCGTGGCCTGCTGGAATTCTATCCTACTTGAGAGCCTGGATCTCCGCGTAGAGATCCGGGTTCGTCTGGATGTACTTGTCGTTGACAGACTGGACAGCCTCTACCCAAGGAGTCTTGTCCTCGACTTCGATCACATGACATCCCTCGGCCTTGAGCTGCTCGAGAACCTCTGCCTCGGAGCTCTCGCTGATTTCGGCATTGTATGCCTGAGTGAGCTTTCCTGCTTCCATGAGGACGTTCTGCTGATCCTCTGTAAGCTTCGCCCATGCGTTGTCGCTGATTACGATCTGGATTGCACCGAGCGTATGGCCGTCGAGAATGAGATACGGAGCGACTTCAGGGAATGCGTTGGACTTGTAGTTGGCAATGGGCTGCTCTGCGCCGTCGACGACTCCCGTCTGGAGAGCGGAATAGAGCTCACCGAAGGATACGACCGTCGGGGATGCCCCAAGACCGTTGACAAGGCCGTTCATGACCGGGTCGTTGGAAACTCTGAGCTTCATGCCCTTGAGGTCCGCTATGCCGGAAACAGGCTTGACTGTGAAGAAATGTCTGAAACCTTCCTCGCCATAGCAGATTCCTCTGATCGGGAGGCCGATTTCCTGCGGCTCGTTGAGGAACTCCGCAGCAAGATCGGAATTGGCGAAATTCCAGAAGTGCTCTCTGCTCTCGAACATGAACGGAAGGGAAAGAAGCATGGACTTCTCTGCGCCGTAGCTTGTAAGAGCGAATGCGCTGATTCTCGACATGTCGATCGTGGTTCCGCCGCCGAGAATCGAATCGAGAACGTCGTTCTCGCTTCCGAGGACACCGGATGCCTGGACATCGATTGTGATGGAACCGCCGGAAAGCTTCTCGACCTGCTCCTTGAAATAGGTTGCAGTCTTTCCTACGATTGTGTCGAGCGGGTTGACTTCCGCATATACGAGAGTCACGTGCGGATCCGTGCTCACGTCACCGGTTCCGGCCTTTGCAGTATTTGCGGTTGCGGCAGATCCAGATGCCGCATCTTTCTTTCCGCCACAGGAAGCGAGGCAGAAGACCATGGCGATGACAAGAATCGCAACAAGGAACTTTTTCATGTTTTTCTCCTTAAGCTGTAGAAGTTTTCCGGGCCACACGGTCCGACTGCAGGAGAAAACAGGCACAGCTCGGACCTGGCTCCTCCTTTTTCGGGTTAAACTCTAAACCAGGAATTCCGAGCTCGCAAGGGCAAGTCAAAGAATTTGAAATCTATCCAAAAAAATGAAAAAACAGTGGATGTGTACAGTTTCTACATGGAGCGGATACGCTCGATGATCTCACCGTATTCAGAGAATTCCTCATATATGGGAGCCATGGCTTTCCGGAACTCATCCTTCTCTTCGTCGCTCGGATAATATATCACGCATCCCGACTCGAGACAGGCCTCCTTCGCCCGTTTTTCCTCTTCAGCCCATAAGACGCGCTCATACAGACCGCTCTGTCTGGCACACTCGACGATCACGGGATAGAGATCCGGATCGAACTCGTCAAGCTTTTCCTTTGCAGATACGCTCATCATCAGCATCTCCGGAAGCATCAGGTGTTCATCCAGGAACACGTACTTTGCTGTCTCGTAATGCCCTGTATGGTAATAGGACGGGAAATTGTTCTCCGCCCCGTCGACCATAAGCTTCTGCAATGCGGAATAGACGTCGCCGTACGGAATCTTTACAGGAACGACATTCAAAAGCTCGAATATCTCAGTCATCAGATCGGTTTCCTGGACGCGGATCCTAAGACCTTCCATATCTGCCAGCGAGTACACCGGATTGCGGGTATAGAAACTCCTTGCCCCGGCATCGAACCAGGCAAGACCGAACACGGAGGAATCCTGTGTGACCGTCAGCAGCTCGTCCCCGATCTCCGAATCCAGGACACGCCACATGTGCTCGGTGTCGTCATAGAGAAACGGCAAAGTCATAAAGGCCAGATCAGGGTAGAAATCCGAAAGTATCCCGAGGCTGCATCGGGCGAAATCTATCCCGCCGTATCTCATCTGTTCAAGGACGCTCGGTTCGTCGCCAAGTGTCCCTCCGGCATATACGTCGATGACCACTCTTCCACCGGTCATATCGTCGACCAGCGACGCAAAGTACCGTCCGGCCTTGCTTGTCGGATAATCCTCAGGCTGATTATCGGCGTACCTGAGATATAGTACACCGCCCGCCTCGACGGCGTCGCTCCTCTGGCAGGAAGGAAAAAGCAGCACCGACGCAATTGCTACAAGTATCATGCCTCTCACGTTCCCTCCTCCGCACTCATTGTGCTCTTCCTGTATTCCGTCGGTGTCATCCCTGTCTTCTTCTTGAAGGCCCGGGTGAAATATGAAGAACTCTCGTAACCGACCATGTCGGCTATCTCGGCTGCCGAACGCAGGGGATCGCGCAGCAGTTCCTTTGCGTTCGCAATTCTCAAATCGGCGATGTAATCCACGAAATTAATGCCTGTACAACGCTTGAACAGCGAAGAAAGATACGAAGAATTCATATTCAGGATATCGCTAACGCTATCAAGGGAGATGTCATAGCTCATATAGTTGTGCTGGATATACTTCTTGACCCTGAAAATCAGCTGTGCGGCCTTGTCCAGAGCGGCATTCTCGTCAAGGTTCCTCGCATCCGCGGCGGCTGCTTCCAGCTGTTTCATGGTCTCGATCTGCATCGCGGCCCTCCGCACGGCATTCTCCACGTCGTCTCCGTCCACAGGCTTAAGTATATAGTCCAAAGCACCGAGCTTGACCGCTTCATGGGCATAAGAGAACAGACTGTACGCAGTCACGAATATTATCCGCGTCAACGGCCTCTGCTCCAAAATCTGCCTCGCAGCCTCGATTCCGTCTATTCCGGGCATTTCTATGTCCATCAGAACGATGTCGGCATCCCAAAGCGTGGCCACGGTCACTGCGATCCTTCCATTTTCTGCACAGCGGGTCTCGGCCTCGTGGCCGAACCTTTCGTCGATCAGATGGACAAGCAGCTCCCGTTCCGGCATCTCGTCGTCAGCAATCAGAATCTTGATCATCGCAGTCCTCCATCTCCTCCTCAAGTACCGTAAGAGGAAGTTTCATGGCGATAGTCGTACCCTTGTTCTTTTCGGATTCGACACAGAATTCCGTTTCGGAAGATAACAGCCTCAGCCTTGCGGCGACGTTGTATATCCCGATATGTTCGCCCAAGCTTCCAGGAGATTCGAGAGACGAACGGAGCTTTCCAAGCTCCTCTGCGCTCATTCCGACTCCGTCGTCGGCCACCGCTATCCTCAGGAATTCTTCATCCTTCCTGATGGATACCTTGACCTCGCCTTTGTCTTCCTTGGGACCAAGTCCATGCTTGAAGGCATTCTCCACCAGAGGTTGGAGGATGAACGACGGAACTATCGTGGTAGTAAGGTCGATGTCAGGACTGAACGACCAGACAAGGCTGACCTTCTCGCCGAAACGTGCGCGGGTCAGGGCATAGAACTCGTCGACGATCCTGACTTCCCTCGAGAGCAGGCACTCGTTCTCGTTGCTCTGGAGAGCATATCTGAAAAGTCTGGAGAGCGAAGAAACAAGCGACTCCGTCGCAATCGCTCCCTCCTCGTGGCTTTTGTACTTTATGACATTGAGCGTGTTGAAAAGGAAATGCGGATTGATCTGGTTCCTGAGCTGTTGCAACTTCTCGCGCTCAAGATGGTTCTGGAGTTCCAGGGCCTCCTTCTCCTTTCGGTAGAGCGTACTTTCCATCTCTCTCTTTTCCTCCAGGATGTGTACCTGTTCCTTGAGAGAGTGCTTCATGTCGTTGAACGCGATCGCGAGATTTCCGATCTCGTCACGGCGGGACTCGTCGACGTCGGGAGTGTCGAAGTTGCCCTTCTTTATCTCCTGGCTGGCACGAGCCATCGCCATGACGTTGCCAAGTATCCTGATTATCGTCGAAAAGAGAACGCTGCCGATCAGGATGCAAAGTATGACCGAGATATTCTGGATGGAATCGAGGTTGCTGTTAAGAGCCATCATCCGCTGATGGTTCTCGCTGTTGTCGCGGATCTGGGTCTCTATGAGCTCCTGGGCATATTGTCTGAGATAGCCGCCGCATACCTCTATATCCGAGTAGTAGAGAGCCGAAGCATCTTCGTCTCGACCGTTTATCAGCAGGTCGTTCAATTCTACAAGAAGGCTTCTGTAGCTCTTGTACGTGGAATTGACCGCGCTTGTCAGGAAATACTGCTCATGCGAAGAGTCCGTGCCGATCTTGAGAGCCGAAAGGGCTTCGTCGGCATCATTCATCAACCTTCTCTGGTTTCCGACCAATGTGGCAGGAGAACCGAAATCCCATCTGTAGGAATCCAGCAAATCTAGACTCTCCTCGATTGTGTTGAGAAAACGCGATACGACCTGAACATTGTCGGTACTGGTTTTCATCGGCTCTAGAATGAATACGTTCTGATAGCGGGAAATGCCTATCTGCAGGAACAACGCCAGCAGAAAGGCGAGAAGAAATAGTGAAAAACGTGCCACAAGGCCGAGATGTCCTGCTTTGCCGATAACCCTCATCTGTCTCCGATATTCTTATTGAATCATAGCATCAGAAACACGACTCCACAAGAAGATGCAGGCCTCGTCCGCACATAGTGTCAGCGTATCTTCTGTACGAACAATCCCGCTTTTGTCCTGTGGAAGAACAGTCTTCCCCTTCTCTTTCTGAACCTTGCCGATATATCCCACTCCGGGTATGTCCTGACGATCTCGATCCGTTCCCCTGATTCGAGGGCGATGAAATCCACATGGTCCTCCTTGCTCTGGGGATATGGCGAAGTGACGAATATCTCGTCCTCGACATCCTCGACGACAAGGCCTTCTCCTTCGGCCGTCGCGACACCGTATTCCGGAACCAGCCGCTTTCCGCAACACGATATCTCCATCTCGCCCTCGCTCGAAGCATACGAGCCGCAGACAGGGCAGAAATAGAAGCATCTTCTTTTCATCTTTCCTCCTTCCTCACCTTTCCCGAGCAGATGGTCCATCGTCACCCCGAGCTCTCTGGAAAGAGGAACTATGAGAGAGATGTCGGGCAGTCCCGCGCCACGCTCCCATTTCGAGACGGCCTTGTCGCTGACACCGATTCTCTGGGCAAGCTGCTTCTGAGTGAGTTTCTTCTCGATCCTGAGCCTCTTTATCCTAAGTCCGCATTCAATCGTATCCATGAATGCGGATTATCCCCCAAAGAAGAATCGAATGCAACCGACGGAACGTAGACTTGCCCATTCTGCCCCTTCTCAAGGCCTGTACCCTGATGGTAGAATCGATAATAAAGGCAAGGAGACAAGAGAATGAAGATCGACGCCTACCTCGACGAAGAGACGTTCCGCACGTTCACCAAGTTCGACATACTCTCCAGACGCAAGCTATGGAAAAGTCCTGTGATATTCTGTGCCATCATGTGTACTGCTGCTGCAATATGCTTTCTCATGCACAGCGTAGACGGTGCAGTATTTCTCGGAACCGTGCTGGCCGTGATAGGACTCGGTATGCCGATAGTATATTTCACCACGTTCTTCTCGTCGCTTAAAAAGCAGGTCAAGGCACAGAAGCTGTCCCCACCAAGACTCGTATACTCGTTCGACCTGACCGAAAAGAGCGACGGAATAGGAATATCCAACGGAAAAGAAAGCGTCAACTATCGATGGAAAGATGCCTACCATGCCTACAGGAACAACGGTTGCCTGTATCTCTTCATGACGGCCGACAGGGCATTCCTGATTCCCGCGTTCAAACAGGATGAGACTACCGATAGGCTATGGTCGATGCTGAAGAAGATGATCGGCGAAGACAAGTGCACCGACCTAAGAAAGAAGAAATAAAAAATATCCAGAGCAGTATATTATCCTTTCGCATGCACCGTCATGCGACACATCGGCTGATACGATCTTTCAGGGCACCAGTTTTCGCTGATGGAACAACTCCTTCTGCTCATACATCCTGCGATCTATCAGACGTATGAAGTCTTCTGTCGTATCGTGGTTCGGATCCATCACGCCGCATCCCATGCTGATGGTAAGTTCATAGCGCGGATTCTCTGCCGCATGATTGTGTCTGGCAACCCCTCGTTCGATGTTCTCTATCAGCGGCTCGAGCTCCCGCGGAGATTCCATCGTCCTGAGAACGACGAACTCGTCCCCTCCATAGCGTGCAACGAAGTCGTCCGACCTGGAAGCCTTCATCAATATTCCTGCCATTTCCTGCAGTGCTTTGTCGCCTTCTCTATGGCCATAGCTGTCGTTGATCTCCTTGAATGAATTGATGTCGATCATTATGCCGCCCAGCATCTGGCCAGGCAGCTTGCGCTGTTCGACCGAACTGATGTACCGCGTCAGGAACTCCCTGTTGTATAGCTTTGTAAGCGAATCGAGAAGACTTGACTCGTTCTGTATGCTTATGTACAGGCTCGTCAGGCCGAATGCGACTGATACCCAGATCAGAGCCACGCCATAATAAAGAAGCTGGACAAGAGAGCCGGCAAATATGGGAAGCATGAACACGATCACGGGCAGGAACATGTATCGTCCGGCCTTCCTTGCGTTCCTGACTGCGACGACCATCGTAAAGAGCAGATAGCCGTATGTGACAACATAGCTGAGGGTGGCAAGAGGAAGCCGATGATAGACGTTGTATTCGTCCACATAGAAAAACACAGGCGCAAACAGGTTCATGAGGCTCATGACGATCACTACGAGCAGCGGAAGGACATATAGCACATCCGGCAGACGCAGCCCCAGGCACCTGCCGAAAAGTTTGTACTCCACGTACTGGAACCATATCATGACAAACAAACCGGTTCCTGCAAATACGATCGAGTTCGCCACCACGTTCATCAGATTCGAGCCGGGATAGATCTTTCCGTCCACAAGAAATCCCACAGTCTCCAATATACTGAGCAAGAGGGACAAATGGCACATATAGTAGAAAAGCCTGTCGTCGAAGAAGACAGAGCGCATGTTGTGGGAATTGCTGAATATCACAACAAGCATCAAGGCTACGCATAATCCGTTCGCGATAAGTACCGCAGGAAGATTCACCATAGTTCCAATAACCCTTCAAGTCGACAAGGCATTGCAGGGAATCAGCATTCCCCGCCCCGTCACCGGGACCAAATCCGACCGTTTCCAAGACTATTGTTTTACATACCGGCATAAAATGCAACACCGAACGATTCAAAAAAGGCAGTCAAATCGGCCATCCGACAGATATCTGACCACAAAATCATGTCGTTTCTACAACCATCGGCGCAGAAAAAATGGTGAATAGCGTGGAACATCGCAACATCTATCAGGACGTATACGCAACAGGAATGACGGCATTCTGCGAGGCAGACTTTTCATCCTTGCACCCTGTTTTGCAATCCCCAGGCCAAGCACTTTCCAGACCGGAAAGCCAAAGCACAACCCGTCCCCTGGAAGGAACGGGCTCCGAAGAAAAGAGAAATCAACCTCGGTTCTTCCAGAAGTCCATGTGATCCTTCAGAATCAGGGCTTTCAGCTCCTCGTCGTCCGTAGGACCGTCGATGACGATTTTCTTCTGTCCATGCGAAACAACCTCGCGGCTCGAAAGGTCGAACGTAGGATTCTCCTCGTTGTCGCCTGTACATCTGAGAAGCTCGGCCTCGGTCATGCCGAAACAGATGCGGCCTATATTGGACCAGTATACGGCTCCCGTGCACATGCAGCAAGGTTCGAAATTCGTATAGAGCGTACATGTGGATAGGAAATCCGGATCGTACAGTCTCGCCGCCTTCATGACGAGGATCGTCTCCGCATGGTATGCCGATCCGCCGAGCGTGAACTCGTTTCCCTGCGTGAGCAGCACTTTTCCATCCTTGTCGGCAAGCAGTGCTCCGAACGGGTGGTTACCTTTTTCCATCGCCTCATGGGCGATCACGACGCATTTCTTCAAAAGTTCCTTGTCTTTGTTGTCCATGCCTACATGATAGCCTCTAAGCGCGATTGTTGCACGCGAAAACGGCACCTTTTTCTCATATATAGATTTAATCATATTTCGCCCATTTTGCATTTTTCTTTTTCAAAACAATGGTTCATTTTATATAATTGTTTTGATGCAAATGAATTGTTATCCAATATGTGTTGAAAAATTCAAAAAAAAGTACAATTTGGAGCATGGTTTTTTATTTGACAGTGCAGTATACCGGTTCTAAAATCATAATTGTTGTTGCATTCGCAAGCAGCAAAAGGAGATGAAAACAGATGGATTCTATCGTCAAAGCAGTCAGGAAGCCGTCAAGGCCTATCAAGATCGTCCAGTTCGGTGAAGGAAACTTCCTAAGGGCATTTGTGGACTGGATGACCGACATACTGAACGAGAAAACCGATTTCAACGGCAACGTGATCATGGTGCAGCCCCTCGGAAGAGGCATGGGAGACATGATCAATGCACAGAACGGTCTCTATACAACCGTCCTGAGAGGTATAGAGAACGGAGAGGAGAAGTGCATCACAAGGGCGATCACGAGCATCGATTCCTGCCTCAATCCATATAGCCAGTACGAGGAGTTCATGGCTGTGGCGGACAATCCCGACCTCAGATTCGTATTTTCCAACACGACGGAGGCCGGCATAGCATACGATCCGTCGGTCAAGGCCGACGACAAGCCGCAGGCATCTTTCCCCGGAAAAGTCACGGCATTCCTCTACAGAAGATACAGGACATTCAAAGGCGATACGAAAAAGGGACTCGTGTTCATCCCATGCGAACTCATCGACAAGAACGGAGCGACACTGCGCAAATATGTGCTCCAGCATGCCTCCGACTGGAATCTCGGCGAGGACTTCACCAACTGGGTGGAAGCTTCATGCGACTTCTGCAACTCGCTCGTCGACAGGATCGTTCCCGGATATCCGAAGGCAGAGAAGGAAGAAATCGAGAAGCAGGTAGGCTACACGGACAATCTTCTGGATGCCGCCGAGATCTTCCACTTCTGGGCGATAGAATACACCAAGAAGAGCTATGAGGACGAACTACCTCTCGCAAAGGCCGGTCTCAACGTCGTATGGACCGACGACATGAGCTTCTTCAGAACGAGAAAGGTCAGAATCCTCAACGGAGCTCACACGCTCACTGTCCTTGCAGCGCATCAGGCAGGGCTCGACACTGTCAAGCAGTGCATCGATACCGACTACGTATATGCATTCATGAAGAAGGGACTGTTCGAGGAGATCATTCCCAGCATGGACGGAGACAAGGATCTTCTTGTAAACTACGCCAAGGATGTGCTCGACCGCTTCAAGAATCCGTACATCGTACACCTTCTCATGTCAATAAGCCTGAACAGCGTCTCAAAGTTCAAGACCAGGGATCTTCCTTCGCTCAAGGGCTACTACGAAAAGACAGGCAAGCTGCCTGAAGCACTCTGCTTCAGCCTTGCATCTCTCATATCGTTCTACGAAGGAACGGAGATCCGCGAAGGCGCGCTCGTCGGCAACAGGAACGGAGAGGAATACATGATAAAGGACAGTCCGGACGTCCTCGAAACGTTCAGCAGGCTCTACAAGGAGGAATACTGCTGCGCAGAAAAGAAGGCGGAGACTCTTGCGAAAGCCGTCGTCGGAAACGAAACTTGGTGGGGAGAGGATCTCGAGAAGAGCCTGCCAGGAATCACGGAGAAGGTCGCCGAGAATCTCAAAGCCATCTGGACGGACGGCATGCAGGCTTCAATGAAGGCGATTCTGGAGAAATAGGATGGCAAAGAGCGCAATCAGGATAAACAGGCTCGACAATGTTGCGGTTGCTCTCAGGCCGATCGGAAAAGGCGAAAAGATCGATATCGACGGCGAGATGCTCGAAGTGCTCGAACCGATCGTTCTCGGCCACAAGATAGCGCTTTGCGACATTGCAAGCGGAGACGATGTGATCAAGTACGGCTACCCGATCGGGCATGCGACATCCGACATTCCCAAAGGACGGCATGTTCATACCCACAATCTCAGGACAGGACTTTCAGAAAGCGCAGACTACCGTTTCAGCGAGGAAGCTCTCGAAAGGAGCAGAAGGAAATTCGAGGAATTCAGGAAGAACGTATCCGAACTCACCTTCCGCGGCTATGAAAGAAAGGACGGACGGGCCGGAATCAGGAATGCCTTGTGGATCGTACCCACAGTCGGATGCGTGAACGAAATCTCAAGAAAGCTCGCATCATGGGCTGACGAAGCTCTCGGCATCGAGGACGGGGTCCATGCATGGACGCATCCGTTCGGATGTTCCCAGCTCGGAGACGACCATGAGCTGACTAGAACGATCCTCGCGGATCTCGTGCACCATCCCAATGCCGGAGGAGTGCTTGTAATCGGTCTAGGATGCGAGAACAATACCATGGCAGGCTTCAAGGAGAAAGTCGGACCGGTCGACGGAAAGCGCGTACGCTTCATGGTCTGTCAGGAAGAAGACGACGAAATAGAAAAAGGCAAGGTTCTGCTCAGAGAAATCGCAGCAGAGATGAAGAACGACAGGAGAACCACCCTTCCACTCTCACGCCTCGTATGCGGGATGAAGTGCGGCGGCTCCGACGGGCTGTCGGGAATAACCGCCAACGCGCTGGTCGGACGTTTCACCGACGAGCTCGTCGCAAGGGACGGTACCGCCATTCTGACGGAAGTTCCCGAGATGTTCGGAGCCGAACAGGTACTGCTCGACAGGACAGCGGACAGGAAGGTCTACGACGAGGCAGTCGCCATGATCAACGCCTTCAAGCACTATTTCGTATCTCATGGCCAGGTAGTATACGAAAACCCGAGCCCGGGGAACAAGAACGGTGGAATAACCACGCTCGAGGACAAGAGTCTGGGCTGCGTACAGAAAGGTGGCATGAGTCCGATAAGAGGAATCCTGAAGTCGGGAGACAGGGTCGACCGCAACGGTATCAATCTTCTTTCCGGACCGGGAAACGATATAGTCTCGACAACGCTCCAAAGCGCGGCAGGCGCCAATCTGATCCTTTTCACGACAGGACGGGGCACGCCGCTTGGCGCACCGGTCCCGACGATAAAGATATCGAGCAACACCCCGCTTTACGAGAAGAAGGGCGACTGGATAGACTTCAATGCCGGAAGACTCCTCGAAGAGGATGCAGACAAGGTAGTATCGGATTTCCTTCACTACGTGATCAAGGTCGCAAACGGTGAAGAGAAAACAAACAACGAGAAGAATGGATATATGGAGATATCCATCTTCAAAGATGGAGTGACATTATGAAGAAGTTCATGGACAAGGATTTTCTGCTTGAGAACGAGATGGCCGAGAGGCTGTACCACTGTCATGCGGCGAAGATGCCGATATTCGACTACCACTGCCACCTGATCCCGAGCCAGATAGCGGAGGACAGGAGG
>CASEKE010000032.1 GCA_949288415.1 uncultured Spirochaetales bacterium
CCGGTCGAAACCGGGGACGATACCTAAGAAAAAAGAATTACCTGATTCTCTTCTTTCCCTTCTCGAGGATTTCCTCGAGCTTTCCGCTCGGATTGCTGAACTTGGCAAGGAAGATCATCGCGGCGATGATGTACGGCTTGAACGAAGCCTCTTTGTAGAGAGGAACGAGGTAGCGATCGAATACGGAAGCATCGACCTCTCCTTCCTTGCAGGAAACGCCGGAGATGTCGGCAGGCAGGCAGTGCATGTAGAGCGCCTTGCCGTCCTTGGTCGTCTTCATGAGCTCCTCGGTGCAGGTCCAGTCCTTGAACTTGGCATTGTTCTCGAGGCATCTCTTCTCGAGCGCCTTGAGCTCGTCAAACTTTCCTTCCTCGACAAGCTTGGTCCTTTCCTCCATTACGGCAAACGGAGCCCAGGACTTCGGGTATACGATATCGGCATCCTTGAACGCCTCTTCCATCGTGTTGACTCTCTTGTAGGATCCGCCGCTCTTTTTTGCGTTCTCTGCAGCGATCTCCTCGACTTCGCTCATGACGTTGTATCCCTCAGGATGAGCAAGGACCACGTCCATGCCGAATCTCGTGAAGAGTCCGATGATTCCCTGCGGGACGGAAAGCGGCTTTCCGTAGGACGGGGAGTATGCCCATGTCATGGCGACCTTCTTTCCCTTCAGGTTCTCGACTCCGCCGAAGTAGTTGATTACGTGGAGCATGTCGGCCATCGACTGCGTCGGGTGGTCGATGTCGCACTGGAGGTTGACGAGGGTCGGCCTCTGCTCGAGCACTCCGTCCCTGTAACCTTCCTGTACAGCCTCGGAGACCGTCTTCATGTATGTATGGCCCTTTCCGATGTACATATCGTCCCTGATGCCGATGACATCGGCCATGAAGGAGATCATGTTGGCCGTCTCTCTCACGGTCTCTCCATGCGCGATCTGGGAAAGCTTCTCGTCAAGATCCTGGACCTCGAGTCCGAGAAGGTTGCATGCGGATGCGAACGAGAATCTCGTCCTCGTGGAATTGTCCCTGAACACGCTGATTCCGAGACCGGAATCGAAAACCTTTGTGCTGATGTTGTTCTCACGCATTCCGCGAAGAATCTCGGCTACGGTGAATACGGCGGCAATCTCGTCATCCGTCTCCTTCCATGTGTGGAAGAAGTCGTTGAGATACATGTTTTCAGTCTTCAAACCCTTCAGCTTCTCGATCAGGGCTTTGATTTCTTTCTTGTCTTTGGCCATTTGAAGAGGTCCTCCTAATCTACTTATGTTAGAGTTTACCACGAGATGCCGGAAAGGTAAAGAAAAATATGTTGCACTTTGTTGCATCAACGATGCATCCATCCCTCGGGAAAGAGACTCTTTTCCTGAGGCAGGAAGGAAAAAGCGACCATGGCCACGACGGACCACGGCCGCTGAACTTCAGCAGATCGCGATGCTGACGTCTTTCATGCGTACAATCGCTTCGCCGATGATTGCGGCAGGCGATCCGAACGATGAAACGAACTTTTTTGCATCTTCCTTCGGCATGCTCAGAAGAAGACCTCCGCTGGTCTGCGGATCGTAGAGAAGGTCCTCCAGCTCGCGGCTTATCGCAGTCTCTGCCACGACCTTGTTCTCGAGGAAATCCCGGTTGCTGTACATTCCTTCCGGACAGAATCCGGACTTTGCGAGTTCCAGAGCAGAAGGGATCAGAGGAACTTCATCCTTGAATATCCTCAGCGTGAGCCCTGAAGCGTCTGCCATCTCGGACGAATGTCCGAGCAGAGAAAAACCCGTCACGTCCGTCGCCGCATGAACCCTCAGATCCTTTGCGTACTCATAGGCCCTTCTGTTGAGCGTCGTCATGCTCTCGACTGCAGCCCTGACGGCGTCCTCGGGTGCGCATCCTCCTTTCGAGGCGGTATTGACCACACCTACCCCTATTCTCTTCGTGAGGACGATCGCATCTCCGGCGACCGCTCCACCGTTCGACCAGAAGCCGTCCCGCTTCGCGAAACCGGTCACGGAAAGACCGTACTTCGGAGTCGGATCAGAAATCGTATGTCCGCCTGCAATGACACAGCCGGCCTCCTTCGCCTTCGCCAGTCCGCCCTCGAGGATCCTCTTCATGACCGAAAGCTCGAGGCAGGCGGGAAAACACATCAGATTCATGGCCACCTTGGGCTCCCCGCCCATCGCCCACACGTCGGAGAGCGCATTTGCGGCCGCAATCTCGCCGAACGTAAACGGATCGTCTACCATCGGCGGGAAAAAATCGATCGTCCCGATCATCACTCTTCCGTCCCCAAGGTCGTAGACAAATGCGTCGTCGGCGTTCTCGAAGCCCTCGATCAGGCTGTCGGATTGAAGGACCTCGAGGGAATCGATGATCTTGTGCAGGTCCGCGGCGGGAAGTTTGGCCGCGCATCCGCTGGTCTTAACCATGCTGGTAAGCTTTACCATCCTTGTATTCCTTTCCGTCAAAGACGTACCATCCCTCGAACGGCCCTGTCACATTTGCCGGATCGAATCCGGCCGCATCCAGCTCCAGGGCGCTGCCGCAGGACGAGGAAAGACTGCGCGGGACTGGAATGAGCTTTCCCCCGAGCCGCCTTCGCATCATCTGGGCGTCGAAGTGGGACGAGAACGTCATCACTACTTTCTCACCAGCAGTCTCCATGCCCCATCCTCGTTTTTTCTTTCCACTTTGTAGGAAAGGGCCTCTGCGTATCTGGTGACGTTCTCCAGCGATGCCCTGTTGTCCACAAGCACATCCACTCCGTCCTTGTTTGCGGCAAGGGCCTTTTTGGTCATTATGACCGGTTCCGGGCAACTGAGCCCACGTGTATCAACTGTTACCATATTCCCTCCTCTTGATATATGTCACCGTCCCTGCCACCAGAAGTGCGAAACAAAGCGCGATCACGGCCATCACCTTTCCCTGGAACGGGACTCCCGATGCTGAGGCCGCGAAGCCGTAGTTATGGCAGAACGCCGCACCGACAATAAGTCCGAGCACGGTCACCGCGCTGTCGGCGTTTCCGCCGGATGCAAGCACGATCTGCCTCAGCGGACAGCCTCCGAGCAGAGTCGAGGAAAGTCCGACGACAAACAGTCCGATGAAGTTCCACAGCTGTTCGGTATGCGCTACCGGCTGTCCCGCGAAGCCGAGATGGAAGTTTCCTGTCGCAAGATTGAGCACGAAAGCTCCGCAGAAGAGACCGATGATGCCCATCAGCAGTCCATTGTCCCTGATCAGGATCACGTCGCGGAAAGCACCTATCGAGCAGAAGCGCGTCTTGAAGGCAAGAGCCCCGACGCAAAGCCCGGCGACAAGAGAGAGCCACAAGGGAGCATGCGCCGCACCGGAGTTGAGGAGCGTCGGTGCAAAGAGTACCAGAGCAAGCAGCACGATGATCACGAACGGAAATCCGAGTCCCGAAAGCCTCATATCCTCCTTCGCGCGTCCAAGGCTGAATCCAGCGTTTATGAACGCCGATCCGACCGCGATGCCGCAGACAAGTCCGACAATTCCAACGAGCGCGTTGAGGTCGCCGGCGCTGAGCCTGAGGATGGCTCTGACCGGACAGCCGAGGAACGTCAGCGACCCAACCATCACGCAGAATCCCAGCAGGAAGCGCAGAAACGGACTTGACCCGCTTGTCGATTTGAATTCGCCGCGCAGAACCGCGACGAGAAAGGCACCGAGCGCAAGCCCGAGCACTTCGGGCCTCATGTAGGATGTGCCGACGTTGGTGTGAAGCCTCAATGCCCCGGCGATGTCACGCACGAAGCACGAGAGACAGAAGCCCATGTTGCCCGGATTTCCGAAAACGACCAGCACGACGCCGAAAATTCCGATCACGAGCCCTGTGATGAATAGTTCTCGCTTTCTCATCGATCCTCCGATAAAAAAAATAACTTCAATGAAAATCCTACCATTATGTTTTTCATAATGCAATGGGAATATGATATGATATCCAACATGGAAAGGATATACCTAGACAACAGCGCCACATCGTGGCCGAAGACCGAAGAATGCATAAAAAGCGTTACGGAATTCCTCTCCCTCTCCTGCTCGAACATCAACAGGACATACGGAGACGCGGCGGAAAAGGACGAAGACAGGATACTGTCACTGCGCTTCAGGCTCGCGAAACTGTTCGGGCACGACAATGTATCGACGGTCATCCTCAACTCGGGAATAACGGAGAGCATAAACACGGTCGTCGCAGGCCTGTTCAATGAAGAGGATCACGCAATCACGACCTCTTTGGAGCACAACGCGGTCCTCCGGAGCCTGACGCACAACAGGATTCCCTTCTCCGTAATACCTACAGACGGGAGGGGAAAGACCGACTGCTCGAAGATTGACGATCTTCTGGAAAGCAGGACGAAGGTGCTCATCGTCACCGCGGCCTCCAACGTGACGGGATTCGTGGAGGAGATCGGAAGGCTCTCTTCCTTCGCACATGACAATGGCATGCTTTTCATGGTCGACACCGCGCAGGCTGCACCTTTCATCGACATCGACATGGACGGTCTTGGAATCGATGCTCTCTTCTTCACGGGACACAAGGGACTGCTGGGCCCGGAGGGGACGGGAGGCATGATACTTTCCCAAAAAGTCGCAGAGCGTACACGTGCACTTATCGCGGGTGGAACGGGAAGTCTTTCGGACCATCTCGAGCAGCCGGACGTGCTTCCGGACAAGTTCGAGGCTGGAACGAGGAATCTTCCCGGGCTCATCGGGCTGGAAGCCAGCCTCGAGGTGATAATGACTCACAGACAGGAGATGGCAAAGCGATACAGGGACAACATTCTCAGTCTCAGGGAGAAACTCAGGACCATCGACGGGCTGGTTCTCTACGGACCCGAAAGTAACGAACCGTGTTCCGCCGTGACGAGCATCGCCATAAAAGGAATGGATCCGGCGAGGGTCACGGAAGCACTGAAGGAAAAATATTTCATAGAGACCAGAGTCGGCCTGCATTGCGCCCCGCTAGCGCACAAGGCGATGGGGACATATCCGCAAGGAACCGTAAGACTCTCGCCCGGGGTATTCACGACGGCCGAGGAAATCGAGAAGACTATATACGCACTCAAGGAGATACGAAAGTATGGGGAATTACTTTGAAAGACTGTACGAAATGCTGAAAAAGGAGCAGATGCTATCGAGACGGACTGCGTTGGACGGCCCAAAAATGGGAGCGGAGGCCATACTCGACAGGAACGGGAATTTCTTGCTTGAAGAAGGAGGTTCCATTCCTCCCGGATGCACGATCCTAGAGGAAAAGATAGCACTAAGACCGCATCTGGTGTTCATTGGAGCCGGCCATGTCGCAAAGGCGCTTTACGACCTTGCATCGACGATATCCCTGGACGTGACCGTTCTGGACGACAGAGCGGAGCTGAACACCGCCGATCGGTTTCCGAAGGCAAAGAGGCTGACAGCACCGTTAGAAAAGCTCTTCAAGAACAATCTGGATCTGGAAAATCCCTACTTTGCGATATTCACCCATGGCCACAGCTACGACGAAGAGGGGCTGGAATACGCCCTGCGCCACAGGAACGCCGGCTACATCGGCATGATAGGAAGCAAAGGAAAGGTCGCCCACACGTACGAGCATCTCTCGAAGAAAGGGTTCTCCGAAGAGAGGCTCTCTGCCGTACACGCACCGATAGGTCTTCCGATAAACGCAGCGACGCCGGAAGAAATCGCCGTCAGCATAATGGCAGAAATGATCGGTACGTACAGAAAGGACAAGAGACAGATATCGGTCGAGCCGGGGATGCTAACTTTTCTCTCCCACATCGACAAACCCGTGATAAGAGCGCGGATCGTTGCCAAATCGGGGTCAGGCCCCAGGGAACAGGGGACCGAGATGGCGATCGGAAAGGATGTGACGTTCATGACGATAGGTGGTGGCGCAATAGAGAACGAGAGCATCCGCATAGCTCGCCTCATGCTGGAAAGCGGCCAGGTAGTTCGCCTGGAGAAGTTCGACATGTCAGCCGAAAGCGACCTTGGCATGGCATGCGGAGGAAAGGCGGACGTGCTCTTCACTCTCGTTCTACCTGAATGAAATGACCTTTCTGCCCTCCTCGTCCATGAGCCGGACCGCCTGAAGAGAAAAGTATCGACCATGGATGTCCTCCCCCAGGAAACCGTCAGCCGTTCCATTGAAGACTAGCTTTCCTTCGTCGAGGACAAGAATCCTGTCAGCAAGACGCAAGGCCCGTTCGATGTCATGCAGGACCGCGATCACGCAGTGTCCCGATCCGCGGAGAGATTCTATCACTTTGTCAACCTTCCGAGAGAAAACGGCATCCAAATGACTCTCAGGCTCATCGAGGATGTAGAGTCCCGAATCATGGACAAGAAGAAATGCAAGAAACGAGAGCTGCCTTTCGCCTCCGCTCATTCTGGAAACAGGTCTGCCCCTAAGACGCCCAAGGCCGAGAAGGTCTATCGTTCTGTCGATGATTTTCTTCTCCTTCTCACCTGGACGGGAGAATGGACTTTCAAGCAGTGCGGACAGAAGAAGCTCCTCGAGAACGATATCCACCGAGGGAATCATCTGGGGCATTATCGCATGGGCCTTCCTTCTCTCTGCTGCGCCCATGCTTCCAAGCTCCTTGCCGTCGAAAAGGATCGTGCCGCAGTAGTTCCTATAATAGGACGAAAGGCACCTCAGCAGACTTGTCTTTCCGGAGCCGTTGACACCCAGGAGAACGGTGATCACTCCATCTTCGAGGCAGAAGCCTATGTCGTCGAGGACCTTCCTTCCACCTATGGAAAGCGAAAGATTGCGAACCTCTACCACGACGATTTCCTCCTTCTGAAAAGCAGTATGAAGAAGAAAGGGACGCCAAGGACAGCCATGAAGACCCCGCATGGAAGCTCGGCAGGCGGAACTGCTATGCGTCCTACGGTATCGGCCAGCACGACCAGAATCGGACCGCAGAGGATGCATCCCAGAATGTCCTTCGCCCGGTCCTCCCCGTAGATCAGGCGCGAGATGTGCGGCACCACGAGTCCAACGAACCCGAGCAGTCCGGAGAACGTGACCGCAGCGGCCGCAAGTGCGGATGCGACAACGACGGCAAGAAGACGGACCATGCGTACGTCGACGCCGTGCGCGGACGCTATCTCGTCACCGAGAATGAGAAGCGACAGCTGGCGCGAAAGGGCGAAGGAAAAAGCGATTGCAACGAAAATCACAACTGCCGGAACGGCCAGATCGGACAGATAGACACCGGAGAATCCTCCGATGCTGAAACTCGAATATGTTGCGAGCACGTCGGGATCCAGAGCGGAGACCGCGGAAATTCCCGCATTGAAAAGTGCGGAGATCGCCACACCGGAAAGCAGCAGCGTGCTTCTGTCACGGACAGAGGAAATCAGGCTCGACAGCACTATGGCAAGAGTCGCGGCAACCAATGCGCCAAGAAACGACACGAGCGGCAGTATGCGGAACATGGATGGAAAAAATGAAAGAAAGCACAGGACGGCGAACCCTGCCCCTGCGTTTATCCCGACTATGTTCGGAGAAGCCAGATCGTTCGAGCTCGCACTCTGGAGAAGAAGTCCCGAAACGGAAAATGCGATTCCTGCAAGAAGTGCGGCAAGGATGCGTGGAAATCTGAGAACCGAGAGAACTACGAATGCATCCCTGTCACCGGAGAGGAAATCGGCAAAACCTATTCCGGAGCTTCCAACCCCGAGGGACAGCACCATGGCCAGAAGCAGAAGGACGAAAAGAATCGCGGAGACGACAACATTTCTTCCTTTTCCCATCAAATGTCCTCCCCGTAGAGAAGATCGAACAGCACGCGATATGCTTCTGCATATCGTTCGCATGGCTTGAAATGGAAAAGCTCCTTGTCCAGAATGTAGAACCGTCCTTCCTGCACAGCCTTGATGTCTCTCCAGCCCGGACGCGAGAACGTGGAGAGCACGAAATCCCGTGAGGCATCCTCGTTCCCGTGAAGGATTACGAACACCATGTCGGGATTTTCCACGAGCACGTGCTCAAGCGAGATGCGCTCGGAAAGCGCGCTGTCACCATCTGCTATGTTTACAGCTCCCAGGTCCTCCAGAATCGCCCCTGCGAAGTGGTTTTCTGCAGTCTTGGCAAGAAATGACGAGAAGGCGGATCCTGATCTGATCAGAAGGACCTTCGGATGATACTCTTTCTCCCGGGCCGCTTCCTTCAGGCATTCGATCTCCGCAATCTGGTCCGTCGTGTACTTGTCATAAAGATCGCTGCGCCCGGTTATCTCTGTAAGAATCCGGAAAACCTCGAGATAATCCTCGAAGCTCTCCATTCTGAAGAGAGCAACGGGAATGCCGAGCGACGAAAAGCGTTCGTAGAGTGCGACGTGGCTTGGCAGGTCCGCAGATCCGATTATGAGATCAGGCTTGGCAACGTACAGAAGCTCGGAATCGATCCTCATCCCTGAGGAGTTTCCAACTACGATCGCATCGGCGGAGGCGAATCCCCTCTCGACGGCCTCCTCGATTGTAATCGCCGCTTTTCCCCCGGCAAGTACCCATGCATCAGCAAGCGACGAATTGAGAAGTGCCACGCGGGATGGATTGTCGACAGTTACCTCATGGGAAATGGAATCTGTGAATGTCACGGCATATGAAGCCGCGGAAAAGATGGAAAAAACAAGAAAAAGGACAGAAAGTCGCCTGGGCATTGAAATCTCCGAAAATCGTAAAATAAACTTATCAGGATAGTTTCAAGGCCCTTTGCCGTCCGACGGCATGGCACATCCTGGAAAATATTCTACATCATGGCGAAAAAACCTTCAACATGGCCCATGTCAATGGCGAACGAAGAAAAAAAAGCAGCTGCATTTCTGCAGCCGCCAAGCCAGGGGAATAATCAGCAGGTAGCTCCGCCGACTACAGTCTTGCCCATGACCTTCTCCTTGTCGATCCCTTCGTCGACGATCTTCTTTTCCACATACTCGAGTCCGAGACGCGCAACCGTGTCCGCAAATCTCTCGCCGCTTATTCCCTCGTCCCTGAAAAGAAGGATGGCGTTCTCTACGACACGTATCACCTCATCCTCGCTGACGAGTATCCTAGAAAGCATCCTTCCCTGGGCCACCTTCTTGCCCCAGCGTCCGCCTACGTAGATCCTGTAGCCGTTCATGAACTCCTTCGTGACGCCGAACGGGCACTTGTAGATGCAACGTCCGCAGTGGTTGCACTGCTCTGCATCGACGACCAGCTTGCCGTCCTCGAGATGTGCTACCTTGATCGGACATGTCGCCGCGACCTGGCAGATTCTACAGCCCTTGCACTTGTCGAAATCGAACAGAGGAACTCTCTGACCGACTATGCCGAGGTCGTTCAGATCCGGCTTGACGCAGTTGTTTGGACATCCGCCTACAGCAATCTTGAACTTGTGCGGAAGCGAAACGTCGTGATAGCCGACGTAGAATAGCTCATGGAGCTTCTCCGAAAGGGCGAAGGTGTCTATAAGGCCATACTGGCACGTGGTTCCCTTGCATGATACCACAGGACGGACTTTGGAGCCGGTGCCGCCTGTGTCAAGTCCGTTCTCAAGTAGGAAGCTTCTGAGAGAATCGATGTTGGTGTACGGAACTCCCTGTATCTCGAGCGTCAGGCGCGTCGTCATCGTCACTTCCCCGCTGCCGAACTTCTCGGAGGCTTCAGCGATTGCTTTCTGCTCCTTTGCGGTTATCTTTCCGTTTCTCGTTATCACACGCACGTTGAAATGGTCAGGCTGTCTCTTGTCCTGGAGACATCCGAGTCCCTTGACCCTTCTTACCTCGTCGGGAGGAATCACCGCACCGAAATCGATTTTCACATCGTTGACCGTGATTCCGCCTTCGAGAACCTTCGTCGATACATATCCGGCATCCTTCAGCCTGCCCTGCAGAAAATAGCTTCTCTTTCCACGTGCGCATACAAGAAGCAACTTTTCCTCCTTTCCGATTCCGGGTATTCCGTTCCTGTCGACCTTGGAAAGATCCACCCATGTAGCACCCGGCACAGTCTTCTGCGGAAGGCAGTCTATGACCTTGTAGGCTTTTGCCTTGCCGGATGAATACTCGGTCGGAGAGATGGTATCGAGATGTCCCGAGATCTTGTTCTCCAGGATATAGCAGGTCTGTACGAACGGATGGATCGCAGTAGAGAACGGAGGAGCATAAGACAGATCCAGATCGTCCATGTCCTCCAGCTTCAAGCCTGCGGAGATTGCAACGACCGCGATATCCGTCATCTTGTCGACAGCACCGCTTCCTATGGTCTGCAGACCGAGAATGCGACCCGTTGCGCGCTCGGCGGTAAGCTTCACCACGAAGAAAGAGGAGCCTTCGTAATAATGGGCCTTGTCGTCCACGACGGAAACCACCGATACGGCATCGATGCCTTCACGGACTGCCTGCGCTTCCGTATAACCTGTGCGTCCCGCGTTCAGATTTCCTAGAAGCTTCACCACTCCGGTACCTAGAGCGCCATTGTAGCAAGTCTTCCCACCGACAAGGTTCTTCGCGAGGATCCTTCCCGTTATGTTCGCAGTGCTTCCCATCGCGGAATAGAATCTCTTTTTGCTCTGTCTGTTCGAAACGAGTGCGCAGTCCCCGGCGGCATATATGTCATCCACGTTCGTCGCCATGTTCTCATCGACCAATATCGCACCCTTTTCCATCGCTATTCCGGATCCGGCCAGAAACGAGGTATTGGGTCTTACCCCGATTGCAAGTACGACGGCATCGGCTCTGAGCGTTCCCGTCGTGGTCGTGACGCCGGAAACCTTGCCGTTTCCGTCCACCGATACGATCCCAGTTCCGGTCAAGACCTTGATTCCTGCCGTAAGGAGCTGACGCTTGGCATAATCCGCCATGTCGTCGTCGAAAGCGTTAGGCATTATCTGCGATGCAGAATCGATCACAGTGACGTCCTTGCCCATAGTCTTCAGGTTCTCTGCAATCTCAAGGCCGATGAATCCGGCACCGACGACAACCACGCTTCTTACGTCGTTTGCGGATACGGCAGTCCTCAAGGCAACCGCATCGTCCGGGGTTCTCATCACGAAAACCCCTTCAAGGTCCTTTCCTGCAATCTCCGGCACGAATGCGGAAGCTCCGGTGGCAATGACAAGCCGATCGTAGCCCTCTTCAAAAGTTTCGCCGTCCTTCACGAACGTGACCGAATGGGCCGCAGGATCCAGAGCGACGGCCTCGCACCCTGTCTCCACCTCGACACCGGTCAACCCGGAGTACTTTGCCGGTGTATTCACTATCAGTTCATCTCTGGAAGGGATCATTCCGCCGACGAAATACGGCAGGCCGCATCCGGCATAGGAGATGTCATTGCCCTTTGCGAGAATCTTGACTTCCACACTTCTGTCTTCTCTCTTGAGTTTTGCCGCGACCTTGGTTCCGGCTGCTACTCCGCCTATCACAAGCACTTTCATATACTTGACTCCTCAGTTCAGATTGTCATCGACAATATGAGGATACACCAGATGTCGACGGTATGAAACAACAGAACGACAAAAATGATCCAAAAAGTCGGAAAAATCTTCAACGAAGACCAGATTAGGCTATCGTCTTCATATGCAGTTTTCCCCATGACGTCATGCTTTTTCCCGATTCGCAATCCGATAATTGTACGCAAGGTACATACATAAGACGGAAAAGAATATACCTTTGAAGATGAGGAGGCTACAACCATTGATCCGATCAAAAAAGTATCGCAGAACGAAATGATGGCCTACTACATCTACAATGCAATCGGTAAATTCTTCGAATACGGTACCTCTAGATGGAAAAGAACTCGCGGAGTCCCTGCAGACGATATCGTTCTCTTCAAAGGCATCCGTTAACAAAACGGTACGCGCATCGATTGTCCTCTGCAACTTCCGGATTTATCTCTCTTGCAATGGATCTATGCACGAACCCTGATATCAGTCTATACCTCGATGAAACATCGCTCGATATCACTCAGTCCGTATCCAAGATTCTTTTCAAGCTATTGTTTTCATAATGATGTTTCAAGGCTGTCAGCCTTTCCAGTTTTCGACTGGAAAAAAAATTCCCGGAGCGAGGTGCAACAGCCCTCGGATCCGGGATTATTCATTCATACGGCCTAGAACTTTCCCAATCCCTTGAGAATCTTCTCAGGCGTTATCGGCCATGACCGTACCCATACGCCGGTAGCATCCGCAATGGCCATTGCTATTGCAGGAGCGGCGCCGTTGGTGGCGATCTCCGATATCGATTTAGCCCCGAACGGACCGAACTGGTCGTTTATATCTATGAGCTCGGCCTTGAAGTCGATCGGACTCTCCTCGATCATAGGAGTGTTGTAATCGGTGAAGTTGGCATTTATGCAGCGCCCGTCTTCCGAAAGAATCATTCCCTCGTAGAGCGTGTGCCCGATGCTCTTCATCGCCGCGCCGTACATCTGGCAGAGCGCAAGCTCCGGATTGATCGGAGTTCCTGCATCCTGGAGAGCATAGAATTTCCTTACCTTGACCTCTCCGGTCTTCACATTGACCGCTACCTCCGCGAAATGGGCTCCATACGGAACCGCAAAATTCGGCGTGACGAACGTTCCCTTGCCGATGAGAGCTCCTCTTCCATCGCCCTGATGGCAGGCATGGCTGAGGGAAGCGTATGAGAGCTCTGCTTTAGTCTTTTTCGATACGATCTTCCCGGGGAACTCAAGCTCCAGATCCTCGATGTTCTCGCCCATCTGAAGCGATGCTTCCTCAAGCACCTTGCGTCGAAGATCCTTGACCGCAAGCAAGGATGCGTTTCCGCTGAAATACGTTCCGCTGGATGCATAGGCTCCCGTATCGAATAGGCAGGCATCCGTATCGCCGGAGACGACCGAGACCACATCCATAGGAACCTTCATCAGCTCGGCGCAGCATTTCGCGCTTATCGTATCGAGGCCGGTACCGAGATCGGCACCGCCGGACATCACGATGAACGTTCCGTCCGTCAGCAGCTGGCACTGTGCCGTGGCATGGTCGAGTCCGGGAAGCCCGGATCCCTGCTGGATCATCGCAAAACCCTTTCCGATCTTCCAGTCAGGATCATCGCTCTTCTCCTTTCTTCCCCAGCCGATCATCTTTCCGCCCTTGTCCAGAGCTTCCTTGAGTCCGCAGGAACCGACAGGCACGACTGCACCTTCACGCCCCTCTCCGAGACCTTTCAGGATCTCGAGCATGTAGCCTTCCTCGACGATGTTCTTCTTCGCCATCTCGAGAGGATCTACTCCGAGTTTCCAGGCAAGCTGAGCCATGCAGCTCACGATTCCGAAATAACCCTTGGGAGCCCCGTAGCCCTGGTATGCTCCGGTCGGCGGAATGTTCGTGTAGTACGTGGTAAGATCGTAATACATGTTGTCCACCTTGAAGATCGGAAGCGTCTTCGATGAGGCGTTCATAGGAACAGTCAGGCAGTGGTTGCCGTAAGGACCGGTGTTGGCGCGCACGTCCATATAGATTGCCGTGATGCGTCCGTCCTTCTTGCCGCCCATCTTCACGCGGACTCTCATCGGGTGTCTCGTGGAATTCGCATAGAATTCCTCGGCCCTGGTGTTCCTGTAATAAATCGGCTTTCCTGTTATCCAGGTGGCATACCCGACTAGGTCCTCCACGAGGATATCCTGCTTGGAACCGTAGCCTCCGCCTACTCTTTCCTTGATCACATGGATCTTGTTCTCCGGAATCTGGCATACCCAGCTGACGATTCTCCTGACATGGTATGGGACCTGGGTGGATGCATGGATCACCAGTCTTCCGTTCTCGAGTCTTGCATAGCATACGTGGGGTTCGAGCGGCGTGCACTGCACCTGGCTGGTCTGGTATGTCTCGTCGACGATGGCATCTGCTTCGGCGAACCCTTTCTCGATATCTCCGATTCCGCCGTGGGCGCCGGCCGCGATATTGTGCCTGATATCCCCATGCAGCGGGAACTGATAAATTACCTTGCCGTCCCTCGGATCGGCTGTCTTGTTGTACAGGTCGAGATCCGCGGGAGCGCCGGACCTGTATTCGACTATTCCGTTGTGTACCAGAGGTGCTCCGTCTGCCATAGCTTCCTCAACGGTGAACACCGCAGGAAGAGCTTCGTAGTCGACCTTGATGAGCTCTATTGCCTTCTTGGCAGCCTCGTGCGTCTTCGCGACTACGGCAGCCACTCTGTCGCCGACGTGTCTGACCTTTCTGTTGAAAAGTCTCCTGTCATGAGGGCTGGGCTCGGGATTGCCCTGGCCGGCCTGCATGTAGTAGATGTCCGGACAGTACTCACATGTTAATATCTTCTCTACTCCATCGACCTTCTCTGCCTCGCTCGTGTCGATGTTCTTTATGTACGCATGAGCGAACGGCGAGCGGAGGACATCAAGGACATATGCCCCCGGAAGGACCTTGTCCTCGACGAATACCTTCTCGCCGGAGACGAGAGCCTCTCCGTCGATCTTCTTAACAGGCTTGCCGACATACATCAGGCCATCTCTGAAGGAAGGAGATACGGGCGATAAGTACTTGCCGTATTTCCTCTTTTCCTGCACAAGGCGTACGGCGAGGAAATAGTGCTCGTACCCCGCATCGCGGATGAAAATTCCGGAAAGGATGTCCACGACGTCGTCTCTTCCCGCATCGGGATTCTTCTCGAGAAGATAGGTCAGCGCAAGCGCCGCCGCAGGGGCATTGTACGCACTCTGGACCACGCCGGAAGCTATCATGGCTTCCTGGACGTCGTTGATTTTCCTGTCCTCCAGCAAAGATTCGGCTGTACGTATTTCGGCTCCTTCAGCCTGGTAGGCAAGAATCAGGTTGGAATACCTGAGGCGACCGTTGAAGACGACAGTGTCGCTTCCTGCAAACCCTTCCCTATCGTCGCTGTCCCTGACGGAACTGTAGCCTATGCGATAGAGAACGTCTCTGAGACGATCGTCGGGATTGGAGAAGAAACTGATGTTCTCGCCGTTGATTCTGCATCTGACTTCCATCGTCTACCTCCTTGATAGTTCCTCCAGCAGAGTGGATGCAAGATACTTCTTGTACTCTGCCGAACCGAACATGTCGCTTGCGAATTCGATTCCCTCGATGTCTTCCACTATTCCCGTGCCTTTTATTGCGAAGCAGTACCCGGCAGGTCCCGATGCCGCGGTGATCACCGCATGCGAGTGGGACGCAAGGGAAAGCCTCTTCGAATGCACATCGGCATCCCGGGCAAAAGAGACGGAAAGCAGAAGGAGCTTTTTTTCTCCCTTCAGGTATTCCGAAAGCGGCATCGACGCACTTTTGCCGGTCTCATCCATCGTGCCGACGACGGCACCCGCTGCGACGAGCGATGGAACGAGGTACGAATCGTCTCGTTCCAGCGCGATGTTTCCGCCGATCGTCGCCTGGTTGCGAAGCTGCAGAGACGCCATGTAAAGCGCGGCCTGACGAAGCCATGATGGAACAAGGGAACTCTCTACAAGCGATGTGAACGTGGCTCTTGCGCCTATTTCGATGGTGCCATGATCCTCTGCGATGACGTCGGAAACGGCATTTCGCAGATCGATCAGCGGGGACGAGACTTCATCGCATCCTCCAAGGCGCAGGACATCGGTCCCGCCCTGAAGGAAAATCCCCTTTCCAAGAAGCCCGGCGGCTTCCCGAGGTGTGGATGGAACAATTATTTCCCTCATCGTGCCTCCTTGTATTCTATTCGAAGATTCCCGGTTCCGCTCCGCAGGCAAGCTTCTCGAGGAAGAAAGTCAGCATTCTCCTTGTGGATGCCCTTCTCCATTCGGGCATGGCATGCGGGCTGATGATGGCGTCCCAGGCTTTTGTGAACTCTCCGATGTGATCCGTTATCTCGTCGAGCCTCAAGCCTATTATAAGGTTCTCGGCATCCCTGGATCTTCTGACCTTCGGACCGGCAGCTCCGCTTGAGGCTCTGAAGTCCTTTACAACCCCATCCTCGACAAGGGCCAAGCAGGAAAGGGAAAGCTTGGATATTGCATTCGCCCTCCTCGTGCCGACCTTGTGATAGAAAAGATGTGTGGACGGTACGACAGGAATTCTTATCGCGGTTATGATCTCGTCGCTCGAGAGCTCGGTTCTCTTGCTTCCGGTTATGAACTTGTCGAGAAGCATCTTTCTTTCCCCGTCCACGCTACGAAGTATCACTTCCGCATCCAGAAGAATGAGCGGCTGAGGCAGATCGCCCTTGGGAGATGCATTGCCTATGTTGCCACCGATCGTCGCCTGATTGCGCAGCGCGACAGCGCCCATGCGCGAGGCGGCGGTACGGACGAGATACGGGACGAGCTCACTCTCCGCTATCTCCGAGGCGGTCGTCAAAGCTCCGATCACGACCGTACCGTCCGCATCCCGGGTTATTCCCTTGAGCTCCTTGAGGTTGCTTATGATCATGATCGGTGCCGGGAATGAAGGAACGCATCCGATGCCCTTCTTGTGCTGTACCATGAGGTCCGTTCCTCCGGCAAGAGGAATCGCCCCAGTATTCTTCCTCAGTTCCAGGGCCTCGTCCAAGGTCCTGGGAATGTAACAAGTCTCTACTGCCATAGTTCAGCTCCTCGCTTCGCTGCAAGCCTGACGCTGTCGACGATCAGGTCGTATCCGGTGCATCTGCATATGTTGCCGGAAAGTGCAACCCTGATTTCCTCCTCGCTCGGATCCGGATTCTTTTCCAGAAGCGCGTAGGAAGCCATCACCATTCCGGGGATGCAGAATCCGCACTGGACCGCACCTCCATCGGCGAACGCATCAATTATGCACATGCCTTTCTCCGTGTCGCGGAGACCTTCTATGGTGAGTATCTCCGATCCATCGACGCTTCCCATAGCGACTATGCAGCTTGTGACGAGAGCTCCGTCCTTGAGAACCGAGCATGCGCCGCATTCGCCCTCAGAGCAGCCCTCCTTGACGCCGACGAGACCGAAATCGTCGCGAAGGACGTCTATCAGTCTCCTCAGCTGATCCCCGTTGAAAACTACATCCTTGCCGTTTAGTCGGAACTTTATTTCAGCGGTCATTCCTGATTACCTCCTCGATGTCTTCCGGCGGAAGCGGAATCTTGCATGCCTCCTTGCCGATTGCGCGCTCAAGTGCATCCACATATGCCGCAGCGGCACCGTTGAATACCAGCTCGCCCATTCCTTTCGCCCCGAACGGTCCCCATTCGTAGGGATTGTCCTGGATGAAATACGTCTGATGCGGGAATTCCATCGATGTCGGAATCACGTAGTCCGACATGCTGGTCTGCTTGAAATGCCCGTTTCTGTTCTCCATCTTCTCCATGGCTGCCCAGCCGAGCGCCTGGACGATTCCACCGTTGATCTGTCCATGGACGATAAGCTCGTCGATGGCCTTTCCGATTTCGTGGCTCGACCAGATTCCCTTCACGGTCACCTCGTTCGTCCTTCTGTCGACTTCCAGCTCGACGCAGACCGCACCCCAGCCGTAGCCCAGGTACGCATCGCCACGGAAAGTCCCCTGATCCCATGGATGGCCATCGGGATGCTCATACTCCTTTTCGACGGAGAAGTCACCATCCGCCCAGCGCTCCTTCATCTCGATCGCGCAGCGTTCGATAAGCTTTCCTACGATCATGGTCGAGCGGGAAGCCGCGGTCGGACCGGAATCGGGAACGCAGGAAGTGTCTGGGGCAGGATAGTCCACGTCCTCGATAGGAATTCCGAGAACCGATGCTGCGATCTTCCTAAGTATCGTGTTGAAACCCTGTCCCATCTCGGTCTGTCCGCATTCTATCCTGACTTTGTCGCCGGTCTTCACCAGTCTGGCATGCGCCTTTATGAGCGCCTGCTCGCCGTTGCCAGTGAACGCGCCTCCATGGTTGTAGAAAGCCATTCCGATTCCCTTTCCGGAACCGTAGCCGTATTCCGCGCTCTTTCTCCAGTAGTCCGATGCGGTGGCGATGTCGTCAAGCATCTTGGGAAGCATCACCTCTTCGACGATATGGCCGTTGGTGATCGTCTCGCCGCCTTTCTTTATGAAAAGCTCACTCTTGAGATCGACAGGATCACGTCCCATTCTGCGCGCGACATGGTCGAGATGCACCTCGTATGCAAACAGAGTCTGAGGAGCACCGAAACCGCGGAAAGCATCGGACGGGAACGTGTTGGTCGCCATTCCGAACCCTTCGACGAACGCATTGGGTATGTCGTAGACGCCGGTGGCGTGGAAGACTCCGCGCTGGAGAACGACGAACGACGAGGAAAGATATGCTCCTGCGTTGTAGTAGACAGTTCCCTTAGTACCGGTTATCTTGCCATCCTTGACCGCAGTCCGGTAGATGACTTTCGATGGGTGACGCTTGACGGAGAACTCCATGTCCTCCTCCCTGTCGAAGCACAGCCTGACGGGCTTGCCTATCACGTATGCGGCAAGAAGCGCGGGTCCTGCGAGCACATCGGGGAAGTTTTCCTTTCCTCCGAAAGCACCGCCGGTGACGGTCTGCCGGACCACGATTTTGTCGATTGGGAGATTCACTACTCCTGCGACCGACTTTCTGATGTAGAACGGACACTGCGCACTGGCATATATGACATAGTGATCGTCCTCGGGAAGGGCGATGCATCCGTTGGTCTCGAGATGGACATGCTCCTGGAAACCCGTCTCGATCGTCTCCTCGACTATCATGTCCGCTTCTGCGAACACATCGTCCATCGGACGACCCTTCTCGCAGTAGAGACTGCAATGCACGTCGTCCTTTTCAAGGATAGGGCCTCCCTTCACAGCGATCGCATCGTCGATCGTGACGGCAGGAACGGTCTCCTCGTACTCGACGTGCGTATTCGCCACGAGGCTCTTGAGTACCTCTCTGCTTTTTCCGACGAAGAGTCCTATCGTCTCGCCGACATACCGCACATCGCCCTCGGCAAAGCATCTCCAATCCTTCTGGATCATCCAGAGAGAGTTCACGCCCCCTTCGGGGATGTCCGCTGCACTGATGTAATAGTAGCCGTCGGGAAGGCTCGGGATGTCGACGCTGAGAATCCTGCCGCGGGCCACGGTACTGCGCAGCATCTGGGCATGAAGCATTCCCTCGAGGTTCATGTCGCTCAGGTAGACGGCCTCCCCTCGTGCCTTGCTGACAGCATCAGTGCGTCTGATCTTGTCATCAATCTGTGTTAATGCCATAGAAAGCTCTCCATTATATTTTAAGTGATATAATGACATCGGCTGTCATCATAGATTCTTTCCATGACAATTATACACCGTATACGCGCGAATCGACAATTTAATTGTTTCAATTTGTTGCATCCCGGCATTGCGGAAAAACTCAAAATCCCTAGGTATCCGACAAAAATATGAAAACCTTCGGCAAAGGAATAGCAGAATACCCCGAGCAAGGAAGAAAAAAAGATGCCGAGCCTCATATTGTGGAAGATCGTCAAGACAGCCTTGGCGAGCAAATAAAAAGGCGCCTGTCCGCATGGACAGACGCTTTTCCTTTGCCGGAAAATCCGGCTGTTACCTGGCCTTGCCCTCGAGCTCGTAAGGCAGGAGCGCATAGAAACCGGCACAGATTACAAGGTCCTCGACCCTGTTGATCTCGTTCGGAGCATGGGCCTGGGCCTCATCGCCGGGGCCGAATCCGATCGCAGGGATCTTGTGTCTTCCCGTAGTCGCGACGAGGTTGGTGCTGAACGTCCACTTGTCGACAACGGGCTCCTTCTTGTAGAGATCCTTGTAGTCTGCGATTGCGGCCTGTACGAGAGGATGGTCCTCGGGAATCTTCCATGTCGGGAAGTAAAGCTCCTGTGAGTACTCCTTGTTCGTCCAGCCGATCTTCTCATAGTTCGGCATCTCGACAATGATCTGGTCAGGTGCATCGCCCGTGGCCTTCGACACGTATTCCTTCACCTGATTGATCGCAAGCTCCGCATCCTCGCCCCATGTCAGGCGGCGGTCGCAGTAGAGCATAGCATAGTCGGCGACGGCGCACTGGCTGGGCCCCTTGACGTCCATCTGCGAGACGGTGATGGTTCCCTTGCCGAGGAAGTTGTCGTCATCCGGCTGGAGATCCTTGTTTAGCTGTTCGATAGCGAGGGCTGCACGTGCGGCCTTGTAGGCTGCCGAGACACCTCTCTCTGGTGCCGATCCATGGCATGAGATTCCGCGAAGAATGATCCTGATCTCCATTCTTCCCCTATGCCCGCGGTAGATTCTGCAGCTTGTAGGCTCTGTGGAGACGATGAGCTCCGGCTTGAACTTCTCCTCCTCGATGAGGTACTTCCAGCACATTCCGTCGCAGTCTTCCTCCATGACAGTGAATGTGAACCAGATAGTGTATTCTCCGCCGTATCCGAGTTCCTTGAGAATCCTTCCGGCTGTGATCATCGATGCGGCACCACCCTTCTGGTCGCTCGCACCGCGTCCCCAGACCTTGCCGTCCTTGATCTCGCCCGAGAAAGGATCGAAGTTCCAGTTCTTGATGTTACCGACCTCGACAGTGTCGATATGCGCATCGAATGCGATGGACTTCGGACCGTTTCCGACCCTTCCGATCACGGATCCGAGTCCGTCGATCCTGACCTCGTCGAATCCGGCCTCCTTGCAGAGCTCGACGAGAAGACGGCATACGTCCTCCTCCTTGGAGGAATAGCTCTTCGTCTTTACAAGTTTGGAAAGGTTCTCGGCCGTATAGTCCCTGTACTTCTCGGCCATGTCGCGAATTGTGTCAACGATACTCATTTTCTTCTTTCTCCTATTCTTTTGATCATGCCTTGATCTTGTCTACTGTCTTCCATACCCTCTCGGCCACGCACGCAGCCTCGCGGTAGATCTTCTCCTCGTCGAGAGAAGTGAACGAATGGTTCTCGAGCACGAGCTTGCCGTCGACGATGACGCTCTCCACTGCATTGCTTCCGATTCCCCAGACGAAATGTCCTGCCGCATTCGCGCTTACCAGCGGGGTCGGCGCGCTGTAGTCCAGGATCACGATGTCGGCCTTGTAGCCAGGTGCGACGAGCCCCCATCTGCCGCGTCCCGAAAAGACGCTTTCAAGCAGCTCGTTTCCTCGGTTCAGAGCGGCTACGAAGTCCGCCGGCCACCATGGGCCACCTTCGTCCTTGTGCTTGAAGAATCCGATCTTCAGCTCCTCGAACATATTGCCTCCGCATCCGTCGGTGCCGATCACGAGCTTCCGTATTCCAGGAAGATGGCAATTATAGCCGACGTGGTTGTTCATGTTGCTCCTCGGATTGTGGGCAAAGAAGCATCCGCGCTCATTGATGAGATCGTACTCCTCGTCCAGCAGGTGGATGCCGTGCACGAGAAGAGTCTTCTCGTCCAGCAGACCGTGCCTATCGAGTCTGGCCGTGATGTTCTCTCCGTAGATATGGTGGCTGTGGATCGTGTCGTACTTATCCTCCGCGACGTGCAGATGCATGCCGCGTCCGGTACTCCTCGTGGCCTCCGCCATCAGATCGAGAGCCTTCTCGGGAAGAGTGAACGGAGCGTGTCCCCCGATCATCGCCTCGCAGAGCACATTCTCGCCCTTCTCGAGGCGGGAATCGACGAGAGATGCGAACTCCACGTTCTCCTCGACGCCTTCCTCGACTTCCTTGATCCCTCCGTTGCGGTCGGTGACCTCGTAGCATGTCGCACCTCGGATCCCGACCTCCTCCATTCCTTTGGCTATGGTCCTGAGACTGCCCTTGATGAACGAAGGCGATGCGTGATGGTCTATCGCAGCCGTCGTTCCGGCCTTGATCGCATCCATGCTGCATATCAGAGACGAGTAGTATACGGCCTCTTCGTCCAGTCCTCTGTCGAGGCGCCACCACCACTCCTTGAGGACCTGGATGAAATCGGTCTGAGGACCTGCAGAGATGAGCATCCCACGGCTGAGGCCGGAGTAGTAGTGATGATGCGAGCATACGTTGCCAGGCATCACGGTCCGTCCGCGTCCATCAATGACCTTGTCCGCCTTGACATCCTTTGCCGCATCCGGTCCGACCTTCTCGATCACGCTGCCGCGTATGACGATATCCTGGTTCTCCAGAACGTCGAAAGGCGGCCTTGTCTGCATTATCCTGACATTTCTGATTGCAATCGTAGCCATCATTCCTCCACATATCCAAGCAGATAGCTGTAGCTTGTGAATACCTCGTCGATGAGCATGCATACCTCGGCAGGTGCTCCCGGAATATCTATCATGCCGTCGCGATCTACGTTTCCGACGAGAATCTCGCCGTCGAGCCGGACGGTTATAGCATCGTTCTCGACCAGGAAGCCCGAATTCGAGCTGTTCTCGAAGTCGTCCCTTCTGCTGAAGAGAGTAAACTTCTTTTTGTAGGGCCCTCCCTGGTGAGGACAGAACGTCTCGCAGTTGCCGCACTCGTTGCAGTAGGCATCAAGGTGCAGGATCTGGAAGGGATCCTCGAAGGCTTCCCAGCTCCTCATGTCGATTGCGACGTTTGCACGGTTCGGACATACCTCCACGCACTTGTTGCACAGATACGAACACTCGAGGCAGCGTCCTGCCTCCTTGCGGAAGAAGTCGCTGTCCGACTTCGACGCAGGAGCTTCGATTTCGACTTTCTTGCGCCTTACGGCCTTGAAGTATGCGTTTTCGGCTTCGTGGATCTCGGCCTCCTCCTCTTCGGAGAGCTCGTCTTCCTCGTCCTCATCGTCGTCATGATGATGTCCGCAGCAGCACTCATCCCCGTCGTGGTGATGATGGTGCCCGCAGCACTCGTCCTCGTCGCCGCCGCAACAGCACTCATCCTCTTCGTCTTCCTCGTCCTCGAGTTCCGCATAGACCTTGTCTATCGCGCTCTCGACCGCCTTTCTGGCGCCGGCAATGCATTCCACCACCGTACTGGGGCCGGAAACCACATCGCCGACGAGGTAGAGTCCGTCCTCCTCGCTCTCGGCTCCGAGTGCTCTCAGATTCTCGTCGTCGGCCTTCTCGCCGATCGCGGATACGAGGTAATCGCAAGGAATCGTGAAAGTCTCGTCGGTCTCGACAGGACGTCTTCTGCCGGAGGCGTCAGGTTCCCCGAGGACCATCTTTCTGAGAGTGAGAATGCCGTCCTTGAGCTCGACAGGATTGGCTAGCCAGCTGAATTCCACTCCGTCGTTCAGCGCTTCCCTGTACTCCTCGTGGTCTGCAGGCATCTCGGAATAACTTCTTCTATAGACAATCCTGACGTTCTCGACTCCTGAAGTACGCTTTGCCGCACGGGAAGCATCCATTGCCGTATTTCCCGCACCGACCACGACGACGTTCTTTCCGAGAACCACATTCTCGCCCTTCTTCATCCTTCTGAGCATGGATACCGCGCTCTCGCGCCTTCCGTTTCCGCCGACTCTGCAGTCGGTGCTCTTCTCTGCACCGACTGCGACGAAAATGTGCTTGAATCCCTGCTCGCGCAAGCCCTTCACCGTCACGGCCGCACCGTAATTGAACCGCACTCCGTTCTTCTCGATGAACGCCACATCGCGTTCTACGACCGCTTCGGGAATCCTGAACTCTGGAATCACGTTCCTGACGACTCCGCCGGCGTTCTCCTCCCTCTCGAACACCTCCGTATAGAATCCCGCACGTGCAAGGAAGTAGGCGGTAGCAAGACCTGCAGGGCCGGCGCCGATGACGGCAGCCTTGTTTTCCATGTCGGGCTCCTCCGGCTTCTCCCAGATATCCTTCTCGTATTTTTCGAAGGCCTTCTCCGCCAGCTGTCTCTTGACCTCCCTTATCTGGACAGGTCCCTCGTAATCCATCCTCGTGCAGTGGTTCTGGCACTGATGGTCGCAGATCCAGCCGGTCATGTTCGGCAGTGCGTTGTCAAGATAGATGACGGCAAGAGCCTCCTCCAGTCTGCCCTCGCCTGCCAGAGCAACATAATCTGGAATCATCTGATGGATCGGGCAGGCCTCCACGCAGGGAGCGACATAGCAATCGAACAGTCCGAGCGGAGCATCGTCCACCTTGGCCCTGTTTGTTCCTCGCCGATCCTTGGCGACATAGTTGGCAGGATCCTGCGCCTTTGAGGCAAGAGCCTTGAGCGCATCGACATCTATTCTGTCCTTGTCCCAGGCATTCGACGTTTCGAGTATCCTCACCATCTGCGTCAGACGCGAATATCCGCCCGGCTTGAGCATGTCCGTCGCGACGGTTATGGGATGGATTCCTGTCTCGAAGATATCCTTCACGCTGAGAGCTGTCGCACCTCCGGAGTACGAGATCGGCAGATCGCCGTCGAACTCCGCAGAAAGTCTTGCGCCGACTTCGGTGGATATGGGAAGGAGCGCGCGTCCGGACATGTACATTTCCTCGCCGGGAAGCACGCCCTGGTCGTTAACAGAGCCAAGCGTATTGGTGAGCTTCACTCCGAAGCCCTTGCCGTTCTCCGCGGCAAGCTTTCTCAGACGCATAAGCATCCCGACCGCATCGCCGTACTGGAGATCGTGCTCGAAGCTCTCTCTTTTGAGTCCGACATAGCCGTAGCCGAGATCGTCGAGGATCCGGCGTACTCTGTCGTAGCCGAGCAACGTCGGATTGAGCTTCACAAAAGTGTCCCTCTTCTTCTCCGTGAGCATGTAGCTGCAGATAGCCTCTATCTCATGCGGCGGACAGCCGTGCATCGTGGAGAGCGTGACAGACGGGGATATTTCCGGGGATATCCTGTCGAGGTTCGCTTTCACGAACCCTTCCCTGCCCTCGAGGAAAGTCCCCTCGAAAAGTCCGTTCTCAAGATAGCTTGCCAGAACGGCCTTGTACTCGGCAAAGAGCGGAGAACGACCGGCATCGATCATGGAATCGATATATGTCTGCATCTTCTCCGTCTTGATTCCTTCGAGATTGTATCCTACTGACATGTTGAAGATGAAGGACGGACCGGTCCAGTCCTTCTCCATGGCCATGTCGAGCATGTGTACTACGAACCATGCCTTGAGATATTCGTCAAATGCCTTTGGAAGAGTATACTCCGTCGACCATTCGACGTTGTAGCCCTCGTCTCGGGCATCGATGCAGGGCTTCGATATCTCGAGCGTATCCATGACCTGCACGGTCTTCAGCTCTATGAACCGGGCACCTGCCAGATAGCTTGTTATTATGTTCTGGGCCAGCTGCGTATGCGGTCCGGCGGCCGGTCCGAGCGGAGTTGCACACTCCTGGGAGAATACCTTGATCCTCCTCTTTCCTTCGGAGCGATAGAAAAGCTCCTCGCTGATGCCGAATGCCGATTTCTGGTTTCGCAATTCTCCGAAGAGTCTCTCTAGGAGTTCGGAGAAGGGAACAGGGCGCATTTTATCTGCCATAGTTGACTCCTTACATTTTCAATTCTACCGCTAAAAGGGCGGCTGTCAACAAAATTCTGCAACAAAATGCAACATGATTAGGCATCAGTATCGGGTTTTCCCATAGGGAACCAAATTTTCCTGTGAGAAAACGGGAATTAGGGAATATAATCCTTTGTATGATGGAAAAAAGGGAATATGAGGCAACAGCGTTGACGATTCTTTCAGTGGATCTCGACGACTTTCTTTCGGGTATGTATACGGATACGGCGGTAAAGCGGATGGACGAGATCGTGGATTGCGAAGGACCGATCACGGAGGAGCTTCTGATGAAGAGGCTCGTCAATTCGTTCGGTTTCCAGAAGATCGGCTCCAGGCTCTCCGAATATCTCGATTCCATCAAGGACAGGATATCCTACCCCAAGGAGCGCGTAAGGAGCCAGGTCATCTACCATACGGGCAGGAACGAGGACTTCTACAGGATATCCGACGACGGGATCGAACGATACCGCTTCTCGTACCAGATCCCGATCACGGAGGCTGCCAACGCGATGCTGGCTGTGTTCGAGGACGATCCGGCAATAGAGGCGAAGGGACTGCTGAAGAAGGAGCTTTTTCGGCTCTTTCTAGAAAAGCTGGGATACAGCAAGCGTGGTTCCCAGATAGATCGACTATTCGAGGACACCTTCGCGTTTCTAAAGGAAAATGGTGGAATAATTAAGAAAAGCAATGGAAAATTCAAGAAATCCTAAATCTGCTTCCTTTATTCTGCATTTTTTTCTTTACAATTGACCATCTTCCTATATACTGGAAATAGATGAATGCAACAAAACACAACAAGGAGGAATCGCATGCTCATCAATCTTGAAATGCATGAGGATATCGCAAGGAAGAACGCTGCCCGCTGCAAGGAAAAGGGCATCAAGCTTCCGACATTCAAGGAAATGAAGGATCCGTCCCTCATCAAGCCGGAAGTGCTTGAAAAGCTGAAAAAGACAGGGCTTTGGGATGTCGATCCGATCAATCTGTATAGAATCAACTGGCACAACGAACCGAAAGAGAAAGGCGGAGTGTTCGGAGGTGTCAACTACATCGAGATCCCACACGAGATCACAGGAGTCAAGGCCCGCATCCTCGCCCTTGCCGGCAAATGGTTCCCCTGCGGCGTCCACAAGGTCGGAGCCACGTACGCCTGCCTTGCCCCGGCGCTAGTGACAGGAAACTTCGACGCGGTCGAGCAGCAGGCTGTATGGCCCAGCACGGGCAACTACTGCAGAGGAGGCGCATACAACTCGGCGCTGCTCGGATGCAAGAGCATCGCGATCCTCCCGGAGGAGATGAGCCAGGAGCGCTTCAACTGGCTCAAGACGGTAGCCGGTGAAATCATAGCCACACCGGGCTGCGAATCGAACGTAAAGGAAATCTTCGACAAGTGCCATGAGCTCGACGCCGAGCGCGGCGCGCACATCGTCATATTCAACCAGTTCGAGCAGTTCGAGAACTATCTATGGCACTACGAAGTAACAGGATCCGCGATGATCGAAGTCCTCGAGAAGCTCGGAGTGAAACCCGAGAACGTACGGGCCTACGCATCGAGCACCGGAAGCGGCGGAACTCTCGCGGCAGGCGACAAGCTCAAGGACACCTACCCTGCGATCAAGATAGGAGCCGGCGAGGCGCTGCAGTGCCCGACGCTACTGAGAAACGGATTCGGAGGACACAGGATAGAGGGAATCGGAGACAAGCACGTTCCATGGATCCACAACGTCAAGAACACCGACATGATCCTCGCCATCGACGACCAGGACTGCATGGACATCTACAGGCTCTTCAACGAACCGAGCGGAATAGAGTATCTGAGGAAAGCGGGAATAAAGGAAGAGGACATCGCCAACCTTTCCCTCTTCGGAATATCCGGAATCGGAAACATGCTCTCCGCGATCAAGATGGCCAAGTACTATGAGCTCGAGGAGGACGACGTAGTGTTCACGGTCCTCACGGACAGCTCCGTCATGTACACATCCCGTCTCGCAGAGCTCACGGCGCAGCAGGGACCGTTCTCAGAGACCGAGGCTGCAAAGGTACATGCGGCAGCCCTTCTCCACCAGGGAATAGACAACGCTCTGGAGCTAGGATACTACGACAGAATGAGGATACACAACCTCAAGTACTACACCTGGGTCGAGCAGCAGGGAAAGACCTACGAGGAGATCAAGAGGCAGTGGTACGACAGGAACTACTGGAAGGACATCCCGAAGATGACCGCAAAAATCGAC
>CASEKE010000033.1 GCA_949288415.1 uncultured Spirochaetales bacterium
TTTTTTTATGGATTTAAGACTTTCTATTCATGGACAAGCAAATCGAAGAATTGAAAAACAAAGGACTTTGCTTATCTCGATAATCAAGAGAATAGGAATGAAAATTCAGTTCCAGACTTTCATTTTAATATTTGAGAACCAAATTTTGCTGTGACAATTCTCATGAAGATTCCACAGTTACTATAAAAATCTCCCCCCCTTCGCCTTTCTTCCAAGCCATAAACGAGTTTGTGGATGAGTTCAGCAAACACCGACAATTCAAAGGCTTTTCCGATTCGCGATATCGATGTCAAAATGTACTGCATCGTCTCCGGCTTCGGTTGCACAATGCCCCCTATCCTACCTTGGCGGAAAGCCGGCAAGTTTTGTAGATGACCATGTGCCCACGTCCTGACCGCTTTTCCCTTCAGGACAGCGTACATCTTTTTCATAATCATGTACAATGCTACGTGTCCGTCAATTTTCCATGTTTCGAACGTATTTGATATATTGAATGAATCTGCGTTCTGCAGTACTCATTGCTATGCCTCGTCTCCAGGCAAGTTCTGAAGTGGAACGCAGATTAGGGTACAGAGGAACCATTTTCACGTCTTTCTGATCCATGAACGGCATGCTTCCCTCGATAGTGAGGGCATATCCCGCTCCAGCCTGGACAAGGAGAGCGGCATTGGTGCTGAGATTGCAGGTACAGGATATTTCCAACTTGGAATAATATGGGCCGAACCAGTTTGCCACCTCTCCTAGGACCTTTTTGCGACTTGGCAATATCACGGGAATATCCGCAAGGGCCTCGGCAGTCACGTATTCGCTTTTTGCAAGAGGCGCTTTGGACGGCATCATCGCAACCCAGCGTTCACTTTCGGGCATGCGAATATATTCGAACAGTTCCATGTCGATCGGTTCCAGCAGAAGACCGATATCCGTCAACCCATTATCCATACGCTGCTTTATCTGGTCGGCATCGGCCGTATGGATTTCGAAGACCACACGCGGACACTCTCTCTTGAATCCGGCAATCCAGTCGGCAAGAATCTTTGCGGAGGCAAGCTCACCGCACCCGATGGATACGACTCCTTCGACCTGTTCCTCGGCCGACGACAGTTCCTCCTCCACCCTTTCGACCATTGCAAGGATTTCCTCCGCGCGTCTTTTCAAAAGGAGCCCGTCGTCGGTCAGCCGCAACGGACGAGAATCCCTTTCAAACAGTTTTGTACCCAGAATGTCCTCCAGATACATCATCTGGCGTGAAAGCGTCGGCTGTGTGACATGCAGGACATTCGCGGCTCCTGTAAAGCTCTTCTCGTTTGCTACAGTCACAAAATAATTCAAAAGTCTAGTCTCGATCATACCCGTTCCTTTTGATGCATTACGTGGACGAATCGGACGATATTGTCATTCCGGCCGTACGGACAGTATATCTATTTCAACGGAACAAAGGAAGAAAAACAACCAATGTCAGAGGAAAGAAAAGAAGGAAAACCAATGATCCATGAACAAAAAGAAAAAGCCCTTTCCGCATACCGCGGAAAGGGCAAGAGGTGTGAAAAATGTCAATTGCCGATCTTTTCATCAGCACGTTGAACCAGTGTTCTCTGCCAGGAGAGCAGCTTGTCGTGAAGTTCCGGGTTCACACCCTTCACATCAGCCATTACTCTCATGACAGGCTCGGTCTTGGACTTCGAAAGCCAGATGTAGGCGACGAAATTGTCGTCCTTGTCATAGAAGACGATCTTGTAGCCGCCGGTACTGTTCTCCTTTCTGTATTCCGGACCGAATCCGACGGTCTCCTCCGTTCCTTCGTATTGTCTGGCTTCCCAGCGTACGATCCCGTCGGTCATATGCGACTCCACCTCGGAGAGGAAAAGCTCCTCGTAGGCGAGCTTCAGCGCATCGAAATCGGCACACCTTATCCTCAGCACGGCATCCTTGCTGAAGGCAGGAGTCGTCGTATATTTCGGAAGAGCGTCGATGATGGCCTCGAGAGATACGGTCTTCGTCCTCTTCACTCCCAGCTTTCCGAGCAGGAAGTTGTATAATCCCGGTATGGAATAGAGCTTTGCGATGCTCATTATCGAGTTCATCGGGTCCCTCACGCGGGCAGGATGAGTGATGATTCCTCCGTTCGAACCTTCTCCGCAGACATGCACCTGATTTCCCGCACGCCTTACTCTGTCGGCAAGAGTGACGACGTTCGCTTCACCGACATCGGATTTGAACACTTTTACGCCAAGGCGGGCTGCAATGTCGTCCACGCGGTACGAGGTGGTACCGTTGACTATGATCGCCGGACTCGAATCTCCCGTCATGACCTGATGGGCCAGATCGATCGTGGATACAAGCGCGAACACGTCCTGTGCATGGAGAATGTATGCCTTTCCGTCCGAACGGGTATATACGAAGTTTCCTCTGTCTCCGTCGTTGTCCGGGACATAGCCGAGGATATAATCGGAATCGTTCCTATGGAGCGTCTCGAGCGTCTTGCGGCAAAGCTCCAGGTTCTCACCTTCAGGAACAATCGCATGTGCTATCTGGCGAGGATATGCATTCACTGCCCATACCTTCGCACCCATTCTGTTGAGATACGGAATGTCGACGAAAGCACTCCTTGCGGAGCCGTTCATCTCCGCCACGATGCCGAACGGAATAGAGAACAGCTTGTTGGCTGTGGCTATTCTCATGACAAAAGCCTTGTAGTAGTCGAACGCCGCCGTCTTTGCGACATCGTGCTTCATCAGCACCTCCATGTAGGCATCGATATCCATATTTGCCGACAGATCCCTAGCGACTGCCGCGGCATCCTCGCTGTGAATCATCTCCATGAATATCGGAATTACAGAATCGACCTCCTCCTTGTTGCACACGCCTCCGCGATAGCCGAACTTGAAACCGTTGTGGCCTATCGGGTTATGGGATGCGGATATATAGAAGAAAGCATCGAAACCGGCGTTGGAATACGCCATAATCTCCGGTGCAGATGATATGTACAGATTCGTGACCTCGCAGCCGAGCGCTATAAGTATTCTTGCAACGATATCACATAGCATCTCGCCAGTCGGTCGGGCATCGCATCCAAGCAGGACCCTTGGTCGCAAGCGGCTGAGATACTTCACGAAAGCTCTGGCGATCGTGGCGGTGATCACCCTGTCGGCGGGAGATACGGACGACGTCCTGTCCTCCTCGTCCTTGCTCTCCGCGAATACGGCTCTCCAGCCTGACGCGGAAAGGATATAGCCCTTGAGCGATTCATCTATCTCCTTCCTCGAGGGATTGGCATCCTTCAAAGGGTTCACGGAAGGATCGGCAATGAAGAATCCTGTGGCGTTGTCGAAAAATTTCATCGGTTCTCCTCCTAGAATCTATCCCACTGCTCGTCCATGCTTTCGATGAGCTTGAGCTGCGTACGGCAGCGGACGATGTTGTGTTCCGGATAGTCGATATGGTAGTATACGTCTCCTGCGATGTAGTCGGTAAGGAATCTTACAGCCATTATCTGTGTAATGACCCTGCCCGACTCTTTTATTCCATTTCTCTCCTGTTCGGTAAGGAATTCCTCGGCCTCGGAAAGATAGCCCCCGATGAGGGCCTCGTAGACAGACGTGTCGAAGCCGATCTTCGAAAGGTCCTTCTCATCCTCAAGTCCGGTGTTGCATGCCGTTCTTATCATGTCTCCCGTATCGAAAAGAATGGTTCCGGGCATGATAGTATCGAGATCGATGACACAGAGAGCCTCGTCGGTATCCTTGTCGAACAGGACATTGTTCATTTTTGTATCGTTATGCGTCACGCGATTGGGAAGGACGCCTGATGCGAAGTCGTTCCATATCCTTTCGCCTCTCTCGCGATTCGCGAACAGGAAGTCAAGCTCCTTTTTTACGCTCTCCGCCCTTCCGAGAGGATCCTTTTCAAGCGCCGCCTCGAGCTGGCCGTAGCGCATGCCCATGTCATGGAAATGAGGGATGGTATCATAAAGCTCCGCACCATCGAAGTCCGAAAGCTGCTTCTGGAAGATGCCGATCGCCTTTCCGAGGTTTCTCACGCTCTCGAGAGAAGAAAAGGAATCGAAGGAGTTAACATCGTCGATGAAACCGTAGGTCCTCCAGTACTCGCCGTTTTCGTCCAGAAAGTAGCTTTTGCCGTCCTTGGTGGGAATCACATGAAGGCATCTCTTTTCGGCATCGGGAAGGTCCTTCACCTTCTGCTGGATGTGCGTAGTGACCTTGACGATGTTGCTCATCACCTCATCGGGATGCTTGAAGACGTTCTTGTTGATCATCTGGTGGGTATACTTCCGAGTCTTTCCCTCGTGGGAGAAAGAGGAAACGAAGGTAGTGTTGATGTGTCCCTGCGTGTTGACCTTGATCGCCGTGCACTCACCCTGGATGTCGAAATGGGATATCACGGAAAGCGCCTTGTTGTAGTTTTCGTTCATTTTTCACCTCTTAGTTAAAACCTTAACCTCCAAAAACGTAGCTGTGAATGCCGTTTACTGCCGAGAGCATGGACAAATCTGCAATTTTTTATGGACAAAAACTTTGAACGCAAATAAAATCCGACATATGCAGGACAGAGAGGAAAATTCGCTGAAGGTATTCTTCGATCCTTCGGTCAAGGAGCTCATCGACAGCTTCTCATACTGTTTCAACGTGAGAATCACTTTCTTCAGCGTGACGAGGGAGGAATACCTCGTAGGCTATCATCTGCAGGATTCCGACTTCTGCACGCTGATGCAGAACGGACTCGATGCAAGGTATCGATGTCTGAGCCAGGATACTATGATGTGCGCAAAGTGCAAAAGGCTCCAACAGAGGATCATATACCGTTGCCATGCAGGACTGAGCGAGGCGATAATACCGGTATTCATCGAAAAAAAGCTGATGGCATATGCAGTGTTCGGACAGTTCAGGATGTCGGATGAGATATCGTCGGGCATACGTCAGGAATGGATGGAAAGAGGAAAGGACGTGGCCGTTCTGGAAAAGGCATTCATGGAAAGGCCCAGATACAGCGAGGAAATGCTCGAACGGATCCTCTACATTTTCCAGACCAGCATCGAGTACCTTCTTTCCACGGAGAGACTCAAGCTCAGGAAACCTCAGTTGCTCGAGGAGATCCTAGATTACATAGACGACAATATCGAAAAGGACATCCCTATAGCGGAAATTTCGGAAAGGACCGCAAAGAGCGTGTCCACGATCACGCACAGGATAAAGGAAAGTCTCGGAATATCGTTCAAGGATCTTCTGATCGAGAAGAAGCTGCTGCATTTCGAATCTCTGATAAAGAAGGACCCGGAAATGCCAATCCAGGAGGCATCCGCACTTGTAGGCTACCATGACCCGCTCTATTTCTCGCGACTGTACAGAAAAAAAAGAGGCTGTCCTCCGTCCGTATTCGTGAACGACGTAAGAAGAAGCCAGACATTCATGAGCAAGGAGGAAAATCAATGAAGAGATTCGGCATAGCACTCATGGCATTGTTCCTGATCCTTGGGATGGCAATGCTGTTCATAATTCCTGGAGTATCTATTTGGGACATGTTCGGACTCGACCTGAAGGCCATGCTATACGTGATATCGATCATTGCCTCGACAGGAGGAATCCTCTTCGGCTTCCTTTTCTACATGATCGGGAAACTCGAGGAGAGAATAAAGAATCTAGAGGGACGCTGACATGAATCCATTCTCATAGAACGTCTCTCTCATCAGGTTGCCCTTCTGGTCGTACTGGCTCCATAGCCCGCTCATCTCCCCATCGGAGAAACAGCCGGTTTCAACGAGATTTCCTGTGACTTCGTTGTATGCAAAGCTTTTGCCCTGTTTGACGCCATTCTCGTAATGGGTCTTTTCGACCAGGACTCCCTCATCGCTGTAAAGATATCTGTTTCCACAGATCCTGCCATCGGCAAGCATGCCCTTCTCCACGAGGACATTGTCGGAATAAATCTTGTACGGGCCGGTCATGGATCCGGAAAGGCAGAACGAGTAGACATCGTTGCCCTTTGCATCGAAAGACCGTATCACTCCGGTATAGGCCTTCATGTCCTCCGCTGTGCATACGGTACCGTCATCAAGGAGAACAAGAGAACATTTCTCTCTGTACGGAAGGTGACGGAAGATGATATCCCTGAGCTCATAGGTAACCATGAAGACAAATATAAGGCCGACAAGTATCGTCAGCAAACCTACCTTCTCTTCCACATTCCTTCTCATGGCATGCATTTCTCCTTGGCATAAACAACAACAACGCGCAAACCATTTTTATTACATTAGATGCAGAAACTTCACACAATCTACAAACAAGTCTCCGAGAATGCTCCGGCAAGACATCTCGATGGAAATAGAAAAGGCAGAGACATCTCTTTCAAGGAACATGCTTCTCCATCAGACAGTTTCGAAGAACCACACCCGACCGTTCCACGCGGCAATCCCGGATCTTTACGTATCCGAGCCTACGGAAGAACGGCTCTGCAGAAAGAGAAGAATGGACAGAAAAGGACTTTGCGTCCGACATGCTTTCCAGCGCCGTGACGAGAGCCCTGCCGACGCCCTTCCTCTCGAACCCAGGCAGTACGTACAGTCTGTCCAGATATCCCGAATCTGTCATGTCGCCGAAGCCCACAAGCAGGTCTTCGGAAAAAGCCAGCAGAGTCGTCCTTGCACGAAATTCCTCTCCCCAGGCAGAATAGTCCCTGCCGTACGGCGCCCACGCCTCGCATTCTTTTTCGGAGTATTCGCGACAGGCAATCTCACGGACACTCCTTTCGAACAGGTTTGTCATCTGAAGGAGGAATCTCTCCTCGTACTTTGCAATCTCCATGCGGAGAGTATAGCATAAAGCTTCATTTTTGACCGTAATGCGGTTAGAATGTATTGCCAAGGAGAACATGATGCAGCTCGAGATAATGCTTTTCTTCCAACGCATGGCACATCCTTTTTTGGACGCTGTGGCAAACTTCCTTTCATTCTTCGGCGAAGAAGTACCGCTCATCGTGATAATAACGATAATATACTGGTGCATATCCAAGAAGAAGGGATTCGTCATACTCTTCAACCTGATGAGCGCTCTTCTGACTATGCAGGTCCTAAAGGCGATATTCAGGGTGCCAAGACCGTTCCAGCAACATCCGGAACTCATAAAGGGCCAGAGAATCGAGACTGCGACGGGCTACTCATTTCCATCGGGACATTCGACGGGCAGCGCGGCATTCTTCTCATCTCTGATGAGGGAATTCAGAGTTCCATCCGTCGTTGCAATATCGATCGTGCTGATCGTGGGCGTACCTCTTTCAAGGCTTTACCTTGGAGTCCACTGGCCGCTGGATGTCGCAGTCGGCGTCGTCATCGGACTCTCTGCGACAGCCTTTCTTTCCAGACTGTTCGAAAAGCTCTACGACGATAGAACACTGAAGGAAAAGGTTGCAAAGTCGCTCGGTGCGATATTCATAATCATCGCTCTTTGCCTTATCCTGCTGCTTCAGGCAGGGCTCGTGGACGAGACAGCATGGTCGGATCTTGCAAAACTCGCAACCATCCTCGGATTCGGGATACTCGGAATATATCTGGAAAGCAGTCTGATAGGTTTCTCCACTTCCGGGAACACCAAGGACAGGATTCTCAGATTCATATTCGGCATCATAGTCGTCGCAATGCTCCAGGCCCTGAAGATCGTATTTCCTGAAGGAATATATTACATCGGAGCCTTCATCAGGTATGGCCTTACCGGAATATGGATCACTTTCCTGATGCCGCTGTGTTCCGTAAAACTTGGAATCATGGAGAGAGAAAGAGATGGGCAGGCGTGAGATCGCGGAATACGTTGCATCTGCAGTCTGCACTCTGTCGGCGATCCTGGCATTGCGCATACTGCCAAGGGAAATGATGTTCGCCGGAGCCGAGAAGGCAAGCTGGTATCTAGTTCTCCTTGCCGCAAGTCCCGTACTTTTCACCGTGGCCTTCCATCGCATAGGGAAAAGAAGCATATTCAGTCTAGTCTATCTTGTCGTAGCGGAGTTGGCAGGACTTCTGATTGTCCTTTACAACCTCAGGATATTCTATGCTGACAAGGAAGCGGTATTCATGATCGTCCTGACGGTACTGCTGATTGCGGAGGCAATCCATCTTGCCCGAAAGGACGCCAGGATCGGTGACAGGTTCTACATGAATTTCAAGTGGGTTTCCGATGAAAAAGAATGGAAGGCTCTCCAAAAGAGATCCTCGAGACTTTTTCTCGCCGCGGGAATCATCTCGGCAATCCTTGCTGCGTTGCTCATATTCGGTATCCTGGATTTCACGATCGCGCTTCCGATCATGATAATCCTGCTGTACCTGGTGATGTTCATCATCCTCAAGGGGTCAAAAAAGTGACAAAGTTCCGTCCGCTATGCTTATATGCTTAGGATAACCGGTGTTTCTGTCCTTGTAGCAGCGGCGCATGAATCTGAAGAAGGCATCATCGTCGAACAGGTTGTCCCCGCAGAGACGGGAGAACATCCTGCCGCATATAAGCGCATCGGCAAGTGCCATGTGCGCATCGTATGTCCATCCTAGCTCCTGAGCAAGACTTGTGAGCCGATAGCTGCATCGGCGTGGCCATATCTTCCGCGACAAGGACAATGTGCAGTAGTAGTCGTTGTCTATTCCGCCAAGACCCCATGATTGTGCGCTCGCCTTCAAAACTCCCATGTCGAATGGGGCATTGTGTGCGACAAGAGGACTGGGACCTATGAACGATCGTATATCGGCCCAGATATCCGGAAGTACGGGTGCATGTGCTATGTCGACGGGATCGAGATGATGGACTGCTGTGCAGACGCTGTCGAATCTCAGTATCCTTGGCCGTATCAAGGAGTAATAGCTGTCTATGTCCTCCCCATCCTCTGCAAACCTTACGAGGCCTATCGCACAGGCGCTGTCCTGCGTGGTCGCAGCCGTTTCGAAGTCAATTGCGACATACTCCATTACTTCTTCTTCCTGCCCTTTTCAAGCATTATCTCAAGTATGGTCCTATCAGTCTCCTCCATACCTTCGTGTGAAAGCCTTGAAAGGTGAATTATGGACTCTATGCCGTCGCTTCCTACTATGCCGGACTCCTCCGAGGCGCTCTTGCCCTTAAGAGAAAGATGGACCGCAACGCTCGCTGCGATCAGGGAGGAATATATCTTCAAGGCACAAGTCCTCTTCGCTCCGTCGCAGATGATTCCCGTGAGATTGCCTATCATGTTGTTGATCGCCATGTTCATAGCCTCGATGTCACCTCCGAGCATGTAGGTCCATGCGACCGCGGTTCCGATCGAAGCGGTGAATGCGCCGCAGAGCGCAGAGAGCCTCGCCTTCCTGTTTGTAAGCACAAGGCCGGTAAGCTCGGATATCGCAAGTGCGACAGCAAGCTCCTCCTTGTCCTTTTTCAGGTATTCGGCAACGACTGCCACGGGAACGGTTACCGTTATTCCCTGGTTTCCGCTTCCGCTGTTTATCATTACTGGCCGGCATGATCCGGCCATTCTGGCATCCGATCCGGACGCCGCAAGTGCCGCGGCCTTGCGCATGGCATCGTCGACGCAGTTTATCTTGCCGACAGAGGAGAACATAGTCCTTCCTACCGCCAGCCCCCAGTCGTCCTCGAGGCCGGCATAGCTTATAGAAAGGTTCGTATCCGCAGCCGTCTTAAGGAGCGTCTTTACATCTTCGTCGAGATTCTCGGCATAGTCGACTATGTCGGCCAACGTAAGCTCGTCCAGAAAATCATGGTCCAGCTCCGTATCGCACTCGGAAATGAACATGGTATCAACCTCGAGTGGCTGTCCGTCCTTCTCGATCCGACTGAAGCGGTCATGTTCGTCCTCGATCGTAACAAAGCAGTTCGAGTCATCGCCATAGGCTTTGACCGCTATGTACAAGGAAGGAACGTTCTGTGCAAGCTTCACGCTCACGTTCATGCTCTTCGCCTCTTCCCTGTTCTTTTCATCCACCATCGAGAGCACGGAAAGACCGTTTTTGCTGTTTCCGACGGCAAGTCCAAGAGAGACTGCAGCCTGTATACCCGTAAGCTCGCTGTTCGGAATGGAGACTCCCATCGCATTCTTCATCATGTCGCGTGATACGTACACCTCTGCCCTGCGCACAGGGGATGCAAGAATATCTCTTGCCTTGGCCCCGGCAAGAGCCGCGCAGGCAGGCTCTGTACATCCCAGTGCTTCCCTGATCTCGCTCTTCATCAAACCGTTTATCTCATCCTTGTTGTACATGGCATCCTCCTGAGACAATATACCACATTTTCCCGTCCGACGGCATGAAAAAAGGCCGCACATTGTGCGACCCATCACATTTACATCCGGATCATCTGTCGTATCCGATGTTGAAGCGTACGGTGAAAGCATCAAGGCCATAGTCGCCGACGCTGTCGCCGAATTCCTGCCAGTAGTATGCAAGATCGACCTTCAGGACGACCAGGTCGAGTCCGCATCCTACAGACCAGTAGCCTTGGTTGATTCCGCCTCTCACGTCCAGGAAGCTGAGAATCCTCAGTTCGGCACCTGCCTTGAAGTGGGACATGAACGTTCTCATGTCGATCTTCCCGGCATCCGCAAAGCCAATGATGTCGACAAAGTCGGCAACAATAGTCGGCTTGAGGAAAGCATTGTCGAACTGTAGGCCAAGTCCAAAATCGAGCTGCCAGTCGCTCTTGATCGAGAAATCGCTCGCTGTGAAGGACTGGGTGTAATTGCTGGTGAAGTCATTGATCGAATCGAAGCTCTTCATCTTGAAGTTGCCGTTGAAGTTCCTGGCGACGACACCGACCGAAAAATACTTCGACCCTAGGTTGAGACCGACGTCGAACGGAAGCGCATATCCGGCGGCAAGAGGAACCTCATCCATGAGGAACTGCATAGGATCGCTCGACGAACCGCCGTCCGAGGAATTGGAGAAGAGGCTGAGGACTTCGCTTGCACCGAATGCAGAGGTGTACGCCTTGTATGTCGGGCGGAAGTTCGCGCCTACGTCGAGCCATAGCCCACCGGTGATGTTGAGCCGAAGGCCGAGGCCTACATTCGCAGTCACATTGAGCTCGTCGAACAGCTTGGCATCAAGCCCTCCTACCCCGTTGCCGTAGGTCCTCAGCGTATCGTTGACATTGAGGCCGAGTGCAAAACCGCCGAAATTGAACGTGACGCCTGCATTGACATCGGCAAGCTTGCCTTTCCCGCTCTTGATTGTACTGAGGAAAGCAGTCCCAGCATCGATGTATGCATTCTGGTCGCCACTCTCGATCCCCGAGATGATATCGTCAACGATGCTCGTTCCGTCCTCGTCCTGTTTGAGAAGATCGTACGGATGGTAGATCGTCACGCTCACCGACGGAATCGATACCTGTCCGCGCTTTGCAAAGCCTGCAGGATTGAGGAAGAAGCTGTCGCTCCTGCCGGGCAGTGCAATACCCGCACCACCCATGGCCATCGCCCTCGGAGTCAGAGGCATCGCATAAGTCGTGACCGCAGATAATGTAATGTCCTTTGCAGGATCGGTCTCGGGCTTGGTCGTCTCGTCGGCAGCAGGAAGGAACGACGTAGCAAGCATCAGGATTGCAAGTATGATGAGTATTGTCTTCTTCATGTTTTCCGTTCCTCCTTAATTCTCAAGCTCGGCTTCGAACCAGCCTAGCAGGCCATCGATCGAGGAAACTAGGTTCACATCCCCGAGCGGAAGCGAACTGAGGTCGACGAACACGACCATCCTCTGCAGAGTCTTCAGGGCAAGCTCAAGGCTGGCATTGTCGTGGATGATCTCAGTTATTTTGTCCGTGAGAGACTTGAAGTCGATCTCTCCTGTTTCCTCGAAGAAAACGCCGTACCTTGCTGGAAGCCTCAGGACCTTTTCGGCCTTGCTGTCAGTAAGCCACGAGTTGAGAGCCGCAATCTCCTTGACGAGACCGACAAGATTCAGATCACCGAGATCGAATTCGCCTAACTCGTTGTCATTTCCAAGCACATCAACAAGGTTGTCCCCCTCGCTGAGGACCGTGGCGACGACATACTGCATGAGGCCGCTGTATGTTCTGAAGCTCCTGAATTCGTTCCCGTTGAGATAATTTGCATCATCCGTGTATTTTTCATCTCCATTCTCGTCGAATGAAAGATTTATCTTCTTAGCCACGAAAGTGACATAGTTCTCATATGTGGACTTATGAAATGCAAGGGCACTCTTGGAAGATGCGAATGCCTCAGAATCAAGACCTGTGATGGACGAGATTGCAGAGTATACCGTCTTAGCGATACCGAATACCTGATCCCTGTTCTCATCCGGAACCATTATCGTGACAATTCCTGTCTTTTGATCCACCTCATATCCAATCTTAGTCTCGGTCTTTTCCGACCTTGAGAGAGCCTTGGAAGCACTGTCAGAAGATCTGGTAAAGGATGAAAGAAGACTGCCAAGGTCAAGCTTCAGGGCATCGAACTTGCTTGCCGGAGAAAGCGCGGATGCGACCGTGATGAGATTGTTGGCATCCGTAAGGACGGCGGCAGGAATCTCACCATTTTCGATGGCAGTCTTGTTCTCGTCAGTGTTGAGAGATGTGACGAACGACTGCACAAGCTGGAGCGTCACGACATCCGCCTGAGTGACTTCCGAGGAATTATCCGATATTGCCTTAAGACTCTCCTGGATTCCACTCAAGGCTTCCTTCACGGCATCCGGCAAGGACGAAGTACCTTCATCCTCTGCCCCACCTACGATCTGTTCAATTGCCTTGTTCATGACAGTGGCCGTACCCGAGGCTGCAGTCTGGACTGCGGAGGAAGGCTTCTCCTGCATGCTTTCAACGAGCGCGTTCTTGCTTGCCTCGTTCTTCAGGGAATTTCCTATGCCGGCAATGACTTCTTCTCGGTTGTCCATCTCTGGAAGGATGCTTTCGACTTTATCGTCAGAACCCAGTACGATTTCCATTCCACCGATCGTGACAGTCTGCTTTCCATCTGCGTGTTCTGTCGGTTTTTTTATATTTTCTTCATCGACCTTCGTTCCTTCGGTCACGGCAGCGACTGAGGATGTATCGGATCCCATGACGTTGTTTCCGAGGTTCCCCATCATATCTGCAAGCTTGCCCCTGATATCGGCATCGCATGAGGTCATGCCTATCAGGACAAAGGCTATCACAATGATAGTCGTCAGTTTTCTCATAACATTTCCTCCAATGTCATTGACCGATGTAATTATAATTATGTCGGTCGCGTCCATTCAAGAGAGCGGAACAGAGTTTCCCTGAAATATGGCAGTTCAAATACAGCGATTTTTCAGGACAGTAATACAATTATAAAGAAAGGAGGCTCCCTAGGGAACCTCCCGAAAAGTGACTATCGGACACTTTGGATGATGCATCTGTAGAATTCCACAGCGCCGGGAAGGACGGATATCGAAATGTTCTCGTCCACTCCATGTATCGATTTGTACTGCTGTTCGTCGATGAACAACGGCGCAAAGCGTATCGCATTCTCAGTCACGGATGAGAAATGGCGGGCGTCCGTTCCCCCTGTCATCGCATATGGCGTCGGAATGACGCCAGGAAAGAGCTTTCTTACCGTATCCTCCACTAGGCGAAATTCCTTGCTTCTGTAATCCACCACAGGGTAAGCGGATGCCAATGAAATCGGTTCGACCTCCACATTGTACCTGGAAGCTCTTTTTCTCAATATATCCATGCAGATTTCAGGTCCTTCATGGTGAATGAAACGCATGTTCCCTGTAACATAGGCTTCCTCGGGAAGCACGTTGAGCCCTTCAGAACCATGGGCGGTCGTGAATGCCAGAGTCGTTGTTATCATAGCTCCAGCAAGAGGATTCAACTTGTACAGAACTTTGTTTAAAAGAGGAGAAAATCCCTTGGCATGTCGCATGACAAACCCGAGCATGCCGGGCACGTGCGGTCCGAGACGGCGGAACATCTCGATCGTCGTATCGTTCATCTTGGAAGAGAACGGATTGTCCTTCTCGATGTCGGCCATGAATTGTCCGAGCCGTACCAGCGCCGTTCCCTTTCCCGGAGCGGAAGCATGGCCACCGGCGGAACGTGCCACGAATTTTACGTTTCCCGTACCTTTCTCAAGACAGCCGATCATCGCGAAGGTTCCCTTTGCACCCTTGATTGGCTCGCTCTTCATCATTCCCCCTTCGTCAAGCAGGAATCCCAGGTGCACTCCACGCTTTGCAAGGGTGTCGGCAGCCCATACAGCCCCGGTACCGAAGACTTCCTCGTCGCAGGATGATGCGATGTAAACATCGACCGATGGTTCGTAGTCTTCCTCCAAAAGTTCCTCCACCGCCTGGAAAATACAGTAAAGGGAACCTTTTGTATCCACAGTTCCACGACCCCATACTCTGCCCTCGGCGATTTCTCCTGAAAAAGGAGCGTATTTCCAATTTCCGCCGGCAGCGACGACGTCCTGATGGCTCATCAGCAGGATTGGATCCCCGTTTCCGCTTCCTTTCCAGAGAAGCAGCAGCGAGCCCTCGTGCTCTTCTACCTCAAGGCGCGAAAATACAAGGGGAAAGAGTTCCCTTAGCACTGCATGGAAGCGCTCGAACTTCTCCGGGTGTGCAACTTTGTATTCGCTCACGGTCTCGCATCTGATCATGCGTGCAAGACCGTTGGCATAATAACTTTCATCCTTCATATGACCTCCTCGTCCTCTATTGCAGGATTCCTTTCCTATACATTATGTACGATACGAGTATTGTTATTCCTCCTATGACGATCAGCATCGTGCTGGTCTGACTGATCAAAGACGGAATCAGAATGCAGAGCATCGACATAAGGAACAGCGGGAACACGGCAAGCTTCAGGCTCTTCGCGAAATACTGCAGTCCGAGCGCTCCGAAAAGAGCCGGGACAACGTTGTCGAACGCAGGCTTTATCACGGGATTCTCTAGTATCGGAGCAAGTGGGATGATTGCAAGAACCCCTATGAATATGACAAGCATCGTCACTAGCGACGACGTAGCGACGCTAAGCGTGGTGATGATCGCATCCTCGGCCGAGCCGACCTCGCTCTTTGCGATCTCCCTTGAGTTGAACGCGCACGGCAGTTTCAGATTCGTTATGTTTCCCGTGATGAATGCCAGGTAGCATGCACCGGCCCCCAGCAGAGGGACATAGATGAGGAATTCCACCACACAGGACGGAACATAGACGATAAGTACCTTCAGAAGCGCAGGCCAGAAAGCAGACCACATGACCTCCGCACCGGTGAGATGAGCAATCAGGAACGGAGCGCCTAGAAGCATCACAAGTCCTATCGAGAGGCAGATTCTTCCGGTAAGATGGATATCGGACTCGTATCTTTCAAAATCGAAATTATTCTTCATAGTGCCTCCTAGATGAACAGATTGACAATGACCGCGCCGACCATGCCACAGATCATGCTGATGGCAAGCGAGAAACTCTCGAGCACAGACCATCCCTTCTTACGATATGCAAGAAGAACGAAGTACATGGCCAAGGCCGAAATCGCGGCAGTGACTATAGGAAGCACCGCTTTGTTCCTGACGAGATCTCCGACATAGGACCCGAGGAATGTCGCACAAAGTCCGATAAACATCGCAATCATTGCGATCGAGGCGAACCCTTTTCTGCCAGCGGCAACCTCATTATCCTGCTTTCCCGCAGTCTTTCTCTTCAACTTTCCCGCATAGCTCTTGAGCATCGTGATCGAAAGTATGCAACCCCATATGATTCCCACTGTCATCACCAGCATGATCGTCACAAGGTGGTCCATCGACAGAAGAGCCGAATCCAGCTTGGTTCCCATGCTCTCTGCGGCTATCGAGGCGACGGTCGCCTCGTACTGCAGATTTCCGATGACCGAGAGCCGTAGCCAGGATATCGGAATTCCGAGACTTCCGGAAAGGGCAATGACTCCGAGAAGAATCGAGACGGACGGAAGCACAGTGAAAGACGCGGAAGAAGTTATGGCCTTTTTGAGCACTTTTCTGTCCATTCCGATCCTTATTCCCGCACGATAGCTCTTCACCATGAAAAGCACGCAGGTGAAGGTTATAAATGCCAAAATGACGCCAACTACTATGTAAAGCGACAGTCCGTTGGCAAGATCGAGATAGTTGTCCATATGAGGGATTATGAGACAAAATCCGTTTTATTGAAATATGCCACGGATGCAAATCGACACATGAAAACCGAAATCGGCGTAGTTTGCCCATTCATATATTCCGCACACATCGCAATGGGTCTTGCGCTGTCCGGTTCCATGTCGATCGTCGCTGCACTCGACTCGGGATATAGCTTCCCGTCCCGGATCGTCCATCTGCACGAAGAATGCGGTCAGCGTAGGAAGAAGCGCCATGCAGCACCAAAACGGAAGGCGGCAAATTTGGAAAAAACATGATACTCCCCTTTCTTCGTTTCGAATAATGTAGTATATTCTCTATATATCAGTTGCGGTCATCGTATAATGGTTATTACGTGGGCTTCCCAAGCCTAAGATCAGGGTTCGATTCACTGTGGCCGCTGGGAAAAAGGGCATTTCAATCATTGGATGCCCTTTATTTTTTTCGTGTTTCAATGTAAAGCCATACGGAGAAAGAGAATGCCTTGACGATTCTCCGGTCGATGCGGTATATTGATTCCATCTTGCATCGCACTTCAAGTGCAAAGGAATTCAAGCCGAAGTGGACGAAGGCCCTGGCAGTAGACATTTGAACGAAGACACGGATGTCCCGATACGCATCCCGAAGATGGTGTTCCTGAAACTCCTCCTCTGACCGTTTCCAAGAAAACGGACTAAATCGGAAAAAGAGAAGGAGAACAAGATGGATACAGTAGTTTCAGTTCCAAGACAATTGTTGATACAGGCATTGCTCATACTGATCAATGCATTCTTTGCGGCAACGGAAATTGCCGTGATATCGCTCAATACGACAAAACTCAAAAAGCAGATGGAGGAAGGCGACAAGACTGCGGGAGCTCTGCTCGGAATGGCAGAGAACCCTTCGGGATTCCTTTCGACGATACAGATAGGGATAACACTTGCGGGATTCCTTGGCTCGGCTCTTGCTGCCGATACCCTCTCAGACAGGCTGGCGACGACGCTTCAGGGCTGGGGGCTCGATCTGCCATTTCACACCCTCAACATGATTTCTGTCGTGGCAATCACGATAATCCTCTCATTCTTCACGCTGATATTCGGCGAGCTGGTACCAAAGAGGATCGCACAGCAGAAATCCGAGCTTGTCGCCAGGTTCTCCTGCAGAGTCATATCGGTACTGGCGTTGCTGATGCGCCCATTCATATGGTTCCTTTCAGCATGCACAAACGGAGTACTCAGACTTATGAGGATGAACGTCTCAGGAGACGATGAGCAAGTCACGGAAGACGACATCAGGCTCATGGTCGATGCGGGAGGAGAGTCCGGATCGATAGAAGAGGATGAGCAGGAGTGGATACAGAACGTGTTCGAGTTCAACGATACGACGGTATCCGAGGTGATGGTCCGTCCCAGCGACATAGTCGCAATACAAGAGGACATGGACAACAAGGAGATACTCTCGACCATCAAGGAGTCCGGGAGGTCCAGAATCCCCGTGTACGGAGAAGATATCAACGACATAAAGGGAATACTCAACTCCAGAGATTTCCTTATGAACCTCACCGAAGACAATAAGCGGAGCCTGAAGCAGCTTATAAGGCCGGCCTACCTGGTACCTGAGACGATACATGCGGACAAGCTATTCTCTGAGATGCAGACAAAGAAACAGCATCTGGCAATCGTCATCGACGAGTACGGACAGACCAGCGGCCTCATAACCCTGGAAGATCTTCTCGAGGAGATAGTCGGAAACATCTACGACGAATTCGACAAGGAAGAGGAAAAGGAAATCGTCAAGGTCGGCGACAATCTGTGGAAAGTCAGCGGTACGCTCAGCGTGACCGATCTCGAGGAAAGCCTCGGCATGGACATACATGACGACGAGCTCGACTTCGACACCGTCGGCGGCATGGTGTTCTCCCAGTTAACCGAGATTCCGCAGGACGGGACCACGCTGGACATCGATGCATACGGGTTGCATATACACGTCACAAAGATAGAGGACAGAAGGATCGTAGAAGCACTCGTCTCGGTCATACCGAAGGAGGAACCCCACGACGAGGAAAAGAAAGACGAAGACTGATCGTCCTACTCCACCAGCTGCAGCACAAGCCCTCGGACAAGCGTCCCGAGGGCTTTTTCCATGTCAGGTATCTCGTCATCGTGCAGAAGGACATAGAAAAGCGAGCGGAAGGCCGAGTCGAAGTTCTCGATGTCCTCCTTGTCATCTATGCTGAACACTGAAAAGAGTTCGGAGAGTCTTTCCATTTTACCGACGCTGTAGAGTTCCCTCTCATCGCTGGGCACCTTGCGCGTCACTATCTCCATCTGGTCATCCTCGAGAAAGCGATATATACCTCTTTTATATATATTCATTATCACGGAGAGGAATATGCTCGTGAGGCTGGTGACGATATGGTTCTCATCAAGCTCCTGGAGCATTCCGAAGTACCTTTCCTCCTCCTCTTCCTCGAAACACTTGAGCACATCGAGAAACAGGTGCTCCTTCGACGGATAGAAAAGATAGAACGTGCCCTTGGGAATATTCACCATCCTCACAAGCTCGTCCACCGTAGTCTTCCGAACTCCGTACCTAGCCAGACACTGCTCGGCTGCCTTTCTCAGATCCCTCCGGATGTTGTCTCTTTCCTGGTTGGAATATATTTTCGGCATCTTTTTCTCTCTTTTTGACTATTTTTGATTATATAGTCATCAAAACACCTTTTTCAGGTAAAATCAAGCAAAAAATCGTGAAATGATGTTTTACTTTTGTTTGACGGCAGCAAAATTCGGCCATACACTGCATTTGTAGTTAAAAAAACCAAGGAGACACAAACGAAATGAGTGCAGTAGTACTTAAGAACATCTGCAAGATCTACGATGGTGGTGTCAAGGCTGTAGACAACGTAAACATCAACATCGAAGACCAGGAGTTCGTCGTTCTCGTAGGTCCTTCCGGATGCGGAAAGTCCACGACCCTCAGAATGGTCGCCGGTCTCGAAGACATCTCCTCCGGAGAGCTCTACATCGACGGAAAGCTCGTCAACGACGTCCCCCCGAAGGACAGAGACATCGCGATGGTATTCCAGAACTATGCTCTTTATCCTCACATGACCGTTTATGATAACATGGCATTCGGTCTCAAGATCAGAAAGTTCCCGAAGGAAGAGATCGATCAGAGAGTAAGAGAAGCCGCAAAGATTCTCGACATCGAGATGCTCCTCGAGAGAAAGCCGAAGGCACTCTCCGGTGGACAGAGGCAGAGAGTCGCAGTAGGAAGAGCAATCGTCAGAAAGCCGAAAGTATTCCTTTTCGACGAGCCGCTTTCCAACCTCGACGCAAAGCTCAGAGTCCAGATGAGAGCCGAGATTTCCGCTCTCCACAACAGGCTCAAGGCAACGATGATCTATGTTACGCACGACCAGGTCGAGGCCCTCACGATGGCCGACAAGATCGTCGTAATGAAGCTCGGTGTCATCCAGCAGATCGGCGGACCGCTCGAGCTCTACAACGAGCCGGACAACAAGTTCGTCGCAGGATTCATCGGAAGCCCACCCATGAACTTCATCAACATGGCCGTCAAGACGGAAGGTGACAAGACCTATGTCGACGAGGGAACCTTCAGGCTCGAGGTCACTCCTGCCCAGGCAAAGTTCCTCAAGCCGTATGTCGGAAAGGAAGTCACGTTCGGAATCAGGCCGGAAGATGTCGAGTTCAGCCATACGCCGGTTGACGGAAAGACGATCAACGGAAGCGTATCCGTCGTCGAGCCTCTCGGAAGCGAGACCCAGGTACACGTCGCCACCAGCAAGGCTAACGTCGTCGGAAAGATCGATCCGACAGTCGTCCCCACTCCGGACGAGAAAGTATCGCTCGTCGTCGCAATGGAGAAGGCAAGATTCTTCGATGTCGACACAGAGCTCAGAATCCGCTGATCGACGGAAAGAAAAAACAGCCAGGAATCCTGGCTGTTTTTTCATGCATCCAAATCGGAAAAAAAATGGCCGTACCTAGCGGTACGGTCAATTCCACTCGACGTAATGCTTACCTGAAGAGCTCGTCGTACACTACGTTGAGGGCCTTTTCCTTCTCGCTGTCCCTGATTCCATACATCACAGACACTTCAGAAGCACCAAAGTTCACGAACGTAGGAGCTATGCCGTTGTTTCTCAATGCTGTGAGCGCACGTACATATGCATCTGTTTCCGGTATTTCCGCACCGACCAGTCCAAGCACCGCATGGCCATGGTCGACTTCGACGTAATCCAGATCGAACTCGGTCTTCAACCTGTCGCACATTGCCTGAAGTATGTTACCCTGCGCATTTCTGCTGTCGAAGAACCAGACAACGGAATCCACTCCGCTGATCGTATATATCGGCTTGACTCCGAATATGTGGAGCATCGTCAGAAGTGCATGCCGCGTACCGTGCTTCTTGAAAAGCATGAGACGTCTTAGCCTGATGCGGCTGAGTCCGCCGCGGACGGAAACGCCGGCAAGTCCCTTCTCGCCGGAAACAGGCACTATCAGAGTTCCCGGATCCTCCGGTCTGTTGGTGTTCTTTATGTTGATAGGTATCTCCACAGGGAGCACAGGAGCAATTGCCTCCTCGTGGAACACGGATGCGCCGAAGTCGGAAAGCTCCCTGACTTCCATGTAGTTCAAGGCATCGATGACCTTGGCATCCTTTATTACCCGTGGATCGGCGGCATACATTCCGGATACATCCGTCCAGTTCTCGTAAAGGTCGGCATTGATGCTTCTTGCGACCACGCTGCCAGTGATATCGCTTCCGCCGCGGGTAAATGTCTTGATCACTCCGTCCTCGGTGGAACCGTAGAATCCGGGTACGACATAGTTTCTTCTCTCGTCCTCGAGACGCATCCTAAGGCTGTCATAGCTGAATGGGTTCACTGTACCATCGCCTGTTATTATCACAGCATCGGCGGCATCGACGAACTCCCATCCGAGGAACTGGCTTACGACATATGCGGAAAGGAACTCTCCCCTGCTGGCCGCATAGTCCTGGCCGCGGCCGGCATCTATCTGGTAACGGATGTCGTCGAGAAGCATCTGAAGCGGCTTGGTGTCGACCTTCAGCTCCTTTGCTATGTCGAGGAATCTCTTCTCGATCTTCTCGAACACAGGTTTGCATGATCCGCCCTTCTGGACAAGCGAATTGCACTGATAAAGAAGATCCGTCACCTTCTCGTCATCCTTGTACCTCTTTCCGGGAGCGGAGACGACGATGACACGTCTGTTTCTATCCGAATCAAGTATGGCCTTGACCTTTCTTATCTGACCGGCGTCGGCAACGCTCGATCCGCCGAACTTGCATACTGTCATATAATGTACCTCGTTGCCGTAATTCTATTGGATGGAAAAATATTTTTCAATCACCGAAACGCCTGGGGCGCATCACGATGCCATCCCGGAAACGTAAAAAAGACGGATCCGGCGCGATGCGCATGAAATTCCTGAAGCCGCCCTATCCGATCGTTTTCCACGATCTTGCGGCAAAAGAGTTCGTAGCGATGCATAAAAATACAGAAAAAGCCCTATCGGCAAATAATATATTGAATATTTGATGCATATAGTTGACATATTTATGCATAAGGTGTATATCTTATCGCGTTCAGGAGGAACACAAAATGAAAAAAACTGGTTTCTTTATCATTGTTATGGCACTTGTTGCCGTCTGTGCATTCGCTTCAGGCAGCAAGGAAAAGACTGAATATATCTTCGGCACCGACGCCACATGGCCACCGTTCGAATACATCGACGAGCAGGGCAATCTCACAGGATTCGACGTGGAGCTTGTAGAGCTCATCGGCGAGAAGGTCGGCAAGAACTTCGTAGTCAAGAACATTCCATGGGACACGATCTTCGCAGGTCTTCTCAACGGACAGTACGATGCAGTCGCATCCGGCGTCACGATCACCGAGGATAGAATGAAGACGATCGACTTCTCCACCGTATATGCGAAGGTCGGACAGGTCGTCATCGTCCCCACGGACAGCGCCATCACAGGAATCGACGATCTTGCAGGAAAGAAGGTCGGAGTCCAGATCGGCACCACGGGAGACCTTGCTCTCGACGAGTACGGAACGGACACCAAGAGATACGACGACATAGGCCTTGCAATCGAGGATATGCTCAACGGCAACCTCGAGGCGGCAGTATGCGATTCGACGATCGCTGCAGATTTCGTCCTCAAGAACGACAAGTACTCCTCGCTTCTGAAGATCGCAGGCGAACCGTTCACGGCAGAGGAATACGCAATCGGCGTCAAGAAGGGAAATACGGAACTGCTTGAACTCATCAACGAAGGAATAGAGAAGGCAAAGGCCGACGGATCCTTCGACGAGCTCAAGGCAAAATGGGGAATCATCTGATTGTCCCGCATTTGAAGAAAGAGGTCCCCGCAGAGGGGACTTCTTCGTATGAATAAACGATAGCAAGGAACAAAAATGGAAAACAATCTGGATGAAAAACTCAAGAAGGAAGCACTGCTGAGGAAGGTGGTGTCGGTGGATCCAAATGCCCCACCGAAGGAGAGGACGGAAATCAGGATGACCGACGGTCCTCTCATTCCGAAGAAAGGCGAGAAGCACCTGATGACATCCTGGAAGGTCACGTTCATTCTTGCCCTGCTGCTGATGGCCTATCTGCTCATATTCCAGGCAGATCCGTACAGGGAAATCTTCTTTGTGACCATCCAAGGAGCTCCGGTGACATTCGAAATAACGATCTGCGCAATAGTAGGCGCAGTGATCATCGGACTATTTGCAGGACTTGGAAGCGTATCCCACAACAGGGTTGTGAATATGATCAGCGGAGTCTACGTCGAACTTATAAGGGGAATCCCGCTGCTTGTTCAGATCATATTCATCTACTATGCTCTCGGTTCCCTGCTGCACATAGAAGGAATGGTAGCTGCGATAATATCGCTCTCGATATGCTTCGGAGCCTACATGGGAGAGATCGTTCGCGCAGGAATCCAGGCGGTACCGAAGGGACAGCTGGAAGCGGCGACGGCGCTGGGCATGTCCAGAAGCCAGGCTTTCTTCTACATCATCCTTCCGCAGACCGTCAAGGTCATACTCCCGGCAATCGGAAACGAATTCATATCAATGCTCAAGGATTCGTCGCTTGTGAGCACACTTGCACTTTCGGACATACTGAGAAAGGGAAGAGAGTACATCTCCAGAACGTTCCTTTCGCTCGAGACCATGCTCATGGTCGCTCTGATATACCTTATCATCACCCTCATTCTCTCAAGATTGGTAGGACTGCTCGAAGAGAGGTTGCACAAGAATGGCTAAGATTGAAATAAAGAACCTTTACAAGGACTATATAGTAAACGAGAAGACGATCCACGCAGTCAGGAATGCCTCGATAACCGTCAACGACGGGGAAGTAGTGGTCATCATAGGTCCTTCCGGAAGTGGAAAGTCCACACTGCTGAGGAGTGTCAACAGGCTCGAGGCGGCGACGGACGGGCAGATTTTGATCGACAGAGTCGATGTCAACGATCCCAAAACCGACATAAGAATGGTCAGGGAAGAAGTCGGAATGGTATTCCAGTCGTTCAACCTTTTCCCCCATCTTTCCGTACTCGAGAACATAGCTATCGCTCCGATCAAGGTAAAGAAGATGCCCAAGAAAGAAGCACGTGAACTTGCCATGGAGCTTCTTCGAAAGGTCGGCCTTGAGGAAAAGGCGGATGCCCATCCTTCGGAGCTATCCGGAGGTCAGCAGCAGAGAGTGGCTATCGCAAGAGCGCTTGCGATGAAACCCAAGGCCATGCTGTTCGACGAACCGACAAGCGCTTTGGATCCGGAAATGATCAAGGAAGTCCTGGACGTCATGCTGTCGCTGGCAAAGGATGGAATGACCATGCTGCTGGTGACCCATGAGATGGGCTTTGCAAAGGCTGCCGCGGACAAGGTGATCTTCATGGACAAGGGAGAAGTTATTGAGGAGAACACTCCGGAGGAACTTTTCACAAATCCGAAGAGCGAACGCACGCGGGATTTTCTGAACCATATTCTCTGATGAGACGAAAGCAGGCCTACCCCCTGCTTTCTTTTTTCCAGTATTGAGCTATCATCTTCATATGAAGATAGCAATACTCGATTCCTACGCAATGAACCCAGGAGACCTTTCCTGGGAAGGCTTCGAAAGACTCGGAGACGTGTACCGATACGAAACCTCGACACGGGAAGAGGCGATCGAACGTGCAAAGTGTATGGATGCCCTTGTCATCAACAAGATTGTGCTCGGCAAAGATGAAATGGAGATGCTCCCCGATCTTCGCTATATAGGCGTCACCGCCACCGGCTACAACGTCGTAGACATAGGAGAAGCGTCGAGACGGAAAATTGCAGTCACGAACATCCCCTACTACAGTACTTCCAGCGTAGCGGAACATGTATTCGCACTGCTGCTCGAATATTCCAGACAGACTGGCCTGTACGCGAAGAAAGTGAAGGAAGGCGCATGGCAGAAAGCGCGGACGTTCACTTTCCAGCTCGGCACATCCTTCGAACTGGCCGGGCGTACGATCGGCATCGTGGGCCTCGGAGACATCGGGTCGAAGGTAGCCTCCATCGCAGAAGCTTTCGACATGGACGTCGTATATACATCGCACAGTCCCAAGGAGATCGGAAAGAAACATGGGTGGCAATTCATGCCGCTCGATGAACTTCTGGAGAAAAGCGACGTGGTCAGCCTGCACGTTCCTCTCACGACGGAAACGGAGAAGATGATCGACAAGGATGCGCTTTCGCTGATGAAGAAAGATGCGATACTCGTCAACACGGCCAGAGGAGGTCTGATCGACGAAGATGCGCTCTTCGATGCGCTCAGCACGTCAAGGATTGCGGCAGCCCTGCTTGACGTCATCGGAGAGGAACCACCGAGAAACGGATGTCGGCTTTTCGAGCTGGACAACTGCATAGCGACACCGCATCAGGCATGGGCGACAAAACAGGCGCGTACCAGATTGATGGAGATGGCTGCAAAGAACCTGGAAGCATTCATAGCTGGGAAATCGCTGAACAGAATAGTATGAAAAACACGAAAGCCGGAAAACCCGGCTTTCAGTATCCAATAATACCCAGACTTCCAACGAAGATCGGTTCTTTATCAGGCGTCGGATGACACCCGATGAAATCATTTTTGCACAGATTTCGGTTTGCATCCAGTCCCAGACTCCCCATCCGGAAAAGAAAATCCGCAGTTTTTCCGGAAATATCCTGCTCATGCATCGACAATTATCCATTTCCGGTGGGAAAAAGAACGGCAGGATGATTCCTGCCGTCATGAACCAAGGGAGTTGTTATTGTTAGTCCTCGCTAAAATTTATATTATAGTATTTGCTTCTTTTCTGCAAGCCCTCAACAATGAAAAAAAGATGACAAAAATGTAATTATGACTCTTTGAGAAAATAGAAGCGGCAGGAGCTAATGGCTTTTTCTTAAGGAGCCTCCTGCCGCTAAGTGAACTAAGGGAGTTATTAATAGTTAGCTAATGCTAACTACAATATACACTATCGGACCTTTTGCTGCAATAGTTTTTTTTCTTTTTTTCAAAGAATCTTTCCGTCCGTGGAAACGATGCTTTCCTTGACGTCGAACTCACCTCCGCAGCGCTCCAACGCCCTGTCAAGCGCAAGTTCCAGACCACGGCAGCACGGGACCTCCATCCTGACCAGGGAAATCTCCGTGAAATCGTTCTCTCCTATGATTGCAGCCAGTTTCTCGCTGTAGTCTACGCCGTCCAGTTTAGGGCATCCGACCAATGTGACAGCGCCGTCCATGAATTTCTCGTGCATGGATGCATATGCGTATGCCGTGCACGTTGCGGCAATAAGAAGTTTCCGCCCGTCATAGAACGATGCCTTAACAGGAACCAGTTTGATCTGGCATGGCCATTGAAGCAGGCAGCTCGGTCTTTCCTCGCATAGTCCTACCCGACTGCTTTCCTTGCCAAGATACTCCGAAGTCGTGCCAGGGCACGAACAGACTCCGTCATTCTTTTCCTTGCGACGCCTTGCTGCCACTGAGACGTCGTATTCCGCCGCTTCGCGCTCCACGAACCTTATCGCCCCCACAGGGCAGGCGGGAAGGCAATCGCCAAGGCCGTCGCAGTAATCGTCCCTTATGAGAGGGGCCCTTCCGTCCACCATTGCAATAGCTCCCTCATGGCATGCGGCGGCACAGGCTCCACATCCGTTGCATCTTTGCTCGTCTATCTCGATTATTCTTCTCATCATCCCATCTTTCTCCTATCTCTTATCTCTTTGAACCATAGCTCATTATCTGACAAAATTCTGTTGGAGAAACAACATTTTGGAAACAATGCAAAACGACCAGCTCTTTTCTTCCGAAATGTTCTCGGGCGTCGGGAAAGATGAAGTGGAATCAATTCTTTCTTCATCGGTGGTACGTACGGTGGAATACGGGGAAAAAAAAGCCTGATCCTCAGCGCAGGCGAGAGAACGGACAATCTTTGTCTCATCGTGAAAGGAAGCGTGAACATCGTGCTGGAAGATTGGTGGGGAAACATGAGCGTACTCCAGCACATCGAAGCCGGAGGAGTTTTCGCCGAGACATATGCGGCGGTTCCGGACATTCCGATGCCGGTCAGTACCGAGGCGCAGGAGCAGACCGGCATAATCTTAATCCCCATCGCCTACCTTGCAAAAGAAGTACACGCATGCTCGGCAACCTTCTTGTCCTCATGGCCAGCAAAAACATCGAACTGTCCGGAAGGGCCTTGCACACTGCCCCGAAGACTATAAGGGAGAAACTGGTTTCATATCTGTCCGCCATCGATACGCAGGAAGGACACCATGGCATCGTCAAACTTCCTTTCACAAGACAGATACTTGCGAATTATCCGAACGTCGAAAGAAGCGCACTGTCGCATGAGCTTAAAAACATGGAGCGCGATGGCCTTGTGAAGGTGGACAAAAGAAAAATCATACTATTGAAATGATGGAATACATGCATTGAAAAAGGAGAAGACTGTATATCTTCTCCCTATTTCAGACCTTAGTATGCAATACTGACAAATCGATTTCAATACGCAGCTTCAAGAATCTCTTCGATCTCCTGCACCCCGGCATCCCTTCTGTTCACGATGAGAGCCCCGTCGCTGATACTTCTTTCCGCTATCTTTCGGAAGTCGTCCCTACTTACTCCGGCATCATGCAGCGTAAGATTGATCCTTGCGTGAGCCTTCAACCTACCCATGAATTTCTCAAGATAGGATATGCACATCTCGGCTCTCGCATCCACTGCAGTCGAACAGAAGATTTCGGGTCCTGCAACGAATTCCAGCAGCTCGGCATAATACTGTCTGTTCCTCTCCATGTTGTACCTCATGCCGGGACAGAGCAGGATGGCCATCGCCTCCCCGTGCGGAACATGCGATACTGCTCCTACGCTGTGCCCTATCGCATGGACTATGCCGACCATGCTGTTCGAGAACGATGCGCCGGCGAGAAACGCCGCGTTTGCCATGTTCAGTCTCGCCTCCTTGTCACGAGGGTTGACGACTGCCTCCTCCAGACTTTTCATGATGAGACGGATAGCGCTTATCGCATATGCCTCGGATACTGGATTCCTCTGCATCGAACTATAGGCCTCTATAGCATGGGAGAGAGCATCGAGTCCCGTAAGGGCCGTTATTCTTGCCGGCATCGTCTCAAGCATCCTTATGTCCAGTACAGCCACGTCCGGAACCAGAAAAATACTGGTGAATTCCAGTTTGACCTGGTTCTCGACGTCTTTTATCACAGCGACACCTGTAGCCTCGCTGCCTGTTCCGCTTGTCGTCGGAACCACCACGAACGGTATGAACCGACCCCTGGGAAGAACCTCGGCGCCACGGAAGTTCATCAGATCCTTTCCGCCCTGGCTGAGAAGCATTCTGACTCCCTTTGCAGTATCGATCACACTTCCGCCGCCAAGTGCGATGAGAGAATCGGCCTGCGAACTGCGGAAATGCGATGCAATTTCGTTGACGATGGACACGGAGCTGTCAAGAGGGATTTCTGTATATACTCCTGCAGGTTTCACACCGCCGTCCGCAAGGGCCTTCTCAAGACAGGAAAGACTCCCGATCTTCTTCAGAGTATCGTCCGTCAGTATCATCGGCCTGCTCGCCTCGAGCTGCCGAAGCTCGCTTGCAATGTTCTCCAAGGCAAAATCGCCCGAAAGAAGCTTGACCGGATTTGCGAATTCGAAATACATACTCATACCCCCAAGAGAACTTTTCTATATACCCTGAGACTTCCTGTCTGCTTGGCCGGAATGTCCCTCATGATGCGTCTGGTCATGAAGTGCGGGAAAAGATAACTTTCGGCGATTTCTATCATCCGAACAAGGGCCATTGTGTCGGCAATGCTTCCGGAAAGAGTGAAACGATGTTCGCTGTATGCCGTGGCGATTCCTTTGAGTCCAGTGAATACCCGAAGAGAAACGGGGATGCTTTTGAAAGTGATCGTCACATCGGCATCCCTTCCTTTTTTGACCACTAGCCGTCCATCCCTCTTCTCGAGAGTCATGCCTTCTCCCTTGAGAGAAAGATTGACCCTGACCCTGAAGCCATCCTTGAAAGCAAGGAAATCCTCGCGCACACGTGTATCCAAAGCTGAAAGCACCTTCAGAGCCCTGTATAGAACCCTGAGTATGATTTTGCATAATATCAACGACAGAAATCTTTTCATGCAGTCTTTTATGACATAAAATACACTTAATGTCAATAATGTAATATTAAACGTATTTTTTACATATTTTTACAATATTAAATACCTATATCGGAATGTATTTTATTGATTATTACATTTCAATTCAAAAATATTTGCTCCTATCGATTTTCAAGATATCTTTCTATCTATGAAAGAGAAAATTCTTATTGCATACTTCACCCACAGAGGGGTCAACTGGAGAGAAGGAAAGACAATCATTCTCGAGAAGGGAAACACGGAAATCGTAGCTGAAAAGCTACAGGCAATGACTGACGGCACACTGTTCGAAATCAGAAAGGATGGAGAATATCCTAAAGAAGACTACAAGGCGCTAGTAGCCGAGGCCATGAAAGAATTCAAGGCACAGGAACGACCGAAGCTCGAGAAGGATATCGATACATCTCCATACGGCACAGTGATCATATGCTATCCCAACTGGTGCGGTACCGCACCTATGCCTATATTTTCGTTCATCGAGCAACATGATCTGAAAGGAAAGAAGATATTTCTGCTTTGTACCAACGAAGGATCCGGAATGGGCAGGAGCGTCGAAGACGCAAAGAAATCCCTGAAGGATGTGCCAGTTGCGTCTTCTCTTTCGGTCAAGGGTGCCGACGCAGAGAAATCCGACGGTATTCTTCGTTCTTGGGCAGAGGAAAACGGAATATTGGAATGAGAAGCAAAGTCGCAATTGCAGCTGCGTCTGCCTTCATACTTTCATCCTGCGTCCATACTTCGCCCGTAGGCATGTCGATTTCGCTTCCGGAAAATCCGGCCACAGGCTATGTGTGGACATACAGCCAGGAAGGAGAAGGTAAAGTGGCTCTTGTTGACGAGAAATATGAGAGAGACGGGAACCTGCCCGGATCTGGGGGCATGCACACATTCGTCTTTTTAGGAGAGGAACCGGGAGAGCTTGTGATCGCATTCAAAAACAGCCGTCCATGGGAAGAAGACCGGCCGGCAGACGAAAAGATCTTCGGTCTTGCTGTGGCCGAAGATCTTTCAGTCAAGATAGAATCGCAATGACTCTCAGAGTATGGTAACGGTACCGTCCTCCTTCACTTCGAGCATGTCTCCGCTTCTGACCGTATCCAGGAATTCCTTGCCAAGCAGATCTACGGCGATCACAGGGCTGTTTTCCCATGTACGCGCAAGAACTATACCGCTCGCGGCAAGCGAATCGATATGCTCGCTGAACAGGAAACACGCGGGATTGATTCCCATCGAGCACACAGTCTGTATGACGAGTCCGCCCGTCGTGCTTCCTATGGTTATCGGAAGGCACAGGGCCTTGCCGGTAAGATTCTTCTGGAACAAATCTGGATTGTTCTGGTCGCTTGCTATCACAGTCTTGCTGTTCTTAAGCGCGGAAGACTGGAACGTGGCAAGGGTATTCACCCCCTGGTGGGAGACTATGGCCTCGCCTTTGAAATATCCGCTCGCTATCACTCTTCCCTTGAAACTCTTCATCGCTTGACCTCCTTGCCGCAAAGGATGTCGAGAATCTCCGCATCCTTGTAATAACGGGCTATGGAATACGTTCTCAGCTTGTTGCTGTTGGTGGCTATCGCCTTCTTTTTGGTAAGAGGATTGTTTGTATACATCAGAGGACATATGCTCGAGATGTGAACACCGGATGCTACCAAGGCATCGTATTCGCTTGTGGTCCGGAAATGTGCAACCACATCAGGGGCACTTGTCATAACGGTCTCCACTGCGACTCTGGTCCGGCCGGACTTTTCCAGTCCGTTTACGATGTCATGACTCCAGCTTCTGAGTTGTTCAAAAGATAGGTGTGGACAACCGATGAAAACGAGCTCGGGAGAAGCATCTTTCTTCTTCCACATGTTCGGGTAGCTTCTGTAGACTCTTTCAAGTTCTGCATCGTCTATCACATACTCGGCAGCATCCGGTACGACCAGCGCTTCGCCAAGTTCTTTCGCCTCGGGAGTGAGTCCGTCTATGTGATAAAGTCCGACCGCACCGTTGGAGGCGGTAGCAGCCCCGAAATCCTTGAGATAGCTTTTCGCACCTTCATCGAGCGTCGTACCGAGGAACCGGTCCAGACCATAGACATATGGAACCGCTTCCATGACCTTCATGCCGATGGCGGAACCAAGGACCTGCGCCTCCGGCTTTTTCGTCGTACGGACATATACTTTCCAAGTGGCCTTTCTGCCTTCGTCGGTGACAAGACCGAAATCAGGGACATAGCCGACGATGGAACCGAAGAGATCAAGCATGCCGCTGTTTCTGTTGCATCGTGCACCGAGCACGCTGTTGGCATATACGACAGCGCTTGACTCGGCCCAGGAAAGAATGTCTCCCTTGCTAGGTATGTTTCCGACCTCATCCAGATAGCATGCGCAGGAAAATCCCTTCTTGCTCTTCAGACCTACCTTGAGCAGCTGATCCTCGTACATCTGCTGTTTGGAATACAGAATATGGTCGAACACTATCTTCTCAAGGAACGAACACTTCACGTTCCTGTAGTCGAGCGGACGAGGATCGACCGTAAAGCCCTCGGGAACCTTTACTCCGGCCTCGATGAGCCTGTCCATCGTCGAAAAGAGCGGCTTCAGCAATCCGATTCCGAACGAAGTCACCAGATGACCTTCCCCGTGCGTCACCTTCACGAGCCTCTTGGCCCCGAAGATATCTCCGAACCTGACGACGGTCTCCATGACCTTCGCCATTACTTCTCCGCTCTCGCCGTCAAGGATCGCCCTCTGTTCCGGCGTCAGCTGCATCTGCGGTTCATACATCAGAAAACCTTCCTTTACATTGATATCTTGATTATAAATCAAGGGTGCAAACCTGCACAGACTTATTATGTTTTACACTTTTAGCCAACAATGTCAATAAAAAGGAAGCTCCATACGACAATTTGACACATAGGCAGATTCCTGTACTATAGTAAAAGAAAGATCCGACAAAAGAGAGGAGCTGTACAATGACAAAAGTATTCAAAGGGGACATCACCACGCTGGGAACAGATGCGATAGTCAACGCAGCGAACGAGAGCCTTCTGGGAGGCGGAGGGGTCGACGGCGCCATACACAGGACGGCAGGAAGCGAACTGAAGGAATACTGCAAGACTCTGGGCGGCTGTCGTACCGGAGAAGCAAAAGTCACGCCAGGCTTCGCGCTCAAGGCACGCTATGTAATCCATACAGTCGGTCCGATCTGGTACGGAGGGCACTCCGGCGAGGAGGCTCTTTTGAGGAACTGCATAAGAAATTCCATAAAGATCGCAAGGGCTTGCAAACTCGGCTCTATAGCGTTTCCTCTGATCAGCACAGGAGTATACGGATATCCAAAAGCCGAAGCGATGCGGATATTCGCCGAGGAACTGGGAGACGTCGACGACATGGATGTCACGATATGCTGCTTTACGGAACCTGATGCCGACAACATGGCAAAGGCACTTACGGCACACAAAAAAATCGGGACTGCCAGCAGTCCCGAAGAGATACATTGACTTGAAAAATGGGGTATGTGTTCCAACTGTCAAGGATACTCTATCACATAATCGGGGAAGATGATGTGTAGAATAGGTGCATTTTCCTACACCTGGTTTTCCTCCGGTACCTCGATTTCCATGTCCGAAAGAGGATAGCTGCAGCACGGATGGAAGAAATGATAGCTTCTATCCGCAATTCTCAGCTTCTCATACTTCGTTGCAGCGTAGTTTCCGGCTATCATTCTTGATCGGCAGAAACCACATCCACCCAGGCGGCACATATTCTTCATTGCATATCCGCTTCTCTCGAGGGCGGCCAGGACCGTCTCGTCGGACATGGCATCTACAGAGAATGTCTCATCTCTGTGATGTACCGTCAGGCGGAACACGGAACGCACTTTCTCATTCTCCGGCTCCTCGCCTGTTCGTTCGAGTCTTATGTACTTCCGCGCAAGACCGAGCGCGGGCAATTCCTTGTCGAGGAATGAAAGCATCGCCGAAGGTCCGGCAGCGAAGACCGAATAAGGTCCGTCTGAAGGTGCAAAACGTCCGATGGCCTCAGATCCTATGAGCCCTGCTTCGAATCCGGGTCTGGTTTCGTCCGAAAGGAAATAGACAACGCGGAACCTGTCCGGCATCATGTGAGACACTTTGTCGAAGGTGTCCTTGAAAAGGATATCTTCCACCTTTCTTACGCCATAGAGAAGCGTCATCGAGAAATTCTCGCTTCCGTCAGCCAGAGCCTCCGCATAGGACCTGAACGGAGTGATGCCGGTCCCGCCAGCGACGGCTACTACATGGAATGCGTCCCTGTTACGATTGTATGTCATCCTTCCGAACGGTTCGCCGGCGCTTATTCGATCGCCGACCTTCGCCGAATCGAGAAGGTATTCGGACATGAATCCTCCCACCTTCCTCTTCACGGTTATCATGTACCTGCCGTCGAAGGCATCCTTCGGACCTGAAGATATCGAATATGCCCTCGAAGCCACGGAAGAACCGATTCTCAAAGAGATGTTGAGATAGCTTCCGGCCTTGAAAGGGGCAAGCTGGGCGGTACCACGCTCATTGTCCGGGACAAGGACGAAGCTCTTTGTATCAGCATTCTCATCTATGATCTCGGCTATCTTCAGAAACTGCCTTTCAGGATGATACAGCTTGGCCATTTCGTTTATCCTGCTCGTCTCGGGAAGTGGCGACGCCGAAGCCTTCTGGATGTAATTCTCTCTGTCGCGGCCGAGGTTCTTGAACTTCAGCATGTCAAAAAGACCGATCATACCGACCTTTACGCTTTTCATTTCTCATCCTCCTTCATCTCGGATACGGTCATGAGAGCCGCAAGATTGCCGGACAGGTAAGATGAATTGTATCCGGAAACCCTCATTGCGTGTCCTCCGCAGAACTGCAGCCCAGGCAGATGCTTCTCCGTATACATCGTCATGAGACGCGGCATCAGATTGTCCAGATCGGACGCAAGATAGCCGTAGATGGTTCCTTCCGGTGCAGCCGTATAATGGGCATATGTAAGCGGAGTTCCTACCTCGATCTCTTCGATGTACGGTCTAAGATCTATTCCCGTAGCCCGTCTGAATCCTTCAAGGAAGCGATCGGCGACCTCGTCCTTGAGCCTGAAATAGTTCTCTTTGTCGACGATATCGCCCCATACATCGGAAAATACGAGCGAAGTGAAGTACATTATGGTGGTTCCCTTCGGAGAGCAGTCGGGAAGAGCCTTGTTCAAACACACGGTCACCTGGCTCATGTTGTCCAGCTTCTTCATCGCCTCGAATTCCTGCACGCTGTCGAGCGTGTTGTAGATGAAATAGCTGTAGTCGGTAATTCCGATCTCCTCTGGACTTCTGTCAAGGCCGAGGAACATGGAAAGCCCACGTCCTGCGAGATGCCTTGCATTGGCCAGCTTAAGTTCATGCTCCGGGATGTCCTTCCTGTCGACCATATGGCCATATACGCTGTGCGGACTTGCATTGCTGACGATATGACGCGTCTCGACCTCCCGCCCATCCTTGAGCCTGATGCCGGACACATGGCCATTCTCCGTAAGGATCCTATCCACTTCACTTTCATACCAGATCTCGCCACCTAGAGCCGTGAAGGAATCGGCAAGGGCAAGACTCATGCCGTGGCTTCTGGTAGTTGGTATCTGGGCTCCGAGGCTGATGTAGAGATTGACCATGAGCGCATAGTGGATGAAACTCAGGCGATCCTCCGGGGCACCGAGATATGACCAGTATGTATTGAGTATTTCCTGGGCCTTTTTGGGCATTCCTATCGCATCGAGGACTTTCCTGACAGGATAGGCGGCGACTCTCATGAAGTTTGGATAGTCTTTTCGCAGAACGGCAGAATCCGGATGGCCCTTCATCTTTGTCAGATATGCCATCGCAGCGGCCGTCTCTCCTGCAAGGTCGAAGAAGAGCCTGGTGGACTTCCTGCTTCCAGGCACGTAATGCTCCATCTTGTCTATGAAGTTATCTATGCCGAAAGGCATGTTGTAGTCTTCCTTGGTGGAAAGACTTATCACTCTGAAGGCTTCCGGGACCGTGACGAACTCGAGCTTATCGAGCACGCCGAACTCCTTGAAAAGTTTGTAGAGGTTCCCGTTCTTATCGGCCGTGCCGAAATCGCAAAGTTCATGCAGGGATGCCTCGAATTCGAATCTTCCGCGAATAAAGCTTGTCGCAAATCCGCCCGGTACATTGTGCTTTTCGACGAGAAGGACCTTCTTGCCCTTGCCCTGCAGGGTCAAGGCCGCGGCAAGTCCTCCGTTTCCGGCACCGATGACTACAGCATCATATCTGGACATTTCATACTCCTGCATCCAATATAACACGAAAACGGCACCAAGTGCCGTCTTCGCGAATGAAAAAATTCGATTATATTTTTCTTGAGGGACTCATTCATGGTCCACAGTCTTCGGCAATACCAGATTGAGCAGTATTCCTACAACCGTAGCAAGTGCGACCCCTCCGAGACTGAACGTGAATTCGCTTCCGATGGAGAACTGCAGCATTCCTCCGCCGATGCCGATAACGAGGATCACCGACGAGATCGTCAGATTTCTCTTGTCCTTGTAGTCTACTCCGCTCTCGACGATCGTCCTGAGACCGGACGATGCGATCAGGCCGTACAGCAGCATCGAGATTCCTCCGAGGACAGGCCCGGGAATGGTCTGAATGATCGCTCCGAACTTGTGGAAGAAGGAAAGGATGACTGCGATGACCGCAGCGCCTCCGATCACCCATACGGAATACACTTTTGTAATGGCCATCACTCCGATGTTCTCGCCATACGTAGTGTTGGGTGGGCCTCCCCAGAGCGCAGCCCATGCTGTCGCAAAACCGTCACCCGTAAGAGTCCTGTGAAGGCCTGGATCCTTGTAGAAATCCTTGCCGACGACCTTGCTTGTGACAAGTGTATCACCGAGGTGCTCGCAGATAGTGGCAAGAGAGACGATTATGAACGTCACGATCGGCACTAACGAGAACTTGGGTATGGCGAAGGTCGGAAAACCGATCCATGTAGCCTCGCTGACTACAGAGAAATCTATGATGTCATATGCAGGAACAAAGAAACCCATTACAAGCGTAAAGAGATAGCCTCCGACCAGGCCGATAAGAATCGACAGAGTATTGAAGAATCCCTTGAAGAATATCGTCGCGACGATTGCAATCGCAAGCGTGACAAGCGCGATGGAGAAATACACGAGGCTGTAGTTTCCGGAAGCATCGTACATTGCGTTGCTCATGGCCGTCGGTGCGAGGTTGAGGCCGATCACGATTATCACAGATCCGATGACAACCGGAGGAAGGGCCCTATCCAGCCAGCCTGTACCGGCAAACTTTATGATCAGGCCGACTATGGCATAGAAGATACCCGCGCAGAATGCTCCACCGAGGGCATATTCCATCCCGTATGCGCTACCGATCGCAGTGAGAGCAGGAATGAACGCGAACGAGGAGCCCAGGAATGCCGGAACCTTGGCTCCTGTGATCAGGATATAGAGCAGCGTTCCCGTTCCGGCCGTAAAAAGAGCCGTCGAAACGCTGAGTCCCGTAAGGATCGGCACGAGGACCGTCGCACCGAACATGGCAAAGACATGCTGGATCGACAGAGGAATCCAGCGGGCCAGGCTCGGTCTGTCGGACGGACCGAGTATCGTTTTGTCTTTCATAGAAAACCCTTCCTTTGAATTTTTTCTGGAAAGACTATACCACTACGGCAACTTTTCGTACATACAAGGAAAACTAATTATTGCAAAAATAAGAAAATATAGACAAGAAAAAATCATAGGTTGTTGGCAATGCGCTCTGCCTTCTGCGCATACATATGCCCTTTGAGCTCCTCCAGAAATCCTCTGTAGAGGAAAATGGCAAGCACAAACGTACAGATATCGGCGATTGCCTGTGAGACTATGACGCCGCCAAGGCCTATAATATGGGGCAGAACAAGGACGCAAGGCAGGAAGAAAATCCCCTGTCTTCCCATCGCGAGTATCGTGGCCTTGCCGCTGCTCGCTGTGCTCTGCAAGCCCATGTTCGTGACGGTCGTGAGCCCGAGTGTGGCGACGACGAGGCTCTGGCTCCGGATCGCAGCCGTTCCTATGGCAATCACAGCCAGGTCATCCTTGCGGAAAGCCCTGACGATCTCAGGGGCGAATACGAAGCAGACAAATGCGCAGACGAGCATCACGAGGGATCCGAGACGTACGGTGAACCGCGTTGCGCCGTACACCCTATCGTATCGCTCCGCTCCATAGTTGAATGCGGCCACCGGCTGATACCCCTGCCCGAGGCCGAGCATGAACGAGTAGAGTGCATACATCACCCTATAGCAGATAGCTACGGCAGCGACGGCTGGATCTCCGAACATGGCGGCCATAATGTTGAGGGCTATCGTGGAAAGGGATGCCAGGCCTTGGCGGGCGAACGACGGAAGCCCGGTGTATAATATGAACGACCATACGCCGACTTTGAACGAAACGTACCGCGGCGAAAGCCTGAGTCCGCTGCGTCCCTTCAGGAACATCGTAAGCAGTATGGCAAAACTGACGACCTGACTTATCGACGTTGCGATCGCCGCACCTCGCGTTCCCAGCCCTAGGACGAAGATGAAAACAGGATCCAGGGCAATGTTCAAAAGAGCTCCGGATATGATTCCGATCATTCCGTAAAGGGCCTTTCCCTCCACACGGAGATAATTGTTCAACAGGAAGGAAAGACACATGAACGGAGTAGAGAGGAAGATGTATCGGGCGTAGTCCTCGGCATATGGGAGAATGGTCGAGGTTGCGCCTAGCAGCTTCATCATAGGGGATACGAACACAAAGCCGAGAACAGCTATGACAAGGGCAACGACAAGCCCTATGAATACTCCTGTGGAAGCATACATATTCGCTTCCTTGTCGTTCTTTGCTCCCAGCTGTCTCGAAGCGAGCGTTCCTGCGCCCATTCCGATGGCGAATCCGATCGCCTGAATCGACGCCATAACAGAGAACACTATCCCCACTGCCCCCGCAGCGCTCGTTCCAAGCTGGGCGACGAAGAATGTGTCGACCATGCTGTATATGCTGGATACGAGCATGGAGATTATCGTAGGAGCTGCCAGACGCAGTACCAGAAGCCTGACCGGACTTTCTGTCATCATACGGAAATGCTGCTCTTTTCGTTCCTTATCATCCATAATTTTCAAAACTATCCCGAAAGATATTATAACCGACAAATGCCGGCACAAGGAGCAACAGGATACCATTATTTGTCATTTTGTGCATCCCCCGGCACATGCCAGTATGGACAAAAAAACGGATTGAAGAAAACGATATCCTTCAATCCGGGAAAGATTGTACAAATCTATAGTTGTACATGTATTCCAGGCAATCGAAAAGAGAGTCCCGGGGGAATCCGCCCCCGGGACTCAGGGATGATCGATCGCTATAGTCTCAGGCGAAAATGCCTGCGATCTCCTGCTGGTAGATCTCGTTGATCTTGTGTCTGCGGAACTCCTGCTTCGCGGAAAGTTCCTTTCCGACCTCGAACGGCTTGTCAAGCAGCGCAAAGCGATTGATCTGCTCGAAGCTCTTGAAGCCGGTCTTCGACGATACCTTTTCCTGTATCTCGCGATTTATCAGAGCTTTTATCTCTTCCGTTTCCGCAAGATTCTCCCTGTTCACGTACGGAATGTGGTTCTCCTTGAGATATCTCTCGCAGTTCTTCTCGTTTATTACGACAAGCGCTCCGAGGAACTTCCTGTCCTGTCCAAGCACGACAGCCGTATCGATGTACTCGCTTTCCTTCAGCTTGCTCTCGATCGGTACAGGTTCGATGTTCTCTCCGCCGGCAAGGACGATTGTGTCCTTTGCTCTGCCCACTATGGAGAAGTCTCCGCTGCGTGATATGATCGCCAGGTCGCCCGTATCGAGCCAACCGTCCTTGTCGAGAACCTTTCTCGTGAGGTCCTCGCGCTTGTAATAGCCCTTCATCACCTGGGGACCGCGTATATGGAGAACGCCTTTTTTGCCGGGAGGAAGCACCTTTCCGTCCTCGTCGAGAACCTTGAGTTCCGTCCCCTTGAAAGGCGTCATGCAACCTCGCATGGGCCTGTCGAAATTCTGGACTCCGATCACAGGGGCCGTCTCCGTGAGGCCATAGCCATCCACTATCATAAGTCCCATCGCGGTGAAGAACTCCTGCACGTCCTTGCTCATCGTTCCGCCGCCGGAGATTCCTCCGATGAAGCACGGCCCGAACTTGCTGGTTATCTGCTTGAACACAAGCTTTCTTCCCAGCGCCGCCACAGGCGAAAAGACCAGATAAGGGAATACTCCCGTGATGTAATCCAGAACGCGGCTTCTCTTTCCGAAGTCCGGAATCCGGCCTTCCATTCTTTCCTTCGCCCGATACTGTCTCTTGGCGGAGTCGAGGAAGAAAGCAAACAGCTTGCGTTCCCTCTCGCTCTTGTTCTTCAGACTCTGGTTGACACCGGCCTTGACCGTTTCCCAGATCCTCGGTACGGAACAGATGAAATGCGGCTTCGCTTTTATCATATCTACAAGCATGATTTTTCCGATCGGCTTGCTGTAGCAGATGACATTGCGGGCATCAAGTATTATGTACTGCACTATTCTCTCGAACGAATGCCACACGGGAAGTACCGCAAGCCATCTCATCTGCGGTTCGAGGTGCTTGACCTCGGGAATGTGTTCAAGCTGGTAGAGCATGTTGCGATGCGTGAGCATCACTCCCTTCGGGTTTCCCGTCGTACCGGAAGTGAAGATGATCGTACAGACATCCTCCTCGCTTCCGAGCATTATCTCATGCTCTATCTCTTCCTTCATGTGGAAATCGAGCATGAGTTCCGCGCCTTCCTTCTCAAGCTCGCTCTGGACGAGGAGCTCCACGCCGAAGCTCCTCTTCCTTTCCTCGAGCGCCTCCGAGGTGCATGCAGGCTTTTCGCCGTCCATGACGACGACCACCTTCAGCGCCTCGAGGTTCTTTTTGAGCGAGAGTATCCGATCTGCCATATCGAGGTTTTCGGCAAAACACACCTTGGCCTCGGTCTCGGAAAGGATATACTCTATCTCGTAATCCATCGCATCGCGTCCACGCGGTGCGTCTGCTGCTCCCAGGGAGAGGATAGCAAGGTCCGCCTCCAGCCATTCGGCACGGTTGTCGCTCATGATACCGACTATGTCGTTGCGTCGTACACCATGGCGACGAAGCGCAAGGGCCAGATTCCTGACTTTCTCCTGAAGTTGAATGTAAGTCACAGGGTAATAGACTCCCTTTGCGTCCTTGACGAGCTGTGCGGTGTATAACGGATTCTCTTTTACACGCTCGTCGAACATCTGGACTATAGTTCTGAACATCTCATCATCTCCCAGCGGAAAAAGCCTCATCGCTTTTTCCAACATTTTTTACATTTTCCGTAATTATGTCAGATAAAATACATTCTCTTACACTTTTTGTCAATACTGTCAAAAAAACAAAACCCGGCACAGGCCATCCGAAGCATGGTATGCTTGTATCATGAAACGAATGTTGAACATGACTCCAAAAGAGATGACGAATCTCGACAAAAAGGAATTCCTTTATTCCATAGCTTCCTCCGAAGGAAGAGTGATCGCTGCCGAAACGATAGGCATCGCAATGCCGATGCTTGTCGATATAACGAACGCCGAATTCGTGGCAGGCATGGGTGCAGACATAATAATCCTGAACCTGTTCGACGTGGACGAGCCCAGGATTCTAGGTCTGCCGGACTGCGACAGGAGCGAAACGATCAGGATGGTCAAAAAACTTGCGGGACGACCTGTAGGAATAAATCTGGAACCCGTCGAGAATCCGACAGGCACAGCCGATGACATATGGGCCATGAGTCCAGGGCGGAAGGCAACTCTTGAAAACGCGGAAAAAGCTGTGGCGATGGGTGCGGATTTCATCGTTCTCACAGGGAACCCGGGCAACGGAGTATCGAACGAAGCAATCTCAGCCTCGCTGGAAAGGATATCGAAAAAACTTAGGAACAGGATCACTCTCGTTGCAGGAAAGATGCACGCATCAGGCATCCTTTCCGAAAGCGGGGAAAGAATCATAACGAAAAGCGACATCGCATCCTTCATGGAAAACGGTGCCGACGTGATATTGCTTCCGGCTCCGGGAACCGTACCGGGAATCACTACCGAATATGTCAGAGGTCTCGTTTCCTACGTGCATGAAAATGGAAAGCTCGCCATGACATCGATCGGGACAAGCCAGGAAGGCGCCGATGAGGATACGATCAGACGGATTGCCATCGAGTGCAAGATGACGGGAACGGACATCCATCACATTGGAGACAGCGGCTACATGGGCATGGCTCTGCCGGAAAACATCTTCACCTACTCTGTCGCCACGAGAGGTGTAAGGCACACCTACAGGAGGATGGCTATGAGTCTGGCGAGGTAGAAAGAGCCGGACTTTCACTCAATCTGCCTCGGATTTCCAAACCAGATCCGAGGCAGAAACAACTACATGCAAACAACATTCTACAGCCAGGAAACCCCATGCTAGCATTATTCCTCCAAATCGATATGGAGGATATACTCATGAAAAAGAAAGCACCGTTTTTTATCATTCTGGCACTGGCGCTCATGATTGCAGGCTGTACCACGGCGAATGTTGAAAACGGCAATGCGGCATCGCAGGGAAAAAGCATACCTGCTGTCGAGACGACAATCATCGAAATCGAGAAATACGGCCACGCCGTATTCGACGAGACAATCGAAGACTTTCTCACAAAGGGCTACGAGCTCGGGGATACAATCGACATAGTCTTCTCGTCCGGCTATGTTCTCGAGGATATCCCATTCTACAACGGATACTATGTAGGAAACGGCGAGCCGATGCTGAGAGCATACCAGGGACACACCAACATAGCGGCCTGCATCAATTACGGAAAAATGAACGAGGTCGCTGGTGTGGACGTAGGCGACACGGCAATAGTCAGCCTCTCGGGAAAGGGTGCAAAACTTGACGAGCAGACACTCAACTCTCTTGTATACACCGACGAAAGAAGCGACTACGGTTCCGATGAGATATTCGCGAACTTTCGTGAAATCAATCTCGGCGAAATCGCCCTAGGAAAACTGTACCGCCCGGCGTCCCCAGTCAACAACGAACATGGCAGAGCTCCATATGCCGATGAATTTGCAAAGTGCGCAGGAATCAATGCAGTACTGAATCTTGCGGATACCCCGCAGGAAGTGGAAGAGCATATCTCTTCCGACGGTTTCTCGTCAGACTACTTGCAACCCTATACAACGAAGGCAGAGTGATTGCGCTCGGAATGAGCGTCGACTTCACATCCAAGGATTTCGGAGACCGTCTAGCCGCCGGTCTTGAACAGCTCAGCAGACTTGCCCCGCCCTATCTTGTACACTGCACGGAAGGAAAGGACAGAGCAGGATTCACATCTGCACTCCTGTCGCTCCTGATGGGTGTCAGCATCGATGAGACAATAGCCGACTACATGACATCCTATGCAAACTACTACGGTCTTACCACTTCAGACAAAGCGAAGTACGCCCTCATCGTAGACAACAACATAATCCCGATGCTGAGAACTATTGCAGGTATGGAGAAAGTACGGACGTCCGTTCGGTGGACTTCGAGAAGGCGGCAGGAGACTATCTTCTCGACCACGGAATGAAGGCTGAAGAAATCGCCATGCTGAAGACGAAGCTCGGAAATTGACTGAAACAGGAAGGATAATCCTTCCGTCTGCCTACATACCAATCAAACCGAGATTGATAAAAAAACTGCCTGTTTCCAAGAATGGAACAGGCAGTCTGCAACTTCGCATATTCCAGGATCGGATCAAGTCCGATTCCAAAGGATATAGCCGGATGTTACTTGTTCATTGCCTCTGCGACTGCGACTGCAACGGCGACGGAAGCACCGACCATCGGGTTGTTGCCCATGCCGATGAGACCCATCATCTCGACGTGTG
>CASEKE010000034.1 GCA_949288415.1 uncultured Spirochaetales bacterium
CTTTCATACGATTTCTTCAACCGGTTCAGGTCCGGCGAGATGCCGCTTGCGATCGTGGACTATCCGGAGTACGGAAGGCTTTCGTTCGCCGCACCTGAGCTGCAGGGGCTATGGGCCATGGCTGCCATCCCGTCGACCGACGGAAACTCCAGCGTGGCGGTTTCCTCGGGTCAGGGAGCCGTGATCCTTGCTGACACGGATGCTGCCGAGGACAGCTGGAGCTTCCTGAAATGGTTCGTGTCCGTCGACGTGCAGACCGAATACGGCAACAGGATCGAGAGCCTTCTCGGCCCGGCCGGCCGTTATGCGTCCATCAGCAGTACGGTCATAAGGAATCTCCCTTGGCTGCCTGATGAGGCTGAGATGATCGCTAAGTCCAGGGAGACTCTTGTCCAGATCGAACAGATACCTGGTTCGTACTATACGCAGCGGAATATCACGAGCGCCTTCAGGAACGTCGTCCTGAGAGGTGCGAATCCGAGGGAGATGCTCGAGCGCTATTCCACGATCATAGACAGGGAGATCGCCCGCAAGAGAAACGAGCTTGGGCTGGAGGTGTTGGATGAATAAGGAAAAGCTGAAACCGATGGATAGGGAACATATCGTGATGCTTGTTCCCTTCATGGGACTCTTTGTCCTCTTTATCGTGATTCCCGTGCTTCTTGCAGTAATCCTAAGCTTCACGGATTTCGACATGGTCCGTTTCCCCGGATTCGTCGGATTCGACAACTACGTAAGGATGTTCCTCGACGACGATGTGTTTCTGGTCGCGTTCAAGAACACTCTGGTCTTTGCGCTATTCACGGGTCCGTTGAGCTACATCGCATGCCTGTTCCTGGCATGGCTCGTCAACGAGCTCAGCCCAAGGGTCAGGACAATCTTCACGTTCTGCCTGTATGTCCCTTCCATGTTCACTGGGGCATACTCCGTATGGGCATACATATTCTCAGGTGATCAGTACGGATTCATCAACAACTTCCTGATGAACGCCGGATTCATCTCCGAGCCTGTCCAGTGGCTCACGGATTCCACATACATAATGCCAGTCGTGATTCTGATACAGCTCTGGCTCAGCCTTGGAACCGCATTCCTGTCGTTCCTTGCCGGTTTCCAGGGAATCGACAAGCAGCAATATGAAGCCGCGGCCATCGATGGGATATCGAACAGGTTCCAGGAATTCTGGTTTATAACGGTTCCCAACATGGGTCCGCAGCTTCTTTTCGGTGCAGTGATGCAGATCGGAGCGAGTTTCGCTGCAGGCGCGGTCGGTCAGCAGCTTCTCGTGGCGGCCGGCGCTGCCGTCGACGGAGTCGCGACGGATTATGCCGCCACGACGATAGTGACCCACATGACAGATGTCGGTACGAACTACATGGAGATGGGATATGCATGCGCGATCGCAGTGTTCCTCTTTGTGATGATGCTGACGTTCAACCATGTGATCCAGAACTTCCTTAGGAAGCATTCGGCATGAGGAGATTAGGTATGAGGTCGATTTTCAAGGCTCAGGTCGGACATAGAGTGAGCCGCTCCGCGTTCGGGACATTCATCATTCTTCTGTTCCTGATAGTGCTGAGCCTCTTCATGATGTTCCCGTTCGCCTATTCCATAATGCAGTCGCTGAAGCCGGCGGAGGAAATCTTCGCATTCCCTCCAAGACTTCTGGTGCATAACCCGACTCTTGACAACTACGAGAATCTATTCAAGCTTGCGGATTCGCTGTCGGTACCTTTCTCGAGGTATGTGTTCAACAGCTTCTTCGTCTCCGTGTTCGGCACGGCCGTGTATGTCGCGATTGCCGCTATGGCAGCCTATTCCCTGGCGTTCGGGACCTTCCGCGGCAGAGGAAGGCTGAATGACCTGATCGTCACGGCCCTTCTTTTCTCCAGTCCGGTCACTGCGGTTGCGCAGTATCTGATAATAGCCAATCTGGGAATGCTCAATTCCTACTGGGCTCTCCTGTTGCCGGTTCTGGCGATGCCTTTCGGTGTGTTCCTGATGCGGCAGTTCCTCGTGCAGATGATTCCGATGTCGCTCATCGAGGCGGCACGAATTGACGGATGTACGGAATTCAGAGTTCTCTGGACCGTGGTCATACCTGTCGTAAAGCCCGCGGTGATGACGCTGATACTCTTTACGTTCCAGACGCTCTGGAACACGAATGGCGCCAACTTCATATATGACGAGGCGCACAAGGTCCTGCCGACAGTCATGAACGAGCTGATCGCGGGCGGGATATCGAGAGCGAGAGAGGGTGCGGCCGCGACGATACTGCTTATGCTGCCTCCTGTAATCATCTTCTTCTTCACGCAGCGTCAGGTCATAGAGACCATGGCGGCATCCGGAATAAAGGAGTGAATCGATGAAAAGAATCTTGATGGCTATCCTTCTGGCTTTTCCTGCCATGCTCCTTTCTGCTTCATCCGGCATCCCTGTATCCTCGTATATCTATACAAGCGACAACGAAGCCGTGGCAGCCCCGGATCCCTTCAGAGTGACTTCTGTGGTCTATCCGGAGAATGAGGAGAGCGAATACACGGATTTCATGATCAAGGATGGGGTGCTGTACATCCTTGATGCGGGCACGCAGACGTTGAGAAATATCGAAGGGGGGGGGGTAGGATTCTTTGACTCCGAAGGGCTTCCCTGGAGCTTTGGAAGGGCCTCAGGCCTCTTCATATCCGACGATCTGGTATACGTCGCTGACAGCGGTAAGTGCGAAGTCGCGATATTCGACAGAACGGATCTCTCCATAGTGCGCGTCATAAGAGATCCCGATACGTCCGCACTGGGGACGACGCAGCCTTTTGTGCCTTCGAAGGTGCTTGCCGACAGGGCAGGGAACGTGTATGTTCTTGTCGACGATCTCTATTACGGTGCGCTCCTGTTCTCCCCTGCAGGCGAATTCCTCGGCTACTTCGGGGCCAACCCGACTGAGCTTACGTTCACTCAGCGTCTGGACCAGAAATGGAAGAAGCTGCTCAACAGGAACCAGCGCGATGCGATGGAGCGGTTCGTTCCAGTTGCGTATTCCGGATTCGACATCGATGACGAGGATTTCGTATATACCTGCTCGTTCAACATAACCAACGAAAGCATGAAGATCAGGAGGATCAATCCGTCCGGGAACGGCCGGTGGGACTCCAGGAATCTTTCCTTCGGAGACATGATTCCCGCCACCGACGCGGTCGAGGGTCTCGAGAACACCAGCCGCTTCGTCGACGTGGATATCCATGACGGCATCCTGACCGCTCTGGATGCTGCAAGAGGAAGGATTTTCTCATACGATGCGGATGGCAACCTCATCTCGATAATTGGCGGCAAAGGCTCGCAGAAGGGTGTTTTCACGAATCCCCAGAAGGTCGAGAGCGACGATGATGCGATCTATGTCCTGGACGAGAGCGATTCCTCCATCACAGTGTTCGAGCGGACATACTATGGCGATATGCTGTTTTCTGCAGTATCGCTTTACGACGATGGGGCGTATGTCGATGCGATTCCGTACTGGAACGAGGTCCTCAGGATCGATCCTCAGCTGGAGCTCGCCCATCTGGGTCTTGGAAAGGCATACCAGAAGCTGGGGCTCGATGAAGAGGCTCTCGCAGAGCTCAGACTATCCGGGAACAGGGAGCAGTATTCGGACGTGTTCGATTCGATAAGGCTCGACTGGGCGAGGAGGAATCTCTCGGTCGTCGTGCTGATTGTCGTGCTCGTATCTGCCGCATATCTCGTCGCCACGAGACGCTTCGGATGGAAGATGTTTCTTCCATCCGGATTCACGGCCGTGTTCCAGCCGCTCCTGCACCCTTCGGACGAGATGTGGGAGCTCAAGCGCAAGAAACATTTCTCCATTCCTCTTGCAGTCACGCTGCTGGCGATTTTCTTCTTTCTTGACATCCTTTCGTTCTTCACGACGGGATATGCGTTCAACGAGAACGACCCCGAGGACTTCAACATCCTCCTGTCGATAATGGACACGATCGGGTTCTTCCTGCTGTGGACTATCACGAACTGGGGCGTAAGCACCATCTCGGACGGCAAGGGCACGCTGAAGGACATATTCTGTGCATCGTCCTATGCTCTCATACCTCTCATAGGGGCAGGAATCGTGAACCTTGTGCTGTCGCATGTCCTGACGCTGGACGAGGCAGTGTTCATAACCTGGATAAGAATCTTCTCCCTGGTCTGGGGAGCCGCGGTTCTTCTGGTTACTTTGTCGACGATTCATGAGTACACATTCTCGAGGACTGTCGGAAATGTATTACTTACGATATTGGGAATGGCTTTCATCCTATTCCTGATGTTTCTGTCGGTCGTTCTTGTCGAGAACACTGTGAATATTTTCTCGATCATATACAACGAGATAGTCCTGAGGAGGTGAGAAAGATGAAGAAAAGATTGTTGATCGCCATTTTTGCGGTTCTTTTTGCAATGTCTCCTCTTGCCGCCCAGGAGCATGTGTTCGAAGAAGGTGACATGCGCCTTGTCTACGACGACGGGAGGCAGGAGCTGGGGTTCTTCATCGGCCAGGACGAATGGCCTCTCGTGGCAAGCCGGGCGATCGTAGGATCCGCAAGGCTCAGAGGCTCCTCAAGGGTACGGGCCCAGAGTCTCTTCTCCCTGACGGCGATAGCTCCTGAGAACAACAAGATAGTGACTCTGAACACGGATGTGGCGGACGAGGTTTCGTATTCCATCGCAGACGATGGAGTGAGCATCGAGTTTTTCTTTGAGGAAGGCATAGGATTCACGGCTGATTTCATTCTCCGCGATGATGGCCTTCACGTTTGCGTCGACACCTCTTCCTTCGTGGAAAGCGAGGAGATGTTCATCTCCAGCATGCAGTTCCTGCCGTTCTTCTCTGCTTCCAGCGTCCGTGACGAGGGATTCCTTCTGATACCGGACGGCGAGGGTGCGCTGATGAATTTCAACAACGGCAGAAGGGGGACATACAACGAACCTGTATACGGCCTCGACAAGTCCGAGATAAGGACGGTCAGCGTTACGCAGAAGATGCCCCTGACGCTCCCGATGGTCGGAATCAGCAAAAGCGGTATCGGCAGCATGATAGCTGTGGCGACCCAGGGATCTGCTATGGCCAACATCGTGGCAAGTACCTCCTACAGCGATAACCCATACAACATCGCATTCTTCGAGTTCAAACTTCGCAAGAGCATCGAACAGAGCATCGCGAGCGATGCCTCCCAGCTTGTGTACGAGAGTCCAAGGCTGTTCGAGGGCCGCATGGAAGTCGTCTACACCCCGGCAGGAGAAGAGGGCTACGTCTCGATGGCCGATACTTTCAGAAGCCTTTACCTGGATGATGACGGAAGGGCGGAGAAGAGGAGCATACTCCTTTCGGTGAAAGGTGGTGAGAGGAATGCCTTCAAGGTATTCGGGATCCCGACTCCATTCTCGTCCTATGAGGCCATTACCAGCTGGGATACGGTGCTTTCCGTCCTAGAGGACATCGAGGATACCGGATCCGTCCTTGTAAACTTCGAGGACTGGAACAGAAGAAGTCTGTCCGGCAAGGACACAAGGAGCTTCTCGTGGCTTTCCGCGATGGGAAGCCGCAGGGATCGCAATGCTGTAATCTCTTTCGCAGAGGAAAACGGGGTGCTGCTTTCGGCGGCGGTCGAGCCGGTCAGGACGACATCAAGAGGTGGCGACGTGACAAGGGATCTTTCCTCCCAGCCGTCCAGACAGTACATCTACGGTCCGGCAAGCTCGAAGGGGGAGCCTGACAGCGTATCCTATCTCAGGTCCATCGACAAGGCTGTTTTCGCCACAGATGACTCGGGAAGTTTCCTCCCCAGCTATTCGACCGTTGGGGAATGCATATCTTCAAACCATTCGGACAAGAACGGATACGACAGGCAGAAATATGTGGACATCGTTGAGGAGAAGCTTGCAGAGAGTGACGGAGAATATCTGGTCTACGGCGGCAATTTCTACTCGCTTGACGGTGCCGTATTCGTGCTTGATGCACCTGATCGGTCCAGCGGCATGGACATATTCGACGAGGATGTCCCGTTCTATGAGATGGTCATTTCAGGAATATGCGGATTCTCGTTTTCGCCCGTGAACCGGTCTGCCGATCCTGTTGCCCTTGTCCTCAAGTCCATGGAGACGGGAGCCTCGCTTGAATTCGAGGTGACCGATGAGGCCGATTTCGAATGGATATCGGATGCCATCGATACATGGCAGAAGGATCTGTCGCGTGTCTGCGCACAGCGTATCGTCTCGCATGAAAAGACGGGGGAAAACTCATATTCGACAGTGTTCTCCGACGGTACCTGCGTGACCGTCGACTACGACGAGCTTTCGTATTCGATTCAAGGAGATAGATGATGAGAACTTTGCAGCAAAGAAAGAGCAGGGCGGGATTCCTTTTCTGCCTGCCGTTCATGGTCGGCCTGGTATTCTTCTTCCTCAAGCCCGCCATCACGTCGATCTTCTATTCGTTTTCCGTCCTGACATTCACTCCGGACGGTCTTGAGATGACCTTCGTCGGGCTGAGGAACTTCAAGCAGGCGCTCTTCGTTGATCCTGTCTACGTGAGGACGATCGTCGACTCGATAAGAGACATGGTCATCAGAGTCCCCGTGATCCTGATGCTCAGCCTTTTCGTGGCCGTTATTCTTAACCAGCATTTCAGGGGCAGGTTGCTGTTCAGGGCTGTGTTTTTTCTTCCGGTCATCGTAGTCAACGGAA
>CASEKE010000035.1 GCA_949288415.1 uncultured Spirochaetales bacterium
CAGCACAGGACATATGAGCGCATGCTTGCAATGGAGTTGAGAAGCGACACTTCCGTTCGAGTTTCGCCGGCATGCGGTTCTCTGCATCAGGAGCTGCTCGGCCTGCATGAGAGATATCTTTCACGGACGGCCGGGACGGAGAACGACGCAATGTTCATACGTGCCGCATATGCTCTGGTCATCGGGGTCTATTGCGAAAAAAGGCTTCGACACGAAGTCGGATTCGAGGTGGCCATATGAGGATTCTCATAGCATCCGACTGAGACGAGCATGCAGTGAACGGCGTCGTCCGCAGCATCGTCAACCTGAGAAAAGAACTGGAGATGGGTGCCACGAGGTATGATTCCTGATGTTGTCGCCATCGGGAGATGCAAAGAGAGCCGGAAAAGACTATCATCTTTCATCCCGCGATCTTGGAACGATGTATCCTGGACAGAGGATCCGCAAGGGATCGGATTTGTGGATAATCAGGAGTTTGGTTGTGTGGAACCCTATGCCGTCCACACGAACAGCGAATTCGGTTCTTTCCGGCCGGCTATGCCGGTTGCCCGGCCGCTCTGAGTGCCGCTTATCCATACATATCATACTGTCTATGAGGGGATTACACACATTATTTCTTCCCTTCGCGACGTATCGGAGTATTCCTTGCAAGGGCTTTCACAAGACACGTCCTTGTGAAATGCGATGCGGTGATAGCCCATAGCGAAAAAACCTGCAGGCTTCTGGCATGATATGGTTTGAAAGCCAGAGTCGAGACTATTCCGTCGGGATTCGATCTTGCCGAATTCCGTTCCGGAGACGACGGTGTCCGAGCCGGCCTCGGCATGCCACAGTCTTTCGTCATGCTATTGGCCTCGGGGGGGGAGGATAGCTAGGTAGAAGAATGCCGATTGTTGCTTGAGGGGCTTTCGCGGCTTCACGATGAGGTGTTTCTTTTTTTCGTCGGAGACGGACCTGCCTGTGCGGAACCGGAGCATATGACCGAAAGGCTCGGCCCGGGCGACAAAGTGATATTCGTGGGAGAGCGCATGCATACTACCGCGCTGCAGATGTGTTCCTTTCCGTGTCGATGAGCGAGACACAAGGGCTGACATACGTCGAAGCCATGGCTTCGTCCTTGCCTCTCGTCTGTCGAATGGATGCTTCCCTCGACTTGCTGCTTGAAGACGGTGTGAACGGATATTATTTTGATACTGTCGACGAACTAGCCGGATGCATAGAGAAGATGGTCCATGTCGCCGACAGGAAAACCATGGGCGAGGAGTCGCTCAGGAAAGCGGCGCCGTTCTCGGTGTGCAAATTCAAATTGTCCGTGGACGGCCTCTACGATGCCGAGATATCCGGAACGAGGATTGTCAGGACGGTAGACGGTCTTGCCTGCCCGGAAATCTACAGATAGGGATTATTCTCGTCGTGCTTCAGGAACGACGGAAATCCCAGTTCGGAAAGCTTTGCCTCGGTCGCTTTTGCCTGATATGCCGTGATGTATCTTAGAAAGAGAGTCGTTCCGGAATCGGACATCGCGGCAGAGGTCTTGAGACCGTTGTTCCTCAGCAGCACCGCGGCATCGTAGGCCTCGGCGATGCTCTGGAAAGTTGCCACCTCGTAGCTGTACCATCCTGTCGCGATAGGCTTGTTCGGGGAAGATCCAAGGACGACAGACACTTCAAGATCGTCCCAGCCTGTCTTGTCGATACCCAGAAGCGATGCCGTATATGTGTTGACTTCCAGCTTCCTGTCCGGCATGGGGTCGGAATTATCGTTGACATATACCGGGATATTCTCTCCTGCATCGCTTCCGATGCTGAGGATCGTTCCTACCGGATATTCGCTTGATGATGCCTGGCACTCGCTGTATGAATACAGACTTCCGTCGGCCGTCCTATAACCGGGATATGGCTCGACATAGAATCCCACTCCTTCGCTGAACGAGGGAAACTGCACCAGCGCCAATATAAGAAATAGAGTCGTAAGATTCGTTTTCATCATGTCCTCGTCATGATTATAATGCCTTGGAGAAAAAAAATGAACACTTCTTCTATTCGGTCGATCATCCATTCCCCACGGCTCTTCTTGATTGAAAACATTTCTTTTGCAATAATGGAAATGTTATGAGCAATGAAAACAGGATCGAGTCTGCGCACTGGGCGGACCAGATGGCAGAGAGGATAATCAGGGAGAAAGGAGACAAGGAGATGTACACCTGTGCCTCCGGCATCACTCCCTCGGGAACGGTGCATATCGGGAATTTCAGGGAGATCATCACGGTCGACCTTGTCGTAAGGGCGCTTCGCCAGAGAGGCAAGAAGGTCCGATTCATCTATTCGTGGGACGATTACGATGTGTTCAGAAAGGTACCGAAGAACATGCCGAAACCGGAAGTTCTCGCACAGTATCTCAGAAAGCCGATCACATTGGTGCCTGATACTACGGGATATGCTGAGAACTATGCAAGGGCTAACGAGGTCAGAGTCGAGAAGATTCTCCCGACTGTCGGAATATTCCCCGAGTACCTCTATCAGGCGGAACGCTACAGAAGCAACAGATACGTCAAAGGCATAAAGACTGCGCTCGAGCACAGGGACGAGATTCGTGCCATACTCGACGAGTACAGAACCGAGCCTCTGAGCAAGGACTGGTATCCTGTGAGCGTGTTCTCGTCGTTCACCGACAAGGATACGACGACTGTCCTCGGATGGGATGGCGAGTATGGCATAACCTATCGCGACGACGAACTTGGAAAGACAGAGACGATCGACTTCTCGAAGACCCCTTACACGAAGCTTCCATGGAGAATCGACTGGCCGATGAGATGGGCCGAGGAAGGAGTCGATTTCGAGCCGGGTGGAAAGGACCATCTCACGGAGGGAGGTTCCTACGATACCAGCAAGAAGGTTGTCGAGCTATTCGGAGGAAAGGCGCCTGTATCCATGAGATACGATTTCATCAAGCTCAAGGGAATGGGCGGAAAGATTTCCTCTTCCGGCGGAGAGGTAGCCGATCTGTACGATGTCCTGGAGATATATACTCCGGAGATTGTGAGATACCTTTTCGTAGGTACGAGGCCGAACAGCGAGTTCGCTATCTCGTTCGACCTGGATGTGCTGAAGATATACGAGGACTATGACAACTGCGAGAGAATCTATTTCGGACTTCTGCCTGTCAAGGAACAGCGAAGGGAGAAAGAAAGAAGGATATATGAGCTCAGCCAGGTAGACAGCGACAGGATTCCTACCGAACCTGGATATCAGGTTCCGTTCCGCCACCTCTGCAATCTGTTGCAGATCTATGAAGGAGATGTCGAGAAAGTCATAGGAACTCTGAAGGACGCTACCGAAAGCCAGGTCGAAAGGCTCAGAGTCAGACTGGTCTGCGCATGGAACTGGATCACGAAGTATGCTCCGGAGGAATTCCGGTGGGCTTTGCAGAATGAAGGCGATCCTCTTGTCGAGGTCACCGACAGCGAGAGGCAGGCTCTCAGGGATTTCAGAAGATATACCGAGGAGCATCTCGACGAATGCTCCGAAAAGGAGTTCAGCGAGTATATCTACAAGGCTGCAGCGGACAACGGACTCGAGAATCCCGATTTCTTCCGAATCGTCTACCTTGCCCTGATCGGCAAGGAGAAGGGCCCGAAGCTGGCTGGCTTCGTGAAGGTCTGCGGACGCGACAAGGTTGTCGAGATACTATCCAGATATTGATTATGGAGGGCCGGGAGACCGGCCATCCTTTTTGATAAGGAGTGATGATATGAAAGCTATTCTTCTCAATGGTTCTCCTCGGGAAAACGGCTGTACGCATAGAGCTCTCGAGGAAGTTTGCAAAACGCTCGGAGAGGAAGGCATAGACTGTGAGATCGTCCATGCCGAGTTCAGCGAAGCGAAGGTTCAGGAGGTGGCGGAAAAGATTCTTGCTTCCGATGCTCTGGTGATCGGAAGTCCTGTATACTATGCCTCCGCGTCCGGACTCTGCACGTGGTTCTGCGACGAGCTTTTCAACAGGATCGGCAACAAGGTCAGACTCAAGGTAGGAGCTGCGGTAGTCTCTGCAAGACGTGGCGGCGAGAGTGCAACTTTCGATCAGATAAACAAGTATTTCACGATCTCCGAGATGGTCGTAGCCGGATCCAACTATTGGAACCAGGTACACGGAAACACTCCGAATGAGGTCGAGAAGGACGAGGAAGGACTCCAGACGATGAGAATCCTCGGCAGGAATATCGCATTTATCGTCAAGTCGATCTCCAAGGCAGGCCTTCCGCTTCCCGAGACCGAGAAACGCATCAAGACAAATTTTGTGAGATGAGTCTGCCTTCCTTCTGCAGGGATACGATATATTCGATCCTTGCAGGGGATATGTGGCAGTATCCTGTCGGATTACGGTCAAGATAGTCCTGGTGATACTCTTCCGCGACGAAGAAGCTTCTCAACGGCCCGTGATCGACTGCGACGGCAGGGTCCGATGCTTTCTTTCTTCGCATGAATTCTTCCACGACATCCATGCTCTCTTTGTCCGCATAGAATATTCCGCTTCTGTATTGGCTGCCTCTGTCTGCACCTTGTCCGTCCATGTCGTGCGGATCGATCGACAAGTAGAATGCTTCAAGCAGTTCTTCCAGCGATACTCTTTTCTTGTCGTAGACGCATCTGACACATTCCCTTGCACCTGTCCACCCCTGGCGGACCTCTTGGTATGAAGGTGCTATGACATGTCCGTTCGCATAGCCTGATACGGCATCTGTTACGCCGTCCAGCATTGAGAGAAGATGTTCGGTTCCCCAGAAGCATCCTCCTGCAAGATAGATTGTGTTTTCTCCCGGTTTTTCATGGTATGCAGTGTCTACTGTCGACATAGTTGGTACTCCTGCCTTATTGCTATCCCTATATGATATATAAAGATATAACCTGCTTTGAAGCATGGTCACTCATGAGGCGGTCTATTTGTTTATGTCCCTGAATATCCTGTCAAGCACGTTTTGGTTGTTGCGCCATTTCGCCTGGCTCTTCACCCGCAGATCGAGATTGAGGGAGGACCCCGGGAATATCCTCTTTATTTCCTTGAAGGATTCCTTTCTGATCCTCTTTATGTTTTCTCCTCCGTGTCCTACTATTATTCCTTTCTGGCCATCCCTTTCTACATTGATGAACGCCCTGATCCAGACAGCCTTTTTCTCTTCGTCGTATTCTATGTCCTGCACTTCGACGAATATCACGTGCGGCAGTTCGTCTGAAAGCGAGGATATGGTCTTTTCCCTTATTATTTCGCTGATCCGGAATTCGAGTGGCTGGTCGGTGTATTGGCTTTCGTCGTATAGCAGTTCTCCTTCAGGAGCAAGCTTGAACAGTTCTATGAGTATCTCGTCGACGCCGTCGTCGTCCTTCGCGGACGCTATCAGGATGGGACTGGTCGGAAAGTTCTTCTTGAGGAAAAATTCCGCATCCTCCTTTTCCGCTTCGGTCAGTATGTCCTTCTTGTTTATGCAGCAGACAACTGGGACCTTGGCCTCCTTTATCAGGCCGGCGATGGTCTCCTCTTCCTTTTTTGCGCTTCTCTTGCCGTCCATCATATATAGTATGATGTCCGAGTCCGAGAGAGCCGAGATGGTCGCTTCCTGCATTCTCCGGTTGATCTCCTTGTCCGAGATGTGGTAGCCGGGAGTATCGGTGAATATCAACTGGCCCCTCTGGTCCGTGTAGATTCCCCTGATCTTGTTTCTCGTCGTCTGCGGAGTCCTGCTCGTGATGGACACTTTCATCTCGCATATGGTGTTGACCAGCGTGCTTTTTCCTGCGCTGGGCCGACCGATGATGGATACTGTTGCGCTTTTCATGGTTCCATTCTAATTGAAAGGATGAGTTAGGAGAACAGGAACTTTCCTTTTTTCATTTTTTGTGCTACTTATCTTTATATGGAAAACAAAGAGCAGAACAAGGACGCTTCCTATCTCGACAAATTGCTCGGGACGAGAAGCATCATGATCTCGGGAGAGATCGACAAGGATACGGCGGATAGTTTTGCCAAGCAGATTCTGATTCTCGATGCGGAGAACAACGACCCGATATACGTATATGTCAACAGTCCCGGTGGAGATGTATATTCGGGCTTTTCCATCCATGACATGATAAAGTATGTCTCCAGCCCGGTGTACGTAATCGGTGCCGGACTTGTGGCGTCGGCCGCAGCTCTTCTCTTTCTCGCTGCCGACAAGGAGCGCAGGCTCGGTCTTCCTCATTCCACTTATTTGATCCATCAGCCCCTTTCCCAGATGAAGGGTGTAGCCGCAGATATGGATATACAGGCAGAGAAGATTGGAGAACTCCGCAGAGCTTTGGATCACCTGATTGCCGATGCAACCGGTCAGACGTTCGAGAAGGTCGAGGCCGATACAGAAAGGGACTTCTGGCTAAGTGCTCCGGAGGCGCTCGAGTATGGCATCCTGTCCAGGATCATAGTCGGCCGAAACGAGATCTGACCGCATAGACGCTGTTTCGAATTTAAGAGGAATATGAAGAAGCTTTTCTTTGTCATTCCTCTTTTTTTATGCCTCATGTCCTGCAGGATGTACAGCGATAATGCTGTCTTGAGCATCCTCAGCTACAATCTTTATCTGATGTTTGACGATGTCGAATCCGGTGATGAATACTCTCCGTTCAGAAAAGAGGACGGATGGTCGTCCGACCTCTATCGTAACCGAGTGGATGGTCTTTCAGACCTTCTTTCCAAAGAGGAATACCGATCGGACATCATGCTTTTCCAGGAAGTAGAGTCGTGCAAGGTTCTCGAAGATCTGATTGATGCAGGGTTGGGTGCCTATGGACCGTATTATTACGGTATAATAGAAAATATAAGCCCGATATCGGTAGGATATATTTCAAAATATCGTCCAATAGCTGTAAGAATACACTCATCGTCGTCTCCACGCCCGATTCTCGAGCTTGAGTTTCTCATAGGTGGCGAGAGAATTTCTGTATTCTGTCTTCATGCCATGAGCAGATTGGATGACGGAGGATACGACGAAAGGAGAGACCTTTTCTCCCTTCTTTCAGTTCTGCTTATGGAAAACAGCGACCGTCTATGCATCGCAGCAGGGGATTTCAATGAAGATCCTGCTACGGGATCGGCTTTCTGCGATGTGGAAAGGGGAGAGGGCAGCGGCGTCCTGCATGCTACGGGAAAAACGGATTTGGTCGATGTGGATGTTTTTTATACAGCGGCTCTTGATTCTTCGATGGATTGCTATGGCACATACTATTACGAATCCTTCGAGAGCTTCGATCATATCCTTCTCAATTCATTCGCCTTCGACGGGGCAGGATATGATTTTGCAAATGCCGAAGTGCTCATTCCCCCTGGCGGAACCGACGAACTTGGCAGGCCGGTCCGTTATGTGCCTCTTGAGAAAACGGGCTTCTCCGACCACTTTGCAGTCCGGGCCGAGCTCGTCTATAATACATGAGCTATGGAAAACCTCAGGGAAATACTTATGGGTGGCCAGACATTCAGCTGGCAGGAAGAGGAAGACGGCGTCTTCTCGGCCGTATTGAACGACAAGGTTTATAGGATAAGGAGCCTTGACGACGCACTCGAAGATCCGTTTCTCTACGAATATTTCGATCTCGGATACGACTATGGGAAGGCGATGGACGAAATAAGGCAGAAGGACGACATACTCAGGAACGCCGTAGATTCCGTGGGGATGCTCAGAATGCTCAAGCAGGACCATTTCATTGCGACGATATCATTCATACTTTCCCAGAACAACAACATAAAGAGGATAAAGGGACTCTACGACAGGATTGCAATGCGATGGGGGCATGAAGTCGAGCCGGGCTATTATTCGTTTCCCGACAGAAACGAGCTTTCGGTTGCCACCGAAGAGGACTTCAAAGCCCTTGGAACAGGATTCAGGGCTCCTTATCTTGTGGATGCGGTGATGAAAGCGTCTCTTCTCGACGAAGTGGAATCCATGGATTTCGACGATGCGATGGCCACTTTGGAAAAGATAAAGGGGATAGGCCCGAAGGTCGCTTCCTGCATTCTGATTTTCAGTTATCAGCGCCGCGAAGGCTTCCCGATGGATGTCTGGATGAAGAAGGTCATGAAGGAATATTATCCGGGCAAGACCAGCGATTATTTCGCACCATACCAGGCCCTGAGCCAGCAGTATCTATTCTCCTGGATAAGAGGCAAGGGCGAATGACGGAAAATGCCTGCCGCGGTGGCAGGCATCTTTTCGGCTGTTTCCGATGTTCTTCAATTCTGGGAAGTGGTCTTCAGATCGGACCACTTCGATGTCATAAGCAGGTAGGATGCGACGATCAGGATGGCTATGAGCATGATCGATGTCACTGGAGCCGCCAGATGATGGGTTGCCCGTCTGACGAAATGGGGAATCAGAAAACCGGAACCATTGAAAAGTACCAGCAACGATGCGATGATGACAACGGCAGACAATGGCGTAGAAAGGACAGTCGTGATCGATGCAAGATAGAATCCTAGGAAATATGCCATCACAATGAACAGCAGATGATAAAGTATGAAATATGGTTCTTCCGATATCGAGAAGGGAATGGAGATAAGAATCGCTACAATTATTGCGAATAAGTTGTTTGCTGCCGTCTTCCAGTATGCGATTGTTCTTGTCCTGCCTGCAAGGTTGTAGAACCTGAAGTTCTGTATGGACACGCACCCGAGGACAAGTGCGCATATGCCGTTTCCGAACAGCAGACTTGTTCCCATGCTGGAGAAGAACAGAATGATGACCGTCTCGTCGGACATCATTCTGCCTATCAGCGTCGCCAGAAACATCTGTACCACGGCAAATACAAGTGCCACTATGACGTATGAGAGTACGGCATCCTTCGATTCGAGCCAGAATCTTCTCATTGAGCTCATTGTCGCCTCCTTCATCTCGTAAGCTCGACGAAATACTTCTGCAGATCGAGCGTCTCCACCGTTGTCCCGTCGACCGGATCGATAGGACCTTTTACGGTATATTTGAAAATTTTCCCGAATTTTCTTGCTGATACAACTTTGGCGCTTTCTATGGCCTTACGGACGGCATCTTCGCTTCCGGAGACTAGTCTGACGTCCTTCAGCTCTTCCTCGAGAGGTCCTTTCACGATGATCCGCCCATGGTGGATTATCGCTATCTCGTCCACAAGATGTGAAACCTCCTCGATGATATGGGTGGAAATAACGAAGCATTTGTCCTCGGTCGCTCGCTTCAGAATCTCCTCGTAGAGCAGCTCCCTGTGGTTTGCATCAAGGCCCAGTATAGGTTCGTCCAGCAGTATGAATGCAGCCGGACTGGAAAGGGCAAGGATGTCTTTGAATATTGTCCTGTAACCTGTGGAGAGCTTCTCCCATTTCGATTTCGTGTCCAGGGCGAAAGCGTCTGCAAGTGTCGCCATGTCTTTTTCGTCGGCCCCGGTCTCCGCGGAGAACAGCCTGAATATTTCCCGTACTCTCGACGAGGATGGGAACAGGTTTTCCTCTCCGACGTGGCAGATTTTCCCGAAGTCGTCGGGACTGTCCTTCACCAGTCTGTTTTCTATTGCTATTTTTCCTCTGTCAAGTCCGATGCGATTGCTTATACTCTTCAGAAGTGTGCTTTTTCCTGCACCATTCCGGCCGAACAGGCCATAGATATGTCCTGTGCTGAACGATAGGCTGACATTGTCAAGAGCGAGAGTCTCCCTGTACCTTTTTGTTGCACCTTCAACATCGATTCTCATTGTTTCCTTCCTCTTCAATCATCTTTGCCAGTTCTGTCGCTCCTATTCCAAGCTTGGCCGCCTCGCAAAGCATCGGTTCCACGAACGAGGATCTGAAATTCCTCTTTCTTTCGTCGCGGATCTTTTCTTTCGCTCCTGGAAGCACGAACATGCCTAGGCCTCGGCGCTTTTCTATAAGATTGCGTTCCACCAGCAGGTTCATGCCCTTGAGCACGGTTGCAGGATTCATCTTCAGCTCGACGCTGAGCTCTGTCGTGGACGGTATCTGCGTTCCTTCAGGGTAGAGTCCGGAAAAGATGTCCTCCTCTAATGACGAGGCTATCTGGATGAACAGCGGAGTTCCTTCGTCAAGTTTCCAGTTCATACCGCTCCTTTGTTGGTTAGTTACTCAACTAACTAAGTAGATAACATATCTTTGTTTTGTTGTCAACCATATGAGCTCTTGCTTTGCTCTCCGATTTGATGGAAAATCATTGTCATGAAACTTGTCGAACGCGGAGTTCTGGATACTTCCGACATCTATCTGTTCAACGGGTCTACAAGGACGGATGCCTTTTTCTATCATCTGCTATGTACAGGGCATTACTTCTGCAACGGTCAGTACAGAGTCCGGCGCAACAGTCTGGACAGCTATCTCATCATCTACGTAGTGGAAGGGGAAGGTTTCATCGAGGACATGGACGGCAGAAGAAGTCTATCGAAAGGGGAAATGGCGATCCTGAACTGTTACGAGAGACCCAGCTACGGGACGGAGACAGGATGGGAGATATACTGGATCCATTTCGACGGGCACGATATCTCGAAACTCTATGCTATGCTTCCATCCAAAATTGCCCGCCATCCTCTCGTGGATGTGTCGATGAGGGCGTTCAAGAAGATCATCATACCGTTTGTGAACGGAGTTCAGCCCACGGAAGCGATAGTAAACAAATACATCACCAATCTCCTGACCGAATTCTTCGAAAGCGACAAGGATGACGTGATCGACGAGAAGGGCAGGCGATTCCAGGCAGTATACAACTATATAACCCAGAATCTGGACAAACGGATAAGTCTGGACGAGCTGGCCGATCTGGCGAACCTTTCGCGGTTCTATTTCATACGCGCTTTCAAGGAAGAGACGGGATATACTCCGCATGAGTACGTACTAAGGGCCAGAGTGAACACGGCCGTATTCTTTCTTTCCGCTACGGATCTCACACTTTCGGATATTACCTACAAATGCGGATTTTCCAGCGAGAGCGCTTTCAACAATACTTTCAGAAACTTCACGGGCACTACTCCGTTGCAATTCAGGAAAAAAGCCAGGGCCGAGTCCCTACATTGAAAGATGAGAATCCGGATCGGTCGCCCGATCCGGAAAAAAGCATGACCTTCCCGGAAAACAAAGAGCCGACCGCCTGTATACGACGGTCGGGGCAGAAATTTCATCTGTTTTCCAGAATGAAGTCCATGAGTTTTTCATGGATGACGGCCGCCGCGAGGTTGCCATTCATCCGAAGCGCTTCTGCGATGTGCTCCTCTGCCATGTCCCTTTGTCCGCGTCCTATGTCCGCGAGAGCCATCACAAAATTGCAATGGGCTCTGTTCTTTTCATTGAGATCGTCTTCCCAAAGCTGCAGATCCGGCAGGCTTACTGCGAAGAAGTCTATCTTTATGTCGTCGAAGATATGGCCTTCTCCATAATCGGAGAGTTTGTTGAACTTTCTTGCCGCCGCCTTTTTCTCTCCGAGCTTCATGTATGCAAGCCCTTGATACATTATCATGTCCGCAGGCTGGTCGTAGTAGAACATGGGCCCGGAAGGTTCTTCCGCTCCGAGAGTCGCCAGACGGAAATGTTCGATCGCCTTGTCCTTGTTGCCTCGCTTTTCTTCCAGCAGACCGTAGAAATAGTGCGTGTCGTTGTCCTTCGATCCTTCGAGCTTTCCTTCGCCAAGGTTCTCCGGATAGAATAGGGCTGCCTCGAAGAATGCTGCGGCATTGTCGTAATCTCCTTTTCTCATGGCCTCTATGCCGAGCATCCTGTTCGCAAGCATGTATTCCCTCGAGACCTTTCCCTCTCCGCCTTCCCATGGGTGGAACTTTCGATCCATGATCAGTGAAAGTGCTTTTTCATGATCGCCGTCGAGATTGAGCAGATGGCAGTATGTCACGTACAGATCGTCTCTATTTAGCACAAGATCCATGTGCTTCTCGAATTCCTTTCTGCGGCTCTCTTTGCTCCAGAGGAGCTTTTCCCTGAGCTGATCGAGTTCGAGAAATACCCTTGCATCGCTTTCATCGAGCTCGAATGCGGATTCAAGAAAATGCAGGGCCTCGTCCTTTTTCCCAAGTTTGTTGAAAAGCACGATTGCAAGATTCCTCTGCACGGTCGGGAAGGTTTTGTCCAATCTGAAACTTTCCATCCATGAGGAGTAGGCGTCCTGGTATCTCTTTCTGTCGTAGAAGAGGCAGCCGAGATAGTATCTGGCCTTTGCCCCTGCGGGATTTCCTGCCACGGCGTCTTCAAGCACGATGAAGTCTTCAATAGTGTTCGGAAAGCAGTAGAGCGGGGATGCGTTCTCTCCTGCAAGTCTTTCGCTCTCCGCATTGCCGGATCTTCCGAGTTTTCCATAGGCATATGCCATGTAGAAGTGTTTCATGGGGCCTTCCGGCGATAGTTCGAGCAGATCGATTGCATCCACGATGAAGCCCCAGGTCATCAGATCCGATGCCGTGTATATGTACGACGCTTTCCTGTCGTGCATGTTCCTTGCCAGCACATCCTTGCCGAGTTTGCCCGTTTTGGTCAGAAGAAGGGACGATGCCCAGTCGAACGGGTCGTATCTGAGCGTTTCCTTTGCGGCATTTTCCGCTTCGTCGGTCCTGCCGAGCGAAAGCAGGAGAAACGCCTTGAGCGCAAGGGCTTTTATGTTGTGGCTGTTGTATACGAGTGCCCGTCCGATGTAGTAGTATGCTTCCTCGAAGCTTCCTCTCGAGGATGCAATAGCAGCCAGATAGTACCAGCTTCTCTCGCATTCGCTCTGGTTCCAGGTCGCTTTGTAGAAGTTGTCGAACGCTTCTTCCATCTTTCCCTGATAGAGCAGGCATACCCCAAGATAGTAGAGCGATTCCCCGACATACGGGTTCGGCGTTCTCCATGTGATTCGCTTGATTGCGTTCCTGAAATGTTTCTCCGCTTCTTCCAGCAGAGTCCTTCTCATCAGAAGAAGTCCGTAGGCCGTGTTTATGCGGCTGTCCAGCGGATCCCTCTTCAGTCCTTCCAGATACCATGGATCCGGATCCTGCGTGGCATGTCTGTACTGTTCTATCTGCTGTGCAGTGAGCAACAGCTCCTCGTTCGTCAGTATCTCCTTCGGATCCTTTGCTGCCTCGGCCGGAGATGGAATAGGTTCTATCTCCTTCTTTTTCGGAGCGGCGGATATGATTTCTCTTCCGTTTGCATCATCGACGGCAAGCCGGAGTTCCCATTCTTCGTATGGACATATGAGAGTGGCCTCGAACCCTTCCTCCACGCTGAGAGGCGTCCTTTTCTCGAAAAGTACTTCCGTACCGTGCGAGAGTCTGATCGTCGCTTCGTCCATTACGTATGTAGGATAGACGCAGATATCGCATTTTCCGTCGTGTGCCGTGAAGTTGACTACGAGTTCCTTTGATGCGTTCTTTACGTATCCCGCCTTCTTGTACGGCATGAAGTACTGGGTGAAGCATTTCTCCTCGAACGGCATGAGCCAGGTGAAATCCGGCTGGTTGTCCGTGTAGACCCCTGTCATCAGTTCGATGTATGGACCATTATTGTCGGTGAGGTTTCTGTCCCATGCCTTGCCGAAGTCGCCGCAACCCCAGGTCCACTGTTTCTTTCCGGGGGAGATATGGTGGTCGGCTATGTGAAGTATTCCCGCATTTTTCCCGTAATCGTACCCGCCGACGAAATTGAAGTCGCTTTTGTAGGCCATATATGAAGTTGGTACTGGGATGTTCCTGTAGCGAGATATGTCCACACCTTCGCTGTAGTCGTGCTTGTAGTATGTCCCGGTGGCGATCGGGAACTTGGACACTGCACGCTTGCCGTGGTCGAATACCGCATTCACGTCAGGTGGAAACACGGATTGCGTGTCGTCGTTGACCGCAACAGCCGGATTTGCCCACCATAGGAACGTCTGAGGCATGGAGGTGCGGTTGTATAGCTGCGCCCTGATCTCGATGTATGCCTTTCCGGGGTACAGAGTGAATGACGTCACGACCCGTGTGCCGTACATTTCGTCGAGATCGCCGATCCTGAGAGTGACCGATCCGTCGTCGTTCTCTCTTGTCTCGTAATCTGTCTGCATGTATGTCGTCGGGCGGTGATGCTGTGGCCAGTTGAATTCTATTCCCCCACTGATCCATGGACCTAGCAGACCGACCAGAGCGGGTTTTATGACCTCGTTGTAGTAGACGAAGTCGTATCCGTTCGTCTTGTCGTATGCCCTCTGTATCCTTCCTCCGAGCGACGGAAGTATCATGACTTTTATGTATTCGTTCTCCAGGTATATTGCATCGTAGACTTTGTCTTTCTTCTCATCCTCTATCTTGTCGATCACCGGGTAGGGGTATACCTTGCCGGAGGATCCCTGGTACACTCTTTTCTCGAGGAACATGGGGTTCCTGTCCGGCTCTCCGATCCCGTATGTCGGGATGACGGTTTTCTCCTGATAGATCCTGGCGTAAGAGTTTCCTGTTTTCATCCTTTAAGCTCCTTGGTTCAGAGTAATATCGGAAATTGCATTCATCAATGTCTAAAAATGCTTGAATATTGCAAATAATTGCTATCCGATGGGGACTGTGCAGAGATATAATATCTTTTATGGATATTTTGGAAAGCGATTTTCTCAGGGGTTGTCTCACTCCGTATGCCGCCGCCGTCGAGGCCGTCTTCGACAAACGGACGAGAAAGGATCTTGCGCTGCGCCTCGGCAGCGAGGAGGCACACCTTTTCGATGCCTCGTACAGCGGGAACACGGTAGGATCCTATGCCGGTAGGATAAGGAATGCCAGGCTGCGTATAGGAGACGATCTCTGGATGCTCGACAGAAACGATGGAACATCATCATACATGGAGGCCTCAGGTCGCTTCGCAGGATTTGGGACAGAGTACAGGCCGATGGCGCAGTCTCATATGAGACGCGGTTCAGACATCTGAAGGACGGCCTTCCCGGAGAAAGAAGATTCTCGGTCACATACCGTCTGGATGGCGACACTCTTTTTGTCACATACTCGGCCGGAAGCGATCGGGAAACATTCTTCAATATTACAAATCATATCTACTTCTCTCTGGATCCAGACGGCGATGAAAGAAATGACTTACTCAGGATCGACGCGAGCCGCGTCGTTCGCAACGAGGAGGGGCATCTTCCGGTCGAAATCGTTCCTGTGGTGGGAACACTGTTCGATTTCCGTTCCGGAAAGCGGATCGGAAATCTGGAGGATACAGTTTCGCTTGGTTTTTCGCGGGGATTGAACAACTACTTTTTTCTGGACGGGCCTATATGGATCGTAAACGGAGAATTATGCATCGTCGTGTCTAGTGATGCGCCCGGTGCGGTCGTATACACCGGAGGATTTCTGGAAAAGCCTTTTTCAGGGGTAGCCGTGGAGCCTGGAACTCTGGTTCCGCTTTCCGGAGCCGTGGACGGTGTGACGAGATTCGAAAGGAATATATCGTACCGCTTCATAGCCTCCATGCAACTGGAATATGGTTGTGAAAATGGCAGTCGAGATTTTGAGTAATGAAAAAGGACGGAGTACCGTCCTTTTCCCGTAGTTCGCTATTTTCAGCTTTCGTATTTCTTCTTCAGCCTCAGCATGCTTCTGTTGAGACTTTTCTGCACTTTTCCGATATCGAACGTATAGAGTGAAAGATTCTTTCCTATCTCGTCGTATAGGTCTCCTTTCCTGTCGAGTGTCTCGTCATGCAGGCGCCTGAGCGTTGCCATGTCTGGTATGCCGGCAGGCACTCCGTAGCCTTCACCCTTGTCGATTTTCGGGAATTCCCTTCCATGGGTCTTCTCGTCGATGAACATGTCTTCAAGCGTCACGTTGATTGCAAAGTCTCCATAGTACATGGTGAAAGCATCGCCGGGAAGTTCCGCAATCTCCTTTACTGAAAGATCCAGAGGATTCCATACCTCGATTTCCTCCGTGTCCTGCTCGGAAGGATCGAACGTTATTCTGAGGATATCTCCGATTGCATCGTAGTCCTCTCCCATGATGTCCTTCGTCTCTTCTTCCCCGTATTCCTCGAGAAGAAGTCTTTTGGCATTTTCGACATAGGGAATGTCGATTCTGAAGAACGATCCTCCGTCGTCCAGGAGAAAAGCGGACAGCAGCGCGTATGATAGGCGTGAAGCTTTTGCATTGTCCATGATGAGAATTTCTCGAGAGATGCCTACGGGACTTCCCGCAAGCACGGCCTTGAAACGATAGATCGGATGACTTGCCATCTGGCCTCCTTGATCCTGCGTCTTCGACGCATCCCTCTATGGGGTCGTCACGATGGAACAACTGTAACTGTATATATAGGAGAAATTATACGGCATAGTGATTGAAAATGAAAGAAGATTATCGTTTGGCGAGTTCATATGCCGAGGTTTCCAGGGGCACAGAGTAGAAAAAACTCCGCGGCATCTGCCACGGAGCTTTGGAGAAGAAGGGGCTCGAACCCTCCACCTACAGATTGCGAACCTGTCGCTCTACCAGATGAGCTACTTCCCCGACTTTTAGGGATGATAACTCATTTTCAAAATAATTGCTAGCTCTCATCGCGGGCTGTTGCTTCTTTTGGATACTGAAGCTCATAGAAAATCTGCTCAAGTTCCAAAGCGATGTTGATGTTGTGCACTACCGGACTTAGATGGCCGTCGATTATCTGCGGCTTCAAAGTGACCGGGCTGAAGTTCAGTATTCCTCTTATGTCCGCGTCTATCAGACGTTGATAGCAGTCGGCAGTGGCGCTTTCCGGGACTGTGATTATCGCAACTTTCACGTTCATTGCCTCGACGACTTCTTCGAGCCTGCTCATGGGATATACAGGGATTGGGTTGGAGGCTTCCGCGTATACGACCGGATCCGTATCGAATCCTGCGACCATCCTGATTCCGTCCGGCTCGAATCCCGAGTAGTGCATGAGCGCCTTTCCGATTCTGCCGCAGCCTATGACGATCACGTTCTGAGGTTCTCCTTTTCCGAGGATGGCTCCCAGTCGGCCGATTAGGTCAAGTATTTCGTATCCGCCCCGTTTCTGGCCATGTATCTCAAGCTGTGAGAAGTCTTTTCTGACTATTGCCGCGCTCACTCCGGCGGCATCGGCCAGATTATGTGCAAACACTTTTTCCAATCCGATGGACCGCAGTCGATTAAGCGCTCTGTAATATCTGGTAATTCTTACTAACATATCACTATTCATGCTTCTCTCTCCTTTTAATGTGAATGAAAGTAGATTAAAAATATAATAATGTATTTTTATCGTTTTTTCAACAATTTCATGTTACATAAATTGATAATAATCCCGTTTAAGAGTATGATGGAGATGAACAGGGAGGATATATGTCTCAAAGCATATTTTCTGAAGAATTGAGCGCATTTGTGGATACCTGGAAGGACAAGCCGGGTAATCTTATCATGGTTCTCCACAAGGTTCAGGAGGAATTCGGATATATCTCCAGAGAGGCTGCCGACGAGGTATCGCGCAGGCTTGGAGTTCCTCTTGCCACTATCTGGGGAGTATTGACTTTCTACCATTTCTTCAAGCTTGTGAAGCCAGGAAAGTACAACATCCAGGTATGCCTCGGGACCGCGTGCTATCTCAAGGGCGGCGACATGATCATCGAGGAACTCGACAAGCAGATAGGTCTGCAGGTGGGATCCGTCACCGAGGACGGGAAGTTCTCGCTTGAAGCCGTACGTTGCGTAGGTTGCTGCGGACTCGCGCCGGTCATGACGATCGCGGGCGAGGTTTTCGGCAAGATCACGAAGGACCAGGTAGCGGGCGTGCTTGCGAAGTTCGACTGATGTCTTTTTCCTCTCTTCTTCTTGAAGCGGCGAGAAACTCCCTGGAGGCCGGTGCCGGAAGGATCGAGATCATCCTGGACAGCCGAGATGGCGGGACGGAGGTGATCGTGAAGGACGACGGAAAGTTCGAGGTTCCGTCCGATCCGTTCAGATCCGGCGCAAGCACGAAAGGAAGCGGCCGCGGCCGCGGGCTTGCCTTGATCGCCAAGGAGTCCGAAGGAAGAGCTGCACTGGAAAGGAAAGGCACATCTACCGTGCTGTCCTGCAGCCTCCCTTACGTGTTGGACGCCGACAGTGCGGCATCGGTGCTGCCTGCGGTGTTCAATCTGGGGCTGGATACGGTCGTCAGAAGAAGGAGAGAAGGAGCGGAGGTCTACAGCATAACTTCCTCCGAGCTCGCCGGGCTCGGGATCGAAAGCGATACCGCCAAGGGATATATGGCCATAGGACGTATGGTCATGGCAAAGGAAAGAATAGGAGCAGAATGACATATGGCTAAGTTGACTCTTGAAGAGCTGCACGCGATAAGGGATCGTGAAGCTCTCAAAATGAAGAAGCGCGACATCTCCGGAAGAAATCTCCACGTTGTCGTTGCGATGGGAACAAGCGGCATCGAGAATGGTGCCAAGCTGATCCTCGACACGTTCGCATCTCTCTGCGAGGAGAAGAATCTGGACAATGTGATCATCACGCAGTCCGGTGCAGTCGAAGGTGCCAAGGAGCCGTGCGTACAGATCCACACTCCGTCACTCGGACTTGTAACCTACGAGGGAGTCGGCAGGAACGATGTGGAGAGGATAATCGACGAGACCCTTGTCGGAGGCAAAGTCCTCGAGGATCTCAAGGGCTGAGGAGGATAGAGCTATGGCGTTCAAGAACTATATTCTGGTATGTGGCGGTACAGGTTGCGAGTCCTCCCGTTCCGATCTCATCTACAGAAACCTCATCGCCGAGGCCAAGGCCCAGGGTGTCGAGGACCAGGTACAGGTAATCAAGACGGGATGCTTCGGCTTCTGCGAGCAGGGACCTATCGTCAAGGTCCTTCCTGAGGACAGCTTCTACGTCCAGGTGAAACCCGAGGATGCTAAGGAGATCATAAGCGAGCATGTCGTGAAGGGTAGGGAGGTTGCCAGACTCCAGTATGGACATACCGTCAGAAAGCCGTATGAGGAAGTCGAGGACATCCAGTTCTACAACAAGCAGATGAGAATCGTTCTCCGCAACTGCGGAAAGATAGATCCCGAAAACATCGACGAGTACATCGCGAACGACGGTTACAAGGCTCTCGAAAAAGTTCTTTTTGAAATGAGCGAGGACGATATAATAAACGAGCTCAAGATCGCCGGTCTCCGCGGTCGCGGCGGTGCCGGATTCCCGACCTGGATGAAGTGGAACTTCACGAAGCAGGCAGAGGGAGACGTCAAGTACGTTGTCTGCAATGCAGACGAGGGAGACCCGGGAGCATACATGGACAGGTCGACTCTCGAGGGAGACCCGCATGCGGTTCTCGAGGCAATGACGATCTGCGGAAAAGCCATCGGTGCACATCAGGGCTTCATATACATAAGGGCCGAGTATCCTCTGGCAATCCATCGCCTCGAGGTTGCCATGAAGCAGGCCCGCGAATACGGCCTTCTCGGAAAGGACATTCTCGGCAGCGGTTTCGATTACGACATCGAGATCCGCCTCGGAGCGGGTGCGTTCGTATGCGGAGAGGAGACGGCTCTTCTCCAGTCCATCGAAGGACATAGAGGAATGCCCCAGCCGCGTCCGCCATTCCCTGCCGTCAAGGGGCTATGGGGAAAGCCGACCGTCATAAACAACGTCGAGACATGGGCAAACATCCCGCAGATAATCGTCAAGGGCGGAGCATGGTTCGCAGGGATCGGAACTGCGGACAGCCATGGCACGAAGGTTTTCGCACTCACCGGAAAGATCTGCAACTCCGGTCTCGTCGAGGTTCCTATGGGAACGACGCTGCGCGAGATCGTGTATGACATCGGCGGAGGAATCGCACATGGCAAGGCATTCAAGGCTGTTCAGACCGGAGGACCTTCCGGAGGCGTCATCACGGAGGAGAACCTCGATACGCCGATCGACTTCGGTTCGCTCATGAGAATCGGTTCGATGATGGGATCCGGCGGAATGATCGTCATGGACCAGGACGACTGCATAGTCGATGTTGCGAAGTTCTATCTCAACTTCACTGTGGACGAGTCCTGCGGAAAGTGCGCTCCGTGCAGAATAGGAGGAAAGAGCCTCTACAATATTCTCGAGAAGATCACTAGTGGAAAGGGAACGGACGAAGACATCGATCAGCTGAAGACAATTGCGCATGCGATGCAGAAGGGTTCTCTCTGCGCTCTCGGCCAGACATCGCCTAATCCTGTCCTGTCCACGCTCAAGTATTTCCCCGAGGAGTACAGGGCCCACATCGAGGACAAGCATTGCCCGGCGGGAAAGTGCAAGAAGCTTATAAGCTATCACATCGATCCGACAAAGTGTATCGGATGTACCGCCTGTGCACGTAAGTGCCCGGTCGGTGCCATCTCCGGCGAACTCAGGAAGCCTCATTCGATCAATCCTCAGATCTGCATCAAGTGCGGCGTCTGCAAGGACACCTGCAAGTTCTCTGCTATCAGCGTCAAGTAATTGGAGGAAGAGATGATGATTCATTTGTTTATAAACGGCATTGCAGTTGAGGTCGAGGCGGGAACGACTGTACTCGAGGCGGCAAGGAAGGCCGGCTTCAGGATTCCCACGCTCTGCTATCATCCGGACTTGAAGCCTTTCGGCTCCTGCGGACTGTGCGTCTGCAAGCAGGAGGGGTCCAACAAGATTCTCAGGGCCTGTGCTACCCCATGCGCCGAAGGCATGAGGATAATTACTCACGACAGCGAGCTCTATGAAGTCAGGAAGACCATCATAGAACTGACGATGAGCACGCATCCGGCTTCCTGCCTTACCTGTGTAAGAAACAATCGCTGCGAGCTCCAGAAGCTTGCAATCGAATACGGAGTGCGCGAGCAGCCGTTCGAGGAGAGAGTAAGGACGGACAAGAAGGATACTTCCACCGGAATCATAATCCTCGATCCTGCGAAATGCATAAAGTGCGGACGTTGCGTCCAGGTATGCCAGCAACTCCAGGGTGTATATGCTCTCGAGTTCATCGGCAGAGGCGATAATACCACCATGAGTCCGGCTGCAAAGCTTCCGCTCAACGAAAGTCCGTGCATAAAGTGCGGCCAGTGCATAACCCACTGTCCTGTCGGCGCTATCTACGAGAAGGATGACGTCACTCCGGTGATGAAGGCCATAAACGATCCGGACAAGATCGTTGCCGTCCAGATGGCTCCTGCCGTCAGGGTCGCTATCGGAGAGGAGTTCGGACTCGAGCCCGGAACCATCACGACCGGAAAGCTCCATACCGCTCTTCGCCGCCTCGGCGTCGACTACGTGTTCGATACCAACTTCGGTGCGGATCTCACGATCATGGAGGAGGGAAGCGAGCTCGTCGAAAGGATAAAGAACGGCGGAGTGCTTCCTCAGTTCACTTCGTGCTGCCCCGGCTGGATAAATTACATCGAGGAGTATTATCCCGATCTTCTCGACAATCTCTCCAGCGCAAAGAGCCCGATGATGATGCTGGGAGCGATCACGAAGACTTTCTGGGCGGACAAGATGGGCATAGACAGGAAGAAGGTATTCTCCGTAGCCATCATGCCCTGCACAGCCAAGAAGGACGAGATCCGGAGACCTATATCGGCATCGGGAGAGAGCGATGTCGACGTCGTGCTCACGACTCGCGAGCTTGCCAGAATCATCCATCAGTACGGAATCGACTTCAAGAATCTCGAGGAGAGCGAAGCCGACAGCCCGATCGGCGAGTACACAGGGGCTGCCACGATCTTCGGAGTCACAGGCGGAGTCATGGAGGCTGCGGTCAGGACGGCACATAAGCTTGTTACCGGCAAGGAGCTCGAGAAAGTCGAGGTCGAGTCGGTCAGAGGACTCGACAATGTGAAGAAGGGCGTAGTCGATCTCGGCGGAACTCCTGTCAGGGTAGCCGTCATACATGGCATGGCAAATGCGAAGGAGATACTCGACGAGGTAAGGGAGGCCAAGCTCAAGGGTGAGAGGGCTCCTTACGAGTTCATCGAGATCATGGCATGCCGTGGAGGCTGCATCGCAGGAGGCGGACAGCCGATCGGCACCGATGACGAGGTAAGAAAGGAAAGGGCCGCGGGACTCTATACGGACGACGAGAAATGTACTCTTCGCAAGAGCCATGAGAACCCGTCCATCCAGACTCTCTACAAGGAGTATCTCGGAACACCGCTCAGTCATAAGGCCCATGAGCTTCTGCATACTGTCTATTCGGAGAAGAAGATTTACAAGGACTTCTAGAGAAACGTTCCGGTCCCCCCGGGAGAGGGACCGGAAAAGATTCGGAGCTGTCTGTTGCCAGAATATGGCGTTGCAGACAGCTTTTTTATTCCGTCATCTGCTTATGCGGAAAATCTCGAGTGCCGATGGGGAATAGGCGGAGTATGCGACCAGATATCCTCCATCCAGCGAGAGCTTGAGGCTGTCGACCTCATTTTCCGTCGGAACCGATGTCTCGAACGAGAGGCTCCCGTCCTCGGCTATGGAATATACGCTTATCGAACAGTTCGTTTCGTCCACCGCATAAATGTTTCCCGTAGCCTCGTTGAGGACGATATCGACAAATGACGATCCATCCGAAATGTATGATATCTCCGACAGGGAATTCCAGTCGTATGATGCCAGGAAGTCGTCTCCGGAGAGTACAGCGAACCTGTCTCCGAAAGCATGCATCCTGTCGAGTCCGACGTACTTCGCCCTGTCAAGTCCGGAATCGGCGCGATCGGTCTCATAGAGTGCGTTGCCATCCATGCTGTAGCTTACGACCGATCCTTCGCCGTTTCCTAGCAGCACTTTGCTCCCGTCCGGGCTCCACACCGCACTTGATACGTTTGTGAACGTAGGAACTCCCGCTATTGCCGGGGAGCTTGCATAGCTCGTGGATATCGGATGAATATCGTATGCGAACATATCCCCGTTCGACTGCGGAGTATCGGCGACCTCGCGGTAGAAGAAGGCCGATCCTCCGCTGTTCACTTCGCCGAGGAAAGCGAACATGCTGATGTTGCTGTTGTAGAAGCATGGTTCGGCAAAGCTTGTAACGGAATAGCTGTTGTATGGCGGGAAGTCCGCTGCGATTCCTCCGTCCTTCTCGATGAAAGTGATTTCCGTCGTTTCGACGTTATAGTTGAGGTGGGTTATCGCAGGCTCATCGGTAGCTACGAGGAGTGCGACATTGCTCCTGTCGATGAGTGCGGACGAGGCCGTAACTGGTGCGTCGAGCAGGAATTCCATGCCTTCGTCGCTGCTTCTCCACGTTCCTGCCACGTCGATCGTATTCCTCTTGAACTCGCACAGCTGCATCGTGTGGCTGCCCTGGCTGAAGAGAAGGAATCGTCCGTCGGGAAGGAAGTGGACCAGAGTATTTCCTCCAAGCTCCAGACCGGACGAGACCGAGACTCGGTTGCCGGGAATTCCTTCCGCGGTCCTGATGGTGCTCGAGAAAGTTATTCCTGTGGAGCCGTAAGAGCCGATTTTGTCGGTGTATGCGACGGCATCGAGCCGATGCATTCCCGATGATGGAGAGAATTCCACTTCGTTTCCCTCTGCGATATGCTCCCCGTCGAGATACCATTCCACATGGTAGTTCTTGAGCGATCCGTCGCCGGGGACCAGAGTGGCCGTGACTGTTTTTCCGGCCTCCACCTCTTCAGCGATGCCTTCGATAGTACATGATACAGGTATTCCCGATTCGTTGAGAAGCTGGAGAGATCCGGGGGCGGAGGGAAGCATGTCCAGGCTGAATTCGAGTTCCTTCGAGCTCGAGGTGTTACCTACTATCCTGACAGCTTCCACGAAGCCCGAGAGAAGTATGTCGTTTGAGTAGAGACGTCCCTGCAGAATGTATGAGCCGGAAGCCAGATCCGGTACGCTGATGCTTACACTTCCGTCCAGAGGTTCGCCGCCGAGGTCTATGTCTGTCGGGACGTCTTCATTCTGGCGCGTCAGTTCCAGTTCGAGTTTCGGAGCGACGACCCTGTCGGTATCCCAGGTGATTGTGAAGTCAAGCGTTCCCTGTCCGGGCAGTTCGTCTAGTCTTATGACGCACGTCGAGCTGTTCGCATTGAGCGTGAATGTCGTCTCGCCGCGTACGAGTTCCCTTCCTTCCTCGTTCAGACCTTTCGCTTCGATCGTCCAGTTTCCTATGGCAAGTCCGTCCAGCGTGGTGCTGGTTCTCGCCGTTGTGATCGTGATCTTCTTGGAATCGGGTCCGGTACACGTTATCTCGTACTTCTTCACTTCCAACGGAATGCCTTCCGGCGCTATCAGTCGAGAGGATCCGTTTTCCAGCACGATTCTCATCGATGCGGTCTCAGCCTGGCTTTCGCAGGAAGGTAATGCCAGGATGGTTGTCGCGATTGCGATGAGACAGATGAGGATTTTTTTCATTTGTTTTCTCCTTTGTCGTTTGTCTTGAAGTGGGGAAGCGCGGGAAAACGGCTTGAATTTTTTTCCTGATTGGCTCATTTTTTTCCTATAGGAGAAAATGATGCTGCACAAAAGTCTCATAGCAATCATACTTGCCGACATACTGTACATCGTCTATTGCTCGATGAAGCTGTCCATGATTCCGATCTGGACGCTTGTCCTTCTGGCCGTATCAGGTTTCCTCTTCTATGTCATGACGGCGCTTGTGACGGAGAAGATGGTGAAATCCTCATTGAATGACGGGAATGCATTCTGCGTGAGGGCAGGACTTGTCAAGACGGGAGGAAAGGAACTTCTATCGGGCATTCTCTCCGTCTCCTCCGGCATGCTGATGTACTATGTGAGAAAAGGCGATCTCGGCGGGGTACGCCTCGTCTGGAGTGCCGATGTCCAGACCTTGGAGGAATACTCCATCGGCAAGATAGACGAATACCATTCCGGAATAAGGCTGAAGCTGAAGGGGGAGGATTCGGAATACCTTTTCTCGTCCAAGAAGATTGCTTCGATGGAGAAGGAGTTCAGAGTCGCACTCGGCTGGCCTGACGAGGAGAATTGACCGGTTTCGGCACTTTTTCAGGATGATACGGAAGTCTAAGCTTTAGACATGAAAAGGCTTGGACTTCTTTTTTTGTCACTTCTGGTCACGGTTCTTCCGCTCTCGGCGTCCCGCATGACTGTGATGGCCGATCTTATGAGTCTCGACAGTTTCCTGGGCAAGGGATGCCGCATAAACGGAGAGGTGGGATACAGACGAGGCCAGGTCGCTTTTACGGTTCCGTTCGGCTATGCTTTCTCTCTTTCCGAGGAGCTTTCTCTGGCCGACGTCTCGCTGTGTCTCAGACTTTACCCGTTTTCCGACATTGAGCTGTATTTCGCTGCGGACATCTTTTCATATATCCGTACATTCGGCAAGGACAGTCCAGAGAGACGCGATCTGTTTCTTTCGTCCTTTTCATGCGGATATTCTTTCGAGTATGGGCATCTGTCGGTGGAGCCGGAGCTGGTGTTCCTCGATCCGGCGGGCCTGCTGGAAGGGCAGCTGCAATTTCTTTCCGAACGCTTCTACAACTATCTGGAAATCTATTTCGCCCTAAAAATTGGGGTCGGATTCGATCTATAGGAGGAGAAACATGGATACAGGAAGACGCATTTACAACATTTTTGCCGTCGCGATTCTCGTTCCGCTCATGCTGTTCTCATGCACCATGGAGCTTTCCGGACCGGCCTCGCTTTCCGACAGGGTGCTTGTAACGAGAAGTGCAAGGCTGATGGAGGTCTATCTTGACGAGGTAGTCTCCGCTCTGGGGGAAGAGAGTGCACAGTACGAGGAAGTTCTCGCATCCGGATACACTGCACGCGAGATAGCTACGCGTGCTCTGGAGGAGGAGAACGGCAGGGCCTATCTGGAATTTTGCCTTTATGCCGACGACTACGGTTCTACGGACGAAGTTTTCAACGCCGCCCAGGCCCTTGTTGGACAGGACGATCTCGAAAGAGTGAAGGCCGATGTCGACAAGGTGGAGTCGCTGGTATTCGAAGGGGCCGATGAGATTTCCCGCGGTATGACTACCAGCCAGAAAAGGGCCTTCTACGGCGAACTTAGGAAGCTTGTCGTAAAGGCGGCAGTCCTGTTGACTGCCGCGATCGTCTATGCGTGCGTGCCGACGATGATGTTCTGGGGAAAGATCACCGCAGCAAGCGCGGTTGCTGTCGCGGGAGGGGTACTGGCAACCACGATAATGTGCATCATAGAGTATTATCATACCGACGGCGAGGTCGGGTCGTTCGACGAATGGCTTGAAAGTGTGGCCGTCGAACCGTCCGCCGCATGGGCAATCGCTTCTGCGGTGATAAGTACGAACAGTGCGCTGGGGTATTCTCCCATACTCGTCGCTGTTATACTCGGCGTATTCGCAATCTACGGTATCATCGACGACGTCAAGCCGCTTCTCAAGTACTGATGGCATTCGGCATCGTTTTCTTTTCTCCTCTCTTGTGCGATAATCACAGCAGAGGAGATCTTTTCTATGACAGAAGCTGATATCAGAAAGGCGCTTTCCAGGCGCTTCATACGTTACACCGCTTTCGATACGATGAGCGATCCGGGAAGATGCGGGATCGAGAGACCTACGACGAAGGGACAGATCGATATGCTCGAGGATCTGCGCGGTGAACTGGAGAAGCTGGGACTGGAGACCTATTTCGGACCGGAGTTTGTCGTGCAGGGAAAATTGAAGGGCAATGTGGATGCTCCCGCGATCGGCTTCATGGCTCACGTGGATACTGCGGACGACGTTCCCGGCAACAATGTAAAGGCTAGGTACGTGGAGTCTTATGATGGCGGAGACATAGTGCTTTCCAACGGAATAAGCATACTTGCCAAGGACAATCCGGGGCTGGCGGCATGCATAGGCAGAGCGATCATCACGAGCGACGGAACCACGCTTCTGGGAGCCGACGACAAGGCTGGATGCGCAATAATAATGGAGGCGATAAACTATCTCGTTGCCCATCCCGAGATCGAGCATGGCGATATCGAGGTATATTTCACTCCGGACGAGGAAACCGGATCCGGAATGGACATGTTTCCGTACGACAGATTGTCCAGCAATGTCGTCTATACATTGGATGGAGGGGCGGAGGGAGAGATTGAGACCGAGTGTTTCAATGCTGCTTCGGTTGCACTGACATTCCACGGCAATTCGATCCATCTCGGTTCCGCGAGGGGCATTCTGGTCAACGCCGTCAAGATGGCTAGCGAAACAGTCTGCGCACTTCCTCATGCGGAAAGCCCGGAAGCGACAGACGGACGCTATGGCTACTACTGCCCTCTGGAACTGAAGGGAACCGCTACTGAATCCACGCTCGCAATATTCATCAGAGATTTCGATCTCGAGAACTTTGAAGCGAGGATAAGGAACGTGAGAAACATCGCTTCGGCAATCGCCGACATCCATCATGGAACGGTCGACATCGACGTCAAGGTCAGCTATCACAACATGGCCGAGGTCAACAAGGACAATCCGGAGGCCACCGATGCCATATATTCCGTCTCCAAGAAGCTTGGCATTCCGGTAAGAGAGGAGCTGATAAGAGGAGGTACGGACGGGGCAAGACTCGCAGAGAGAGCCGGAGTTCCTTCGCCGAACATCTTCACAGGAGGCAACAACTATCATTCTCTCAGGGAATGGATCAGCGAGGACGGCATGTATTCCGCATATCGGCTCATGCTCGGTCTTGTGGAATACTGGAGCAGAATAAGGTGAGAAAACCTTGCATAGCAGCGATTTTGATTCTGATTGCATGCCTTCCGCTCGCTGCGTCCATATCGTTTCCTTCCGGACTCTCGTATGACGATGAACAGATGCTCGGCAGGATTTTCGACGAGGCAGCGGGAAATCGAAGGGATGTACCCGTGCTGGTCGACTCCTTCTTTGCCGACCAGGACGGTCTTCTCCGGCTGGAATTCTCCATCGACGGGAAAAAGAGGTGCATGACTGCAGCTGATGAGCAGATGCTGGAGACTATGGTTTCCGATGCCCTGTACTCCGAAAGGGCATTCTATGTCGAAGAAGGGCCAGTAGTGGAGGAAATCTACGGAAGCTTCATCATGGCTGATGGCCATCTGGAAAAGGGACGGCTGTTCAAGGCTGTGGGTGAAGACGGAAAAGTCGAGGCACTCCTCAGAGCCGAGGATGATACGGATGGCGGAAAGGCTCTGCTTTCGGCGTTGATGCAACGCAGGCTTCTCCCCGGCCAGAAGATTGTCTCCGGGCCTTCTCTGGCCCTGGATTTCTCCGTTTCTTCCCCGCTGACGGCAATGGACGTCGAGGCGTCCGCCACACTGAGATTCCTTTCGCTGATACCTTTTATCCAGCCCAGGATCGGATTCGACTACATATACAGAAGGGGAGTGAACATGTTCTTCCTTTCCATTGGGTTCGAGACTGTTGCGGAGCTTTCCAAGCTGTCCGATACAGCCTTTACCCTGATACAGGATGCGGGAATCTACGCGTCGCTGGAAATTCTGCTCGGCTACGGTCAGGGCGGTTTCCAGCCTTCTGCAAGCTACGGCATCGGCTATGAACATCGCATCTCTTCAAGTCTTTATTGGCGCATCGGATACTGCTATAATCATATCATCGGCTCGGAGCTGAGACTTTCGGGAGGAGTCCTTTTTTGAAGAAGTTCTTCGTGGCGGCCTTGCTGCTTCTGACATTGATTTCCTGTACGTCTTTCCAGGAGCTTGTCACTCCTGAGATCGGAGGCCTGCCTTCGTGGGTATCCAATCCCCCTGTGCGGCGCGACAGGGTCGGCTTTGTCGCCAGCGGATATGGAAGCAGCGAAAACGAGGCGCGTGCCGAGGTTCTGAAGGTATTGCTGCAGCAGGTCTCGGAGGACCTCGGAAGAGATGCCTACAACCTATATTACAGGGAGCTCAGTACGACAGGCAGGATAGAGGAACTGGACGGGACAACCGACCGCACCTATTACGATGCCAGGATCGACGGCAGCGGTACATACTATGTGCTCGTCTCGTTCGACGAGGAGAAGTACGATGCCTTCCGTACCGAGGAACAGACTTTGGCAAAGGAACGCGAGAGCCGCATTGCCTCCTACATCGAGGATGCCAACCGTGCCTACAGAGAGAATCGCGATTTCGACGCGTATGAATGCGTGCTCGATGCCTTGCTTGTTTCCCTTGAAGGTCCTGTGAACAACGAGAAGTACGGAAGCGACGCACTGCTCGAGGAGGCGATATACTATCTTTCTCCGCTGGAGATACATGTGAGCCGCAAGGGCAAGGATGCCTCTGCCGAGATAAGAGTCGTGAGGAATCGCGGTTTCCTATCGCCTGCGGTCGTGGATGCTCCTGTCATAGGATACTATCGCATGAGAAACACCCTCGGGGAGGAGAGCTTGAACGGAGTCGAGGCAAGGACGGACGAAAAGGGACGCTACTATTTCAATTCCACGAATCCGTACATCCTCAGAACAGGTGAGATATCGTTTGCCCTCTGGGATGCCGAGGACAGGCTTGCAAAGATCGATAGAATGGCACCCGAGGGTTTCTCCGTTCCTCTCCATGAACTGATGGACCAGAAGGTCGTTTCGTATGAATACGATGTCAGAGGACGTGCCGAGGAAATGGATCTGGATGTAGTTTTCGTCGAATACGGTGCGGACGGAAGCGACAAGGGGACGACAGACGCCGTCGAAAGTTTCAACGCATACATGGACGAATGCCAGGTCGACGTGGTCGCTGTCAAAGGTTCCGGAGAGGAGGAAGAGGATGTCTATGCAAACTACCTCGCTTCGGGGAATACGCATGGCAACGTCGCGATAGTCCGCATCGGAGTCGCCGAGTCGGAGAGTGCCGACGACAAGGAGATCGTCAGAGTCGAATCGTATGTCTCCATATACGACAACAGCAGCGGAAACATCATTTACAGCGACGACAGCGCACAGGCCATAGGCTACGGGGTAGAGATGTCCATGGCGGAGCAGGATGCGTTCTCGCAGGCCGGACGGATCATTGCCTCGCTGTTGCTCATCGTGATTTGAGCAGTGCCGTTATCTCGTCCTTCCAGAGCGTCTCGTCCGGAGTCTCGAGAATCAGTGGTCTGTCTTCGATGTCCGATCTTCCTACAAGAGCAAGGAACGGCTCCATGCCGATTAATCCCTTGCCAAGCGATTCATGCCGGTCTTTCCTGCTGCCTAGTGGTACCTTGCTGTCGTTGAGGTGCATCCCGAAAAGTTTTTCCCTGCCGAATCTTTCCATGACTTCGTCCATTATTCCGTCCATGTCGGACTTCACGTCGTATCCGGCTCCGAAAAGATGCATTGTGTCTATGGTCACTCCGAGTCTGTCGCTGTGCGACGAATAGGAAATAATCTGCTCAAGTTCCTCCAGTCTGCTTCCGAGAACGGTTCCCGAACCTGCGGTGTTCTCGAGGGAGAACCTGATGCCCGACGGCAGACGCGACAAGGCTTCGTCCAGGAACGTGGTGACTCTCTTCAGCCCGTCTTCCCTGTCCCCTTCGATGTAGGCCCCCGGATGCAGGTTCAGCACTCCTATGCCTAGTTTTTCGACCCTCAGGCTTTCATCGAGCAACAGCGAAAGGCTTTTGCTTCTGAGTTCCTCGTCCGGAGTCGCCGGATTGATCAGATATCCGGCATGGGGAAGAACGCAGGACGGAGACATTGCGAATCTTTCGAGATTTGCCTTGAACGCCTCCGCACTGTTTTCCTCGAGGGCCTTGGCCTGCCATACCTTCTGGTTCTTCGTGAATATTGCGAATCCCGTCGCGCCGAGTTCGTGTGCTCTTTCTACGGAGAGCGAGATGTCCTTTGCTATCGAGACGTGCGGACCGACGAGAAGCATCAGTCCTCCTTGTCAAGGATGTCGGAGATGCAGTCCTCGATGAGTATCAGGTACTTTACGGCATTGCTTTCCATCTCTCCTGCAAGGCCGATGTCGATCGCTTTGAGAAATGCGCTTTTGGCGTCTGCGAGGGTGAGTACACGGCGATCGCAGTCGAAAGTCATTCTTTCGCTCTCCTTGAAGAGTTCCTCGCCCTTGTAGTACTGGAACGAACTTTTTCCCGCATTTTCTTTCTCCAGCTTCGTTAGGATGTCCTTTGCCTTCGCTTCCTCGCCGGTCCTGAGGAACGCGATGGCTGCAAGCATCAATATTGCATCTTCCTTGCCGTAGCATCCGTCGTCTTCGAGCGAGGCGAGCAGCTGCCTGTATTCCTTCTCCTCGAGGAGCGCCGATAGCATCTGATTGATTTCCATTGTAGCCTTATCTCCTGAGGAAAGGATAATCCAAAAAGCATGATTCGGGCAAGTTGTTGCCATTATCGGATGCCTGTTGTAGTTTATGCATATGGAAAGATTCCCAGGATACACGCTTGTGGAAAAGCGAAGCGTTCCCTACTGCAGGGGAACAGGATATTATCTCAGGCACGATAGGACAGGCATGGTCGTCCTTGCTGTCATGAACGACGACGAGGACTGTTTTTTCTCCTATGTCGTGAATACGGCTCCGACGGATTCGACCGGAGTGTTCCATATCATCGAGCATACCGTTCTTTCAGGTAGCAGGAAATACCCGGTCAGGGATGCGTTCACTGAACTTTATCGGAGGGGCTGCCCGACTTTTCTGAATGCATTCACAGGCGTCGACAAGACTTATTATCCCGGCTCGAGCGTTGTCGAAAAGGACTTCGACGGCATTTTCAGCGTCTACACCGATTGTATTTTCGACCCTCTGCTGAGACGCGAGGCCTTCGAACAGGAGGGCATAAGGGTCGTAGGAGGAGAGTATCCCCATTTCGAGGGAGTCGTATTCTCCGAAATGCAGGGAGCGATGAGTCAGCACGAATCCGTCGTCGCTCGCGTGTCCACCAGATCCCTTTTCCCCGGAACGTGCTACGAGAACGAGAGCGGTGGCGATCCCAAGGAGATCTGCCGACTGACCTACGACGGATACCTGGAGGCATATCGACGATGCTACAGACCGGGGAACATGGCTCTAGTGCTATACGGAAACCTCGATCTGGCTGCAAAGCTGGCATTCCTGGACGAAAACTACCTCAAGAACATGACTGCATCTGCTCCGGAGACGAAGCCGGCGGAGCGCATCATGTGGACCGAACCTCGCACGGTACGGGCAAAGTCGATCTCCATGGACGACGAACACGAGGGAAAGAGCAGCGTGTTGCTTTCCTGGAGACTGTTCCCTGCGACGGACAGAAAGGCGAACATGATTCTTTCGATCGTCGTCGACATCCTGCTCGGCAGTCCGGGAGCCCCTCTCTACAAGGCGATTCTGCAGTCGAGAATAGGAGAGGACATATCCACCGAATCGGGCATGGCTCCGGACTTTCCGGACAGCGTATTTGCCTGCGGTTTCTATTCCGTGGATCCCGGAAAGGAGCAGGAGGCAGGGGATTTCATCCTTTCAGCGCTTGCCGACATTGCGGAGCGCGGCATTCCCCACAGAGAGGTCGAAGCCGCGCTTAGGCGCTACGAGTTTTCTCTGAGGGAGATACAGGGGGACAATCCGAACGGCATGAGAGTGCTGTTCAGGGTGGACAAGGGTATATTGCTGGGCATGAATCCTCTCGACGATCTGTTCCCCGAGGAGGATTTCAAGGTCGTCAGGAAAATGATGGAAGAGGATGGGTTCGTCGAGAACTGGATAAGACGGAACCTTCTTGATAATCCCAATCGTCTTCTGTCCATCGTGACAATGGATTCCTCTGTTTCAGAGGAGGATGCGTCACGTATATCGGAAGTTCTTGCGGATCGCCTGAAGGAGTACGATCCGCAAGAGGAGGTCCATCTCGGAAAATATCTCGATGGTTCGATAATGCCTGACGACCCATCCTCATTTGCATCTGTCACACTGAACGATTTGAAGGACAGAAGTTTCCGTCCGACAGTGGGACGGGCCGGGGATGAAGTCGTCCTACTGGACGAATACTCGTCGGGAGTGATCTACTTCGATGCTTCTTTCGATGTTTCCGATTTTTCCATCGGCGAGCTGGAGGATCTGAATTTTCTCAGCCGACTTATGAGCATGACCGGAGTCGGTGACCTCGATGTATCCGAGTTCAATACGGAGCTGCGCTTCAATACAGGCGGATACAGCTTCTACCTGGAGAGCGGCACGACAGGGGAGCTCGAGGAGCGCTGTTTCCTTCTTGTCAGACTGAAGCTGCTGAAGGAAGGAGCCGAGGATGCGCTGGAACTTGTCAGACGACTGCTTTTCGAGATACATCTGGACAGAAACGACATGGAGAACGCGCTCACCGACATAAGGACCGAGTTCAAGTCGAACGTGCTGCAAAACGCGGTGACGTATACGCTCTCTCTGGCCCAGAAGGATCTTTCGACATCGCTCCGGATAGGAGAGCGTCTCACAGGCATAAGCTACTGGGAGAGAGTCATAGAGATGCAGAAGGACGTGGAAGGGCTTGCCGATCGGATTTCCAGGCTGCTGCCGAAGGTTCTCGACAGAGACAGGCTTTCGATTGAGATTACTGGGGACGAGGAGAACAGAGATTACCGGGCCATGCTGGGAGAACGCTTCGCTTCCTTCTTCGAACGGAAGGGTGGGCGCGGTCCGATCTGCCACGAGTCTCCGGAAAAAAGAGGGGGGTGCTTCTATGTCACCGAGACACCGGTGAACTATGTGTCCCTCGCGGCCCCGGCTCCGCAGAGAGACGTACGCAGCCTTGCCATATACAAGATTTTTTTCTCGATCATAAGCCAGTCGTCCGTGTTCGAGAAGATCAGAGGCAAGGGCGGAGCGTACGGTGCGGGTGCGTCGTTCAACACCGATGACGATGTGATGCTCTTCTATTCCTATCGCGATCCGCGGCTCAGGGACAGCGTCAAGGATTTCATAGCTTCGACAAGAGAAGAGAAATTCACGGCCGAAAAGCTCGAGAATGCGAAGAAGAAGATCAAGAGCATAGATCTCAAGCCACTTTCCCCAAGCCAGAAAGCCCTGATTCAGATGAGAAGAAGGCTGTATCTGGTCGAGGACGATTTCCGACTCTCCTTCAGAAAGGCTCTTATGGATGTCACCCTGTCGGATCTTGAAGACGTGCGAGAGACAATAGCATGCGCACTCGAGAACGGCGGAGCGGTCGCTGCGATCGCGAACCCAAGAAGCTTCACGGCTTTCGATGGGGATGAGATCAAGACCGTTCCTGTGTGATTTATTTTCCCCTTTTCGTCTCTTTTCCCTTATAATTTCCTAAAAAGGAAGATACGACATGGCGAAAAGATACATCGGAGCGATAGATCAGGGGACGACGAGCACTCGATTCATCCTGTTCGACGACAGCGGGCAGATCGTCAGCCAGGGACAGAAGGAACACGAACAGATCTTTCCTCGCCCGGGCTGGGTCGAGCATGATCCTGAGGAGATATGGCGCAATACCGAGGAGGTGATTTCCGAAGCGCTCAGAAGGAGCGGAGTTCTCCCTTCCGAAATTGCGGCCATAGGAATCACCAACCAGAGGGAGACGATCGTTCCGTTCCTGCGAAGAAGCGGAAAGCCGCTCTACAACGCTATCGTATGGCAGGATCTTCGCGGAGCGGATTTCATCAACCGCCTGAAGACGGAGATAGATGAGGAAGAGATAAGAAAGCGCACAGGTTTGCTTTATTCCCCGTATTTCTCGGCAAGCAAGATACGCTGGATGATAGACAATGTGCCCAAGGTCAGGGCTCTAAACGGCAATCCGGAGCTCTGCTTCGGGACGATCGACACGTTCATAGTACACCGCCTGACAGGCTGCATCGTCACTGATGTCACAAATGCATCTCGCTATATGCTCATGGATATCGCGACCCTCGACTGGGACGAGAGAATGCTCGGTGCGTTCGGCATATACAGGGAGAATCTTCCACAGATAGTCTCGTCTACTGGGGTAATCTACGGATACACCGACGAGAACGGGGTGTTCGGGGAGAGAATTCCCGTCTGCGGCATACTTGGAGATCAGCAGGCTGCACTTTTTGGTCAGGTATGTTTCGAGTCCGGAGAGAGCAAGTGCACATATGGAACCGGATGCTTCATGCTGCAGAACATAGGGCAGGAGCTCTGCTATTCGAAGCATGGTCTTCTTACTACTGTCGCATACAGGAAGGAGGGAGAGAAACCGGTGTATGCGCTCGAAGGCTCTGTAGCCGTGGCCGGATCGCTTGTCCAGTGGACGCGCGACTCTCTCAAGATGGTCAAGAACGCGAAGGAACTTGATGAACTGGCCGATTCGGTTCCGGATTCCGGAGGTGTTTATATTGTACCGGCATTTGCAGGACTGTTCGCACCATATTGGCGCAGCGATGCCCGCGGGGTGATTGCAGGACTGACCGGCTTTGCTACAAGGGCCCATATATGCAGGGCAGTGCTTGAGGCAACCGCTTTCCAGGCGAACGACATCTTTTCCGTTATGGCAATGGATTCCGGAATAAAGTGCACCGCGCTCAAGGTGGATGGCGGAATGACGAATTCCGGTCCTCTGATGGCTTTCCAGAGCGATATACTGCAGGTCCCGGTGATAAGGCCTCAGATCGTGGAGACCACTGCCCTCGGCGCCGCATATGCCGCAGGTCTTTCTGTCGGCGTGTGGAAGGACTGCAACGAGCTGAGAAAATATTGGCGGGAACAGCTGAGATGGACGCCGACCATGGATGACAAAGAGAGGGAAAACAAGGTAGGATTCTGGAAGAAGGCCGTATCCCGGACGCTCGGGTGGGTGCCTTCGGCCGAATAGGAGTATTTTTCTTATGCTGGAAGTAATGTCTGAACTCGGGGTCATGGATTACGTACGTCTGCTTGTGGAGGTGCTGGTCCTTTCATTCCTATTCTACAGACTCTATGTCGCTCTTGCCGAAAGCAAGGCGAAGCAGCTCGTGATGGTACTCATCTATGTGCTGCTTTTCTATGCAGGATGCAGCGTTCTCAAGCTCGACGTGCTGACTTACCTCATCGAGAAGCTGTTCGTCCCATTCCTTCTACTTCTCTTCGTGTTCTACCATCCGGAGCTCAGGAGAGCCTTCTCGTCCTCCTTCATCCGGAAGGGACGCTTCTTCAGGATAGGCAGCCAGACGACAGGCGAGCAGATAGACAGCATACTCAATGCATGCAACATACTCGTCGAGAAGAAGAGAGGTGCGCTTATAGTGTTCCCGAGGCATATCGACATAAAGAGCGTGCTGGATTCCGGAACGAAGTTAAATGCGGACCTTTCCTCGACGCTCATACTGACGATATTCGATCATGACACCCCGCTCCATGACGGTGCGTGCGTGGTACAGGGCGGAAGGATCACATATGCGGCCTGCTATCTTCCTCTGTCTGAACAGACCGGAATCAAGGCATCGTTCGGCACAAGACACAGGGCCGCACTCGGGCTTGCGGAGGAGTCGGATGCTGTCGTTCTCGTAGTGTCGGAGGAGACTGGATCGATTTCCCTGGCATACAACGCGAACATCTACTACAATCTTTCGAACGAGACGATCAAGAAAGTGCTTCTAGCTCTGTTCACATACCGTGACGTGCTGCCAGGAGACATAAAGGAGAACAGCGCAAATGAAGCAGAACTATAAGTTTCTTTCCAATTGGGCGGTGAAGATATTCTCCTTCATCCTAGCTGTCCTTGTAGTCCTTCTCGTGGAGTTCAGCAACATAACGGGCCGGACTGTGACGATTCCTGTGTCCGTGCTGCTTCCGGGAAACGGCCTCGTGCCGGAATCCCTTGTCCCGGAGACCGTTGATGTGGTGATAAAAGGAAGCGAGAGCATTATATACCTCGTGGATCCGTCGGAAATCAAGGCCTATGCGGATTTCTCCGGAGTCGAGGAGGCGGGCATAACAAGGGTTCCTGTAGTCCTGGATTTCGACGAAGACGTGTATTCAAAGGATTCCATCGCGGTCAAGGCGGATCCTTCAAGTTTGAGAATACTCTTCTCGACAGGCGGAGGAAATGGTTAAAGGCATTGGCATCGACATAGCCGACAACAGGCGTTTCGAGGGCAGAAGCGATATTTTTCTTGCCCGTATTTTCACCTCCCGCGAGCTCGGAGAGGCGGCTTCGCGTGCCGACAGAAACGGTTTTCTTGCTTCACGGTTTGCCGCGAAGGAGGCTTTTGCAAAGGCTGTGGGAACAGGGTTCCGTGGTTTTTCCCCGGTCGATGTCGAGATCGAAGAGGATGGTCTTGGACGCCCTTTCGTCGTCATGACTCCGACTTTGGATGCTCTCGTCGGGAAATGCGCCGTACTCCTTTCTCTCTCGCATGAAAGAGAGCATTCGGTGGCAATGGTGGTGATTGATGGCTAGAAGTGACTGGAGGCGACCGGCCTCGTTCCTTCCTCCCGGAGAGGGCCGCAGACGTATAAGACTGTTCCTTTCGTATGACGGATCGCGCTATCACGGATGGCAGTGCCAAGGCGAAGGAACCGTATCGGTACAGTCGCGTCTGGAACAGCTGCTCTCGAAAATCCTGGAGGAGGACATAACGATCTATGGCTCCGGGCGTACAGACAGTGGAGTGCATGCGCTCAGACAGTGCTGTCATTTCGATACCTCTTCGAAAATAGAGGCCGAAAAGTTCCGCGTAATACTCAATTCCCAGCTCGAGAAATCCATACGCATCCTATCTTCCGACGAGGTCGGCGGCGATTTCCACGCAAGGTTCTCGACCGAGAGCAGGGAATACTGGTATCTTGTCAAGGATGCCCTATCGTTCCTTCCGTTCGATTCCGGACGCGTCATGCAGGTGAAGAAACTTCCGGATCCTTCTGTGCTCAACAGCTATGCCAGACATATATTCGGGACCCACGACTTTACTGTCTTCGCGTCTGCGAGGGATCCGAGCGTGTCGAAGTTCCGGGACATCTACCTTTCCGAGTGGGACGTGATCTCCGATACGTTCGGATATCCTGTGCTCAGGTACAGGGTAGCCGGGAATGCTTTCATGTACCATCAGGTCAGAAGCATGGTCGGAACGATGCTGAGCTTTGCTGAAAAGGGGCTGGACGATGAGGAGTTCAGGCTCCTGATCGAGAGCAAGAATAGGATGCAGGTCCACAAGACGGCTCCTAGCGATGGGCTATATCTTGCGGACGTGAGCTACGATAGCCGAAGATATCAATGGTTCGAGGATGAATATGCAGGAAAACAAGGAAGCCGTTGAGTATTTTCTTTCTCTTGTGGATGATGTCGAACGTTCGATGGACGGGGATTTCCTTGCGGAAAAAAACCGGGTCAGGCGATACAGCGTGTCATTTCCTCCGGCCGATGAGGCTTCGAAGGACAATGCTGTTGCCGTAGAAGGATTCTCTTCCTGCAGACGTTGCCCGCTTTCCGATAACAAGGGAAAGGAGATCCTACAGCTCGGAAAGGGACGGGCCAAGATAATGTTCATCCTGTCCGGTCCGGAGGGGCCGAACGACATCCTGTTTCCTGACGCGATGGACATGTTTCGCAGACAGGTCGCTGCCATGGGCCTTGCCGATGAGGATTACGTTCTTACTTCTCTTCTGAAGTGCCCTGCGGAAAGATTCGACAGGTCTTATGCCGATGCATGCCGCCTTTTCCTCAAGGGCGAGATGCAGCGGTTCTCTGCAGTGCGATGCTATGTGCTTCTCGGAACCGATATATCGTCGTATATGCTGAGACGCGAAGGCATGGATCTTCTTCGCTCCAGGGTGTGGAGCATAAACGGGGTTGCGAGCATCGCCACATACAGCCAGCGAGAATGCCTTGCTGATACGTCTCTCAAGAAACCGGTATGGGACGACCTGAGAAAGGCCATGGCCAGAATAGGATGAAGTACGCTCTTGTTTCATTGAATCTTCCGCTGCATACCAGCAGCTACACATACAGCTACGACGAAGAGAAGTTTCCGGACATACTCTTCCGTCGAGTATCCGTCTCGTTCGGCAGAAGAAGGATGACCGGTTTCGTGATAAAGATCCTCGATGAAAAGCCGGATGCGGACTTCGAGATCAAGGAGATCGACAAGGTCATCGACAAGGACAGGGTCATCGACGAAGAACTTGTCGACCTGGCCGAGAAGATGAGCTTTCTATACAAGTGCTCCCGGGGACAGGCACTTTCCCTGATGGTCCCGAACGCAAAGAAGGAGGTGGAGTTCTCCCCGTTTTCCACTCAGACGTCGTTCAGAAGAATAGAAGAGCTTTCCGGCGACCAGAGAAGGGTACTTGACGAGTACCACGACCAAAGAAGCAAAGGACGCAGTATGTTCTATCTCTTTGGAGTCACGGGATCGGGAAAGAGCGAAGTCTATCTCCGTCTTGCAGAGGAGACAATTGCTGCAGGTCGGCAGGTGCTATATCTCGTTCCGGAGATAACGCTGACAGAGCAGCTTTCGAAGGAAGTATACGAAAGATTTTCCAGAAGGGTCGCCTTCATCCATTCGGCCATGACTCCTTCGCAGCGACTCAAGGCCGCCAACGGGATAAGGAACGGGGAGATAGACCTCGTCATAGGTGCCCGAAGCGCTTCTTTCGCCCCGTTCTGCAGTCTGGGGCTGATCATTCTTGACGAAGAGCACGAGAGTACGTACAAGAGCGGAAACACACCTCGTTACCACGCGCGGCAGATAGCGCAGCTGAGAAGCGAGTACAATCGTTGCCCGCTCGTGATGGGAAGTGCGACTCCGTCGTTCGAGGCATATCATTCAATGCTCACCGGTCGGCTGTATCCGCTGAGAATGTTCGGTCGCATCGGCAAGGGGGCTTTCCCGGAGATACGGGTCGTCGACATGCTCAAGGAAAAGGGAACCGTATCCCATGTGCTGCTGAAGGAGATGGAGCTGGAGCTCAGTAAAGGCAACGGTATAATTCTGTTCCTCAACCGCAGAGGCTACAGCCACAGCATATTCTGCAGGACCTGCGGCGAGCCTCTCAGATGTCCTAACTGTTCTGTAAGCCTTGCCTACCACAAGAAACGCGGTCGTCTAGTATGCCATACCTGCGGTTATTCCGAGCCGGTTCCGTCCGTCTGTCCATCCTGCCGCAGCAGGGATCTCGTCGCGAAAGGGACAGGGACGGAGCTCGTCGAGGAGGAGGTCCGCAGGCTTTTCCCGTACAGGACCGTGAGAAGGCTCGACAGCGATGCCGCCGAAAGCTCGAAGAACTATACGGCCGACACGATCAGGGATTTCGAGGAAGGCAGGATAGACATCCTTCTTGGGACACAGATGATAGCCAAGGGACTCAATTTCCCCAAGGTGACGCTTGTCGGGATAATCAACGCGGACGGTTCGCTCTTTTCTCCCGACTTCAGGGCAAATGAGAGGACTTTTGCCCTTCTGGAACAGGTAGCTGGAAGGGCAGGACGATTCCGACCTGACGGAAAGGTCATAATACAGACCACGCAGATTGCGAATCCTGCGATCCTTGCCGTGGAGAACCGCGGACAGGAGGAGTTCTACGGTACGGAGCTCGCGCTAAGGCGCAACATAGGATTTCCTCCGTACGGCAGGCTTGTCAATCTTACCTTGCGCGGGAAGAAAGAGGATGACGTCAGGGCCGGTACGGAAGATATGGCCCGATATCTGAGTGAGCTTCTTGCTTCGATGGACGGAGTGGATGTGTACGAGGCCAATGCATGCATGATAGAACGCAGGAGTACTTATTACCGGTATCATGTGATGATCCGTGCCGACGAAAGGGCGTTTGCCGAGCTGCTGAAGAGGCTCGATGTCTTTGTAGCGGAATACAAGGTCGTCCATGGCCTTTATCTGGAAATCGACGTGGATCCGGTGGACATATCCTGACGTGTAACGTTGTAATGCGATATTGCAGATACGTACATAAAATCCGACTTCCCCATCCGCTTCTCTTGTGATATCTTCTCATTGAAGTTTTCCCCTCCTGGAGGACCTTCTTTATTGAAGCATCCTCCTGAATGTGAATGAGGCTACGGACCGCGTTCTGCGCGGTCCGTGCTTTTTCTGTCCAAGGCGATGTCTTATACCACCTTTTCATGCTATAATCCTTTCAGAGGATTATCGATGCTTGACATATATACTTTGGGAGATGATGTTCTCCGGACTCCCACGGAGGAAGTAACTGTATTCGATTCAGCTCTTAGGATGCTCGTCGATGCTATGTTCGATACGCTTGTCGAGGCGGACGGCGTAGGTCTTGCCGGACCTCAGGTCGGTGTTTCCAAGAGGATTTTCGTCGTGGACCTCAGAAAGGGCGAGGGCTCGAAGTACGTTTTCATCAATCCGGTGATAACGGAAACCAGCGTCGAAGAGGGCGTATATGAGGAGGGCTGTCTGTCAATACCGGGACTTTACCACGACGTGGTCAGGCCGCTGAGGGTGAAGGTCCAGGCACAGGATGCGGACGGAAAGTATTTCAACGTGGATGCGGACGGTCTGCTTGCCCGCGTGATCCAGCACGAGAACGATCATCTGTACGGAAAGCTGTACATAGATCATTTGGACGAGAAGGAAAAGGAGAAGCTCGAGAAGCTTCACTTCAAGAGACAGAAGAAGTCAGGCAAGAGGAAGCAGAATTGAAGATACTGTTCGCCGCTACCGGTTCAATAGCCGTCAAGACGCTGGAGAAGCTTGCTTCCCTAGGACTCGTAAGGGCTGTTCTTACGACTCCCGACGTTCCTGGCAAGAGAGGAAAGACGCTTCTGCCTTCACCCGTCAAGGTGAAGGCGCTCGAGCTCGGGCTTGAGGTGTATCAGCCCGAAACCCTGAGAACAGAGGCTCGGGAGCATATTCGTACTCTCGGGGTGGACACACTCGTCTCGTTCTGCTACGGAAAGATATTCGGGCCGAAGTTCCTTGCGTTGTTCGATGGGAAATACAACATCCATCCATCTATTCTTCCGCGATGGCGTGGCTGCTCACCGATATACAGGACCATCCTCGAACGCGATCGGGAAGGCGGCATATCTATCCAGGAGCTCGCATTGGAAGTCGACAGCGGGGATATACTGAACACCTGCCGTTTCCAGCTGGACGGGACCGAGGACATTCCTTCCTTGGAGGAGAAGGTCGCGGATCTTGCAGCGGATCTTGCCGTAGAGACTTTATCGGATCCTGACGGATTCAAGCCTCACAAGCAGGAAGGAGAGATATCGTATTCGGACATGATCGACAAGAGCGAGGCGGTTCTCGATTTCTCTAGAAGCGCCGCGGAGCTCCATGCCAGGATAAGGGCATGCTACCCATGGCCGAAGGCTGTCGCGGGATACCGTGGCGGCCAGCTGTTCCTCCTCGGCGTGTCGGGAAGCGTTTTCTTGCCGTTCGAGAAGACATGCGGAGAAAAGCCCGGAACGGTCGTCGGCCTGGACAGGAAAAGAGGGTTCAAGATCGCGACCGGAGACGGATATCTGTACGTATCGCGTGTCCAGGCCCCTGCAAAGAAGGAGATGGACAGTTCGAGCTATCTGAACGGAGATAGGATGATAATCGGTTCCGTATTGGGGGAATGATATGCAAAAACGTATCCTTGCCATTTTCGTGGCGTTTCTGGTGCTTCCTTCGGTGCTTCTTGCCGCCGACCGTCCCACTTTCGCAGTCGTTCTTTCCGGAGGTGGGGCAAGGGGACTTGCACACATTTCCGTCCTTGAGGAGCTTGAGAGGAGGGGAATCGTTCCGGATTACGTCGTAGGAACCAGCATGGGCGCGCTCGTGGGAGCTTTCTATGCCGCGGGATACGCTCCGAGCGAGATAAGAGAGATAGTCATGCAGGCCGATCTCATGGATATCTTCCTCCATGTCCATTCAAGAAGTTCCGGTCTGACGCTGAGGACCATGGAGGATCCGTATCTTGCCAACATCGCCACGATCGATTTCTCCGAGAGCGAATTCGGTTCCGCGAACGGGATAATCGACGATCAGTACGTTGCTGCGTTTCTCCGGTCCAATCTTTCAAAGGTTCTCGACATAGACGACTTTGACGATCTTCCGATACCTTTCCGCTGTATAGGTACCGATCTTGTGACGGGGAAGGAACTGGTTTTCGGAGACGGGTCGATCTACGATGCGATCCGAGGCTCGATGTCTCTTCCTGTGATATTCCGTCCTGCGAGGACTTCCGACGGAAAATACGTGATAGACGGAGGGATGATGAACAATCTCCCGTGCGATGTAGCACGCGACTTGGGCGCAGACATCGTGCTGGCTGTCGATGTGAACAATGCCATGGGAAGAAGGGAAAGTCTCGACGATGCCACGCTCGAGACGCTTACTGGGGCATCGTTCCAGTTTCTGGATCTGATCACGCAGGTCAATTCGCAGGAGAACTACGATGAAGCAGACTGGGTGCTTATTCCGGCGGTCGACAATATCAGCACAATGGCTTTCAACGAGCGCGAGGAGATCATGAGCATCGGGGACGAGTGCGTCATGGAGAACATGGACGTGTTCGACGAGATCGAAAAAAGACTGAGCGGACGGAGTTACGAGTCCCATGTCGACTATTCCGATCTTCCTGACATCGTGTTCAAAGGATTCATATATCCCGGTCTGGAGAAGTACAAGCCTTATTTCGATTTCTTCACCGGCGCTGTAGCAGACAAGGATACAATCGAGCTCTTCGAGCGGACGATAGAGTATATCAAAGAGCATGAGAGACTCAAGAACATTTACTATAACATATACGATGGAATCGTGTACGTAGTAGGGGAACCTTATCAGTCGCTTTCGTCGAGCGTTTCCCTCGGATTCAACGGCAGCGTCAATTTCATCTTCAATTCCCTCGGCAAGGACATTTCGTTCTCGTTCAATCCGAAACTTGACGTTTTCTTCAACTTCAAAGCCGGCAAGAGCGGTACGATTCTTGTCGGTGTCGAGGCTGAGAAGCTTGTCCGTGTGTTCTCTACATATTTCCTCCCGATCGTAAACACATTCGACTACTATGCCCATGTTTCATTCGGCGTCGGAGAGCTTTCGATGCTCAGCATGCAGAACCGTGTCGCGTCAGTCGATACGGACGACTTCAGGCTGAGGCTCGAGACAGGTCTTTCATACAGGCTCAATGGAGACTGGCGGTTTGCCATGGCCTTCAAGCTTGATTATTCGCATCTTGCGGCAATCGCCAATCCGATCGATGACGTCCAGCACGAGGTTCAGCCGGCAATCGATTACATCGCTCCGACGTTCGAGTTCACGGCCAGCTGTTCCGATTATATCGGCAACACGCTCTATGATACGGGGTTCGAAGGTGATTTGAAATTCGAGATCATGGCAAGGAGCCCCCTTGTATATGGGATCGAGTTCGGGGTCGACAGCATCCTTCCTTCGCTGATTCCGAATTCCAGGTTCCTTTTGTCTGCGGAAGCCGAGACTCATAGGGGATCGGGTGATTATCTCTGGTTCGGCGATTTCTACAGGATAGGAAATACAGGCCTCATCACGAGGGACTATCTGGAGGTCGAGTGCGGAGGCCGCGTGATATTCACCGACAGGGTGTTCCTGGACGTCGCGTTCTATGTTGAGGGGCTGGAGAAGAACCCCGACGAATATTACAACAGGACGTGGATCATGGACAGCGTCGTCTCCTACATCCCGTTCTCCGCGGTGAACGACGTGCTTTTCGGGTGCCGCCTCGGTGTCGGGTTCATGACGTCGTTCGGCAACATAGTTCTCGATTTCAAGGCCAACCACAACGGCCAGCTGTTTCTGGGACTGAGCTTCAAATGAGGTGGAGAACGTATTCCGAGTATCTGAAAAGTCGGTATGGGGCATCCGTGTTCAGGATCGGCGTCGATGCAGGATTCTCTTGTCCGAACCGCGATGCGACCCGGCATGGCGGATGTGCATTCTGCGACGGTACAGGTTCCGTCGCGGTCTACCAAAGGCGAAGCGAGAGCGGATTCACCCACAGCAGCGCGTTCGATGCCGATGTCGCATCCACTGTCATCTCACGGTGTGCTTCAATAGCCGACCAGATTGCCAAAGGAAGGGAATTCCTTGCCAGAAGGTATGGCGCAGAAATGTTCAGTCTATACTTCCAGTCGTTCACCAATACATATGACTCGGTCGAAAATCTCCGCAGGATATATGATTCCGCGCTGGAACTCGGAGATTTCAGGGAGTTCATTGTCTCCACGCGGCCGGACCAGATCGACGATGGGAAGGCCGAGCTGCTTGCTTCCTACAGAGATCGGGGACTGGATGTCTGGGTGGAGCTTGGCCTTCAGAGCGCGAACGACAGGACTTTGGAGCGCATAGGACGCGGCCACGACAGGAAAAGCTATCTCGATGCTGCCGAAATCGTCTCCCGCCATGGACTGCTGTTGTCCACGCACGTGATCATCGGCCTGCCCGGAGAGGGAAGGCCGGATTACGAGTACACGGCAGAGACGGTGAACGAGGCCCGGTCGGATGCGATCAAGATACATAACCTCCATATCGCCGGAGGGACGAGATTGGCCGACGAGTACAGCCTGGGAGCCGTCCGGGTCATGGAAGCCGACGAATATGTTGAGGAGCTTGAAAACTTCATACGGCACCTCAGGCCGGATATGATCATACAGAGGCTTGTCAGCGAGACTCCTATGCATCGTCTCGTCGCACCTAGGGATTTTCCCGACAAGAACAGAATCATAAAGATGCTCGAGGCGAGGATGGAGAAAGACGATGCCTGGGAGGGGGATCTGTACAGTGAAGCTTGAAGATATGATCGCAGATGCGCTCTGCAGCGCGATAAGAGTGCTCGATCCCGAGGTCGAGAGAGCCATAGTCAAGGCCGCCTCGGAAGAGAAGGATGGAAAGGCCGCTATGGTGTTCGATGCAATCGTGAAGAACATAGCCATAGCCAAGGAGTCCGGGTTGCCGCTCTGTCAGGATACGGGAATGTTCTGGTGCCTCGTCGAAATCGGCCGGTCCGCCAGATGCGACATGAAGTCGCTCGATCGCGCCATCCTCGACGGAATGCGAAAGGCCCAGAAAAAAGGATTTTACAGGAAAAGCGTCGTGGAAGATCCTGTGTTCGAAAGGCGCAATACCGGTTGCAATCTTCCGGGCGTGGTGAATTACCGCATGGTATCCGGGCGCAACATAGACATATACTTCCTCCTGAAAGGGTTCGGAAGCGAGAACTGCAGTTCCGTCCGGATGCTGAATCCCACATCCGGCAGGCAAGGCGTGATCGATGCCGTTCTGGATATGGTAAAGGATGCGGGCGGGAAACCATGCCCTCCGATGTTTCTCGGTATAGGGATCGGCGGTACGCTCGACAGGGCCGCCCTTCTCAGCAAGAAGGCGCTTGTTTCCCCCTCCGGCAAGAAGGAATACAGAATGCTTTCCAAGGAGATTCTGACCGCAGTCAACGAACTTGGAATAGGAGCCGGGGGCCTTGGAGGCTCGCATACCGCGCTCTATGCAGGCATAGCGGAGGAGCCTACTCACATTGCAGGTCTTCCTGTGGCGCTCACGGTGAACTGCTGGGCGGACAGAAAGGTCCATATTGTCGTCGAAGGAGGTTTCGATGAGAAGGATTCTTGAGCTTCCATATGATGCAGCGAAGCTTCACGAGATAGAGAAGTGGGATGAAGTGATACTTTCCGGGTCTCTTTACGTAGGAAGGGATCAGGTACACAAGCAGCTTTGCCGGATGCTTTCGGAAGGGATCGAGTCTCCGTTCCCGTTCAAGGGAAACGGGATATACTACATGGGGCCGAGTCCGGCTCCCGAAGGCCATGTCATCGGGGCGGCGGGACCGACCACAAGCAAGCGTATGGATCCGTTTTCCCCGAGCCTCATTGCTGCAGGACTTCTTCTGATGGTGGGAAAGGGACCGCGTGGCAGGGAGGTCGAAGAGGCTGTGCTCAAGTACGGCGGAGTCTATCTGCAGGCATTTGGCGGATGCGGTGCGCTATATGCGTCCGCGATAAAAAGCGTGGAGACCGTCGCTTTTCCCGAGCTTGGACCCGAGGCTCTGCTGAAACTGGAAGTGCACGATTTCCCGACGATCTGCATACTGTCGTCCACGGGAAGATGAAAAATGCCGGAGGAATGCTCCGGCAAACGGCAAATTCGAGATTCAAATTGAGGTTTCCAATCTGATCCTGATTAAGGATTTTACAGGATATGGCCGTTCTTGTCAAAATTCATGGCTCTTTTCTTTGACTCAACCTTCCTTGTATGGTACTTTGCTTATTAAGAGGATTTTCACGTTGACGAGAAAGGTTCCGGTGTTGCTGCTGTATCTGTTTCTTTTGCTCTCATGCTCGCAGAAGTCTTCGGCAATTGTGGGTGGGGATCTCGTAGCGCCGTATGGCGGAAGCCAGGACGAGGCAACACAGGAGAGCGTGGATAAGTTCTTCTCTTCGATAGACGAACTCGAGGCGCCTGTTGAACTGGAGGACAAGTTCAGCTATGCCTATGGCAACCTTTTCGCGTCCAGTCTTGCACAGAACGGGGCTGACATAGATCTTGAGTACTTCGTGCGAGGCGTGCTCGATTATTACGGTACTTCGTATTTCTCGGAGGCTGAACTCCAGCAGATATTCAGCGACTATCAGACAGCGCAACTGAATGCGGCAGAGGCACGCTACGAGGCCAAGAAGGCTGCCAACCTTGCCGCCGCAGAGGATTTTCTGCGGGTGAACGCTACACGAAGCTACGTGAATACAACGAAATCCGGCCTGCAGTACGAAATCGTCAAGAAAGGATCCGGATCGGTTCCGTCGATCGACGATTCGGTTCTGGTGGACTATTCGATAACGCTCCTGAACGGTGTTGTCGCCGACAGCTCGTACGACAGGGGAGAACCTGTCGTACTGGAGATTTCCAAGATGATGAAAGGTGTGAAGGAGGGCCTCATGCTGATGCCGGTGGGGGCGAAATACCGATTCTGGATCCATCCGTCGCTTGCATATGGGGAGAACGGAATAAGCATAATAGGTCCGAACGAGCTGATAATCTTCGAAGTGGAGCTATACGAGATCGAGCAGTAGCTTCTCGAGTTCGTCGTACGACGACACAGAGTAGTTCGCCATGTCGGATTTCTTTCCTTCGAAGTTTATGTATATGCTTCTGATTCCGGCATTGATTGCACCCTGGATGTCGCTCTTTTCGGTATCGCCTATGACGATCGAATCCTCTTTCTCTATTGCCGCCTGCTCCAATACCTGATCGAAGAATGCCTTGTCCGGTTTCTGCGTACCCATCTCGCCGGATATGAAGATCTTTTCGTAGTATCCGTATGTGTCGGAGGTCCTCAACCTTCCGTGCTGTGTCTTCGGAATCCCGTTCGTGATTATGTATGCCTTGAACAGATCCTTTCTCGAGGCCATCCAATCCAGGAATTCCTTTGCCCCGGGAAGAAGGATCCCATTCCTGCTCAGATGTTCCACGTACATTTCTCCGGCTTCCTTCCCGTCGGCCTTTATTCCTGTCCTGTCGAACAGCATCTGGAAACGTCTGTCGTTGATTGCGTCTTGGGAGATGTTTCCCTTTTCGTATTCGTCCCAGAGATAGTGGTTGCCTTCCTGGTACAGTTCGTAGGTCTTTCTGTCGTTCTCGAGTCCGTAGGTGTTAAGGACTAATGTGAGGGCGATCTTTTCGGTCGCCTTGAAATCGTATAGGGTTCCATCCAGGTCGAATAATAGATTGAGCATACCCTGATGGTAACAGAAAGCAGGAATCATTCAAATACCTTCCCGCGTCTCCTGTATTCCAAAGGTGTCAGTCCGGTTCTTTTTCTGAACTTGCTGGAAAACGAGCTTTCTGAAAATCCGGTCTGGAAGGCGATCCTTGCCACAGGAAGATCGCTTTCCGCAAGAAGCCTCTTGGCCGTGTCGAATCTCCTTTCAAGGATGTATGCATGTACCGACATCCTTTCCTCCTTGACGAAAAGGCGCTCCAGCTGGCTCTTGCTTATCGATGCCTGCTTTGCGATTTCTTCCAGCTTTGGTCTGTCCGCCAAGGAGAGCATTATGTATTCCTCCGCTTTCCTGACCCTTATGTCCCGGTCTGTCGAGTGTCGGGGCGCATTCCTCTCCAGTGCCTTCATCAGGAACGAGTAGAGCATAGACGACTGCCTTTCCTTTTTTATGGCTGCTTCTCCTTCATGGGTAGCCAGAATGGCCTGGCAGAGGTTCTTCGCATCTTCCCATACGTCGGAAAGCACCATTCCAGCTCCACCGTCGGTGATCGATCGCGTCAGCTTCGATACATCCGGACCCTTGAAATGCATCCAGAGAAAGCTGGAAGGAACCGGAGTGTCGTAGCTGTGTCCGGCGCTGCAGTCGAACAGTGCACAGCATCCTTTTTCAAGAACTGCGCCTCCTCCTTCCGTGCGTATGTTCATCCGTCCGCTTTCCATGGCGACGAGGAGGATGGAATCGGCTCCGCTGCGTTCCACTCTGTAGCATGATGTTGTGTTGAAAAGTCCCAGTGACACGACCCTGTAGATGCAATTCTCGCTGTCGGTCTCGAGATACATCCTCGACCCCTTCTCGAATTGGCGCCCTTCCGCAATCATGAATGTCTCCTTAATTTGCGTCGAAAATCATATTTCTTGATTTGATTATACGACATTGTCGACTTATGGTGCGCTAGAATGGATGCACAAGGAGAAAACAATGGAGAGAAGACTTGTATCCTGGCGCTTTACAACGGAGGACCTCGTAAAAAGAAACGACCTCGAGGCGATTGCAACCGCGATGGAGAATGTGACTGTGCCTCATACCTGGTCCGTGACGGAGAAATATGAGAACTACATGGGAAAGGGATGGTATTCCACGGTATTTTCTCTGGACGAAATTTCCGATGTCGTGAGGATAGAGTTCGATGCGGTCTATCGCGATGCGTACGTGTATCTGAACGGAAAGATGGCAGGCAGCCATATCTCCAGCGGATATACACCGTTTTCAGTCGACATATCCGGCCTGGTCCGGAGGGGAGACAACACACTGACGGTTTGCGTCGACAACAGTTTCAGCGAGAATGCTCTGCCATATCTGAACCACTTCGACTGGGCTTGCGACGGGGGCATTATACGGAATGTGCGTCTCATCGAGAAGAGAGCCTGCGACATAAAGGAGTGTCGCGTGCGTACGTTCGACTACGATTTCCTGTCGTCCTCCGCGAGCCTCGAGATAAGGCTTTCGCTCGAGAAGGCCGAAAGCGGTGTCGATGCGGTACCATACAGCCTTGTCGATTCTGACGGGAAGCTCGTGGTCTCAGGCGTCATCCATGTCTCTGCCGATGGCACCGGAGTCTCATCCGTGAGACTTTCCGGGCTTGCGCTATGGAGTCCGGAGAACCCTGTGCTCTATACGCTCACAATGGAATGCGAAGGATGCTCGAAGAAGACCTCTGTCGGATTCAGGGAACTCGTGGTGAGGGGAAACAGGTTCGTGTTCAACGGAAAAGAGAGAATTCTACGCGGGGTGGAGTGGATGCCCGGTGACAATCCCGGATGCGGAATGGCCGAGGACGATGCCTCCATGGAAAGGCATCTTGAGATGCTCAAGGACCTGGGTGTGGAATTCACGCGTTTCCATTGGCAGCAGGACGATAGGGTATTCGATTGGTGCGACAGGCACGGAATCATGGTCCAGGAGGAGATTCCGTTATGGGGAAGTCCGAAGAGCGTAGACGATGCGACGGCTGCCATTGCCGAACTGCAGGCAAAGGAGATGATATCGGCCCATTTCAATCATCCTTCGATCGTGTCCTGGGGAGTCGGAAACGAACTTGACGGAAGCAGTCTGGAAACTCTATGCTATGTTTCCGTGATGTACGGGATGATCAAGGCGACGGATCCCGGAAGACTGTGTTCGTACGTCTCCAACACGATCCACAGGGAAAGCGTGATCGACGCTGCGATGCTTGGCGACTTTGCTACCTGGAACGAGTACATGGGGCTCTGGTATCCGGATATGACAGACCATCGTAAGGGACTGATGGACGTGCTGGAGAAGTGCAAGGGGATGCCGCTCGTCGTGACGGAGGTCGGCCTTTGCGAACCTGCATTCCCCGGCGGGGATGAAGAAAGGTGCCGACTGTACGAGGAAAGGGAGGCCCTCTACAGGGATTGCGGCCTTGCGGGATGGATATACTTTTCTCTGAACGACTACAGGACGCATATGGGCGAGGCCGGAAAAGGGCGATTTTGTATGCGCATCCATGGGTCCGTGACCGTGGACGGGGTAAAAAAACCGAGCTACGATGTTCTTCGAAGACTGCTTCATGGGAATATCGAATAATATCATGTTGCCCCGGTTTGCTTTCGGGGTTATCCTTTCATTGTGGAGGATTGTGATATGAAGAAATTGGCAAATCTCATGCCCGGCATCATCCTGACGGTCATCGGACTTCTGATTCTGCTCGTTCCGACCAAGGTTGTCATGATCGTGACTGCGGTCGTCGCCATCTATCTGCTCGTTCTTGGGCTGAGGAACCTTTACCTTGTCATCAAAGTGTTTTCTGCCGTTCCCGGGGCGCTGAGGATAGGAAGCATCGTCAAGAACGTAGTGAACATCATATTCGGCGCCGTTGTGTTATATTTTGCCATCAGCCGACCGGAAATCATTCTTTCCGTGCTTGTCTACATCATAGCTCTCGACCTTCTTGTAAGCGCTCTGATTGATGCGCTCGACATTGCGGCCATCAGAAGGATGGGAGGGGATGGAATCGGCTTTTTCGATGTAGTGCTCCATGTGATATTCGCCGTCCTCATGTTCTTCTTCCCGAAGCTCATCGCCTCTACTGTTCTGACTATAATCGGCGTGATTGCGCTCGTGATAGGAGTTCTGATGGCCGTGGGCTCTATATATTCGACGAATCCCGGAAGCCACAAAGGGACGAAGGACGACCCGATAGACGTGGAATGGGAGGAGAAGAAACAGTAGTGCCCAAATTCCGCCTCTATTGACTATGTTGCCCTTTTTCAATCTATAATATGTTATTCTATAAACATTTTCGGGAGATGCAGTATGACCATAGATTTCTCCAAGGGTGACGGCCTTGTCCCTGCCATCGTACAGGATGCGGTAACCAGGAAGGTTTTGATGCTCGGCTATATGAACGAGGAGGCATATCGTCTCACCTTGGAACGTCGACTTGTGACATTCTGGTCGCGTAGCCGGCAGAGGATATGGACGAAAGGGGAGACCAACGGACAGTTCCTTCAGCTGAGGGAGATTCTCGTGGACTGCGACGGGGATACGCTGCTGGTCAAGGCAATCCCTTCGGGGCCTGTATGCCACACCGGCGCGGATACCTGCTTCAGCGAGGACAACGAGCCCGGAGAAATATCATCTTCCGAATTCCTGTTCTATCTTGAGAACGTCATACGCGACAGGCGCGACAATCCCATCGAGGGAAGCTATACCAACCATCTTTTCTCCCGCGGACTCAACAAGATCGCCCAGAAAGTCGGCGAGGAAGCCATCGAGCTCATCATCGAAAGCAAGGATGACGACAAAGATCTCCTTCTGGGAGAGGCCGCCGATCTGATCTACCATTTCCTTGTCCTTCTCGCGCAGAAGGATGCGACTCTTGCGGAGGTCGTCGATGTCCTCAAGGACAGACATTCCAGATGACGATACGATAGAAGGATTGGAATTTTCCGGTCTCGATCTTGCAGGGAAGGATTTCTCTTCGCGCGAGATCGAGAATGTTTCATTCGATTCGCTTTCTCTTGCAGGTTCTTTGTTCTCCCTTGCCGTGATAAGGCACGTTTCATTCGATTCGGTCAATCTGCAGAATGCTTCATTCGAGAGCCTGCATGCGCTCTCTCTGGATTTCAGATCATGCCAGCTTACCGGAACCTCTTTCTTCAAGGCCAGACTCAAGAAGGTCTTGTTTGCCGGTTGCAAAGGGCTGTACAGCGTTTTTTCTTCTGTGAATGCCGACGAGCTGACGTTCGAGGACTGCGAGTTCTCCGATTCGGACTTCTCGTCGCTTTCAGGACGGAGGATCGTCTTCAGGAACTGCAAACTCCATGGATGTTCGTTCCGGTTTTCCATGCTGAGGGATCTCGTTCTCGAGAAAACAGTTCTGGAGGCTCTTGAAATATCCGACGACGCAAGGGAGGCTAGGGGTGCCGTCCTTTCTCTCGAAAATGCGCTCTCAGTGCTTTCCTCGCTTTCGGTCAAAGTCGATTTTTCCAAGTAGCTAAAGCAGCCCCCTCTCCTTGAACGACATGTATCCGTTCGCGCTTATGATGACGTGGTCGATGAGCGATATTCCCAGGATCGTTCCTGCGTTCCTTATGCGTTTTGTTATCGTGATGTCCTCTTCGCTGGCATCCTCATGCACTCCGGATGGATGGTTGTGCGAGATTATGACCGCGGTGGCTCTCTCCCGTATCGCGTTCGAAAATACCTCCCTAGGATGTACCACGGTCATGTTGACCAGTCCTATGGTGACGACTTCGGAGAATATGACTTCATGTGCGCCGTTGAGCGCAAGGACAAGCAGATGCTCCTGTTTTCTGGTCGCATAATGCTTGATTTCCTCGTAGACGTCCCGCGGTGTCGATATCTTGCGCATCTTGCGCGTATTCTTTCTCCTTCCGATCTCGAGCGCGGCCGCAATCGCTCCAGCCTTTGCCTCTCCGAGGCCTTTTATAAGCATCAGACTGTCCTGAGAGACCGAGGAGTTCCTGTCGATCGTGGAGAGCACTTCGTCGCTTATGTCCTCGAGACTCCTATAGCGCGAGCCTGTCTGTACGAGCAGCATGACAAGTTCCTTGTCCGTAAGTGCCTCGATGCCTTTTCTGGCAAGCGTCTCCCGCGGCCTCTCGTCCCTGAAGGATATCATTTCTCTACCGTCTTCCATAGGATCCTCCTCTCTGTATACTTCAGGGAGGGGCTTCTTTGTCCGGATTCACTGCTTGGACGATGCTTTGCTCCTCCTGTATTTTCCAGGATTTGTCCCATAGATCTTCAGAAAGGCCCTGTCGAAGCTTCTGATTGTGTTGAATCCTGAGGCGATGGCAATGTCCTCGATTCTATCTTCTGACGTCTTCAGACGGATCCTGGCATTTTCCAAACGCAGGCGTGAAAGGAATTCCGATGCGGAAATCCCGAATGTTTTCGAGAATTCCCTGCTGACATGCGATCTGGAGTATCCCAGTAGGGAGGCAGTCTCGTCGAGTCCGATTCTGCCTTCTCTTGCGATCATGAGGGCCTTGGCCATGTGTGCGACGGAGGTGTGCGCTTCCTTGCCATTTTCTTGCGTGACGAGGGCTGCAAGGGCTGTAAGCAGACCTCCGACATATATGGGCTCCGCATCGTCCCAGCGACATTCCTCCAGAAGAAGCATAATTTTCTCGACATTTCTGTCGCAGCCTTTCATGACGATCGGTGCGTCAGGCATCCTTTCGGAGATCCCGCGCGATACCGATAGGGGAAAGATTGCGATTGAGGCTTCGTTCGGTCCCTCCTTGCAGTAGCCATGAACGGAGAAAGGAGGAAAAAGCACGGCATTGCCCTCGTGCAACCTGGTCCTCGTTTCCTCCGTCTCAAGTCTTACCGAACCTTCTTTCATAAAAAGTATCTCGACTTCGGCGTGCATATGTTTTGGATAGTTCAGGTTTCGTGAGCGTATCGCGACGGTACCATGTTCAAGCTTTTCTAAGAATGAGTGCATATTTTGTCTATATAATAGCACGAAATGACGCTTTTCAATCTATTTTATGCGCTATATTGTCTAATATGGAAAAAATACTAATCAAGAACGGCCTTGATGCCGAATCAGTCTGTGAAGCAGGGTGTTTCACTTCGTGCATAACATTCGGAAGAGCATTCGAGGCTCTGAGGGCCGACCTGCAGAAGGATCTCAAGATGCTACAGAGGGAAATAGGCTTCAAGTATGTGCGTTTCCATGGAATCTTCCACGACGACATGGCAATATACGGCGAAGACGAGGATGGACGTCCCCGATATTATTTCCAGTACTTCGACAAGCTTTTCGACTTCCTCCTTTCAATCGGTCTGACGCCGATTGTCGAGCTTTCCTTCATGCCGTCGGAACTGGCGACGAAGAAGGCGACCGTGTTCTGGTGGAAGGCAAATGGATGTCCTCCGACGAGCTATAAAAAATGGGGCGATCTTGTGCGGGCCACGGTAGAGCATGCAGCCGGACGCTATGGACTTGATGAGGTTCTTGCATGGCGTTTCGAGGTCTGGAACGAACCCAATCTCAAATCCTTTTTCTCCGGCACCAAGGAGGAATACTTCAGGCTGTACGAAGAATCTGCGCGCGCCGTCAAGAGTGTCGATCCGCGACTGAAGGTCGGCGGACCATCCATAAGCGGTGCAGACTTCCGTGAGGATTTCGTATTTCTCCGCGCTTTCCTGGATTTCGTCGAATCGTCATCCCTCCCGCTGGATTTCATAACGGCTCATCCGTATCCGACGTACTGGCCGCTCGATTCCGAAGGGGTCAAACGCATGGGCTACATGGAGAAGAACGCTCTGCAGAGGCAGGTGGGAGAGTTGCGCAAGGTGGTGGATGCAAGCCGTTTCAGAGGCGTGGAAATACATCTTACGGAGTGGAATTCATCCCCGAGCCCGAGGGACCTTGTACACGATACCGCGTTCATGGCTCCGTTCATCATATATAATCTCGTATCCACTGTGTCATGCTACGATTCCATAGGATTCTGGACGGCTTCGGACATCTTCGAGGAGAACGGTCCCGGCAAAAGCCAGTTCCATGGAGGTTTCGGACTAATAAACACGCTCGGCATCAGGAAGCCTTCGTACCATGCATACAGGTTCCTTTCCCGCATGAAGGGAAGAATCGTATACAGAAGCGACAAGGCGCTTGTCGTTGAGGACGGCAAGGTTATGCACGCGCTGTTCTGGAACTACTGCCACTACGAAGAGGAATTCCAGGATGGCGACAGGCGTGCCCTGACGGCCACCTGCCGCGACGTGTTCGAAAAAAGGAATGAGGACTTTCTTCTGGACATCGATGGGCTTGAGGCGGTCGAATGTCTGCTATTGGGTCCTTCGCACGGATCCGTATTCGACCTCTGGACGGAGCGCGGAGCCAAGGAGGACCTTTCTCCGTCCGAGGCAGAGGAACTTTCCTCCTTGGCAGAGCCTGCAAGGGTGCCTTTCTCTCCTGGATTCACGCTCGGCCCCCATGAGGTGCTGTATGTGGAGTTCTCGTCTGGACTCAGCACCTCACGTATGCCCTCAGAAGCTTGATCGCCCCGTCGTTCGCCTCTATCTTGTACCGGCCGACGGCGGCAGGGACGATGAAGCTTTCGGCATAGTGTATCTCAAGCGGCTCGAAGCTTCCATCAGGAGAGGTTATCAGGCAGCTCCTTCCCTCGACGAGATTGAGCTGCTCGACGGAGCCTTTCATCTCTATCGTGCAATCGCTTTCGACGCTCCAGCGTTCGGTCTCTATGAACTCGAGTTCATGGAGACCTGTATGCTCCGCGGTCACGCCGTCGGACGAGGCGATCACGCGCTCCTGATGGATGAGTTCCCGTTCCACGAAAGAAGTAGTCCTGTTCCACTGTATGTTCCGTCTCCCATGTTCCAGATGGATCGGTCGGGGCAGTCCGTCCAGTCCGACCCTTCCCCAGTCCCATAGCTTGAACGTGAATATGTATGGGGTGGAGGAGATTTCCAGGACCATTGCGTTCCTGCCGGAGCAGTGGACGGTCCCGGCAGGGATGAGGACATGGTCATGTTTCTTAACCGGAATCTTGTTTACGTACTTCTCGACGGGAAACGATATTTCTCCCTTCTCGGCGCGCCGTAGGTCGGCTATCATCCCATCCTTGTCTATGCCTTCCTTGAGGCCGATGTAGACGCATGCATCCTCCTTGCAGTCCAGGATGTAGTAGCTCTCGTCCTGCGTATAGTTCATTCCGAATTTGTTCTGTATATACTCGGTGAGAGGATGGACCTGGAGGGACAGGTTCTGGCCGTCCATCGTGTCGAGGAAATCGAATCGGATCGGGAACTCCCTGCCGAAACGGGCCTTGACTTTTCCCCCGAGCAGTTCATCTGCCTTTGAGAGTGTCAGGTCCATCGCAGGAAGGGATACATACCCGTTTCCAAAGCCGAGGTTGATGCTGTTTTCCTCAGGAACTCCGTCGAACGACCATGCATAGTTCTCCTTCTCTGGAAGCCCGATGGTCTTCATCATCCATTTCCCGCCCCACACGCCTGGATCGAAGTATGGCTCCATCCTGAACGGTCTTGAGGCAAGACTGGACATCGCCAGGCGGAAATCCTCGCGCGAAATCGCTTTGAACTCGTCTCCGTTTCCGTCGAGTATGTAGTCCATTCGTTCAAGAAGACCGTCCTTGTGACGGTCGGCCAGTCTCCATTCTATGAAGAATCCTCTTTTGTATTTCTCGAGAATCGGAGCCTTTTCATCATGCCATAGCCAGTTCGGCATGCCGCTCCGGTACCTGAGCTGGATCTCCCAGCGGTTGATGTCGAAATAGAGCAGCAGGTCCTGTCTGTCCGTCACGAGGGCGGCGCCGACGCCGATTACGAGGACTTTTCCCGAAGCGGTGGAGACAGCATGTCTTGCATCCTCAAGCTTGCATGGGTCGAATACGACATCGATGTCCTTTCTGCTCATGAAACCGAAGACCCTGTCGTCCGAGAGATTGTCCCTGAAAACATCGTCAAGCTCGTCCTCGCTTCTGAGAATGTCCCTTGTCCTTATTATCAGCGCATCGCTGAAAAGGGGCATGAACAGTTGCTCCGCATTCGTTTCATCGATGCCTGGGTATAGGTCCGCGACGATGACGAGACTTTGTCCTATCAGGGCATGGAGGGCATCTGCCCCAAGCACAGCGTTCTTTCCCGATACCACCATAACTGGTCGTGTTACATAGTTGCCGTAGCTGTTGTATTCGTACATTCCCTTTTTCCTTTCTCTATTTTTCTATCGTGTATCTGTATCTGTCCGCCTGGTACCAGCAGATCGTGTATTCCATCACCCGGTCATCGCTTGACCAGCTCTTCCTGATCCGTTTCAGGACCGCTGCAGGCTCCTGCAGCCCGAGTCTTGAGGCTATCTGTCTGTCTGCAAGTACGGCGCTGAACGTGTCGGTGGCGTTGCAGACGCTTATATGTTTCTCTCTTCTCAGATATTCATAGAATGACTTCCTGTAGAGTGTCTCATCCTCATCCAAACCCCAGAAGAGGGGGATGAATGTACATGAGTGCACGAGAGGCCTGCCGTCCACATCCCTCGTCCGTTCCAGCAGCAGGCATTCGTCCCCTTCCTGGATTTCCAGTTCCGAGGCGATCTTTTTCGAGGGTACTGTCCGTTCAATGGAACAGTACGACGTCGTCATCTCCATCCCATGCAGCTTCATCTCCTCCGAAAAGCTTATTATTCTTCCCGGTATCTCGGAGACTTGGCGCCAGATTACCTTTGTACCGATTCCCCGCTGCGGCTGGACATGTCCGGTCCTGCTGAGTTCCTGGAGCGCCTGCCTGATTGTGATTCTGCTGACGTTGAACATCTCGCAGAGCCGATTCTCTCCAGGTATGATCTCGCCGTACTTGTATGTACCGTCCTCGATTTCTTCCTTCAGTTTCTCCATCACCTGGAAATATAGGCTTGGGGAACCTTTGTCTTTATTCAGAAGTGTCGTCATGCTGTCTCTCCTTGAAATCGATGTATGCCCCTTCGGTTATCCTGTCGCTTGTCGCCGTATCATGGACCAGCTGTGCGGGCAAAGCCCGGACCATGTCCTGGAAGTCTGAACCGAAAAGGTCGAGTGATTTGGCAATGTTTCCTCCCAAAACGACGTTGTCCGGGCGGAATCGTCCAAGTATCGGTTCAAGAGCTTCTGCGAGAAGAACACCGAAGCTCACCATAGCCTGTTTAGCCTTTTCGTTCCCTGCTCTTGCCGCACGATCCAGATCCAGGCCGTCCATGTCCTTTCCTAAGATTCTTCGGGTTATCGCAAGAAGTCCTCTTGCCGATATGTAGTCGTCTATCGTTCCGTCTAGGAATGGGATAGGGTATACCCAACCGTTTTCTGGTACTCCTTCGCCGTCCGTCAGAATTCTTCCGTCTTCGAGGAATGCGGAACCGAGACCTGTCCCGATTGCAAAAGCCGCAGTCCTTCCCGAAAGGCCATGCTTCGTAGTCGCCCCAAGTGCATAGGCGGATACATCGTTGATGAAAGTGTATCCGACGTCGTATTCCGGTCTCCTCTCCGCTATCTCCCGACTTAGTTCCATTCTGTAGATGCTGTCGTATTTTGCAAGGCCTCGCATCAGAGGAATTCCCTTTTCGTAATCGAATGGACCGGGGAAAGCCATCGCGATGCCTTCGAGCTCCTTTTTCCCTGCGTAGGCTCTTGCCGCGTCAAGGATGCCTATGAAGTTCGCTATCACCGTATCTGCATCTTCATTGGATCTAGCCGGATGATCCTTTGGCGGAAACAGCCTTTTGTCCCCATCGAATGCGGAGGCTTTTATGCCTGTTCCGCCCACATCCAAGGTAATGACCATGTGAACCTTCCTTTTATCAAATGTTATAACATTATAATATTATAAAATTATTTTTAATTTCAATATCCTTTCCTGCCACAGAACATGCGTTTTCTGTCCTGTTCACCTCCGAATGAAGCACATTTTGTCTTTTCTCATTTTTGGGGTTCTGAAAATCCCGATCAGGATTTATCCTTAGTGCTATGGAAAAGAACGGTATCGTGATCAGAAAGCCGGCAAAAGGCGCAATCTCCTCTTTTGCCGTGTCATCCGGAAACGGAGAATATTTTCTCGTCGCATTCTGCGGCGACGAGAGACTTTTTTACGTCTCGTCCGACCTCAGGGTCTGGACGAAGGTAGATAGCTTGCCATCTGCAGCCTCTTCGGACAAGGTGACCAGCATCGTCCTTGATGGTGATGATGGGCGCTGCAGACTGTACCTGCGGGATGGGGGAATCGCATTTGCATTCTCTGCCGACGGCAGGAACTGGATGACGTACGAATGGGACGAGGCGACCCTTAAGGACGGAGGAGTCGTCTACGAAGGTGACTACCTGAAAGGCATACCTTACCATGACTATCTTCACAGGATGGAAATTCCTCAAGGCGATGGAGTGTTCGATGTAAGGGCGTTCGGTGCCGTTCCAGACGGAAGGACGATATCGACTCCGGCATTCAAAGCTGCAGTCGAGGCGATCGAGAGTAGGGGATCCGGCACTCTCGTGGTCGCGGGAGGTTGCTACGTCGTAGGACAGATCGAGTTCACATCCGACATGACGCTTTTCATCGACATAGACAGTTCCATTTCCGCTTCGCGGAACTTCGATAACTACAAGGAGGCGTTCGTAAGCTTCCAGGATTGCAGGAACGTCGTCCTCACAGGGGGTGGCAGCATAGTCGGAAACGGGGAATACTTTGCGTACGCTCCGCTCAGGAGGCCGCATCTCGATAGACTTCCGTACATAAAGCTTCCGCCGTTCCTGTACGACCCGATGGGATATCCCGTGGACACGCTCCGCTACAGCTATCGAAATGCCATACGCTATGCCGAAGACAAGTACGGTGAGGGGCTTGAGAGGATAAGAAGACCTCTGTACAACATCTGGTTCAACTGCTGCCGCAACGTCAGAATCGAAAACATCCTCGTGAAGGCCTCTCTCGATTGGACGCTTTCCGTGGACAATTCCGATGAGGTTCTAATAAAGGACATCGTAATAGACGGAAACAGGCATGTGGCCAATACGGACGGGATAGACATAATGAGTTCCAGGAACGTCGAAATCAGGCATTGCTTCGTCTCCAGTGCGGATGATGGAATCTGCATCAAGGCTCCGGGAAGCCATGCGCACGACGGGATCGAGCTCGAGGAGGAGAAAGAACTCGGGCCTGCCGAACACATAAGAGTATCCGACTGCTTCGTATCATCCTGCATGAACTGCTTCAAGATCGGAACGGAGACGTACTATCCCATCAGGGACGTCCTGGTAGAGAATTGCCACTTCTTCCTCAACGATATCTTCCCGGGTTCGATCTCCGGAATCAACATCAGTTCCGTGGACGGTACGGAGCTGGAGGACGTGACTGTGCGCAACATCACAATCGACGGTGTATGCAGTCCGATATTCATCTGCCTCAACCGAAGGAACAAGTTCGGCGTGACCGAGAAGAACAGGTTCGGCGGGTACATCAGAAGAGTGCTCATCGAGAATGTCGAGGCCGTCGGCATGGAGGTCCCGTGCATCGTCACCGGCTACTATGACGGAGAGGTGACCCGATACCTCGAGGACATAAGCATCAGAAATGTCCAGCTGAGGTACCAGGATGACGATGAGAGGCTGGACATCAGGCCGCATATACACGAGAGCATAACGGACTATCCCGAGAGCAACGCGTTCGGGGATGTTCCTGCGTACGGATTCTTCTTCAGGCACGTGAAAGGTCTGGAACTGGACAACGTACATGTGATTCCCAGAAGCGTGAACACCCGTCCGGAGATGGTCTTCGACGACGTCGAAAAATGATGACCATGCCGGCTCCGATCCGCCATGGAATTTTTCTCCGGAGAACGGGCCGACGGATGGGTAGCGTATCGGTTCAGGAGAAACGGATCAGTATTGATTTTTCGCTCCTGAAGTCTTATTTTTCAGTCAGTGTATTTTCCTTCCTTCCATTTTGGGTGGAAGGTTTTTATGAAGGTCTATGCGTTAACGATAACGCATAGGCGATGGAGGTAGCAATGAAGTTTTGCATCATCGGTGCCGGAAGTCTCGTATTCGCGAGAAATCTTTTTACTGACATCATGTCCGTCCCGGCTTTCCATGACTGCGAAGTGTCGTTCACGGACATAGATCCAGTGAACCTCGAAAGAGTTGCGGCGCTATGCCAGCGCGATCTCGACGCGAACAAGGTCCCTGTGAGGATCGAGGCGACGACAGACCGACGAAAGGCGTTTTGCAATGCGAACTACGTGATCAACTGCGTCAGGATCGGCGGCCTCGAGGCATTCGAGAAGGACATAGAGATTCCTCTCGGGTACGGCGTCGACCAATGTGTCGGAGATACTCTCTGCGTCGGAGGAATCTTCTATGGACAGAGGGTGATTGCCGAAATGCTCGGGTTCTGCAGGGACATCAGGGAAGTCGCTGCTCCTGGCTGCATCCTTCTGAATTACTCGAATCCGAACGCAATGGCCACATGGGCATGCAATAAGTACGGAAAGGTCCGTACGATCGGACTGTGCCATGGGGAAATCCATGGAGAGAGGCAGATCGCGGAAGTCTTGGGAATCCCCAGAGAAGAACTTGACGTCACGTGTGCCGGCATAAACCACCAGACGTGGTACATCTCGATCAAGCACAACGGAGTCGAGCTTCGCGATATGCTTCTCGAGGCGTTCGAAAATCATCCGCGGTACAGCGGGGAGGAGAAGGTCAGGATAGACATGCTCAGGCGCTTCGGCTACTACTCGACTGAATCGAATGGGCACCTTTCCGAATATCTTGCATGGTACAGGAAGAGAAAGGACGAAATCGGAAAGTGGATCGATCTCGGGTCGTGGATCAACGGGGAGACCGGAGGCTATCTGAGGTACACGAGGGAGGAGAGAAAATACTTCGACAAGGATTTCGAGAAGATCTCCAAAGAGACTCCGAGGAAGTACGACGGATCCATGCGAAGCAGCGAACATTGCTCATACATCATGGAATCCCTCGAGACCGGGAAAAAATATCGTGGCCACTTCAATGTGATGAACGAGGGATGTATAACCAATCTTCCTTATGAATGCGTCGTCGAGGTTCCTTGCTATGTGGACGGAAACGGGATTGCGGTCCCGAAGTTGGGTGAGCTTCCCCTAGGATGTGCCGCCGTATGCTCGCAGTCCATATGGGTACAGCGTCTTGCCGTTGAGGCAGCCGTATCCGGGGACGACACACTTCTCAGACAGGCATGCCTGATGGATCCTCTTACTGGTGCCGTATGCAATCCTCCGGAGGTCTGGCAGATGGTGGACGAGATGCTTGTCGCTGAGGCCGAGTGGCTTCCGCAGTACGGGAAGGCGATAGAGGAGGCAAAAAGAAGACTTGCCGCAGGAAAGTCGATACCGACCGATAGCTCATACAAAGGCATTAGGACAAAGGAGAAGAGCGTAGAGGAGTTGGAGGCCGCCAAGAACGAGGAGCTCGTAGCTCGATAGCTGGTTGGGCATCATTTTCGATTGGCGGCAGATGGACAAGGATGGGGATATGTGCAGGATTTCTTGCCAAGCCCCTGTCCTTTCCGTCCCACGCACGATACTGCGGAAATTCCAGGCGGCATCTTCGATCCGATTCGGCCCGGTTACGGATTCGAACATTTTCCAGCTATTTTGCTTTTGCCTGATCTCTGATATCCTTTTCACATGAGACGCTACAGAATAGGCGAGGTCGCCGACATGCTCGGCCTTACAGTCCGCACCGTCAGGTACTACGAGGAGGAAGGCCTGATAAAGATCGGTCGTACCGCCTCCAGACAGAGATGGTATACCGACGAGGATATTCTCTACATACGCAGGATACTGGAACTCAAAAACCTGGGATTCTCTCTTGACGAGATCGGGGGCATCATAAGGCTGAAGGACGAGGACGAGAGCGGCAACAAACGCCGACTTGAGCTCCTGAGACGCTACAGGGCGAAGCTTTCCGAGAGTATAGAAAGAAAAAGGAAGCTCGAGGAGCATATCTCCGAGCTCGAATGGCATGTCAGACAGCTGGAAGGAGCCGAAGGGCATTTCCAGACATGTCCTGGCGAAAGCTGTCGCGACTGCCTATACAAGGAGCGGTGCAGTTTCTATCTGCCCGGTGAGGGCGACGAGTCTTGAGTGTAGACTCATTGCCTCGTCGATGATCGCATCCTGTTCCGCAATCGGCCTTGTCCTGGAAAAGAACATCGCTTCGTAGTTGATGAAGCCGGAGTAGCTCGCCGCGAATGCCTTCATCGCGCTTTGCCAGTCGATGTTTCCGTAGAAAGGCAGCAGATGCTGGTCCCGTGTTCCGTCGTTGTCGTGTATGTGGGTACCTATCATGAGACTGCCATATGCAGATATCTCTTCCTCAATGTCGAGACCGAGGACATGGGCGTGCCCGATGTCGAAGCATATTCCCATGCGGGAACCGAATGCCGACTGTATCTCCAGAAGTTCGTCCGACCGCGATATCTCGTTTTCAGTCTCCATGTTCTCGAGAGCTATCCTGATGTCGACTCTTGATGATGATAAGATCCTGTCGAAGTACTCGATGTTGTCTTTTATGTCCTTTCCTTCCGGATGGATCACGATATGGGGGACTCCAAGGCGCGATGCGAACTCCATGCTCCGCAGAACAAGCGGGAGGCACTCTTCCCGGTCCAGCAGCCCGGGGACGGGATAAGGGGCATGAGCCTGAATGAATTCCAGTCCATACTCGTTCTTCTCATCCTCGAGCAGATCGATGTATTTTTCGGCTTCAGGAGTGTTCAAAGTGCTTTCTCGGTTCAGCATCTCGCAGAAATTGAGGTCGAGATGCCTGAAACCATGCCGCGCATAGAGCGGAATGAGAGAAGGCATCTCGCGTCGGATGCCCTCCCTGTTGAACACTACAAGGTTGGTGTTCGTCGCAGGCTCAGACCTCATAGTCCCTCAGACTTTCCTCGATCATGTTCTTCATGGTCGTTAACGCATCTTCTGCGGACAGGCCGTTTTCAAGGGTGTCCTTTATCGTGCTCTGGAATGAATAGTAGACCTGATAGGCCGACGGAATCCATAGCCCCGTGACGTTCTCGCTGGAAGATACTGCCTGGTCTATGGCAACGGAGAACAGAGGATTTTCTTCCGTGAACTCCTTCCAGCCTTCGCTTCCGATCGCTTCGAGACTTATTGGCATGTAGCCTGTATGCTCAGCCCAGTAGAGCTGTGCATCCGCTCCTATGAAGTAGCTTATGGCCTCTTTCACTTCCTCTGCGTCGGAGAAGGCCACCAGGCATCCTCCGCCTACGTTGGATCCTCCTGTTGCTTCCTCATCGATTCCGAACACTGGAGCTACCGCGACCTCGAATCTGTCTCCGACGTTCTGGAGCACCGTGGTGAGGTTCGAGGAAGAGGCCAGCATGCTTGCAGTCCTTCCTGCGCAGAACGCATCGCTGACGCCGCTAGTAAGGTTTTCCAGTGCGCCTGTATCGTATAGAGCCTTCCACTTGTCCAGGAATGCCACGAAAGATCCGTTGTCGTCGAACAGCACTTCCGTCGATACTCCGTCGTGTCCGTTTCTTCTGTCTGTCAGGAACGATCCTCCCTGCCAAGCTCCGAGAAAAGTGCAGAGCTCATAGGTAGTAGGGACTCCGGAGAAAGCCGGAACGCCGTTGGCCTCTTTTATCTTTGCTGCTTCAGCGATGAATTCGTCAAGCGTACCCGGTACCGTGGCTCCCGCCTTGTCGAACATGGTCTTGTTGTAGTAGAAGAGCAGACTGGATGAGTTGAACGGAACTCCGATATGCCCGTTCATGCTGTCATAGGCCGCATATGCTACTGGAAGGATGTCAGATGTGTCGATTCCGAGATCTTCGATGTGGACGACACTGTCGCTGTAAAGCATGTCCAGCCCCGCAGTCGCATCGAGCTGAGCTATGTCCGGAAGTTCCTGACCCGCCATTTCCGCTGCCTTTATCTTCGTCAGGACGTCGTTTGCAGCTCCCTGGTAGATGGCGTTTATCTTTACGCTGTGACTGTCGTTCCATTCGTCGACGAGGTGTTGGAACGCCTCTCCGAGAATACCGCTGTTGGAATGCCATATGACGATTTCGTCACTTTCTTCCTTCGCACCGGATGAAAAGATCGCCGATGTCGATGCCATCAGCACAATCAGCAAGATGAGTACCTTTCTCATGTCTGTGCCCCCTTCAATAGTTGAGCCCTTCCGTAAGGGCTTTTATCATCACCTTGCGAGCAAGGATCACGATCAGTATGAACGGGACGAGCGTGACTACGAGCGCTGCGAAAAGTCCCGATTTATCTCCGCTTTCGGCAAAGCCCAGCAGGCTGATGCCGATCTGTATGGTCCTCATCTGCGGTTTGTTCGTCACTACAAGCGGCCAGAGATATGCGTTGTAGGTTCCGATGAACGATTGGATGAGTATGGTGATTATCACGCTTTTGACCAGAGGCGCTATGATGTGGAGCATTATCTGGCGATCGCCTGCGCCATCGAGTAGCGCGGCTTCGTACGGGTCGCGTGATAGAGCCTTCATTGCAGTAAGTAGCATAAGCATCTGCATGGCCGAGAAGAGCCCGGGTGCAATTATTCCCAGATATGTATCCCCGAGACCGGCCTTCACGACCGTCATGTAGTTCTCGAACAGAAGCGCATCCTGCGGTATGAACGCCGAAAGCGACAGGATGAAAAGCAGGGTGCTTTTTCCCTTGAACGACAGAAATACGAATGCATATGCCGCAAGAAACGACGTAACGACTCTAGAAAGCGCACAGAGCGTCGCTGTGACGATGCTGTTGAACGTGTATCTTGCGAATTCCGGCATGGCTAGGACCTTGACATATCCGGAGATGTCCGGCGATGAAGGAAGGAATCTGGCAGGGGTATCGTAGAAATCGGTACGCTGGAAGAACGAGAGCGAGAGCGCATAGCAGAGAGGAAACAGCACAAGTATGGCAAGCACGACGGCGACTATACGCTTAAACATAGTCCCTCCTTCTCTGCAGCAGATAGTAGATGAACACGATGAATGCCGAGATTGTCACCATGATGGTGGATATCGCCGCTCCTGCAGCCCTGTTGGAACTTTTGAACACTTCCAGATAGTAGTAGTACATGACGCTTTCGGTGCTCCTGTACGGGCCACCTTCTGTCAATGTCATTATCGGTGCCGAGATCAGCAGTGCGTCCTTGAGCGCGATGAACGCTGTCATCAGTATCGTCGGGACGATCTGCGGAAGCTCGATGAGAAAATACCTCTGTGCTTCGTTTGCGCCGTCTATGAGACTTGCCTCGATGATGTTCCTCTCTATCTTCCTGAAAGCTGAAAGAAGAAGTATGTGATCGAGTGCGAAGTCCAGGAAAAGCGATAGGAACACTATCGCCCATAGTGCGGATGAAGGGGTGTTCAGCCAGGAGATGTCGAGGCCGGATATCCTGTTGGCGATGCTGGCCTTTCCGTTGAATATCTCCTTGAAAATCAGCGACGAGAACGACAGCGAGCAGGCCAGAGGAAGAATGTAGATGCTACCAATCACGGCGGAGAACTTCGTCTTGCGACGGATTACCGATGCAGAGAGAAGCGTCAGGAATGTGTTGAGAGGAAGGAAGATCGCGACGAAGGTGAGCGTATGCCTTATCGAGGCGACGAATGCTTCGTTGGTGAGCAGCTTGCGATAGTTGGAGAGGAATACGAAATTCTTCAGCTCGCCACGACTGTCGATAGAGAAGAACGAGTAGACAAGGCTTTTGAAGAATGGCATGTACACGAAAAGGGAAACCAGCAGAAGTGCCGGAAGAATGTAAAGATATCCTCTCTTGTCCTTTATCCTCTTCATAGCCATGAATGTAATACTATCGCAATGATTATTCAACAGATTGTACGGATAATTTCTTGCAATACAAGAAACTATCTGACGAATATAAATATTACGTAAGATTTTTCAACGTAAGGAATATCGTGCTAACTCGCTATGCATGAACGAAAAAAGGGGAGACCCGCGCCTCCCGATGTACCTTTTGGTCCGGATGCTATCTCGTCCAGAATTTCTTCGAGAAAAGCGAATATACTGTAAACAGCTCGAGTCGTCCTACCAGCATCAGGAACGAGAATACCCATAGGTAGAAAGAGCTGAACTGGTCGAAGCATGCAGTTGTTCCGATGGTTCCGATTCCGATTCCTATGTTTCCGAGGCATAGAAGGACTCCTGTGAAGCAGGTGAGGAAGTCCTTTCCGCTCAGGCTTATCACAAGGGTCCCGATGAGAGCCGTGGTGATGTACAGGCCTACGAATCCGGCTATCTGCAATGCCGTCTCCTCGCTGATCAGATCGTCCCCTATGCGTATCTTCGTGACTGCGTTCGGGTGCGCTCTCTTCGTCATCGCGTTGTAGGCGAGCTTCATCATCGTCTTGACCCTGATGACCTTGATGCCGCCTCCGGCGGATCCTGCGCATCCTCCGACGAACATCAGGAAGAAAAGGACCATCTGCGAGAACAGCGGCCAGGTGGAGTAGTTGGTCGACGAGAATCCGGTCGTGGTTATGAACGATATCACCTGGAAGAAGGCAAGACGCAATGAGTCGTAGATTCCGGATATCCCGCTCATGAACAGATTCGCTGCGACAAGAAGGCTGGTGATCATGACTATCTGGAAGTAGAGCTTGAATTCTCCGTCCCGGACGACTCTCTTGACCTTGCCTTGGAGAAGCTTGAAGTATAGTGCGAAGTTGGCGCCTGCAAGGAACATGAATATTGTGCAGACCCATTCGACGTAATCGGAATAATATCCTGCTATGGACAGGTTCTTGGGTACGAAACCTGCGGCCCCAAGAGTGCCGAACGTCACTGTGGTGGCATCGAACCAGTTGAGTCCCCCAAGCATCAGCAATATCGTCTGCATCACCGAGATGGCAAGATATATTCCCCAGAGGGCCATCGCAGTTCCTTGGATTTGGGGCGTAAGCTTGTCCTTTGTAGGGCCGACGGATTCGGCTCCTACGAGGGCCGTTCCCTTGACGCCGAACGCGGGGAGGATAGCCACGAACAGGACGACGATTCCCATTCCGCCGAGCCAGTTCGTCATGTTCCTCCAGAAAAGGATGGACATTGTCTGGCTTTCTATGTCGGGTATGCACGTCGCTCCTGTCGTAGTGAATCCGCTCATTATCTCGAAGAATGCCAGAGGATACGTCGGAACCGTCCGGGTAAGGTAGAGCGGCATGGCCCCGAAGATCGTCGCGACGATCCAGGTGAACGTTACGAACACGTAGCTGTCCTTGATGGACAGTTCCAGGGCCTTTATGTGCCTGGTGGAGAGTATGATCAGGAGCGAGAACGCAAGAATTCCTGCTTCCGTTATCAGAAATGCCTTGAAGCTCTCCATCTCCCCGTGAGTGAATGCTATCAGCGTCGGGATCAGGATCAGCGCTCCTATGAAAAGAGTTATGTATGCAAGCAGCTTCGCAACCGATCGTATGTTCACGAGAAGAACTCCTGCACGAAATTGTGCTCCTCGTGATGTACCGCTACAATAACCGTGTCGCCGATTTCGAATTCGTACATTCCGCCAGGTATGAAATTCTCTCCGTTCTGCCTCTGGACGCCGGCGATGATGGCCTTTCCTCTCATATCCACGTCCTTGAGAGCCTTTCCAAGATGCTTGAAGTTTTCGTTTATGAGGTATTCATATACTTCTATGTCTCCGTCGAACAGCGAATGCAGCGTTTCGATGGATCCTCCGCGTATGTACTTCATCAGCGCATCTACCGTTGCGTTTGTCGTGCTTATCGTCGCATCGATGTCCAGATGGTCGGCAAGCTGCAGATAGTTGTTGTTGGTCTTGATGAGCGATATGACGCGCTTCGCTCCAAGGCTTTTCGCATAGAGGCTCGTGATTATGTTCAGCTCGTCGTTTTCGGTGACTGCGATCACCAGATCGGCTTTGTAAAGCTTTTCGTCCTCCCAGAGCGTCTCATCCGTTACGCTGCCCTGAAGCACCAAAATGTCCCTGAAAAGTTCGCAGAACTCCTGGCATTGTACCTCGTCCTTGTCCACGAGTATCACCTTCTTCTTTTCCTGCGGAGTGAACAGGTTGAGGAGATAGCGTGAAATCCTCGTCGCACCGATGATGAGTATCCTGTTGATCTTTCCTGTGTCCAGGGTTCCTCTTAGTTCCTCGAAGAGAGTCTTTGATTCCTCTTCGTCGACTATGATTGCCATCTCGTCGCCGGCATTTATCTCGGTAGGACCTGACGGGACGAAGGCTTTTCCTCTTCTCTTGATACCTGTGACGACATATTGTCCCGGGACCTTCTTCTTCAGGTCTATGAGCTTTATATTGGAGAATTTGGATCCCTTCTGTATCTTTGTCGTGAACAGTACGAAGTGCGAATCGGGGAACGTTATCACATCTTTGTAGAGACCGCTTCGGATTACTCCGAGAATCCTGTGCGCGGCTTCCTGGTCAGGATTGACGATGTGAGAGATTCCGAGCATGGGTTTGCTCATGCCGTCGCCTAGGTAGCTTATGGAACGTATCGCGGCGATCGTGGTCTCCGCGTTCTTGAACTGGCTTGCTATGATTCCGCAGGATACCAGATTCACTTCGTCGTTGTCCGTTACCGCGATTACAGCATCGGCCTCTGCCGCTCCGGCTTCGATGAGCTTGTCGACATCGGTGGCGCTTCCGCATACGGCCATGCAGTCGAGCTTCTGTACTGCCGACTGGCATCTTGATGAATTGCTGTCGAGGAATGTGACGTTCTTGTCTTCTTCGATGAGATGCTTGGCGAGCCTGAGTCCCCTTCGTCCGGCACCTATTATCAGTACGTTCATGCGTCCATTATACGGCCTGAAGCAAAAGAGGGCAACATTCGGAACCGGTCCGATGGACCATGTTCACAGAATTTCGACGGCGACGATCAGCGCGATCGAAAGTATCGAGAGTGCGGTCTGGAACTTGGCGGACAGCCTTCTTGCCCGTGCCGCCTGAAAGCCTGAGAACGGATAGAAGAACAGCGAAGAATCTGCTAAAAGAAGAAATTCCGTAAATCTTCCTGTGACGGGGCAGACAACTGCGGCAGCTTCGAAGAGGATGGTCAGAACGGCCGCTAGGCCGAGCCGTTTTCTCTTTTCCGCCATGCTCCATCTTCCTCCTACGGGGTATACGCCGATCGGCGTCGGAATGTATATCGGGAGAATCACGCTTGCAAGGCTCAAAAGCCTGAAGTTGTCCCAGGGTACCAATACGCTCCTTCCTCCGGCAATGGCTAGAATCGCGGTTCTCGATGCAAGGACGAAAAGCGGGATGAAAAACGTGATGGCCGTTGCCGTGCCATGGATGAGGCAGTGAAGCGTGAATAGGACGGCATTCAAGAAAAGCAGCATCACCACATCGGCCGAAGCGGTCTTCTCCATCCCGATTCCTTTTCCTCTGTGCCAGAGAAAGTATCCTGAATCCAGGAAATGTGCGCTCTTTTTCCATACTTTGAATATTCCTGTTCCGAAGGCCTTCACCTGCATCGATAGATTCATGATGCGGAAATCGTCCTGGAATATCTTATATGAAGATGGATTGTCCCCCTCTATCAGGCAGAATATCTCCTCGCAGCCGGCTTCTTCCAAGTGTTCGACCATCTTTTTCTTGAGACTCGATGCAATTCCCTTTCCTCGAGCCTCCTCTGCGGTATAGAGCCATCCTATGTAGCCGATTTTGCGTCCACCGGCCATGAACACATCGCTGTTTATTCCTCCGAGCAGTCTTTCCCCTTCGACCGAAACCAACGTATGCTCCTTGTAGAGGAAGAAGATCGGTGCATAACTTGCAGGGAAACAGGAGGACATGAGCGCTTTTGCCCCGTCGATTTCGTCGCTTCTGATCAGTCTTGTCTCAACCATATCTATGTCTCCAAAACTTGGAAATATTGCTCTAAGTTCACAGCATTTTTACATGACAATGCCTTCAAATGGCTATAATATTATATAAATGGCCTTTGGGCAAACTACGAGAGGAGAGTAAGTATTATGAAACCGACACTTTTGGTTCTTGCGGCTGGCATGGGTTCCCGCTATGGTGGAGTCAAGCAGATTGATGCTGTTGGAGTGCATGGGGAGACCCTGCTTGACTTCGGAGTATTCGATGCGAAGAATGCCGGATACGGCAAGGTAGTTTTCATCATAAGGAAGGATATCGAGAAGGATTTCAGGGAGCGCCTTTTCGACAGGATCGCAAGAAACATGGATGCTGAATACGTGTTCCAGACCGGTACCAGCCTTCTTACTCCGGAGCAGATAGAGCTCAGCCGGAACAGAAAAAAACCATGGGGAACGATCCATGCTCTCCTCTGCGCAAAGGATGTGGTCAATACGCCGTTCACTGTTGTCAATGCCGACGATTACTACGGCAGAAGCGCCTATGTGACTCTTGGAAACTATCTTTCCGGTCTGAAGAACGACGATACGGACCATGCGATGGTCGGTTTCGTTCTCGAGAACACGATGAGCAGGTCCGGTTCCGTATCGAGAGGAATTTGCAAGGTCAAGGACGGAAAGCTCGTCTCGATGGTGGAAAACACCAAGATTGAATATACCGCCGACGGCGGAATCGTTTCCCACTTTGAAGGGACCGACATTCCTCTGACCGGCAAGGAGCCTGTCTCTATGAACTTCTTCGGATTCACTCCGAAGGCATTCGAAAGTTTCGAGAAATACTGGGAGGACTTCATCGCGAAAAACGTTACCGAGGAGAAGAAAGAATGCCTTCTACCGAACGGAGCAAGCGAGATCGTGACTTCCGGAAAGGGAACGATAACTGTGTTCACGAGCCAGGATCGCTGGTTCGGCATGACGTATCCGGAAGACAAGAAGCTTGTCATGGACGAGATAAAGGCCAAGATCGACAGCGGCTACTATCCTGAAAAGCTCTGGGAGAAATAAGCGGCTCTTGCACTGCTTGACGGGAGGTCCTTGGAGGGCCTCCTTTTTCTTTGCGAGCACATATGCAGTTTCTGCATAAATATTCCCTTTTCATTCATGGCCCAAACAAGTATACTGAACCCAGTTTTCCATGGAAGGGGGAGAATAATTATGAAACGTGCTTTGATTGCCATGCTGGTTTTCATATCCGTCGTTCCAAGTGTCCTGTTCGCACAAGGACAGAAGGATGATGGTGTGGACAATTCCCTGACGAATGTTCTCGAGAAGGGAGAGTTCGTGCTTGGTCTCGATGACTCGTTCCCGCCGATGGGCTATAGGGACGAGAACGGCGAGATCGTCGGATTCGACATAGATACCGCCCGCGAGGTATGTTCCCGTCTTGGAGTGGAGCTCGTATGTCAGCCTATAGACTGGAGCGCAAAAGAGCAGGAGCTTGCCACTGGCAACATCGACTGCATATGGAACGGTTTCACTGTTACTGAAGAGAGAAAGAAGGCCATGACATTCTCCGAACCGTACGTAAAGAACGCGCAGGTCGTGGTGGTCAAGGCCGACAGTCCGTATAAGACCCTTGCCGACCTCAGCGGCAAGACACTCGGCCTCCAGGCTGGATCGTCCGCACAGGATGCTGTGGATTCGATGCCCGAATTCAAGGCGACCCTTGCGGAGGAAGTAGGTTTCAAGGACAATCTCATGGCGCTCATGGACCTCGAGATCGGAGGAGTCGATGCCGTTGCGATGGATCTTCTGGTCGCCAACGACAACATCAACAGAAGCGGAAAGGATTTCAGGATCCTTGACGAGACGCTCGTCGAGGAGGAGTATGCCATAGGTTTCCGTCTTGGTGACTATGCTCTCCGCGATGCGGTCCAGGCGGAGCTCGAGGCAATGGCTGCGGACGGTACTCTTGCAGAGATCGCTACGAAGTGGTTCGGTGCGGACATCACCGTAGTAGGCAAGTAAGATGGCAAAGATGCTTCTCCTGATGGCAGAGGGGTCCCTCACCAGCCTGAAGGTGTTTGCTCTTACTCTTGTGCTTTCTCTGCCCTTGGGGCTTCTCGTCGCCAAGGGAAGGATGTCAAGAATCGGAATCGTCCGAGGCCTTGTCGACTTGTACATCCAGATCATGAGGGGAACTCCTCTGATACTGCAGCTGATTTTCGTATATTTTGCTCCGTATTACGTGTTCCATATTTCCTGGAACCGTTTCACGGCTGTGATAATCGCGTTCGTTGTCAACTATGCCGCATATTTCGCGGAGATATACCGCGGCGGTATACAGTCGATTGACCGAGGCCAGTATGAAGCGGGGAAGGTGCTGGGCTTTTCAAGGACCTACACTTTCTTCCATATCATCCTGCCACAGGTGGTGAAGCGGATACTGCCGGCTCTGGGAAACGAGGTGATTACACTCGTCAAGGACACCGCATTGGCCCAGACAATCGGTGTCGCGGAGCTTTTCCGCGTTGCACAAAACGAGGCTTCGAGAACGTTTTCGACGATGCCTCTCTTTGTGGCCGGAGTATTCTATTTCATCATGAACTATGTCGTCTCCAAATGCTTCCAGCTGGGAGAAAAGAAGCTGGATTATTACAGGTAGGGAGGAGTTATGGCGATACTTGAAGTCAGGGATCTCAGAAAGTCCTTCGATACTTCCGGACATGTTCTCGACGGTGTGACGTTCGATGTGTCAGAGGGGGAGGTGGTCTCCGTCATCGGCCCGTCCGGCAGCGGGAAGTCCACTTTGCTCAGATGTATCACCCAGCTTGAGACTCCGGATTCCGGAGAGATATTTATAGACGGCAATCTTCTCGACAGGGCGGATAAGAAGAAAGCCCGTGAGATAGGACTCAATGTCGGGCTGGTATTCCAGAACTTCAATCTGTTTCCACATTTCTCCGTCATGAGGAACATTACGGAGGCTCAGATTGCCGTTCTCGGAAGATCGAAGGCCGAAGCCGAGAAAAAGGCCGAGGCGCTCCTCGTGCGCATGGGGTTGGAAAGCAAGGCTGGAAGCTATCCATGCGAGCTGTCGGGAGGACAGCAGCAACGTGTGGGTATCGCCCGTGCGCTTGCCATGGAACCGAAGATTCTTTTTTTCGACGAGCCTACCAGTGCGCTCGATCCTGAACTGACGGGAGAGATCCTTGAGGTTATCCGCGAGCTGGCCAAGGAGAAGATGACGATGGTCATCGTCACCCACGAGATGGATTTCGCCCGGGAGGTATCGGACAAGATACTATTCATGGACGGCGGGCACATTGTCGCATCGGGCAGTCCTGAGGAGGTATTCGACAATACGGAGAACGAACGTGTGCAACGCTTCATCTCCAGGTTCAGGCGTTGAAGGAAGGCGCGGCCTTCCTTTTTTTGTCTTTTGACTCATATAAACGTCTTATGGCATAATGTCTGCATTTTACGGACATCTTTTTCAAAAAAAACGTCGGTTTCCCCTGTATAATCAGTAAAAAAAACTTTACAAATACGTGGATTATAACTAATATATTAGTATATTAGTAGAATAGAAAAAGGAGAGAAAACTCATGAAGATGACACTTCGTTGGTTTGGCGACGCATTCGATTCCGTCAAACTCTGGCAGATCAGACAGATTCCTGGCGTCACAGGAGTCATCACGACGCTCTACGACATCCCCGCAGGGGAGCTCTGGCCCATAGAGAGAATCAAGGCCCTCCAGAAGGAAGTCGAGGATGCAGGACTCGAGATTTCCGGAATCGAGAGCGTGAATATCCACGATGCGATCAAGATCGGAACTCCTGACAGGGAGAAATACATCGACAACTACATTGCGACGTTGGACAATCTCGGACAGTGTGGCATAAAGCTTGTATGCTACAATTTCATGCCGGTATTCGACTGGACCAGAACGGATCTCGCAAAGGTACGTCCGGACGGATCCACAGTGCTTGCATATGACCAGAAGGTCGTCGATACGATCGATCCGCAGACGTTCTTCGACAAGACCAACGACAACAGCAACGGCTATGTCATGCCAGGCTGGGAGCCCGAGAGACTCGCAAAGGTCAAGGATCTTTTCAAGGCCTATGAAGGAGTCACGGAGGACAAGCTTTTCGACAACCTCGTCTATTTCCTCAGAAAGATCCAGCCTGTATGCGAGAAGTGGGGAATCAAGATGGCGATCCATCCGGACGATCCTGCATGGCCGGTGTTCGGACTTCCGAGGATCATCACATCCAAGGAGAAGATCATCAAACTTATGAAGGCAGTGGATGCTCCTTTCAACGGACTCACTTTCTGCGCAGGATCGTTCGGCAGCAATCCCAACAACGATCTTCCCGGCATCATCAGAGCCCTTCCCGGAAGAGTGCACTTTGCTCATGTGAGAAACCTCCATCATTTTGCTCCGGGCGTGTTCGAAGAGGCGGCTCATCTGTCCTCGGACGGTTCGTTCGACCTCTATGAGATCGTCAGGGCACTGTACGAGACGGGATTCGACGGACCGATCAGACCGGACCATGGAAGGGCAATCTGGGGAGAGGTTGCAATGCCAGGCTACGGACTATATGACAGAGCTCTCGGAGCCGAGTACATCCTCGGACTTTGGGAGGCCCTGGACAAGAGCGAGAAGAGGCTTTGCAAGTAAGAAAGACCGCAGCCGACGAGATCTATGGAGACATCAGGGAAAGGATCCTCAATCTGGAATTCAAGCCTGGAGAGGAGATAAGGATCCTGGATCTTGCCGAGGAGTACGGAACGTCGAGAAGCCCCATAAGGGATGCACTGATGCACCTTGGCTCTGAAGCCTTGGTCACGGTGCTTCCTCAGCGAGGCTGCTGGGTTTCCCGGATCGACATGCGTCGGGTGGAGGAAGAGCGCTTCCTCCGCTATTCCCTCGAGAAGAGCGTGCTTTCGTACTTCATAGATCGGGCCAAGGACAGCGATATCGCCCGTCTGGAGTACTTCGTATCCCTCCAGAAGGAGAATGCCGAGGCTCATGACGAGGTCGCGTTCTTCCGCAACGACGACGAGATGCACCATGCTATCTTCGATACTGCGGGAATGGACAGAATCTGGCAGATAATAAGTCGGGAGACGGGGCATTACAGGCGCATGCGTCTTCTCTCTTTCGACGAGAGCGGTGTCGTGGATCTGAACATCAGACAGCATGAGCAGCTGATCGAAGCACTTGCGGAGAAGGATCTTCCCTCCAGCCTCAAGGTCGAGGGGGAGCATATATTCAAGCTGACCATCGAGGCCGGCGAGATCAGGAGAAGCAATCCTGACTATTTTGAAAAGGACAACTGATTATGGTACTTACTAACGAGGGACTCACAAAGGGTCCATGGAAGGAAAAGGGCTACAGGACTCTCGGCTATGACAGAGAGAAGATTGTAGAGAACACAAGGAAGAACCCGATGTGGGTTCATTTCGGAGCCGGAAACATCTTCAGGATCTTCCCGGCACGTCTTTGCCAGGATGTGATCGAGCAAGGACTCTGCGACAGGGGAATCATCGTCGGGGAAGGATTCGATTACGAGATCATCAGCAAGGCATACGCTCCTTTCGACAACCTCACTCTTATGGTCACTCTCAAGGCCGACGGATCCATCGACAAAGATGTGATCGGCAGCGTCACCGAGGCCTATCCCTGTGCATATGAGTTCAAGGACGAATGGAATCGCTTCGTAGAGATATTCGAGTCCGAGAGTCTCCAGATGGTCTCTTTCACCATCACGGAGAAGGGCTACGCTCTCACGAATCCTCAGGGCGAATACTTTCCTGCATATCTCGAAGATTTCGCCAAAGGACCCGAAAGCGGCAAGATGCTCTTCTCGAGGCTGACGAATCTCCTCTACAGAAGGTACAGGAAGAACGCAGCACCGATTGCTCTCTGCAGCATGGACAATTGCTCGCACAACGGAGAGAAGGTCGAGAATGCAGTCAAGACGATCGCCCGCAAGTGGCTCGAGAACGGATTCGTCGATCAGGGATTCGTAGACTATCTCTGCTCCAAGAAGGTGTCTTATCCTTGGTCGATGATCGACAAGATCACGCCCAGACCCGACAAGACCGTAGCCGAGATGCTCAAAAACGACGGATTCGAAAATACGGACGTCATCATCACCAATCGTAATACCTATACTGCAGCATTCGTCAATGCGGAGGAATGCCAGTATCTCGTCATAGAAGACGATTTTCCGAACGGCAGACCGGCGCTCGAGAAGGCTGGGGTATTCTTCACGGATCGCGATACGGTGAACAAGGTAGAGAAGATGAAGGTTTGCACATGCCTCAATCCTCTCCACACGGCCCTTGCCGTATACGGATGTCTGCTCGGCTATACGCTCATCAGCGCGGAGATGAAGGATCCCGAGCTTCTCGAGATGGTCAGAAGGATAGGATATGTCGAAGGACTTCCCGTCGTTGTCGATCCCGGCATCATCGAGCCGAGACATTTCATCGACGAGGTGATCGGTAAGAGGCTTCCGAACCCGTTCATGCCGGACGCTCCGCAGAGAATAGCCACTGATACCTCGCAGAAGCTTTCGATCCGCTTCGGAGAGACTATCAAGGCATACATCAGGGAGAACAGGAGTCTCGACGATCTCAAGACGATTCCGCTCGTATTCTCCGGCTGGATGCGCTATGTGCTTGGAATAGACGATGAAGGAAACGCTTTCGTACCTTCTCCCGATCCGCTTCTCGAATATGCGAAGGAAGAGCTGAAGGACGTGAAGATAGGTTCCACAGTTAAGGTTTCCGACATAGAGAGCCTGCTGAGGAACAGCAACATCTTTGGAGTAGATCTCGTCGAGGTAGGTCTTGCTGACAGAGTCGTCGAGGGGCTCAACGAGCTTCTTGCCGGAAAAGGTGCCGTCAGAGCAACGCTCAAGCACCATCTTGATTGAAGCAAATCATACGAAAATGGGGGACCAATGGCCCCCATTTTTTTACATCTTATTGTTTTTGCATAATTACCCTAGAATGCGATTCTGCGGAAGTGGTTTTCCAAACTTTTCCGAGAATTTTCTCCCTCCCAATTTCAGGCTGATGTCCTGTTACCGTTTTTCGATACACTTTTGTCTCGGCAGGACCTGTTTTTTCGCAGCTGGAAGCATTTTTGGTATGAATTTCGGTCAATTATGTAAATATTTTTCATATTAGTTAATATATAAAATATAAATTTATTTTCGTGTACCTGTCGGCACTCGATATCATATTTGATATAGCAATATGGAAATCATGTAGAATATCGCATTGCAATCCATGGAATTGTCAATGGTTACATCTATAATGTAAAAATGTCTATTGCAGAAAAAAAGTTAAATTATATATTAACATTATATTTCAGAAGTTTATCGAGAAGGTCTATGCTCTTCCGCCTGGAGTAGTAGCGCTCAAGTGAGTGTGCGCTGATGTGTACACTTACTTCCTCGTCGTCCGATTCTGTGTAACTCTTCCTATATTCGCTGGCCTTCATGCCCATTCTTTTCTCGAAAGCCCGCGAAAGATACCTGGGGTCGGAAAACCCCGACTCGAACGCTGCCTCGGCAAGGCTGTGCGTTCCTGTCGCCAGGAGTTTTTTCGCATAGTTGAACCTGAGCGAGTTTACGTAGTCCTGGAACGGCTCCGACAGAACTTTCTTCGAGAAGTGTGAAAGATAGCTCAGACTGAGGCCTTCCTGCCTAGCAAAATCGGAAAGATTGATCTTGTGCGTATAGTTCGCATCGATGAATTCAAGCAGACGGGATATCCTGTTTATGTTCTCCTCCTCGGCTTCCTTCTCCTTCGGTGAAAGGAAGTGGCTGGGAATCTTCTTTGAAAGGACATAAAACAGATGAGCGACGAGCGAAATGGTTTCGAGCGCGTCCATATCGTCGTTCTCGTAGTAGCTTCTAGCTGCCTGAAGAAGGGTAGATAGTATCTCGTCTCTTCCGTCGTTTTCCGTTATGTCGTATCCTGAAAAGCGAAGAGAAGCGAACGCCGGACATACGTCGCGGAAGAGATTGGGGGATATCTGCATACATAGGAACACGGAGCTTTTTCTCTCCTTTTCCAGCATGTGCACCTGTGACGGATTGATGATCATTGCCGATCCCTGCCTGAGTCTGACCACCTTTCCTGGAAAAGTTACTGTCAATGGATTGCTTATCGTGTAGATTATCTCGAACTCCGGATGCAGATGGCTTATCCTGTATTCAAGTTCGTTGATGAATATGTTTATATGCCTGAGTTTCGAAGGTCTTATGACTTCAAATTCCTTTTCCATGGGAGATATTATAGCACAAAAAAGCAAATTAATACGTACAATAGGCCAATTTTGTGCCTACTTTTCCGCAAGCAACAGCATATTATTACATTAGGGAGGACTACTATGGACCTTTTTGTCGGTGCCGATCTCGGAACCAGCGCCCTGAAGCTGGTTCTGCTCGACGGAGAAGGGAGGATACTTAGAACAGTCAGCGAAGGCTATGAGCTCATCCTACCACGTCCGCTTTGGAGCGAGGAAAGGCCGGAGGATTGGCGCGATGCCTTCTTCCGTGGCTTTGACAGACTTCTCGACGGTTATGACAGAAGAGCCGTCAGAGGCATAGGAACTGGCGGACAGATGCATGGACTGGTCATGCTGGATGCAAACGACACAGTCGTGAGGCCTGCGATTCTCTGGAACGACGGCAGATGTGCCGACGAGGTAGAATATCTCAATTCCTCGATCGGGAAGGATTACCTGATTGCACATACGGGCAATATCGCCTTTGCAGGATTCACTGCACCGAAGATTCTTTGGGTAAGAAACCATGAGAGGGAAAACTTCGATAGAACCCGTCGCATCATGCTTCCGAAGGACTACCTGACATATGTGCTGACAGGAGTCCATGCGACAGATTTTTCGGATGCTTCCGGCATGCTTCTTCTGGATGTCGAGCGCAAGATCTGGTCCAAGGAGATGCTCGAGATATGCGGTATCGTAGAAGAGATGCTTCCGGCGCTCCATGAAAGCTACGATAACGTTGGATTCGTAAGGCCTGAGATTGCAGAGCGGCTCGGCATCGACGCCGATGTGGCTGTTGCCGCAGGTGCCGGCGACAATGCGGCGGCTGCGCTCGGGACCGGGACCATAGGAGATGGAAAGTGCAATCTGAGCCTGGGAACCAGCGGTACTCTTTTCTTCCCTTCTTCGACGTTCCGGCAGGATTCCAAGGCCTCGCTGCACAGCTTCTGCCATGCCGATGGGCGATATCATCTGATGGGCTGCATGCTTTCGGCGGCTAGTGCCACATCCTGGTACATGGAGAAAATACTCGGTACCGCTGATTTCTTTGCTGAGGAAAGCGCCGTACGAGAGAGCAACCTTGGAAAGAACAACGTGTTCTTCCTTCCATACCTCATGGGAGAGAGAAGTCCGATCAACGATACTGATGCAAGAGGATTGTTCATAGGCATGAGCATGGATACCGGCAGAGAGGACATGCTTCAGGCCGTGTTCGAAGGAGTCGCATTCGCTTTGCGCGACAGTCTCGACATCGCTCGATCGCTTGGGCTGGACATATCCCGGAGCACGGTCTGCGGCGGCGGAAGCAAAAGCAGGCTATGGCTTCGAATGATAGCCGCCATATTCGCTTTTCCTCTGGATATTCCGCTTGTCTCCGAAGGTCCGGGATTCGGCGGAGCTCTCCTTGCGATGGTAGCATCCGGCTACGAGCGTAGAATAGAGGATGCCGTTGGACGGTTTACGGGCGTCCGCGAGACGATAGAACCGGATCCTGAGCTCGTCAAACTCTATGATGAGAGATATCGCCGTTTCAAAGAGATATACCCGTGCGTGAAGGAACTGTACAGAAAACTTGTCTAGGAGAGGTCTGAAATGAAGATATATGATGTATTCGATCCCGAATTCAGAGACTATGGAAAGGTCATCGAGAATCTCGATGTGGACGACCTTGTCGGGAGGATGGAAACGATTCCTTTCAGAGGAGAGGGCGTGAGCTACGAGCCTTCGATTGCGGAGCTTGAGGGGTGCGCTGTTTTCCATGATCTGGAGAACAGGGTGTATGGCGGCATGCCGATCCAGATAGGCATGTGCTGGGGACACAATACGAAGCTCAACTGTCTGGAATACCATCGCGACAGCGAGATAAACATCGGAACGTCGGAATTCGTTCTGCTCCTTGCGAAGGAGGGAGAGATCGTGAACGGAAAGCTCGACACTGCCATGGTCAAGGCATTCCGTGTTCCTGCGGCACTTGCCGTCGAGGTGTTCGCCACCAGCCTGCACTATGCACCGTGCGGCACAGGACGTGATGCCGGATTCCGTGTGGCAATTGTGCTCCCGAAGGGAACCAATACGGAGCTTCCTGCGTTCGAGCCGAGAAGCAGCGAGGATCGTCTCATGACGGCGAGGAACAAGTGGCTTCTTGCGCACAAGGACAGCGCGGAGGCCGCGGGCGGTGCAGCCGTAGTACTTGAAGGCGACAACATAGATATAGCAGATTTTATCTAGGACAGTATTATTGTCAAAGGAGTTTATATGATTGCAAATATTCCGGAAGTGAAACTTGGCATAATCGCCGTATCCAGGAGCTGCTTTCCGATGAGTCTGTCGGAAAGGCGCAGAAAGGCCCTTGTCGATGCATACAAGGGCGACATATACGAATCGAAAGTGATCGTAGAGAACGAGCTCGATGCGAGGAAGGCCGTGGATGATGTCGTATCCGCGGGAGTGAACGCTCTTGTGGTATTTCTCGGAAACTTCGGCCCCGAGACTCCGGAGACGCTCATCGCCGATTTCTTCGATGGACCTTTAATGTACGTTGCCGCCGCCGAGGATGGCGATTTGCATGACGGAAGGGGCGACGCATACTGCGGCCTGCTGAACTGCTCGTACAATCTTGGTCTGAGAAAGCGCAAGGCGTATATCCCGGAGAATCCTGTTGGCGATGCCGCCGATCTTGCCGTCGAGATTTCCGGATTCGTTCCTGTCGCACGTGCGATTCTAGGACTTAAGGATCTCAAGGTGATAGCCTTTGGACCACGTCCTGATGATTTTCTCGCATGCAATGCTCCGATAAAGGCACTTTACGATCTTGGAGTCGCTGTCGAGGAGAACAGCGAACTCGATCTTCTGGTCGCATACAACAAGCATGCAGGAGATCCGAGGATTCCCGGAAAGGTCAAGGAAATGGAGGACGAGCTCGGAAAGGACAACCCGTACAAGGGAATTCTTCCTCGTCTTGCGCAGTATGAGCTTACGTTGCTGGACTGGGCCGACGGACATCGCGGCACGAGAAAGTACGTTGCGTTTGCAAACAAGTGCTGGCCTGCGTTCCAGACGGAGTTCAAGTTCGTTCCATGCTACGTCAACAGCCGCCTTGCTTCCAGAGGAATTCCCGTCTCCTGCGAGGTCGACATATACGGCGCTCTTTCTGAGTACATCGGCGAATGCGTATCCATGGGACCTGTGACACTTCTCGACATCAACAATACGGTTCCCAAAAAGATGTACGAAGCATCCATAAAGGATAAGTTCGACGCACGTCTCGGAGAGGTATTCATGGGCTTCCATTGCGGAAACACCGCTTCCTGCCTGCTTCGCAATCCGCATATGGGCTATCAGCTTATCATGAAGAGGGATCTCGAACCGGAGCTCAAGGAACCGGATATCACCAGAGGAACGATCGAAGGAGACATCAAGGCCGGAGAGATAACGTTTTTCCGCCTCCAGAGTACTGCTGACACCGCTCTCAAGGCATATGTCGCCGAAGGCGAGGTTCTGGATGTTCCTACGGAAAGCTTCGGATCGATCGGAATATTCAGAATACCCGAGATGGAGCGGTTCTACAGGCACGTGCTTATCCATAAGAGATTCCCGCACCACGGAGCAGTCGCATTCGGTCATCACGGCAAATCGCTGTACGAGGTGTTCAAGTACCTCGGAATCGCGGATGTATCGCATAACCAGAGCAAGGCTGAGCGCTATCCGGACGAGAATCCGTTTTCAAGGTAAGATTGTATCCGTCATGCGGGTATGATCCTGCAACAGCAACAAAAGGAGGGCCTGAAAACCCTCCTTTTATCAATATGTGACCAGATTTGATTGTTTTATGCCATCATTCAACTTTCTCGATAATGAAGATACCAGCTTCGTAGCAGCCCTTTCTGTCTGGAATCAGCATTCCGGAATACATCAGTACCGATCCGGAGACAACGTTTTCTCCAATCCTGTACCAAGCTTTCTCGTCGAGTCCTCTGAGCCGGATCGATACGGATCTGTTGTTGCCGTGATTTGTTTTCGACACTGTGTGCAAAATCGCTTTTGAGCCGTCATTTGCGACTATCATCCATGCGTAGTAGTCATCCTGTTCCGGGTCGGACAGTCTGTGGTATCGACCTTTCGAAATTATTTCCCAGTTGCTTCTGTTGTATTCGTTGGCCCATTTCATGATGGACCTTTCCTCGTCGCTCAGACGGGATGGAACGAGTTCATAGCCGAAAGTGCCCGTGAGCGCGGTTGCACATCTCGTGAAGAAAGGAGTCTCCCTTCCGTCCTGATGGTTCGGACTGGCCGATACATGGCATCCCATTGTCTCCGGCGGATAGAAGAAGCTTGTCCCTCTCTGTATGGATAGTCTATCGATTGGATCCGTATTGTCGCTTGTCCATATGAACGGGAAGTAATGCAGCATGCCGTAGTCGAACCTTCCGCCTCCGCCCGAGCAGCCTTCGAGAATGACACCCGGGTATCTGTTTTTGAATTTTTCCAGAAATTCGTAGAGGCCGAGCATGTATCTGTAGCCGGTAGTTCCCTGGTCTTCGGCTCCTCTGGAGAAAAATTCCGAGATGTGCCGGTTCGCATCCCATTTTATGTATTCGATATTGGCGCTGTCCATTATTCTCGACATCTGCTCGAAGATGTTGTCCCTCACTTCCTTCCTTGAGAAGTCAAGCACGAGCTGGCTTCTTCCGTAGCTCGGGGTACGCCCTGGAACGGTCAACGCCCAGTCCGGATGCGCCCTGTACAGGTCGCTGTCCTCGCATACCATCTCAGGCTCGAACCAGATCCCGAATCTTATGCCTTCTTTGTTGATTCTTTCGACCATCTCGCCAAGCGTCATCTTGAGCTTTTTCTCGTTTACATACCAGTCGCCGAGTCCGGAGAAATCATCGTCTCTCTTGCCGAACCAGCCATCGTCCATTACTACCATGTCGGCACCGAGAGTCTTCGCATCTCGCGCCAGATCGATGATGTTCTGGGCGCTGAAGTCGAAATAGCAACCTTCCCAGCTGTTGATGAGCACGGGTCTGTGTTTGCGGTCCGGGATTTCCCTGATCAGGTTCTCCCTTGCCGCCATGTGGAGGTTGTAGCTCAGTCTGTCCAGACCTTCCGCGGAGAACGACAGAATGGCCTCAGGGCCTCTGAAACATTCACCGGGTGCAAGCGGATACGAAAACGCCTCGTCGTTTATGCCGATCTGTACCCTGAAGGATCCGTACTGGCTTTTTTCCACCTCTGCCACGAACGAACCGCTGTATACAAGGGCGCACGCAATAGCTTCTCCGTTTTCCTCGTCGGTATTTCTCTCTGCAAGGATGAAAGCAGGGTTCATCTGATGCGATGAATAGCCTCGTGTCGAGCCGAGACGCTTGCAACCCCAGGATACATGTTCCCTGTTTTCCACTCTTTCGTAGCAATGCCTGCCGGGGAACGATATCAGATCGTAGTCGCCGTAGGCAATGTCGAAAGATGTCGACATCGCCTTGAGTATCCTGATATCTTTATCACCGTCGTTCTCTATCTCCAGAGCTCGGGTGATTATATCTTTTTCCTGCAGGAAAGAGTAGAACAGTCTCGCTCTTACCTGCGAGGCCTTGTCCACTAGGGTGATGACGAGAGTCTCCGCGTTGTCCGTTGCAAAGGCCGGAAGACCTTCGATGCTGTATTTGCCCTTCTTAAGCTCGTAGCCTTCGAATACAGGATTGAAGCAGGTTGAGCCGTCGCCGTTCATAATCGTCACAGCCGATGTCCTATAGTCTCCGCTTCCGAATCCCGAGAGCTCGAGAGGAAGATAGTCTATGCTGTAGTCCCTCAGTTTCTTTTCCGGTGTCGGGTTCTGGGAGAATCCCCGATCCTTTCTCTCCAGGTTGATGGATGCGTCTCCATAGATTCTGCGTCCATAGTGTGTGTGAATCAGATGGCCCTGCGATGTTACCTTCATCTGATAGCTTGTGTTTTCTGTATCGATTGTAAACAACTTTCCGTCGTCTGAAATTCCGATTGACATATTTCGTCTCCTTTTGAGCGTATTATACAATCCCTCTATGTTGTCTTAAAGTCCAGAATATTACCATAATAATACCATTATGTTGGTTTTATACATAAAAAATGCTGTATATATAGACAGATTGGTATGTTAAAGAAAAGTTTGATAAATCTGTTCTTTGACACAGTTTTCCGGATGTTGCGATAGTTTTTTTGACAATTTATTCAAATATTTCATTCTCTATTCGGAATGAAATATATAATTATGGTTAAATAGATATATGTATGATGCTTTTATCGGGGCGAATTATTCAGCCTTCGGGGAAGACTGCAACTCTCAGATCGGTACAACCGTACGGGACAAGCTCTATTATTTTCTTTTCTCCTTTTTGCACTGAAGCAGGAATGTCATCAGCCTCGTTTCCATCCATGTTCCAGCCGATGGCTCGGCAGGCCTCGAGACGGACCTGGACTGGGTAGGGGCGACCTTTCGCGAGAAGCGGGCTATCGGCTACGGCGACATCCGCATCGTCGACGGATTTCCTGCATATGGCGTAATTCCATTTTGTCGATGGACGAAGCTCGAAGTCCGAAAATCTGCCTCTGTCTTTTATTGTCTTTTTTTCGGCTTCGATCGGAAGAGCCATGAGAAGCGGCCCAAGGTATATCGACAGTCCTCCGGAAATTCCCTTTGCTTTCGGTACGGCTGAGAAACGTAGTTCAATAAAATCGTCTTTTCGGTATTTCTTCACGCATAGAAAGCTGCCATTTCTCTCGGCAGGAACGTCGATTCCGATACTGTGGCACCAGGAAGGAATCCTGAACATCAGGGGAACGTCGTCTTTTCCTTTTCCGATTATTCTTACTTTGACTTTTCCAATGAAAGGATAGTCCGAATCCACGTCTACCTCGATTCCGCATCGGAGAGCATATCGTCCAGGGGCATAGCCGAGACAGTAGGCGGAGCGTCCGTCGTCGGCCCATTGCGAAACGATGAATTTGGCAAGTCCCTGGTGCATGTTTGCCGTGCAACACCCGAAATTCGGTTCGAGCCCGAAGATGTTCGAATCGTCGAGATTGTTGTACCATCTGCGCTTTGCCACGGTGGCAGATATCTGGTTGACCTGCTGATCGTATTGGTGGGCAGACGCATCGGAGGATATGGCTGCAGGAAGGGCATTGTAGAAGATTTTTTCAAGGTCGTCCACGAAAGAGAAATCTCCTGTGACCCTTGCTATTTCCTCGAAGCTGAACATCGCCTCCACGACGGCGCAGAGTTCCGTGCCACGGGACGGGCTTGTGCCGTTGAGGTGCTCATCGCAACTGAATATCCCGTTCGCCTGGCCGTGATGGTCCATAAGTTTTTTCCAACCGGTTCCGATGGCGGCCTTGTACTTCTCGTCGCCGGTGATGAAATAGTCGTAGGCCAGGTATTTGAGTGCCATTGCCACATTTACCCCATGGCTTTGGTGGAAGATCCGGAAGAAAACGTCGTTCTTTCTTCTTTCCTCCATGCTGCCGGCTCCGTATGCGGCAAAAAAAGCTTCCAGGTATTCCTCGAAAGCTTTCCACGGAAGATAGTGCTCCGCCGTAAGAGTGAACGGCATCGTCACAAAGAATGAATACCAGTCCAACGAGGACTCCAGTACTTTCTTTCCAATGTCGAGATACTTTCCGTCTCCGGTTTTCTCGAAGGCCCAGATTATGGACGCGATCAGTTCGCGTCCGCGTACATAGGCCCACATCTCGAAGGGATGACTATCTATGTTTGTCATGAAATAATCAAGGTAATCGGTCACGAAGGCTAGTGCATCGTCGACTGATATGACGTCGTCGGAGGAATCGGCAAATGCTGTGACTGCCTTGAGCATGACCATGCGCGGCCACCAGTCGTTGTTCGATTCAGGGCCGAAGTTGCCGTCCTTTCTCCGGCTGCGTATCGCCGCCGTCACCCATTTGCTGGCCTTTTCAAGCAGTCCAGTATCTTTGGATAGGAAAGCCATCGGAACAAGACCGTCGACATAATACGGGCCACGTTCCCATGCGTCGCCGCTGCCGCCAAGCCATGCATTGTCCTCTCCCACGTCCGGCCATATGTCCTCGAGACTCGAAAGCAGTCCGTAGGCGTATCTGTCCACGATCTCCTTCGCCCAGCCGGCAGGTGCAATGTACGACGATGGTGCATATCTGAATGTACGTCGGTCGCTTTGCATGGCGGCATCCTCCTCCGGACTCTATTTGTCCATTGTGACATCCTGGTTTGACGCCACGAGTTCGAGTGGGTTGTAGCCTTCTCCCAGGACGTGGACCGTCTCCTGGATTATCATGAACGCATGCGGATCCGCATCGTGCACTATCCTCGTGAGCTTGGTCACCTGCTGGTTCGGGATGACGACCATCAGCATGGGCTTGTCCTCGAGGGAGTAGAGCCCTTTGCTGCTTATGAGCGTTCCGCTCCTGTTGAGTTCGTAGAGTATGTAGTCCCTGATTTCTTCCAGGTTGTTCGATACAATCAGGATCGTCTTTGCGTAGTTCGTTCCGAATGTCAGTATGATCTTGTCGACCATGACCTGCACTATGTATGCGACGACGACTGCATATAGAGCGCTCTCTATGCCGAAGATGAAAGCGGAGAACGTTATGATGCAGCCATCGACGATCAGCAGGGAGACTCCCAGCGATAGATGGGTCGCCTTGGCGATTATCTGGGCGATGATGTCCGTACCGCCTGTGTTGGCGCCGCTTTTCATCACCATTCCGATTCCTACACCGCAGAGTACGCCTCCGAAAAGGCAGCATAGCCACCGGGAGATGTCCTTGCTCATGTCCAGTATTCCTGCATCTCCGAGTGCGTGGCTCAGTATCGCACTGAAGATCGACAGCATGAGGGACCCAATCAGGCTCTTGATTCCGAATTCCTTTCCGAAGATCGCGACTCCGATCAGGAAAAGCGGGATGTTCTGCAGCAACATCGTGATGGAGATGTCCCATCCGAAAGTATGGAAGAGGATAGTCGAGACACCAGAGACTCCTCCCGGAGCGATCTGAGCCGGGTTCGTGAACAGGATTATTCCTGCGGCGGTCAGAAAAGATCCGATTAGTATGTAGGCGTAGTCGAGTATCGTGTATCTGTTTATTCTGGGCATGGTCATCTCAGTTTGTCGGGCAGGATTCTACGATCCTTTGCAAGCAAGGATATGGCATCTCTTGCAGTGTCTGCAACAAGCAGGCTTGCTCTCACTTCGGTCGAGATGAATCCGGCTTCGGTGCATTCGTCAAGGAACTCCAGAAGCTTGTCGTAGAAGCCATTCATGTTGAAGAGAAGCACCGGCTTTTGGTGCAGGCCGAGCTGCTTCCACGTGTATGACTCGAAAAGTTCCTCGAGGGTCCCGATGCCTCCCGGCAGAGCGATGAACGCATCGGCCCTGTTGTACATGATGCTCTTTCTTTCGTGCATCCCCGAGGCTATGATGAGTTCGCTCTCGTTGTCTTTGGTCCTGACCTCCGGGATATCCATCATTCTAGGCAGTACTCCGATGACATGTCCTGCATTCTCCCTGACGGTCGATGCAAGTACTCCCATAAGGCCTCGATTGCCTCCTCCATATACGAGTTTGATGCCTTCAGACGCTATGACTCTACCTAATTCGATGGTTTTGTCGACGAATGAACTATCGTGCGGAATGGTGGATCCGGAAAAAACACAGATTGAAGAAATGGTTCCCATATCACTGGATTATACCAACGGTATTGAAGATGTCAAAGCAGTAATTTTTTCTTGTGTTTGTAACGTCTTTTCTATAAAATCATTATATTGTAAAGTAAACCGAAAAATAAAAGGAGAGATTGTCCTTTATGAAGAAAGTGATGTTGTTTCTAGCAGTAGTGATGATGGTTCTCGCTCCGGTCTTTGCGGCTCAGGAGATGAGTGTCACCTGGGAATGGCTTCTTGACGATCCCGATGTCAATTTCTATCGTTACCAGCTTGGTTCCACAGAAGAGAACGGATGGACCGTGGTTGCCGGTGACGTATCAAGCTATACAGCCGATGGACTCGATCCATATTCCGATTATACCCTTTATCTGCAGAGGTCCTATGACGGTGTAAACTGGTCTGCAACTGCCGAATCGACAGCGGAGGCACTCCTCGTGGAAGAGACACCTGATATGGACATCACGCCTGTAGCGGCGGAGCCGGTCGTAGATGAGACTCCCGCTGTAGAAGAGCCGGCAGTCATCGAGGATGTAGAAGTCCTCGGAGCCGAGGAGCCCGCAGTCGTCGAAGATGTCGAAGTTCTCGGAGTCGAGGAACCGGCAGTCGTCGAGGAGGAGATCGAGGTTCTTGCTGTAGAGGAGCCTGCCGTAGTCGAGGAAGAGGTCGTCGAGGTCGAGGAACCTGCAGCTCTCGAGGCAGTGGTAGTCGCTCCTGTCGCACCGGTGGAAGAGAGCAAGGAGAGCAGGTTTGCGTTCTCTCTTCTTTTCAAGGGTGGTTTTGTCAATGCGCTTGATTTCGATGCAATCGACAATATCAGTTTCAGTCCTATTGCGATCGCCGACATCGCATTCGACTTCTCGAACATCGTATCGTTCAACGACAACGTAGGTCTCGGCCTCAGGCTCGACCTTCTCAGTGGAACGGTATTGCCGAAATCCGGATGGGGAAGCGTCCTCGACAAGGATGAGTTCTTCAGGCTTTCGAACTATGCCTACGCATATTCGCCTGCAGCATATTTCACGCTCGATGCAAGAGCCGGAATCGCTAACTTCAACTTCGGTCTCGGTTTCACCGGTAGCTTCCTCTATGATGGCGCGTCAAGGGCGGAGAGCTTCGGATACAACGACAGCTTCACCTTGTTCGATACGTCGTTCGACTACAGACTGGCTCCAAGCGCACTGCTCGGCGTCAGGTTCTACATGGGAGACGTGTTCTCTCTTGGCGTAGAGGCGACATATTCGGCAACTGTCAACGACTGGTTGCATCATGACGTATCTGCCGGCGTGGTCATGGGCTTCACGTTCTGATGTCCGACAATCTGTTCGATTACCTGAAATGGAGGGGAGACCTGGACATGTCCAGGCTCCCTTTTTCTGTCGAGGACCAGCTGATTCTTTCCACGTTGGTATACGTCAATTTCCATCCATACATAGACGACGATTCGTCGACGATAGGAAAAGCTGTAGCCCGCATTCTTGAGCATGGCTATGACGAGAAGAATTACAGAGTACAGAACGATCACCGTCTTCTTGAGATGATAGACCATTCCCCTCGCTTTGCCGATCTGGTCGTATCCGATTCCGTCGAACACTTCGACGAGAAGATATCCTGTCAGTTCTATGCGTTCACGGTCCATCTTCCCGGCGATCGAATAGCGATCTGCTATCGCGGTACGGACCTTACGCTCGCAGGCTGGAAGGAGGACTTCGACATGGCTTTCGAAAACGTCGTTCCCAGCCAGGCCGATGCGCTCGAATATCTTACCTGCGTTGCTGGAAAGTACAAAAAGGATTCCTTGATCCTGACGGGACACAGCAAGGGAGGAAATCTTGCCGTATTTGCGGCAGCAAACGCTCCTGAATACGTGAAATCCAGGATAACGGCCGTATACAACAACGACGGCCCCGGGTTCAACGAGGATTCTCCCACGAAGAACAAGCTCCCATCCATCAGGGACAAGGTCGTCACCATCGTCCCGTCCAGTTCCATAATAGGCATGCTGATGGAGCATACTCTCGAATATCTGGTAGTGGAATCATCGTCGTTTTCCATCTTCCAGCATGACCCTTATTCGTGGGTATTCGATGGTCCTCATTTCAAGTATGCGGACGAACGGAGCAAGGAGAGTCTTCTGATGGACAGAATTTCCACGAGCTGGCTCAAAACGATGAGCCGCGAGGAACGGGAACATTTCGTGGATGTCGTGTTCATGGTGCTCGGGGCTGGCGGAGTTTCCGACTTCCGGAGCTATTCGAAGCAGTTGCTGCAACGGCAGGGCGACATCATAAAAGCCTACAGGAGTCTTTCCTCGAACGAACGTGCCCTGCTTCGCAAGATCGCAAGGAATTTCGCAAGGGTTGCAGGAAGGACCATTCTGGGAATGGACCAGGACGGGATGAAGGAAACGCCGCAGCTTGAAGGATGACTTGTTGCGCAAAATGTGTTATTTTTCTTCATATGAGGAAAGAGACTCTCGACCATATCCTTGCATTCAGGGACGAAAGGGACTGGAAACAGTATCATAATCCGAAGGATCTTGCACTCTCCATTTCGCTCGAGGCATCCGAGTTGCTGGAGCTTTACCAGTGGCGCAACGGAGATGAGGTGTACGAGGCATCGAGGGAGCGTGTCGCCGAGGAACTTGCCGATGTTCTCATATATGCTCTCGAGATGGCCGATATATATGGCTTCGACCTGGATGACATCATCGAGGACAAGCTGAGGAAGAACGGAGAGAGATATCCTGTTGCGCTCGCCCGGGGCAGCAGGAAGAAATATGACGAGCTGAAGAAGGATGCTCGTTCAAAGGGAGGTATATGAAAAACGCCCAGAGAGAGGCCGTAGTCGATTATCTTAAGTTCTGCTATGAATTCGAAGGCATCGAGTTCCCGGAGATGGCCGAGTCTGTCTTCGAGGAGATCCTATCCGGAGATCTCGATCCGAACGATGCCGTCGAACGGTTCATCTCCGACAACGGACTTACCGACAGGTACGATGCCTCCTACGACGAGCTTGGCAGATATCCGGATTCCCGCTGCTTCGTAAACTATTTCAACATACGTGACAGGAAGGACCTGAAGAAGATCGACATGTTCATATCTTCCGTCAGGACCTGCGACCTGCTCATGTCTCCGCTCGACATGGGACTGACGTTTTCCTATCTCCAGGCGATACACCATAAGCTCTTTTCCGACATCTATCCTTCCGCCGGGATGATCAGATGCACTTCCGCAAGCAGGCGTACTGAGTTCTGCCGACCGGAGTACATAGAAAAACAGGCCGACGAAATATTCGAGAAGCTCAGAAACGTGAAGTATCTGAAGGAGACGGAGGATACGGACGACTTCATAAACGAACTTGCCTACTTCATGGGCGAGATGGAGGCTCTACATCCTTTCAACGACGGGAACGGCCGTACGGCCAGGTTCTTCTTCAATACGCTGGCATGGAACGCAGGCTATGACATAATCTTCCATGCGGTGGATCCGGACAGGTTCCTTGAAGCGAGCATCGCAGCGATCGACGGTGATTGCCAGCCGCTTGTCGATGTCCTGGAGGAGATAGTGATTCCCATAGGGTCCGACGACTGATGCTTTTTCCGCTTTCCTCCGGGAAAGCGTTTTTTTTTCATCCTTTATCGTTTTTATGCTATCATGAAGCAATGCAGTATGTCCTTCTGACGCTATCGGCGATCGTATCTGTCGTACATTGCCTCGCCCTTGGGCGTGGCGCTTCCAAGAGACAGCGGACGGCCACGGCGACAAAGCCGTTTCTTGTACCTCTCCTGCTTCTTACATTCCTGTCGTTTGCCGGCCATATGGGAATCGATGCCGGCAGCTTCCGGCTCGTCGTTGCCGCAGCAGTTCTCTATACCATGGGGGATGTGTTGCTGGAATTCCACAGGAAGATCGCATTCTATCTCGGAATGCTGTCCTTCTTTTCGGGCCACATATGCTACACTGCATATTTCTGTTCGTTCGGGCTCGACTGGCTCGAGGTTGCCCTTTTCGGGGTGGTATGGGTGGTCGGATTCGGCTATGCTCTTTCAAGGATAATAGACTTCAAGGACTGCGCATGGCCTGCATACATGGCGTATGCCCTGATGATAGCTGCGATGGGAATCGCCGCAGGTGGTGCGGATTTCCAGGGACATTGGATTGCTCAGACCCTGGTCTTCTTCGGCACGGTCGCGTTTGCCTATTCCGATTCGCTGATAATGGTCGGCATGCGATGGGGCCAGGATGAGGACCGCATGATAATGATCACGTACATCGCTGCCAACTTTCTGATTCTTTCCGGGATTCTCGTCCTAAAAGCCTAGATAGAACATATAGAGTCCGAGAGCCAGGATAAGGACTCCGAGGATTGCTTTCGCAACCTGTCCCGTCCTGCTTTTCCTGATTTTGTTCACAAATCCTACGGACGTTCCGGCAGCTACTGTCAGAATGCCGTTTCCGATGGAGTAGAGGAAGAAAAGCAGGATTCCGTACACCAGGTTGTTGCCGAGGGCGACGACGGTTATGAGCGCCACCAGCATCGGCGTTGCGCACGGTGAGGAGAACAGACCTCCCAGGATGCCTGACAGCAGTGCTCCTATGTATCCTCGTTTCCTGTTTCTGCTTACGAGGTATGTTGATGGGATCAGGTTTATCACATCCCATGTCTGCAGCGCCATAAGGACCATCAGGATACCGAGCACGATGTACCACCATGTACCCGCCTGGCTTATCATTCGTCCGGCAAGGCTTGCGGCGACTCCGATCGCCGTGAAAGTGACGGCCATGCCGAGAGCGAAGACCAGAGAGTATCTGAAAGCCTTTTTACCGTCCTCGGTAGTGTTGCCGACATAGCCGATCACGAGAGGAATAGTGGAGAGGGAACAGGGCGTTATCGATGTTAGAGCCCCTCCGACGAATGCGAACAGCGGAGCCAGTAGCGGCTGGTTCCTTACGAGCTCTGAAAGTCCTGCCAGTGCTCCGTCGATCATATTTCAGCCCCCATGTCGCGGAAGATTGCATAAAGATCTTCCTTTCCTATGATGCCGATGTGGCAGGTGAGTGCCAGTTCGCCCGTGTCCCTGTAGGCGTACTGCGTGAAGAATATCTTCTCCCTGATTTCGTCGCTGGGGTTATATGGTGTCCCGTCTGCGTTGAAGAAGTACTGCGTCGGCACTGCCGAGACCGGAAGTCCTCCAGTCAGACTTGCGTCCTTCCACACATCGGCATACTGCACCAGGACCTTGCCGTACGTTTCTTCGTAGAACGCAGTGAGGTCGGGTTTCATCATCTGGCATGGACCGCAGGAGGCAGAGCCGAAATCGAGAAGTACAGGAAGTCCCTGCGAGAATATGAAGTCGTAGTCGAACACTGTGAATTCCAGTGGTATTCTGTCATCTGCGATATCTTGTTGCTCGGATTCCGATTCAAAAACAGCTATGTCCGGTTCTGTCACGGCCATCGTCTCGTCGAAATTCTGGTTTGCTGTCACCATTGCGACATCCTGTTGCGATACGCTCTGGGCACTTGAGCCGGCAGGTGACATTGAAATGTCGGCTCCTCTGTTCTTCAGAAGGTATACTCCGGCTACCATGAGTATGACCAGAAGTACGATGACTATTTTTGTCAGATTTTTCATATTTTGATGGTATCACAATCGATCCGTTTAGTCTGTCACATTGTCACATACCACCTGCTGTCGGTATTCATGTATGTCCGGGATGTGCCATATTGAAAAAACGAGTCTTTTCCTCTATCCTTGTTGCGATATTCGGCTTCGGGGAGCTTTCCTATGGGACTTTTGATTGCCATGGCGGTCGGACTGACCGTTTCCCGCCTTCTTTTCAAGGAGAGGGCGAAGAGAATCGTCGACGCATTGCAGACCGTCGTCACACTCATTCTGATATTCTCCATGGGCTATGGCCTGGGCAGCAGAGACGATCTTCTTTCCCAGATCGGCAACATAGGACTTCTCAGCTTGGTCTACTGTCTCGTTCCGTCGATTTTCTCGATAGCTGCGGTCTATCTGCTATCCAGAATCTTCCCTTCGGGAAAGAAGGGCAGGTGACACATGGTCGTCTATGCAGTAGTGGCACTTTTTTCAGGAACCGCGTTGGCGCTTGCCGGATTCTCGCCGTCATGGCTGGTCGCTCTCACAGACAGTGTCGACCTCTGGCTCTATGCGCTTCTTTTTCTTGTCGGTGCTTCGCTGGGCTTCCGCAGAGGTCTTCTCGGTCGTCTGAAGGCGGGCAGGGTGAATCTGGTGATCGTTCCACTTGGGACCGTGGTCGCCAGTGTGCTCGGAGGCCTCTTCTGTTCTCTTTTCACAGACATTCCTTCCAATGTAGGTGCCGCAATGGCCTCCGGCCTCGGGTGGTACAGCCTTTCTGGCGTCACTATGACAGCTCTAGTCGGAAACGAGATAGGTTCCATAACCTTTCTTTCGAACCTTTTCCGGGAGATGTTCAGCTTCTTTTCCATTCCGTTGATCAGCCATAGGTTGAACCATGTGACTGCCATCGCTCCTGCCGGTGCCACGAGCGAGGACACGACGCTTTCGATGCTGATAAAGTACACCGATGAGGAGACAGTCATGGTCGCGGTATTCAACGGAATCGTCTGCTCGGCAGTCGTCCCGTTCCTGATACCGTTCTGTCTTGCCTATCTCTGATTCTGTGTCAGTCCAGCTCGTACATGCCTTTCCGGACTTTCTTCTCGTCCATGATCGCCTTCGACTTGGCGAATACGAATCTGAGGCTCCTGCCGTCGCGCAGGACAAGGTCGCCGTCGAATCCTTCCTTTATCTCGCCCTTTTTTTCCAGACGGTTGGCTCTCGCCGGATTGGTTGTGACAAGCCGGAGGATTTCGGTCCTATCGTATCCCTTGTCGTAGATCATTGCGTCCACTGTAGTCCTCAGGTTCATTATGTCGCCGGCCTTCATCCCGATTATCTCCTTTTTTTCGTTCCATATGGGGAATGAGCCGTTGCTGTCGGTGGAGATGCTCAGCTCTCCGTTTTTCGAGAACGGAAGCAGACGCGCTATCTCGTCTTCTATCGGTTCCGCCTTGCACGTGAGATCTATGTGGCCTCCGGACTTCATCCATTCCTTCGCCTGTTCGGGATGGCCGCCCATGTGCGTCGGATAGAAGTGCTTTATCGGAAGCGGTGTACTGTCGCGTATCTCGAAAAGCTGCTCTATGCCGCGGGAATCGGCACCGACGTGGATGTGCACAAGTCCTGCTTTCCTGCTCATGAGGGAGGCCATTCTTGCAGTCGTGGCTAGTCTGATGAGTTCCTCCGTAGTCGGAAGACTGCATCGATGGTCGGATATGGCCACCTTGACGCCGATAATCTCGTCTATGAACACGATGTCGTCGCCTACGTCGCCTGTGACTGTGGGAGAGGGGACCTGATAGCTGCCCGTGAGACATCGGCAGGTGATTCCGTATTCCTCGATTGCCTTGCATTTGGCGACGAGATCCCGTATCGTCCTGGTATATCCGTCCGTTCCTAGAAGGCCGACTACGCTCGTGACGCCGGCCATCGCAATTTTCTCCTCCCTTAGCGGAGGTACGCGCGAAAGCATTCCGTCCTCTCCTCCGCCTCCTAGAATGTGCACATGGGCATCCACTAGTCCAGGCTCGAGGATCTCGCCTTCCGCATCTATCGTACGGGCTCCCGGGATTTCCGGAAGCTTTCTGTCCACGGCAAGAATGCTGCCGCCTCCTAGAAGAACATCGCCGATGCCGAAGTGTTCCGGCGTATAGATATCCGCGTTTCTTATGATCGTGAGATACATATTCACCATCCTTGCCCCGTCAGAGATAGAGTCTCGGATTCTTCCTTTCCGTCATTAGTTTCCCGATTCTGCCGTCAAGTCTCGCGAGCGCCTCGGGAGAGATGCTTCTCGCATGGTGCGGACAGACCTGTATGCATCTCATGCATCCGATGCATATCTCTGCATTAGTTTCACGCGGATTCATGACGTCGATGGCTCCTGCAGGGCATTTGAGGGCGCATGTACCGCATGAGACGCATTTGTCGTCGGTCATCGGGGTCATGTGGCCTCCGAGAGGCTTGTAGGGCCTATTGCCCGGAATGACTGCTACGCTGGGTGCCGAAATCTCCAGCTCCTTCGTAATCTGGGCAGCATAGTCTGCGAGAATCGCGTAGTCCTCTTCGTCCGGCCTTCCAGCTGCATACTGCCTCAGAATGGAGTGTTCTGCTATGGCTGCAAGGCCGGCTACCACAAGAAAGCCTAGCTTCGTCAGAGTGTCCTTCAGTTCGAGCAGGGTATCCTCGAAAGCCCTGTTGCCGAACGATATCACAGCGACGGCCTTTGTGTTCTTTCCCGAGACCTTCCTCAGTCTTTCGATCGCAAGGGATGGGCATCGGCCTCCGTATGAAGGGAGAGCCACCAGAGCGATGTCGTCCTTCTTCAGCTGTATCGGTTTTATCTCCTTAGTGAGGTCGATCGTCTCGAAGCCTTCAGGGAAGATTCTGCGTGAAAGGAAACCTGCGATCTTCTCAGTTCCCCCCGTGGGACTGAATTGGAATAGATAATATGCCATTTGTCCGTTTATCCTCCTATGCCTTTGGCGTGAATTTGAGTACGAAATGATTCTTCCGGAAGTCCAGCATTCCTTCCTTCCGGAGCTTGGATAGCACCAGGGACAGCGCGCTTCTGTCCGATGCAAGGTAGTCCGCCATCTCCTGTCGATCCAGCTCGATGTCGAATTCGTCGCTTCCGTTCTTCTCCCTCATCTCTTCCAGAAATGAAAGAACCTTATCTCTCAGGCTTCGCTTGGAAAGATGTTCGAGCCTTTTTGTCAGGAAAAGATTTCTCTCGGCCGATACGATGAGGAGGTTGCACACCAGCGTGCGCTCCTCCAGGACCTTGTCGAGAGGGAACCAGAGCACAGTCGCATTCTCCCTGGCGACTATTGTGACGGGGGAGGGAGAACCCTCCACTCCGAATGCCTCGGCGAATATCTCACCCTCGTCTATGACCGACACAAGGTTGCCGTTGCCTTCTATGTCGTAGCGCAGGACGGAGGCCGATCCGTCGAGGACCATGGCGAAAGATCGTATTATGTCACCCTTGTGGACAATGATCGAGTCCTTCTGGAAGCTCTCCTCCCTGCAGCCGAGCTTTTCGATCATCTTCGCCGGATCGTCTATCCCGCAAAACAACGTTGTTCTGTTAGATAGTACCATGTTGCAAGTACAACATATTCTCCCAGATTTGTAAACATAATGCAACAAAAAAATACAGGGACCCTCGATTCGGGCCCCTGAATTGTGCATTTTTCACAGATTTGACGGTACTTTCCTCCGCATTGCAACTGCAGGGAGAAAATCAGCTTTCGGAAGGTTATCTTTGTCCGTTTTCTGCTTCTGAATCGTCCTTCCTGATCCTTACCTTCGGTCTCAGATTGACCTTGACCTTCCGTTTTATTATGAAGCAGTGGTGAATCCTTGCATCCGAAAAATCATCCCCGATCGTCTCTTCTGTGATATCCTTGACGAAGAATTCGTCCATGATTTCTTCGGACATCCTGAATCTGCGGAAGTTGTTGCTGAAGATTAGCGTTCCGTTGGGATTGAGGTGCATCATGCATGCCTTGATCAGTTTCCTGTGGTCTTTCTGCACGTCGAACATCGCTCTCATCTTGCTGTTCGAGAACGTCGGCGGATCGCAGAAGATCAGGTCGAACTTGTCGTAGGTCCCGTAGAGGTAGTCCATGACGTCGCTCTTGTAGAAGTAGTTCATGATGTTAGTCGGATAGCCGTTTATCTTCAGGTTCTCCATTGCCCAGTCGAGATATGTCGAAGATGCATCGACGCTCACCGTGCTGAGAGCTCCACCCTTGATCGCGTTCAAGGTCGCCGTGGCCGTATAGCAGAAAAGATTCAGGAATCTCTTGTTCTCGCTGTTCTCCTGGATGTACTTCCTGATGGGGCGATGGTCAAGGAATATTCCCGTGTCGAGGTAGTCCTGGAAGTTCACGAGGATCTTGAGTCCGTTCTCGTGCATTATGTTGAAGTGATTTGACGATGCGAGCCTTGTGTACTGGTTCTTTCCTTTCTGTTCTTTTCTCTGCTTAATGAATATGTTCTCGACGTCTATCCCCGTTGCCCGTTCTGTAGCCAGCACTAGTTCGTCAAGTCTTCTTGCCGCATCTTCCGCAGGTATGGTCGCAGGAGGCGCATATTCGGACAGCACGATCCACCTGCCCTCGTAGAAGTCGATGGCCGCAGCATATTCCTTCATGTCCGCATCGTAGATCCTGTAGCTGGTCACGCCTTCGGCTTCCATCTTTGGTTTGATCTCGTCGAGGTTTTTCTTCAGTCGGTTGTAAGCCATAGTGGCTCCATCGCTCAGAGGTCTTGCCAGACGTTCCTCCTTCTTTCTGAGGTTCTTCTGCCTGAGCTCCTCTTTTTCCTCGTCTGTGAACACTGTGTAATGGGCCGCCTGGCATTCGAGTTCGCCGTTGTACAGCGTATTTACTCTTTCCGGCTTCATGGGAATGTTCGAGAGCAGTTCGCTCTCCGCGGAAAGAATCACGGCCTTCCAGCCCTTGAAGTTCTCCGAGAGGCTGTCTCCGAGACCCTTGTAGAGCTTGTCGAGGTTGTCGCCCTTCATCCTTACGCCATAGGGCGGATCCGTGACTATGTACCCCCTTGCCGAAGGCACGTCTTCCTTTGCGACCTTCGAGAAGTCCTTGACGGCGAACGAGATCAGTCCGTCGACGCCTGCGTTCTTGGCCGCCTCCTGCGATATCTTGATCGCAAGAGGGGAGATGTCCCAGGCATATATGCTGATGTCGCGGTTGTCTATTGCCGTCCTGCGCTTCTGTTCCGCCTCGGCCTTTACTTTTTCCCAGAGGTCCTCGTCGAACGAGGGAAGGCGCATGAACGCATATCCGTTTTTCCTTATCAGTCCCGGTGCAGTGTCGCTGGCCATCAGGGCTGCCTCGATGGCGATGGTGCCGCTTCCGGTGTACGGATCGAGGAGGACGCCTGTGGAATCGTCCGTTATGCTTCTGCTCCATTCGCTTCTCATCAGAAGCGCGGATGCGAGATTCTCCTTGAGAAGCGCATCTGTCTGAAGGCCTCTGTATCCTCTCATGTGAAGACCTTCGCCGGAGAAGTCGAGGTACCAGATAGCCTTGGTCTGGTGGATGTGTATATGGACCGTTACGTCGGGATTTTCGGTGTCTATGTCCGGTCTGCGGTCATCGAACTTTTCCTTGATGCGATCGATGATTCCATCCTTCACTCTAAGAGCCGCAAAATGCGTACTGTTGAGATAGGAGCAGGCCTGTACCGTCTTTGTGACCTTGAGCGTCTTTTCGGGAGTGATGAACTCCTCCCAGGGAATCTCTTTCGTGCTCTCGTAGAGCTCGTCGGCATCTCTTACATCGTCATCGTAGAAAATTGCCTGGAGAAGTCTTGTAGAAACGCGCGAGTACATGCAGAAGCGGTATCCCGTTTCCAGGTCTCCCTTGAATTCGACTCCGGCCTTGGTCTGCCTGATTTCCACGGCTCCCGCCTTCTCCGCCTCCTGAGCGACCAGATCCGCCTGGTTGAGCTGACTGGATGCAAAAAATATCATAAGGTCTCCCCCTTGAAGAGCTCCTCTGTCTCTTCTTTTGTGAATTGATAGACTGTTCCGCAGTTGAAACATTCAAGTTCGAGAGGAAAGTTCCCTCCGAGAATTCCTTCCTTTTCGCTTTTGGGAAGGTTCTGCAGGTATTTCTCGAATGTTTCCCGTCGGCACGGGCAGGAGAAGCCGAGCTTTCCGTGTTCGAGGTATTCTACACCGTATGGGGAGTAGTTGTCCTCGACGTATGTCCTGATGTCTCCGCCGGATGCAAGATACTTCGATAGGTTCGGAAGTTTTCCGCTTTCCTCCTGGAGCTGTCCTAGCGTTTCGTCGTCGCATCCGGGAAGAGCCTGGAGAAAAAGTCCTCCAGCTCCCCATATCCTTCCCTTGCTGTCGTAGTCGAGAGAGATGTAGAACATGGTCGGGGTCTGTTCGCTTTCTTTGTAGTAGAGTGCCAGATCGCTGGCAAGATTGCCGTACTCCATCATTATCTGGCCCGTGAACGGTGCCTTGGATCCCTCGAGCAGTTTCGTGACCGACAGAAATCCCGGACCATATAGAAGCGATGTGTCGAGCGTCGTAAGTTCCTTTTCCAGCTTTATCGGGTTTGCAAGCAGGTAGCCTCTGACAGCTCCGCATGCCCATGCCTCTATCTGCATGCCCTTTATCGGGCCGCCGCATTCTATCGACAGCCGTATCCTGTCGTTGCCTTTAACGCTGGAGCTGAGAAGGGCTCCCGCGATGTAGCCCTGGCCCAGTACGTAGGATTCAAGCAAACCGAGCCTGTGGTTTGCTCTCATCTGGTTTACCATCTCTGTACAGGATACTGCATAGAGCCGCACCTTTCCGTCCGCAATTAGGAAAATCTCCCTTTCGTCCTCTTTGAGGGAGGCGATGTGCGCAAGAAGCACATCGTCGGTAATCTTGGTTTTTGTCATGGTGAGAAGTGTATGGGTTTTGTCTTTATTATTCAAGGGTTTATTCCTTTGGAGAAAACGGATTGTTGTTCGTTCGTCTATTGCATCGTCGATCCGGTCTCATTTTTGTCGTGTTCGACCTGCCATCGATCGCATATGTCGATATCGTGAAAAAATCCATCATACGTTTACTTTCTTCATCCAAACTCCATTGTCCGTTCTTGATACACTTCCGTTTCGTGCTTATATTTTCATTAGGAATCAAAAAATGAACAGAAAGTACATAATCACGGCTCTCATCCTCTGTCTGCCGCTGTCCATGAGTTTTGCCACTACCTATGACGAGATCATGGCAAGTGCCAAGGAGCGCAGTCTGACTCTCAAGAACAGCGAGCTTCAGTATAGGAACGAGATGATCGCAATAAACGCGAGCGAACGCGAGGACAAGCCCGTCTGGAACGTCGAAAGTTCTGTCTCACCTTACAGCGAAAGCGGGGACGACAAGGATTTCATCGTCTCCAGCCTCAAGACTTCCGTGGTGCTTCCGAACGATGGCGATACCACAATAACGCTCTCGTCTCCCCTTACCATAGGATACAGCGACGGGTATGTGACGGCCTCTCCGTCCCTGTCCGCAAGCCATTCGTTCAACTTCAACGCATACGATCAGGACATCCTCGACGATCTCAACGATGCGAAGAACCATCTGGTCACCGAAAGCACCTACGCCAAGGCTGTGCTCTCGTTCGAGAGTCTTGTCATATCGTACATGAAGCAGTTCATCGCCATCGAAAAGCAGATATTCATTGCAGAGAAGAATCTCGATGACAAGACCACTGTCATGGACAACTACCTCAAGCTCAGAACGGCAACCGAGGATAGCCTCACGTACCAGAAGGCGGTCCTGGACGTCCAGAAGGCACGGATGGACCTTGACAGTCTCAACCAGCAGAAGAGTCTTCTCAAGACACAGTACAAGACTGTGACTGGTCTCGATTGGGATGGCCTGACCGACATTCCAGACCCCGTTCTCGACCTCGTCCCCCTTGCTGAAGGCAACACGTCGGTCCTCGTCTCGTCCCTTTCGGCACAGATAGCCGACGAGACGGTGAAGAAGGAAGAGAGCGCTCTCAATCCGCAGAGCCTTCGTCTTACCGGCACTCTCGGAGTCGACGTCAACAACAAGCTCAGAGGAACGAGAAATCCTGTCAACGGAACAGTCAGCTACACTGAGAATATGGCGACAGGTACAGTAGGGTTGACATACGTCGGTTCGAATTGGTCGATCGGCGGTACCTTCGGCGCATCTACCAACGGGTCTTTCGACATCAAGCCGAAGCTTACGATAGCCGGAAGCTGGACAAGCGACAGCAACAGCGACGAAGACAACGACAAGCTCCAGACGCTGCGCAACAACGCTCTCATCAGCCGAAACACATACAGCAACGATCTGCTTGCCTACAACAACGAGGCTCTGCAATATTCTACGGAGATATCTTCGTACATGTTCCAGGTCGAACAGCTGAAGAGCAACATGGACTATTATGCGAAACTGCTCGAGTTCGAGAAGGAATCCTTCGACAAGGGACTTTCCAGCCAGAGCGATCTGGACAACGCGCAGTACAACTACGATCTTTTGAAATACGACGAGGCGACGACCAAGCTCGACGGACTTGACCTGGAGAACAGAATCAAGACCTTCGCCATTTGATTTTTTTTTGAGGATGGATTTTGACGATGGAAGACAACAAGCAAAACAAGGAAGAAAAGACTAAGACTCTTTCCGAGGTTCAGGAGGAGAAGCTCCGAGCTGCCATGGCGCAGAGAAAAAGGCGCAAGCGAATCAAGACGATAGTCGCATGGGTGATCGTTATCGCGATCCTGTTCGTTTTGTATACGTACTATCAGTCCATAAAGGCGAAGAGCCAGGCCATGCTTGACAGCATGAACCAGACAGTGACGGTGGAAAAGGCAGTCGAAGAGCAGAACTACAGTGTCTCGATCGACATCTCGGGCTATGTCGAGCCGTATGACACGCAGAATGCCAAATTCCGCTCCACAGGTTCCGTTACAGGAATCTATGTCAGCGAAGGCGACTATGTTACCAAAGGCCAGCTGCTTGCATCCATAGACAACACGAGCCAGACCAGCCAGCTGCAGAGCATACGCAACCAGATCGAGGAGGCTGAACTCACAGGCAATGCCAGGCAACTTGAACTCCTCCGTCTGCAGGAGACTACGGCGGTCAACAACCTCGACTATACGAACATCTATGCCAATTTCGACGGCGTCGTGACGAGCGTGGATGTGAGCGAGGGCGACTACTTCGAGGCGGGAAGCCAGGTCCTCACTCTTGTGGACATATCGAAGCTGAAAGCGACGGTCGAAGTCGATGAGATCGACATGCAGTACGTTTATGAAGGCATGGAGGCGTATCTTACCTTCGATAGTCTTCCCGGCCAGACGATCGTGGGACGCGTGTCCTACATTCCGATGCTCGGACGCTATACCAGTTCCGGAATCGGAGTCGTCGATGTGGAGATCACCATAGACGATCCTCCCAAGACGCTGATTTCCGGATTCAGCTTCGAGGGAAATATCTATGCCGACGGAGAGGTATCGATGAAGATCATACCGCAGGCAGCGGTAACGACCGGACGTGGCGGCGTCACCACCGTCAAGAAGAAGCAGGCCGACGGAAGCACCAAGGATATAGTGGTCAACGTCAAATACCTTGGCGAAGGCCTGTGCCAGCTGATAAGCGAGAACATCCAGGTCGGAGACATACTCGTATACAACACCAAGAGCACGAACAACCCTATGGCTATGATGATGGGGCCCGGAGGAAGATAGGCGATGGCTGAGGATTACGTAATCGAACTTGACGACGTGAGACGCTTCTACCTTGTCGGCGATTACGTCGTCAGGGCGCTGGACGGGGTATCCCTTAGCATTTCACGAGGTTCGTTCACTGCGATAATGGGTCCTTCCGGGAGCGGAAAGAGCACGCTGATGAACCTCATAGGATGCCTGGACAGCCCGACAAGCGGTATAATAAGCATCGACGGCGAGTTCACCAACGCAATGAACGAGGCGGAGCTTGCGGACGTCAGGAACAGGAAGGTCGGCTTCGTGTTCCAGCAGTTCAATCTCCTTTCGAAGCTCAATGCGCTCGACAATGTCGCGACTCCGCTGCTCTATGCCGGGGTAGGAGGCAAGGAAAGGAAGGAGAAGGCCGAGTATCTGCTCGAGAAGGTCGGCCTCAAGGACAGGATGAAACATCTGCCGACGGAGCTTTCCGGCGGTCAGAAGCAGAGGGTTGCCATCGCAAGGGCCCTTGCCAACGATCCTGCGATACTTCTTGCGGACGAGCCTACAGGTGCTCTCGATACCCGTACCGGCGACCAGATAATGAGCCTCTTCATGGATCTCAACGAGGAGGGACGCACGATCGTCTTCGTAACACACGACCGCGGACTTGGACTCAAGTGCAGACGACAGGTCTACATCCGCGATGGAAAGATAGCAGATCACGATGTTTTTAGAGAATATTAAACTTGCATTGCAGAGCATGGTCCACAACAAGATGAGAACCCTCCTTTCACTGCTGGGAATAGTGATCGGAGTAGGGTCCGTCGTCGCGATCATGAACCTCGGCCAGAGCGCGACGGAGAGCATCAACGAATCCATGCAGATTTCCGGAATCGATATGGTGACGATAATGCCCACCGGCGTCGGAAGGAACGTCAATGTCTTCAACGAGAACTTCCCTGTCCAGCTGATGCAGAACGTCGGAGGAATCGACGACGTACTTCCCACCGTGCAGCAGCCGATGAACCTCAGGGCGGAAAAGGAGACGACCAGTGCCACCGTCACCGGAGTCGAGTCATCCTACTTCGAGGCAAATTCCCTTTCGCTGCTCGACGGCGAGTTCTTCTCTGCGGAAGACAACATAAACCGCCGGCAGGTCGTGGTGCTCGGCAGCGATCTCGCATCGACGCTTTTCCCTGTAGGTTCTCCTGTCGGACAGTACATCTCCATATTCAGACAGCAGGCCAAGAGGTATCTCGTCGTGGGGGTGCTTGAGAATAAGGACGACACGCTCAACAACAGCTACAACAATGCTGCCTTCGTTCCTTACAACACATATGACCAGAGGATCAGGAAGGTGACGACGCCTTCAAGCTACACAGTGATGGTGTCCGACGGAGCTGATGCAATAACCGTGTCAGATGCGATAGATGCCTATCTCATGAGTCTGCTCGGCAACGACGACAACTACTTCCTCTTCTCTCCCGCTTCGATCGTGGAGATGAGCAAGGAAGTCATGAACACGCTTACGCTGTTCCTTTCGGCGATAGCCGGAATCTCGCTGATAGTCGGTGGAATAGGAATCATGAACATCATGCTGGTCTCGGTAGTCGAAAGGACCAAGGAGATCGGAATCCGCAAGGCTCTCGGCGCAAGGCCCAGGACGATTCAGGGACAGTTCCTCGTGGAGTCGATAACGCTTACAATCTTCGGAGGCGTGATCGGCATATTGATCGGATTGACCCTTACGTATTTCGTCGCCTCGGCGGCAGGCTGGTCCATGCATCTGAGCTATTCGGCAATAGCGCTTGCACTGGGATTCTCCACCTTCGTAGGCGTGTTCTTCGGCTGGTATCCGGCATTGAAAGCGGCCAAGCTCGACCCTATAGAAGCTTTGAGCCGGGAGTGATATCATTTATGCATGGGAAGAAAGAGGCTATACAGATTTCTCAGATCTGAAAGACGCGACCGCACATTGACGCTGGTCGGTCTTTCCGTCGGTCTTCTCTTCTTCCTGTGCCTGCTGACGCTGATCTCGTACTACATGTTCACCTTGGCCCGGCTCGAGCTCGAGTACAATCTCGAGAAGGGTCTCAACAACGTCATTCTGGCGATACAGGACGAGTCGATTTCGATCGACAGGACCATGGAGGAGAACAACATAATCGGCGTCGGTGTATACACCAGCTACGGCAACCTGCTCTATTCGAGGGGAAGAGTGTATTCCCGGCTTCCGATAACTCAGTTCGATTTTGCCGGACGTGGCAACAGCAACAATTCCATAATAAACTACGACAGTTCCCGGAAGATCATGGAATACATAAGGTTCTCCAAGCAGGCCGTGATCCCGACCACGCAGAATCTTCTTCTGCCGATCGGAGGTGAGATAATAGATTTCTCCAACATGATCTATATCGCCTACGATGCGACTGAGTACGACAATCAGATACTCGAGCTGAGGGTGATCACATTCTTCGCATTCGCTTTCGTTCTTGTCACGTTCTATGCGATCATCAGAATCTACAACCAGAACCGTAAATACAAGGAGATGCTGCGTAGCCAGGAGAACCTCGTAAGTCTCGGCCAGGCCGCAAGGACACTCACTCATGAGATAAAGAATCCTCTTTCCGCTATCACAATCCAGCTGGCGCTTCTCAAGCGTAGCGTCCCGAAGGAGAATCTCGAGGACCTCGCGGTGATAGAAAACGAGACAAAGCGCGTGATCCAGCTTACGAACAAGGTATCGGATTTCCTTCGCAACCCTCAGGGGCAGCCGGTACGTATCGATCTAGTAGAATCCATAGGAGCCCTGATTCCTCTGTTTGCGGCTCCTATCAGGTGGGTCGAGGGTAGCGAGAAGAGCGCGTATGTCATGTTCGATGGCGACAGACTCAGAAGTATCTTCGAGAACATACTCAAGAATGCCATTGAGGCCACTCCCGAGGGAGGCGAGTGCGATGTCGAGGTCGAAGTGACCAAGGCCAGGAAGGCCGGCTGCTATGCAGTCTACGTGCGCGACAGAGGAGTGGGGATAAAGGACGAGGATGCAAAGAAGATATTCGATCCGTTCTTCACGACGAAGATACACGGATCCGGAATAGGACTGTCTATCTCCATGAAGTTCGTGGAGGCAGCAGGAGGCACCCTGCGCCTGAAAAAGCGCGAGGGCGGCGGAACCGTCGTGGAGGTTGTGATCCCGGCGGCAAAGGAGGCAGAAAAATATGAGAGTGCTGATCTCTGACGATGAAGAGAACATCAGGATGCTCATGAAGCGCTTTCTTGCGCTTGACGGAATAGAATGCGATACCGCCGAGAACGGACTCTCGGCCCAGAGATATCTCAGAGAGAGCCACTACGATGCTCTTCTGGTGGACCTCCGGATGCCCGGACTGGATGGAATGGCGCTGCTCAGATGGATCAGGCAGGAGGGATTCCGGATGCCGGTGATAATGATCAGCGCCCATGGGGACATCACTGATGCCGTGTCCGCCCTGAAGGAAGGGGCCCAGGACTATATCGTGAAGCCGTTCGATCCCGAGGAGGTCGTGATAAGGATCCGCTCTCTCGTAGAGGCCCAGAACCTCAGGAACCTTGTGGAGGGGGAGAAGAGGACCAGCGAGCTTGTCGGGGATTCGTCATCCATGCGCCAGATCAAGGATGTCATCGCAAAGATAGCTCCATCTGCCGCGACCGTCCTGATCACGGGGGAGAGCGGTACAGGAAAGGAAGTGGTTGCCAGGGAGATACACAGGACAAGCGCCGTCAAGGATGGTCCCTTCATTCCGATAAACATCGGCGGTGTACCGGAGAATCTTCTCGAAAGCGAGCTTTTCGGGTATGAGAAAGGCGCTTTTACGGGAGCTGTCGGGAGAAAGAGCGGAATGTTCGAACTCGCATCGGGAGGAACTTTGTTCCTCGACGAGATCGGCGACATGCCGCTTTCGCTGCAGGTGAAGATACTCAGGGTTCTTCAGGAACGCAGGATAACAAGGCTCGGAGGTACCGAGACCATACCGATCAATGCCCGGCTTGTGGCCGCAACCAACAAGGATCTCGAATCCATGGTCCGTGAAGGGACGTTCCGCGAGGATCTGTTCTACAGACTGAACGTCGTCAGGATCCAGCTCCCGCCTCTCAGGGAGAGAGCGGAGGACATACCGCTGCTTGCCGCGTTCATCATAAAGAAGCTCAACAGAAGCATGGCGACGCATGTCACCGGGTTCACTCCGGAGGCGATAGAAGCGCTGAAGCGCCATCATTTCTACGGCAACGTCAGAGAGCTTGAGAACATACTTGAGAGGGCCTGCATATTCGCGGACGGTTCCACGATAGATCTAAACGATCTCGATCTGCAAGGCAGCGTATCGAGGAACATGGGTCAGAGAAATACGTCTGCCATGCCTGTCGACGAGGAAGGCATGACACTTCGCGACATAGAGAAGAATGCGATAATCAGAGCTCTGCACAGGTGGGAAGGCAATCGCACCAAGGCCTCTGAGGAACTCGGCATCTCGCGGCGTACGCTCATCACGAAAATTGCCGAATTCGGGATAGATCTCTGATTTCCGTTGCAATTGCAATGTAAAAAGTTCGTCATAAGTAATATCCTTCATGGTGGAGGAATTACTGTCATGAAGAAGACATTTATGATATTTGCCTTGGTTCTTCTGGTCCCTGCGCTCATATTCTCGCAGGGAGCTAAGGAGAATCCGGAGACTGTACTGGCACAGGTCGAGCAGCCTGTGGCGGTCAATGTCGGAGCTCTCAAGGGACCGACGGCGATGGGCATGGTCAAGCTGATGCAGGATGCATCCGACGGTCCCGTGGCCGGAAACGACTACACATTCACGCTAGAAGGCGCACCTGATGCGATTACACCGAAACTGGTCAAGGGCGAACTGGACATTGCTGCGGTGCCGGCCAATCTTGCGGCTGTGCTCTACAACAACACCAATGGGAACATAGAGATTCTCGCGATCAACACTCTTGGAGTCCTTTACATAGCCGAGAACGGCGACAGCGTGCATTCGGTGGAGGACCTGCGCGGAAAGACGATATACGCTTCCGGAAAAGGTTCGACTCCCGAGTATGCGCTGGATTACATCCTCGATGCGTACGGTCTCGTGGATGGGAAAGACGTGTTCGTCGAATGGAAGAGCGAGCATGCCGAATGTGTCGCGTCCATAATGGCGAAGAGCGACGCCGTCGCCATGCTTCCGCAGCCATTCCTGACAACTGCCACGATGACGGACAATGACATCAGGGTAGCGCTCGATCTCAACCAACTCTGGTACGACAAGATGGGAAGCGTGCTGATCACCGGCGTCGTTGCGGCCAGAAAGGATTTTGTGGAGGAAAACGAAGCGGCCGTACGATCGTTTCTTGCAGAGTACGAGAAGTCGATCGAATTTACGAACGAACATCCGGACGAGGCGGCCGTCCTGATAGTCGATGCAGGTATCGTACCGAAGACAGCCATAGCGGAAGCTGCAATTCCCGGATGCAACATAACATACCTCGACGGAGACGAGATGGCTAAAGCTCTCGGAAACTATTTCGATGTGCTTTACTCGTCGAACCCAAAGAGCGTAGGAGGAACGATTCCTGACGACGCAATCTATTTCAAGTAGGATCATCTCCGCAGTCTTCTGGATTGCGCTATGGCAGATAGTCTCCCTCGCTGTGGGGGAGGCTGTCCTTCTCGTAGGACCTTTTGATGTAGTCAAAAGGCTTTTAGAGCTTCTGCCCGCACCGGAGTTCATCCGTTCGGTCCTGTTCTCTCTGGGCCGCATATCGGCCGGGTTCCTGGCCGCCACGGTCTGTGCCCTTGCGACTGCCCCTCTTTCGAGCAGGTTTCCTTTCTTCCGCAATCTGCTGGCTCCGCTGGTGGCAGCAGTCAAGGCGACGCCTGTCGCCTCGATAACCATCCTGCTTTTGATCTGGATATCATCCAGGAACCTTTCGATAGCCATATCTTTCCTGATGGTGTTCCCTATAATGTACACATCGATCGAGAAGGGCATCTCCGAGACCGATGAAAAACTCCTTGAAATGGTTGATGTGTATCATGTGCCGCTCTTCAGAAAGATCCGGTACGTCTATTTTGCCGAAGTCCTGCCATATTTCGAAAGCGGGGTGAAAAGCGCCCTGTCGCTCGCCTGGAAGAGCGGAATTGCCGCCGAGGTCATCGCAATCCCTTCGGGAAGCATAGGTGAAAAGCTCTTCGAGGCCAAGGTATATCTTGCGACAGCGGATCTCTTTGCCTGGACTGTTGTCGTAGTGTTGCTGTCATTTGCGTTCGAGCGTGTATTCATGGTCCTTATACGCCTTGCAAGGTCCCGTCTGGAGGTGTGAAGTGAAAATATGCGGCATAAGCAAGTCGTTCGGCGAAAAGAGACTTTTTTCCGATTTTTCACTGGACGTTCCCGATGGGACGGCAGCTGTCATACAAGGACCGTCCGGGCGGGGCAAGACCACGCTTTTCAGAATGATTCTGGGACTCGAGAGTCCCGACAGCGGGAGCATCGAGGTATCCGGCAGGGTCAGTGCGCTTTTCCAGGAGGACCGCCTTCTGGGAAACATGTCTGTGATGAACAATCTTCTGCTCGTGACGGACGATAGGAAAAGAATCATGGCGCTTCTTGAGAAGGTTGATCTCGGGACCGAGGCCCGAAGCAGAGTGGATACGCTCTCCGGAGGCATGAAGCGCCGCGTAAGCCTTGTCCGAGCCCTCCTATCCGAATACGACACATTGCTTCTGGACGAACCGTTTGTGGCGCTGGACGATTCCATGAAGGCCAGATGTGCGGCTCTTGTGCTCGAAATGACTGAGGGTAAGACGCTTCTTGTCATCACGCACGACGAGGCGGACGCGGCTCTTCTGAAGACGGAACGGATTGTCCATCTCTGATTCTCGGGGGTGAAGGGTGCAAAGCTTCGCCTTTTGGTGTATCATTTCCCTATGACAGAAAATACAGCTAAGCTCCCGCACTGGGACCTGACCCCGATCTATCCGTCGGTGGAATCGAAAGAGTTCCTTTCGGATCTCGCAAGCATCGCAGAGGCTTCCTCCTGTTTGGATGGGATGATTTCCTCCGGCGCTCTCTATGACATCGTGATGCTGTTGGACCGTACGGATGCTCTCATATCGAACACTTCGTCGTACTGCTATGCGCTTCTTTCGACCGATACCTCGAATCCTTCCTACATCGGTGCTCTGGACAAGGTGGAGAACGCTTCGATCCGCTTCCGGAATGCCTATTCCAGATTCGTCGCCGCACTTCCCATGATGAAGGATCGCTTCTCCGATCCGCGGCTGAAGGACTATGGCTATGTCCTTTCGGAGATGCTTGCAGAAGCCGAGCATCTGATGTCTGGCAAGGAAGAGGAACTTGCCAACGAACTTCTGCGCGTGAGCGCTGGACAGTGGTCGCGTCTGCAGGAGGCCGTGACAAGCTCGATAGGCGAGGGCGGAAAGACGCTCATAGAGCTTCGCGGACTGGCCTCCGATCCGGACAGGACAGTGCGGAAGGATGCCTACGAACGCGAGCTGAAGATCCTCAAGGAGCACGAAATCGCTCTTTCATATGCTCTCAACGGTGTGAAGGGGACCGTTCTGATATTGGAGAGAAAACGCAGATGGGCGGACCCGATCGACAGGAGCCTCTGCTCTTCGAGAATTTCGCACAAGGCGCTCGACGCGCTTATCTCTACGCTCGAGGATGCCATCCCGATGTTCAGACGCTATCTTGCGGTCAAGGCAAGACTGCTAGGACTCGGAAAACTCGACTGGTACGACATCATCGCTCCCGTGGCAAAGACCCACAGAAGATATGACTATGAGGATGCCAGAAGGATAATCGTGTCGTCCTATTCCTCGTTCTCTCCGGAGATGGGCGAGTTTGCGGAATATGCTTTCTCTCACAACTGGATCGACGCGGAGCCTCGTCGAGGCAAGGTGGGAGGCGCATATGATACGTCGTTCAAGAAGAGCAAAGTCTCCAGGGTGCTCTCGAACTTCGACTACACCTACGAGAGCGTCTCGACGCTTGCCCATGAGCTCGGGCATGCTTATCACGACTATGTCGTCAGGAATCTTCCGCCTCTTCTTTCGGAGTATCCGATGACGCTTGCCGAGACGGCGTCAATCTTCGGCGAGACCGTCGTGTTCACTGAGGTTTTGAAGACGCTTGACGACGATGAGAAGCTCCCTGTGATAGAGCAGTTCGTCTCCTCGGCATGCCAGACTTGCTTGGACATACTCTCAAGGTTCTACTTCGAGCGCAGCTGTTTCAAGCGAAGAAAGGACGGAGAGCTTACTGCGGAGGAGATGTGCGCTCTGATGCTCGAGGCGCAGGAGAGGACGTATGGCGATGCAGTGGCCGAGAAACACAGGTACATGTGGGCCGTCAAGAGCCATTACTATTCGGAAGACTTTTCGTTCTACAACTATCCGTATGCATTCGGCCAGCTTTTCGCGCTCGGCCTTTTCCGCAGGAGCGGAGGAATGATGGATTTCCCGTCTACATACAGGTCCCTTCTTCTTAGAACCGGGATGGAAAGTGCCAAGGACGTCGCCGCGGCCGCAGGCTGCGACATAGAGAACCCCGATTTCTGGCATGAGGGGATAGCTGTCATCGAAGAATATGCGAAGGAGCTTGAAAATTGGCTTTGACCATCGAGAAACTTGTGACGGGAGCCTTCGGACTGGCACATGATGGCGGTCGTACATGCCTGGTCAAGGATGTTCTTCCCGGAGAGCGTGTCGAGGTCTCCGAGATAGGATCCAAAGGCGGGGCATGCTTTTACGAACCCGTGTCGATCCTCGAGACCAGTCCGATGCGCATACCTCCGGTCTGTCCTCTATACGGGGTATGCGGCGGATGCGACTTCCAGATAGTCTCCAGACGCGACTCGGCGCTGCTCAAGCAGGAGTCGATAAAGGACAACCTCCGGCGCATTTCAGGACTGGAGAAGCTTCCTGTATTTCTCGAACCGGCTTTCACTGAAAGTCTTGCTTACCGCTCCCGTGTACGCCTTCATGTCCGGCTTTCCGACAGGACCATCGGGTTCCTCGGAAGGGAAAGCAGCTCTCTTGTTCCGGTTACGCACTGTCCGCTGCTCACAAAAAGGATCGATGATCTTCTCTCTGAAAGGTGTACCATCCTGGAGCATGCTCGCAGGATGATGTTCTCGAACAAGGTCAATCGCAGGACCGGATTCGTCGAGCTTGCACTGCAGGACGGCGACGACGAAGTCAGCATCGACGGGAACGACGTGACGGCACTTGGCTACCTCGTCAATTCCGGAGTGTTCTTCCAGTCGAACCTGCTTCTTCTTCCCGACCTCCTTTCGTTCGTCAAGGAAAATGCAGCCGGATCGGTTGTAATGGACCTCTACAGCGGCGTAGGCACGTTCAGCAGGCTATTCGAAGGCGAAGAACGTACGGTCTATGCTGTCGAGAAGGAGAAGCGCTGCCTGGCGCTGTCGAAGGTCAACGCTCCTTCCGCAAGGTCGTTCACGGCCGATGTCGCACTCTTTTCGAGGCGTGTCAAGGGTGGGGTGGATACGGTGATCGTGGATCCTCCACGTACAGGGCTCCATCCTTCCGTTGTCGAGATGCTGATGTCCTGGAACAGTCCGAAGATCATATATGTTTCCTGCGACAGCACGACTTTCTGCAGGGACTATGCCGTCCTGAAAAAACGCTATGCGATAGAAAAGGCAAAGGTGTTCGACTTCTATCCCGGTTCGAGCCACGAGGAAAGCTGCTTCGTCCTTTCTGCCGTAGGGGTCACTTAGCTCCGATCTGTCAGTCCGGGCAGACTAGTCGAGGATCCTCAGGTCCTCGTTCTTTTTTTCGATTTCCATATGCCTGAGACGGCTTATCCTCACCAGACTTTCGGTAGTGTACACGGTCATCGCACATTCGGCTGCTACCGCATCCCTGTTCTCGATGCAATTGACAATTGCCTTTATCGCCGAACTGTCATAGCTCTTCCAGTCCGAAAAGAGGTAGTGGTTCCAGTTCTCGATGACAGGCCTGAACGCTCCGAAGACAACTGCGTAAAGCTTGTTGCCTGAGGCGTTGAATATGTAGTGATGGAGATTCGTGATTTCCTTTGCGAAGACCTCGATGTCTTCTGCTGCCTCGATCGCCTCGAGGCAGTCCCTGAGAAGTTGCATGTCTTTGTCGGTCCTTTTCTGGGCTGCAAGGGCCGCGCACTTTCCCTCGTTGAATATCCTGAATTCCGCAAAGCTTCTGGCCAGTTCGTTCGTCGTATAGTTTTTTGTCGTCTCCAGAAGGGAATCGAATATATCTATGTTCGCATTGGATATCCAGTCCGCAACGATTGTTTTGCTGCGTGCTCGGCTTTCGACGAGTCCTTTTCCCCTGAGTGATATCATCACTTCGTGTATCACACTTTTCGATACGCCGAATTCCGATGCCAGAGATCTTTCCGTGTCTATCGGACGACCTATCTTGTACTCTCCCGTGATGATTCTTGCCTCGATGATCTTCTGTATTTCCGCCTTGTTTCCCATGTACTTTCCTTATGTTTTCTATACTGGTTGATATTATACAATCAGATAATGAAAACAACAAAGAAAAAAAGAGTTATTTCCAAATACTGGTCGATAATACCGGCCAAGTGCTTAGAAAACAGATTCATTTTAATTTGCATCTGCGACGACGGCTGGAATGAAAAGCATTGCCGAAGCATCTGGAAGTCCGGATCGCAGAGATGGACGATCGGATTGCAGTCATTCCTGTATTTGTCCTGGAGGATGGATCTTGCGGTCCCAAGAAAGAAAAAAACGGGACGGACATTTCCTCTGGTCCGTCCCTTGGCATGATCAGTAGATCGAAGTGAACAGGCTTTCTAGCCTCAGCGAATTCTCGAATTCCCTGAGCGTAAGATCCCTGTGCGACGAGAACACCACGCTCTTCTCGCTAGAGGGCCTTATCTCGAAGAATCCGTCGGAGAACGTTCCCTCTATTCCGTCCGAAAAAAGCGAAACGCCGAACGCCGGTTTCGAGCATTTGAGATGCACCTCGAATGATCGCGGATTTATCATTCTGGCCTCGAACTCCACACGCGGATCCTCGAGCCTGCAATTCCTGAAGTCGTCCTCCAGAAGCAGGGTGAATTCCCTGTGTATGTCTTTCGTCCGCAGTTTCACGTAGACGAACTCCTTGGACCTGTCCACGTTGCTTATATCTATTTCGCCAACCTTCATTGCGGTGTGATGCGGTATTACCTGGAAGAACATCCGCCTCTTTTTCTTGTTTCCTCCGTATTCGTTGAACTTGACGGAAATGTCCACTTCCTCGTCCCTGTCTGTATCGTTCGAGGCGAATACCAGCAGACGATCGTCCTCGACGTACATCACGGGAACGAGATCCGCGAAGAATCTCCGTGCCGCGAAGTGTCCCGCATTCCACTCCCCGTTTTCCGATACGGTGGAAAGAAGATTGTTGTATAGGACTCCGTCGTGGCTGTTGTCCGTCCTCGTCCTGAGGACCCAACGTTCGAGCAGAGCCGCTCTCCTGATTTCTTCATAGTAGTCCCTGAACTTTCCCGGGCCGGCGTCGAAGATGTCCTCGTCGATCCTTCCCGATATGTAAGACGGGTGGAAGCTGTATCCGGGATTGTCGGTTTCATGCAACACCAGAATGCCCAGGCGGTCGGCGATATTGTAGAACGTATGGGTCTCGTGCCCCTTCTCGATTAGGAGAAGATTCATGTAGCCTCTTGCCGCAGCTCCGAGCAGTTCCTCGTATCTTCTCCTGTCGGGATAGAGGCTCACGGGCCAGACTGCACCGCGGTAGAAAATCTGGCGTCCGTTCACGATCAGCGAACAGGATGGAGTGAATTCGATGGTCCTGAATGCCACTTTTCTTTCTAGTTCCGCCTCGCCGAGTTTGAGTATCGCCGTGTACAGCATCTGGCGCCCCTCGCCGATGACGTTCCAAAGTTCTACCTTGTCCTCGTCTATGACGAGTTCCATGACCTTTGCCTGTCGTCCCTTGTCGAAGTAGAACTGTGTCTCGACACTATTTCCGAGAAGTTCGACAGATGCCCTGAGAGTCTGGCTTCTGAACGATTCGTAGTCGATGTGGACACCTATCCTCCAGACATTCCCTTCCTTGTGCGGCTTGAGATGAGCGGAGTAGACGACCCCCTCATGGGATCTGCAGATTCCTACATCTCCGCGGAACGAGGACGAGGCGGTAGCCCGTATAGTATTCTCGCCGTCCACTATGTAGTCGGTGATGTCGAAGCTGTCGATCCTTGTCCCGTTTATGCTGATGTCCTTGACCCCGGGCATGATGAGGCAACATCTGTCGTCCTTCTTCTCGTAGTCGAACTTTCGTTCGAGAACCCAGTCCATGTCGCTCAGAAAGCGGATTTTCTCGTTTATCACTCCGCTTCCTACGAGTTCCGTGTATATGCTGTTCTGGGTATTTATAGTGAGGTTGTCGTGCTTGTCGAAATAGTCGGTATAGTTTCTTGCCTTATCGTAGTCAAGTGGCCTCATCGACCATTGGCCTGATAGGGAGAGCGTATTATCCACTTTATTCCTCCATTTGCTAACAATAATTATAGCACGGGTTTTGTCCGTTGTGTGGAGAACGGGTGGATTTTGCCCACCCGTTCATTGTTCTTCGTTTGTCGCTCTGTTTTGGCTCTTCTAGAGAATGCTCTTCGTCTTGGTCGATCTGTCGATTCTTCCTTCCAGTTCGTCCTCTATGCTGTCTGGAAGGGAAGTGAAGAAATCGAGGCCTGTGAGTCTTTCGATCTCGTCGACCGTTGTCACGTAGTCGTACCAGCGCTTCTTGTTCTTGCTACTTCCCTGTACGCCCTGTACGTTCGGGACGTTTATGGCTATCACCCTCGTGTCTTCGTCGATCCTTGAGAGATCGTTCGTGCCGTCCTTGAGCAGAAGGACTATCTTCCACGTGGATTCGGGAACTGTTATGTAGCCTTCACCGTTCTTGAGCTCGATCCTGTAGGATTCCCCTTTGGAACCTCGGCCTCCCTCTCCGTATGGTCCTGCTATGATGTAAGCCTCGTAGCCGTTGTTCTCGACGATCTTTCTCAGATCGTCCTCCAGGCTCTTCCATACGATCTGGTTGTTGTTCGGGGCCTGCGGCACCATGTTTATCATGTAGAATGTCTCCGCCTGTTTCCCAGCGTCGGCATTTCTGTCGGCGTTGGGGCACATGTGCCCTCGGTCGAATCCGGAGTTGGTGTAGTCACCGGGCTTTACTGAATACCAGCCGTCGGGAAGCTCGGTATAGCTTTCGAAATCCGCATCGCGCCCTGTTCCGAGGTCGGCTTTCTCCAGATGCCAGGAGACCCAGTCGGGATTGTGGGTAACGTTGTTGTATTCCAGAGTGAAGGCTTCTAGCTCTATGATGATGCTTTCATCTTTTTTGCCTGTCTCATCGACGGGTATTCCGAGAAGTACGTTCTCGCTGAGCGCAACAGGTGCGACCGAGGTTTCCACATGCGGGGCTTCCGGTCTGGATGCGGTGCTGCATCCTGTCAGCATTGCCAGAAGCAGGATTGCGGCAAATCCGCTTCGTACGACTGCAGAAAATCTTTTTTCGGTATTTCGGAATGAAGTGGTCATATATCTTAAAGCCATATTTCCGCTTTTTGTTACTCGGTCAAAAGAAAAATACTCGTTTCGTGGCCTGATTCGGACCGTCGTGTGCAAAAAATATGAAAAACAATATCCGGCAGGCTGTCGGTGACCTTTCTTGATGGCTTTTTGATGTATATCAGCCTATGTCATTAGTTGCGCTCTTTCCCTGTTTCTGGCATATGAATTTCACGTTCATTTTCCGTCTTTCGAGGTTTTTCGGCTCCTTTTGCCAACTTTGGGGCAAGAATGTTCCTCATGTTGCTTCATTCGATGTATAAGATTCATGGCTTCGGGTGAGGAGATGGCGGAAATCGGATGCGGAAGCCCATGGCAATGGCGTGCTAGGAATTCATCCCGCATGGTCATTGCTTTCTTTCCCTCTTTCTCCGGTTTCCATGCCGATCACGGGCACGTCCCGAATGCCTTGTACGCCTCGCGGCGTATTCCTGCAATGTCGAATTTCGATGCGGATGCCAGGCATCTTGTTCCTCGAAAGCCGAGCATCCGTATCGGATTTTGCCACCGCTCTGCGGTGGCTTTGTTTTTTTTCCTATGTCTCTTGCGATTGTGTTATGGGATATTCAAAAACATCGAGTATTCAACTATAATGCAGATATGAAAAACGGCTATCTGAAAGTGGCGGCGGCAAGTCCGTCCCTTGTTCTTGCAAATCCCATGGACAACCTCGGAAAGCTCGTCGGGCTTGTCGATGAGGCAGAGCGCGCTTCTGTCAAGGTTCTTGTATTTCCGGAGCTTGCGATCACAGGTGCGAGCGCAGGCGATCTTTTCTTTTCCAGGACTCTCCAACGAAGGGCAGGGGATGCTCTTCTATCGTTGGCGGAAGCCACCAGAGGCAAGGATGTACTCGTATTCGTTGGCTATCCGTTCCTCTACCAGGGGCGGCTGTACGATACCATGGCGGCACTGAAGGACGGCCGGATATTGTCGTTCACCGTCAAGACGAACCTGTCCGTCGAACAGAGAAGATGGTTCACTCCTGCTCCTTATGAGAACATGTCCATCGACGGAATTCCGTTCGGATCCTTTATCATACATTCATATGGAAGATACAGGATATCGGCAGGATTCCTCAACGATCTGTATGCAATGTCTTCCCCGCTTTCCCGTCTTGCAGGAGCCGGATCCGTCGTATTTGCCCTTGCCGGATATGAGAACGAGACGGTGACCAGTGCCCAGGAGAACAGGAAAAGACTCGAAGCCGAGTCCGGACGGCTCCTTTCGGCAGGGATGCTCGCACTTTCGAGCGAGGACGAAAGCACGGGAGAGGGTGTCGCATCGGGGCAGCTTGCTATTGTCGAATGCGGCAGGATCCTTTCTTCGGTCGACACGAGCTGCGGCAGATTGCTGGTTTCCGAGGTGGATGTCGATCTGCTGAATGCTGAGAGAATCCGTAGTCCGTACTACGCATATGCAGGAGAGAACGGAACATCGGATGTGCAGATATCGTTCGAGGAGACGGATACAGTACTCACCAGAACCTTCGACAGGTTCCCGTTCATTCCGTCCGAAAGGGTAGAGATGGAACAGCGCTGCGGAAAGATTCTCGAGCTCCAGGCGAAGGCTCTCAAGCGCAGAGTTGAACATACGCATACGAAGACTCTCGTGGTCGGACTGTCCGGAGGTCTGGACTCGACTCTTGCCCTCCTTGCCAGCGTCAGGACAATGGACATGCTCGGACGTAGCCGACGCGACGTGCTTTCGATCACGATGCCTTGTTTCGGAACGACAAAGAGGACGAAGGGCAACGCGGAACTGCTTGCGGAGGCTCTGGGGACCTCTTTCGAGGAGATAGACATACGCAAGAGCGTTCTACAGCATTTCGAGGATATAGGCCACAGTCCGGACGATCTTTCCGTGGCGTACGAAAACGCACAGGCCAGGGAAAGGACGCAGGTGCTCATGGACAAAGCGAACAAATGTTCCGGCCTGGTCGTCGGTACGGGAGATCTGTCCGAGCTTGCCCTCGGCTGGGCTACATACAACGGCGATCACATGAGCATGTATGCGGTCAACGCCTCTATCCCTAAGACCCTGATACGACATATCGTGAAGTATGTCGCCGATCTGGGCGGTCCGGAGGCAAAGGTCCTCAACGACATACTCGATACTCCGGTCTCTCCGGAGCTTCTTCCCGCCAAGGACGGTCTCATCAGTCAGAGGACGGAGAACATTGTAGGTCCTTACGAGCTGCACGACTTCTTCCTCTATCATCTGGTCCGCTACGGCTTCTCGGCCGGGAAGCTTTTCCGCATGGCCCACGAGGCATTCGAGGGTCAGTATGGCGATGACGAGATTCTTCACTGGCTAGAGACTTTCCTTAGAAGGTTCTTCTCCCAGCAGTTCAAACGCAACTGCGTTCCTGACGGTCCTGCAGTGGGAAGCGTGAACTTCAGTCCGCGAGGCTCGTTCGCCATGCCGAGCGATTCTTCCTCCGCCGCCTGGCTGGAGGAAATCGAGGCGATCCGATCGTCGAAAAGTTGAAATTGACTATTTACAGGAGTCTGTTATAGTTTGAATCGGAGACACGAAAAAAATTAGGAGATCATGATCATGAAAAAGAAAATCATCGTGCTGCTTCTTGTCGTAGCCCTCATTCCGTCGGCTATATTCGCAAATGATATACTCCAGCTAGGCTTGAACGTCGGATACAAGCCTACGCTTTCCCAGATGATGGAGGGAGGGGAACTTGACGACTATTTCAAGTGGGAGTACTTCACGTTCGCTCCGGAGTTGAAGCTGAATCTTTTCTTCATAGACTTCGATGCTTCGGCATACTTCAATTTCGGGAACAACGCCATTCTCATCGATACCCAGCTTGCCTCGGATCTCTATTTCAAGCTTTCCGTAGTCAAGCTCGCACTGGGCGTCGGAATCAACATGCCGTTCCTATATAGCGGCGACACATGGACGATGAACGGTCATCCCCTTGACGAGGCCGGGGCCGCATTCATGAATGCGAACCTTGCCTACAGAGCCGGTCTTGGCCTGGATTTCGGTAAGTTCAACATGATGGTGAACTATTCCGTCCCGACGAAAGGAACGTTCTCGAATCCGGATTTCGCTCCCAGATGGGACGGCGGACAGTTCAGTCTCGGCTTGCTGATCGATCTGTTCTAGCATCTGCATATCGCAATGGACAGGCTTTGCGGCCTGTCTTTTTTTTTGTTCCGACCCTTCAACATAACATGGTTTTGAGCTATCATTTCTTCTATGGACACACTTAAGATCTTCTTTTCGACCCTGATAGTGATCGTCATTTCAACGCTTGTATACTTTGCAATCTACTTTCTTTTTCCTGAAGTGAGCGACACGTTCTTCGGCATGTCTTACGCGAACGGCTGTTCGCTCGATGCCTACGAGGAGAAGCAGAAACTTGCCGAGAGCGTGGAATACGTCTCCGAATTCGTCTCTGCGCGGACGCAGAACGTCACAGACTCGGCAGAGACTATTGCGGAGGGTCTTCCGCAGAAATCGGCCGACGCCTCGAAAGAGAGTGCCGCATTTGCAGCAGATGCGGCCGAAGAATCGGATGCAATCGTCGACGAGGAGGTGCTTCCGGCCCTCCACGAGAAAGGCGAGGAGGTATTGGCTTTCTTTGAAAGCGAAAAAGGATCGCTTCTGATCGACAATCTGAAGAAAGCGGGAGACATACCCGCCGATTTCGACTTCGAGACCGCTGCGGCGACAGAGGAAGGACGGCGTATAATCAATTCGATCTCCGATTACGTTTCCGAAGCCGGCGTATCGCTCGACGAGATGATTTCCAATGCCAGCATCATGAAGCTTCTTACGGGCAAGACGGACGATGCGATCGATTCCATCAAGGAATTCTTCTCGGGATGGACGGAAAGATGAAGGTGACTTTCCTCGGGACCGGTACGAGCCATGGGATTCCTGTCATAGCCTGCAAGTGCCCTGTATGCACATCCTCCGATCCGAGGGACAGACGCTATCGTTCGTCGCTTCTGGTCGAGACCGAAAACACGTCGATAGCGATCGACACGGGATACGAGTTCCGGCTTTCGATGATACGTGCCGGAGCGACGAAGCTCGATGCGATACTCTACACACATTCACATTCCGACCATCTTATGGGCCTTGACGACGTGAGGGTCTTCACTAAGGACAGAGTGCTTCCCGTGTACGGGAACAGCGGAACTCTCGAGGACGTGGTCTCGAAGTTCCCGTATGCGTTCCGTCGAGTTGAATGTCCCAAGGGCATACCGCAGCTCGAGGCCCATCCTCTTGAGCCTTGCGTGGAAGTAATGATCGGCGACATTCCCGTAATACCGGTACCTTTGATGCACTATCGACTCCCGATCTACGGCTATCGCTTCGGCGATTTCGCATATCTTACGGACGTTTCGCATATTCCGCAGGCCGGAATGGATGTCCTGAAAGGAGTCAGGATCCTGGTGCTGGGCGCACTGAGGGAGCGTCCTCATATTGCCCATCTGTCATTCGGTGAGGCGACGGATATCGCCAGGAAGCTAGGTGTGGAAAAGTGCTATTTCACGCATATCAACCATGAAACGGGATATAATGAGATAAACCGCCGCTATGAGCCGCTGTGCTCGAGCGCGTACGACAATATGGTCTTGGAGGTCTAGATTGGATTCACTTTTCAGCGACAGCGATCTCGATCAGGATATGCTCGAGGCGGAGAACCGCAGAAAGCTCCGGGAGATAGAGAAGAAGAGAAAGGAAGAGGACGAGGAGAAGAGAAGGCGCAGCGAGAAGAAGAACTATGACAAGACTCTCTACGTCATAGACGGCTACGGTCTTATCTACCGATCGTATTATGGCATCCGCGGCGGGGAGCCGGTATACGATGTCTCCGGCGTGAACATAAATGCGTACATAGGCTTTTTCACCACGCTGTTCTCGCTTGTCAGGACCTATCCGATGGATTACATAGCTGTCGCCATGGATGAAAAAGGGCCTACGTTCCGCCATGAGATGTATCCGCAGTACAAGGCTACGAGGGACAAAGCTCCAGACGATCTGCACGCGCAGGTGCCGATGATCGTGGACGCCCTTGGAAAGATGGGTGTGACATGCATCTCCAGAAGCGGGTACGAGGCTGACGACGTTATTGCCTCGATTTCCCGCATAGCGGAGAAAAAAGGCGTCAGAACCATCATGTTCACGGGAGACAAGGATCTGCTGCAGCTTGTCTGCAACCACGTCTATGCTTTGCGCCCGAAGAAGAATCCGACCGCAAGCTACGAGCTCTACACAGAGAAGGAGGTCAAGGATGTCTTCGGTGTGCACCCAAACCAGATTGTCGATTACCTTGCCCTGGTAGGTGACAGCTCTGACAATGTCCCCGGGGTGGCGGGAATAGGAGCGAAGACTGCGGAGAAGCTTCTCGACGAGTTCCTTACCTTGGACGGGATATACAGGAAGATCGACAGTCTCTCTCCCGGAAACCGTAAGAAGCTGGAAGCGGGCAAGGAAAATGCATTCTTCTCGAGAAAGCTTGTGACTCTGTCCTTCGATGCGCTCGGGGATGACTATGACCTTTCTTCTCTGGACTATTCGAAGCTGGACATGGAAAAGCTGCGTCCGGAGTTTGCCCAGCGTGGGCTCAGAAGGCTCATGAACCTTCTTGGACGAAGCCAGGATCCCTCGGCTCCCAAGCCGGCCATGCCCGCATCCGAGGCTGCGAAAAATATTTCCGCGACGCTTCCATCCAGAGGTCTGCGCGACGACGAGAAAGTATTCAGAGGAAAAGGAAGCTACGAGCTGTTGACGGACCGTACGGCGATAGAGCGGAAGTTAGAGGAATGCGTGGAGTTCCACGATGGGATAATCGCCTTCGACACTGAGACTACCGGACTCGAACGCGACGCAAGACTCGTCGGCTTCTCATTCTCCTTCGAGATGAAGAAGGCCTATTATGTCCCGATCGTGGCAGGAGGAAGGCAATATCTTCCGCTTGACGATGCCAAGGCCTTGTTCAACAGGTACTTCACATCCGGCAAGCTGCGAGTGATAGGGCAGAACGTGAAGTTCGACCGCCAGGTGCTGGAGAATCTTGGAGAGGGGATACGGACGATATATTTCGACACCATGATCGCCTCCTGGCTGCTTGACAGCGCATCTCCGCAGAACTCCCTGGATTTCCTTGCCTTGAAGTATCTCGACTATACGACCATACGTTACGAGGACATAGTCTCCAAGGGCGAGGACTTCTCTTCCGTTCCTGTGGATACCGCCGTGGAATACGGTGCTGAGGATAGCGACATAGCCTTCAGACTTTGCGGTCTGCTCGGAAAACGCCTTGTCGAAGACGATCTTCTCGATGTCTACCAGAAGATGGAGAATCCTCTGATAGATGTCCTTTCGAGTATGGAGAGGAACGGCATATATCTTTCGAAGGAGAGGATGGACGATCTGTGCAAAAGCACCGACAGGAGACTGGGAAAGATCGTGGAGGAGATATATTCCGAGGCAGGCCATGAATTCAATCTGAATTCGACGAAGCAGCTCGGAGCCGTATTGTTCGAGGAACGAGGGCTGGAACCGGGGAAATCCGGCCAGACGGGGTATTCGACGGACGTGGCGACCCTAGAGGGGCTGAGAAAGTCGGGCGATCCTCTGATTCCTCTGATTCTCGAATACAGGACGCTTTCCAAACTCAAGGGAACCTACATAGATACCCTTCCTCTCCTTCGTGACGGCGAAGGTCGCGTACATACGTCGTTCCTACAGACAGGGACCGCGACAGGAAGGCTCTCGAGCAAGAATCCGAATCTTCAGAACATCCCGATAAGGACGGAAGAAGGAAGACGTATACGGAGCTGTTTCATCCCGAAGCCGGGATGCGTATTCATAAGCGCAGACTATTCCCAGATAGAGCTTGTGGTTTTGGCGCACATGAGCGGGGATGAGAACCTTCGTGCGGCATTCATAGACGGGGTCGATGTACACAAGGCCACGGCGAGTCTCATATTCGACAAGAGCGTCGATGAGATAGATCCCTCCGAGAGAAGAATTGCAAAGACGATAAACTTCGGCATCATGTACGGCATGAGCGCCTTCAGACTTTCGAACGAACTCGAGATATCGCGTAGCGATGCCTCTGCGTTCATCAAACGTTATTTCGAGCGCTATGCTGGAGTGAAGTCGTTCGTCGAGCGTACGGTAGCCCAGGCCGAGAAAGATACGTTCGTGAAGACTCTCTTCGGTCATCGCCGATACATTCCCGGCATCAACAGCTCCAACAGGAACGAGAAGGCCGGTGCGGAGAGAATGGCGGTAAATACGGTGATACAGGGGACGGCAAGCGAGATCATGAAACGTGCAATGATAGCGCTTCCTGCTGAACTCCGGGAGATGCTCCTTCTGCAGGTGCATGACGAGCTGATATTCGAGTGCCCTGAAAATAAGGCCGCGTCGGCCGCCGCAGAGATCAAAAGGATAATGGAGGAGACTACTAGGCTGGACATCCCAGTCAGAGCCTCCGTGGAGACGGGCGAGTCCTGGGGAGATATGCACTAGTGGTCATCGGACTTACGGGAACCAGCTGTGCCGGAAAGAACGAAGTGGCCTCTGTGATGGAGAGTCTCGGCTTTTTCGTCATCGACGAGGACAGGCTCGGACACGAGGCGCTTGAAATGAACAGGGACCGGCTGGTGTCGATCTTCGGCAACGGAATCCTGACGGATGGACATGTGGACAGAAAGAAGCTCGGAGGCCTTGTGTTCTCGTCTCCCGAAGGTTTGCGCAAGCTGGAATCCGTCAGCCACCCATGGATGGTTGCCGAGACTGCGAGACTCTGCCGCGATGCTGTCTCGTCCGGCAGGATTGCTGTGATCAACGCCGCGATACTGGAAAAGATGGGACTTCACGAGCTGTGCGACGATGTGGTCGTGGTGGATGCTCCTTTCAAGCTGCGTTACGAGCGGGCACGGGCCAGGGATGGAATAAGTCTGGAGAAATTCCGCGATAGATGTCGTACTCAGGTGGATATTGGAAAAAAAAGTGAAACTTTGGGGAAAAATATTGTTAAAATAGTAAATGATGGCGATAAGGAACAACTTTATCGACAAGTGAGAGATTATTGTGATAATATTTTTCTATTGAGAGGTTCAGCATGGGCAAGCGATTGAGATACATTTTGCTTTCTTTTACTTTGGTGCTAGCCATTTTCGTTTTCGCTCTGCTTTGGCAGGTACGTCCGGGTTTCGATAGCAAGCTGCTCGATGAGGCAAGGGCAAGACAGAAGCAGACTCTTCTTGAGGTTCAGAAGCCGCTGGAAACCGATTTGACGGTTCTTTCCGAGGAAGAGGAGATGGCTCAGAAGGTATCTGCAATACTCAAGGGCGATGCTGATTTCCTCGCAACGGTCTCCGCCAAGGTCGAAGAGACGGTACCTGCCTATGTTGAGCAGTATGCCGATGAATACGTATCGACGCTCAGGACAGAAATAGAGAACCAGATCGTATCGGAAGTTTCTTCGACGATACTCAACGAGAAAGACAGCATCTATGCAGACATAGAGGCTACGATTCTCGCCGAGGTCGATTCAAGGATACAGGCCAAGGAAAACGAACTGGTCGCATATCTTGACGGCAAGGAATCCGAGATGATCGAGTTCGTGACCACCGAAGTCTATAACCAGTTCGAGCAGAAGAAGAACGAGCTTGCCGACGAGATTGTTGCCGATGTCGATGCGCTTGTCTCCGACAGGATCGCCACGGCAAAGGATGAGACCAAGGCCGAGATAGAGCAGTACATACTCGAGCAGAAGGATTACTTCGTATCTCTCGTCGCCGACAGTTTCGCACAGAACATGCTCCTTTCTTCCGAAGGCGCACTGGACGATGAACGCTATAACGAGATCGTCTACAACGTATCCTCCGGAATAATGGCCGGTCTTGCAGGAGACCGGAGTGTGGCAGTGGAGGAGATGGACAGCTACGAGACAAATACTGCGCTTGCCATCGAGAACATCGTGATGGCTGTCCTCGACAGGATCGATCTTTCGGTTGTCGAGGCTGCCGAAGAATCTGTCGCTCCGGCTTCCTTCGAGGCTGAAGCCGTGCAGGCCGAAGAGATTGAGGTTCCTGAGAAGCCCGCCGTCGCCACGGTTCCGTCGTTCTCTGTGGATTCCTCTAACGACTATGCCGTAGAGAGGGACAGAATCAGAAGAGCCGAGATAGAAAGGGTACTTGCCGGACTTATCGACTAGGATGATTTCTTTCTGATATGGCCGCCTTCAGGGCGGCTTTTTTTATGGTCGTAGTTGTTCGGAAACTTCGTTTCCTCTTCGGTCCTGTGCATATATACAACCTGTCTTCCGGACTTTTTTGTTTTCCGTTGCATCTGCTTCGTCCGCATCGGATAATATGTTTGGGCCTATGGCCTGAAGGAAGGTCCATAATTGCTTGTCCCTTTCGATGTCCCGAAAAGCGAGTTTTGCCGAGTGGATGGCGGTCTCGATAGTCATGGGTGTCCGACGAGGAATCCGGGAAAGATACTTGAGTCCAAAAAACTTTTCCCGATCGGATTCTGGAAAGGATCCGGACTTTCCATTGCGATCGATCTTGCCCGCATAGGAGATTATGAATAGATGCCCGCAAAGATCGAGGATACGCTTTCATATGTGCGTTCATCCGTGTCGCTGGATCCCCAGGTTCCCGTCAGGTGCCCCGGAGACGGACTTTTCGAGCAGAGGAGGCGATCGATGGAGGAAGGTGTGTACTGCGACGATAGGCTCTGTAGAAAGCTTGTCGCCATGTGATCAGATGTCCTCGGGATAATGCCTGATTCCGCCGTAAGGGCTTTCGAATATCCATCCGTCCTCGTTTCTTCCCACAAGATAGTCTTTTGTCAGTATCACCTTGCCCCCGCCTTCGGGCAGATCGAGAGTGTACTGCGGCATGGCAAGGCCGGATAGGCGCAGTCTCAGTTCCTTCTCGATTTCCAGACCTCTGGAGAGCGGTACTCGTAGGTGTCCCGTACCGTTGACGAAATCTCCCTGGAACAGATAGTAAGGCTTGATTCTGGCATCCATCAGCGTGTTGGCAAGCCTTTCCTGCTCGTCGACGCTGTCGTTCACGCCTCGCAGCAGTACTGCCTGGTTGTATGCGGGAATTCCGAGCTGCAGGAATCTCAGTACGATGTCCTTTGCCTGCTTCGTTATCTCGTCCGCATGGTTGAACTGAGTCATCAGAACATAGGGTGCACCTTCGCTGTTCTTCCCGATCACGTCGAACAGCCTATCCGTGAATCTTGACGGATTCGATAGCAGCGCTCTGGTGCATAGCCTATATATTATGTCTTTCCTGGCTGCCTTGAGCCTCGAAAGAATCACGTCCAGACGACTGTCGCTCAACGTGAACATGTCGCCCCCGGTGAGGAGAACCTCTTTTATCTCGCCATGGACTGTCAGATATGAGCACACGTCCTCTATCTCCCTGTCGGATATAGGCCCTTGCTCCGTTGCCGTGAAGCGACGACGGAAGCAATGTCTGCAGTATGCGAAGCAGCAGTCTGTCATGAGAAGCGCAGCCCTGTTTCTGTAGCGGTGTATCAGCCGTTCGGAGGCGGTGTGTTCGACTTCCATAAGCGGATCGAGATTTCCGAGTGCGTCCGATTGCTCGGCGGACGAAGGAACGAACTGTCTCCTTATCGCCTGCGAGGACATGAGCGACATTATGCTGTCGCTGATGAGGATCGGCAGTCCGTTCCTGCCTTCGTCGAAATCCTTCTCATCCTCTGTAAGGTCGATGTGTTTCTTCAATTCATCCAGACTTGTTATGTTCACACCCGGAGTTTTAACATTATTGTACAAAAATTTTCAAGAGAACATGCTAGAATCATATGTTATGGAGGTCTTCAATGGAAAAGGCTAAGGAGAAGAAGAGCCTGAAAGGCTACTGGACTACGACGTTCCTGATCGGACTCGGGTTCTTCACCATGGGACTCATGGATCCGCTTTATGACAACTACGTTCCTATATTTCTGGGATATTACATCGACAAGAACAGTCTCATAGGGCTGATCATGACGTTGGACAATGTACTTGCAATTTTCCTGATACCGATATTCAGCGCTCTCTCGGACCGCACGAGGACAGGGATAGGAAGGAGAATGCCGTACATCGTGACGCTTCTTCCGATATCCGCGATTTTTTTCGCGCTTGTCCCGATAACCGCATATGAATCTCTTTTCCTGCTGGTTTTGACCATATTCCTTCTCAACATTTCCAAGCAGGCCGTCAGGGGGCCTGTCGTCGCTTTGATGCCAGACATGGTCCCTGGCGATCTGAGAAGCGAGGCGAACGGCGTCATAAACACGATGGGCGGAATAGCGACGATACTCGGCACTATCCTGCTTGCACGTCTGATGGATGTCCACGTGACTCTGCCGGGATTGGGAAAGGTGGACAAGATACTTGCCTTCCCCGTCGCTTCGCTCTTTGTGATAGTCGCGGTCGTTCTGCTGTTCATCTTCGTCAAGGAAAAGAACAGCAAGGTCCCCAGCAAAGAGGAGCGCGAGAGCAAGGCGAAAGAACCGATACTCAAGAGCCTGCGTGCCGTGATCGGAGAAAAGGAAAAGAGTGCGCTCTTCATTCTGCTTTCGCTTCTCTGCTGGTTCATCGCCTACCAGGGAATACTCCCGTTCGTCGGCAAGTACACCGTAGAGGTACTGGGCACGAGCGCGGGCACGGCCGCACTCTCGTCCGGAATGGTCGGCGTGGCCTATGCCATTTTCGCGGTCCCTTCGGGAAAGTTCGCACACAGATTCGGGCGCAAGAGGACGATCCGCTGGGCGCTTGCGGCTCTTGTCGTCGTGCTTGCTCTTGTATTCGCGCATTCTACCTTGACCGCAGGTCTTGCCTATGGTACGAGACTCTATTCGTTCTGGGCGTTGCTTTTCCTTTTCGGCATATTCTGGGTTACGGTAGTGACCAACTCGTTCCCGATGCTTTGGCAGATGGCCGACTACCAGACGATCGGAATATACACAGGTCTCTATTATTTCTTCAGCCAACTTGCTTCGATCGTCAGTCCTCCTCTGGCTGGAGGAGCAACCGATCTCTGGGGCTATCCGGCCCTTTTCCTGTACGGTCTCGTGTTCATGCTGATCGCATTCTTCCTCATGTCCAGGGTACATCGCGGCGAACCCGAGGACGATCGGGGAAATGATTGATCCATCCGGATTTTCAGGTCAATATCGGCTGTCTGTAAGATACAGGCAGCCTTTTTTGTTGTGCTTTGGATGGAGTTATATATGACACTATTGACCAAAGCTGTAAAAATGATACTATTTTCATGGAACAAATCAGACAATAATTGTACGTTTTGTTCGATAACACTGTACAAACAGACAAAGAATGAAGTTATGAAGAAAAAAGCAAAATGCCTTTTGTTCCTGATTACAGCCCTGTTTGCCGTATCATGCGAACTTGCAGCTCCCGATATTCCTGAAAGCGGTACCGAGCCTTATCAGAGGCCTTCGACGCCGACCGAAATCAAGGTCGTGAGCGGCCAGCCGGACCAACTTACAATCTCTTGGAATCATGTGGACGAAGCTACTGGATTCGTCATCTATGGTGCGAGAATATCCGATGTCTCCAACGGGATGCAACCAATGGGCCGTGTCACATCGAATGTCGATTCGTTCACTTTGAAGAAAAGCGGCATCGACATCGACAGCGACCAGAGCTATCTGTTTTCTGTCCGGGCACTCAAGCAGTTCCCCGGTACTACCAAGGTACTCGAATCGCAGGACAGCGCGAAGGTCGAGGGGGCATTCGCTCCGACAGAGATCGCCATTGCCGCATCACTTACGAACTCTGCTGTCGAGATCTACTGGAACAGTCCGAACCTATATAGCGGGTACAATATTTCCCATACTCCGCGACCTTTGTACAATGCACGTTTCACACTTCATTACGGACCGTCGCTGGAAAGCGAGGAAAATTGGAAGCAATATCCTGAGGAAGGAACGCCTGTGGATTATTCGTATCCCATGCTTTACAAGGATCTTCTCATCAACGAAGAACAGTTCGTGGAAGGTCAGAAGTATTCATTCTATACTGTCATGGACATCGAGCAGCCCGATGGGACATTCTATTCTGTAAAATCGGATGTTATAGAGCTTCTCGTATCGGGCGACATGCTTCCTTCCCCGATAAAAGGAGATTCCATTCTCGTGTCTCAGGGAGATGAGATAGAAGCCATCCTCGTATCCTGGACGATTCCCAAGTGGGTCTATCCGGTCGACAGGTCGAATTCCTATTTCAAAGTGGAGAGGGCAGAGTCAGGCTCGGATTCCTGGACAACGCTTGTTGATGAGATATCGACGCAGACTCATGACGAGGCCATTGTCTCTACCTCGACGGAGAATGGCGATGCCGTTGTATTTTCGGATTCGCTTGTCGAGCCGGGGACAAGATACGTATACAGGATAACCAACAGCGCAACGGACCAGAAGGGAGTCCTTTACGTCCAGGACGATCTGCCTGAATCGAGCAGAGAGGCGTATCTCTATGATCCGCAGGTAGAGATGTCCGCAACATGGAAAGCCAACGAACAGCGGACGATGGCCGATGTATCATTCTCCTGGGCCATCGATTCTTCCTCTTTCACAGAAGATTTCACTTGGAGAATAAGCAGGGCAGTGATATATCCTGAAAGTCAGGATGTGGAAGTATCCGTGGTCAAGGACGGAATAGCATTCTCCGATACATCCTTCGAGTTCTCGGAAAAATTTGCCGGCAAGACATATGCAACATACATGTATGCGCTTTCCCTTGTGGACAGGAACGGCGACGAATACAAATCCTTCGATCTGTTCCCGTTCGATTCTCCGGACCAGATCCTCGGAACAAGTTTCCCAGTGCCTGACAGCAAGCCTCTCGTGAGCAATCCATCCGCGTCGGTCAACAAGGCGAACAAGATATCCATATCCTGGTCCGAGAACATCTATGAAGGATCTCCTAGCGGTCCATATACATATTACTATTCGTTGGATGGAGGCGAATACCTGGCGCTTGAGAACGTTCCTGGAAGCGCATCGGCAACTATAGCTTACGACAAGCCCGGCAATGTGGATATCGTACTGAAGGTTGTTTCCGCCGATGGCATGGTCTATTTCACGGAGCCTTTCACAGGAAGGATTCTCGTCCTTCCCGACGATTCGTCAATTATGGCTGTCAAGGGAGATGACGGCATGACCCAGCTCTTCTGGGACGGTTCGGCGGCTGAAGAGGGAGTTCGGTACTACTATCAGGCGCGGAAGCTTTCCGATCCGGACGATTCCTGGGGTACGCAATACTATGAGATTCCTGATTTCGCCTCCGGTAGCTGCCTGCTGGATCAGGCAGCTTTCCCCGATTCCTCGACCTATATCGTACGTCTTGCCGCAGAAGGCTCAGACGACGATTCCCTGGACAGGATGATCTACTCTTCAGGCACTGTCGTTGTTGCCGCCGTCGACGGGATAAGGGCGTCGAAGGGAGATTACGAGGACAGGATCGTTCTGGAATGGAACGCGCTTGAGGGAGTTTCCGGATACAATATCTATCGAGGCACTGAAGCAGACGCGATGGAGAAGATCGCTTCGGTCGGCGAAGTTTCGTCGTACGAGGATACCGGTGTTTCAAGGAATGCGACATATCTATACTCAGTCTCTGCCGTAGTCGGGGACTATGAGGGAGTCGTCCAGAGCGTATTCGGCGAGGATGAGAACCATATCGGACAGATGGAGGCGGCCAACAGGGGATACCTGTTCTCTTATGTCGACACTGCCGCATCCGCAACGTCGTATATCAGCGAGGACGGAAGGCTGGAGAAGCCTTACTTCACGGTGGAATTCAACATCGATCCTTCCATCTCCAAATATCGGATCGGAATAACCGACGAGAGCATGGAAATCGATGTTGAGGCTCTGTCGCAGGTCGGTTCGGAAGGAATGACATATTCCAATTCCAAGGGAAGCGATGAGGCAGGATATGTAGAGTTCGACTTTGCATCCGGAAAGGCAAAGGCAAATGTGCAGATCAGAAGGCTCGAGACGGATCTCTCGAATTCCGGCGTGAAGCTAATAGGCTCCCACAATCAGCTTTCGACTGCGGAAATCGAGATTGCTGGAGAAAAGAGAAGGGCACTCGACGCATACGATTACATCTATCTTTTCAATAACGTGCTCAGCAAGGAAATCATATCTGTCGTCGATGGAAAATGCGAAGGGAACTGGTACTACCCGTCCTACTGGCCTTCATACAACATGACGTACAACAGGGATGTTGCCGGCGTGACTGTGATGTTCCCATATGACAAGGCTGGACTGAACAACCCATATCCCGGATATATCGAGATCGAAGGATTCCGGTCTTCCGTATTCCCTGTGAGCTTGAAAATGGTGGAGTCCAAGAGAATCGAGATAACTCACCGCGACGAAGGTGGTGCCGGATATCTTGGTACGAATCCGCTAGACACGATCGGTACCAACGCCTCCTCCAACCTTACGTCGATCGAGATCGTCGGAAGCTACGTTCTCGATGGAATCCCTGTCGTCTACGATTCGGCGACGATCTGCCTCGACGAGGTAAAGGTTGCGGGAGGATCGGGAAGATACCACGTGACGATCGGCGATGCCGGTTCGGTCACGATCGATGAAAGCGATCTGGTGATCGTCAAGCCGTTCGTCAAGTAAGGGGAGAAGAGATGAAGACTGGAATAGGAACAATCATTCTTTCTGTGCTCGTGGCTTTTCTCGTATCATGCAATGCCGACATTTTTTCAAGAGTCCCGGCAGACTACGAAGGAAGCGGAAGCAAATCCGAGACAAGCGCCTTTTTCACGGGAGCCGCACCTCAGAACATATCTGCATCCCAGGCTTTCTATACTGATTCGGTCGTTCTGACATTCGATCCGGTTCCCGGTGCCGACTATTACGAGATCTACAGGGCAAAGTCCCTGAGAAACATAGAGAGCGTAAGCGAAACATCTCTGGAATGGGTCAAGCTTGACCACGACATAGAGGATTCGTCCGGCAAGGCCATAATCTACAAGGATACGATCGCCCAGGCGGACAGAATAGATTACCGCTACCACTACAAGGTGAGGGCTGGAAGCAATGTCGACTACGGCAATTCCGTTTCCGTAGGGGAATTCAGCAATGTCGTCGAAGGTTGGACGCTTGCGCCTCCTTCTTCCGTGAACGCCACCCAGGGAGAGTATACCGACAGAGTGAAGGTGACATGGCCTCAGACCGATCTCGTGAAGGGCTATCTTCTATACGTGCTCAATTCGAACACATCAAGCTGGGATCTGGTGAACCAGGATGTCCTTATTCCGTATTCTTACGGTAAAGACGAGATTTCCTACGACTACTACATGGACGCCGACTACTACGGCAAGGATCTGTACTTCCGTGTCTCCAGTGTCTCTTCCGGAAACGTCGAGAGCTCGATGAGCGTGATCAGAAACGGATACACATACGTCAAAGGCGCTCCCAATCAACCCACAGGTGTCACAGCCAGCAAGGGCGATTACAAGGATCGCATCGAGATTTCATGGGATAAGTCCGGGATGGATGAATCCGGTTCCGGCTATGTATGGGAGGTTTACAGAGGTACTGCGACCTCCGACAGCGTTCTCATCGTCAGTTTCAATGCTCAGGACTTGAAGGATCCGAGCAAGATTCCCGATGGACTTTCCTTGGAGAACGACAAGTACAAGTACATCGATCCTGTTTCCTCCTCAGTCGTCGCGGGCGAGACCTATACGTATACGATAAGGGCGATTTCAAAGATCACCGATGAGGAGACTCAGCAGGAAGTCGACGCCATAGGCCAGGCTGCGACTGTGGAAGGATCGTTGATGGCTCCGCCGAAAAACATTTCCATCAAGGCGATCCTTCCGGAGGCCGGAAGTTCCGGAGCCTTCGAATTCTCATGCGTCACTCCTCTCGGATTTACAGAGTCTAAGGGCTGGAAGTATGTTCTTTATGGCCGCTACGACGACGGATCCTCCGAAGGTGGGTATGAGAAACTCATGGAAGTCGATGTCGCTGCCGGAAATACCGACTTCGCATATGATTTCGATCCAGGCGACAAGCGGAACGAGTTCGCGATCTCCCTGATCGACGGCACCGGGACGGAGACGGACAATACAGAGACGCTGTACTCCATCGTTCTTTCGGCCGATGCAGTCTCTGTCGACGACATTGTCGTGAAGTCAAATTCCTACAACAGCAGTCTCACGGCCAACGGGAACGGGGTATATCCTGTGTACCTTTCCGTCGGCAACCAGGAGGCATTCAAGACCATAACGGTTTCCGTGACTACGCCGGATGGAGCGGAAGAGAGCATAGAATATTCTATCGATGATCTCAAGAATTCCGGATTTGCTGTGAAAAGCCCGGAGAAGCCGTTCGAGAAGTATTCCTATACAGTCTCGGGCGAGAGCTGGTTCGGCAGGAAGACAAAGACGTCCAAGGTCGTTGAGGCATATGGCGCCGTCACGCCGGAGAAGTTCATCAAGCTCTTCGAGGCATATGCCATGAAACCATGGGAGTTCGTCGATAATCCGGACTTCCCCGACAATCTGAAGACCAAGTGGACAGCCCAGAACAACAGCTCGAACCCGGCCGGATATCTGCATTGGAAAATAGACAGGCAAGGTACCGACAGTCTCGGAAGCGTATCTGTCAATTCCGAATGCCATGGAGGTGTTCTGGAATACAGATCGTCGATGAACGGATTTGCAGGGGATGTGAATTTCAAGCTGACCAATTTCGGAGAGCTGGAGGAGATCTGGTCCAACGGCTCGTATGCGATGATAAAAGTCGAGATGGACGGTCACAGCAATACAGTCAACGGTACAGTGACCGTTTCGGGAATGTACCCAGCGACTGTCGATTTCAACAGTCTCAAAGTCTCCGGGTATGCATTCGCCGGGAATTACAACGTCACGTTCTCGAACGAGCTCGGAAGCGTTTCCGTGGCGGCTACAAGGAACTAGGGGGTATGATGAGAAGATTGTCCAAAATGATGATTCTTGCGTTTGCGGCGCTTTTAGTCGCATCCTGTTCCACTGAACTTCCTGTTCCGATCGTGGGATATTATCGCGTAAGCGAGTTCAAGGAGGATACATTCGCGTATTTCTATCTTGCTCTGCGTGACGACGGGACGTTCACGCTGTACCAGGCGGGCGGAGCGACAAGTTCGGAAGGCTATGTGTTCTCCGGAAAGTGGAGCAGTCGTCTGAATGCATTCAACTTCCTCAAGGGAGATGGAACCCTTGTCTTTTACGACGTGGAAGGCCCCTCTGACGCGTCGGGTCTGGTGCTGACTCCTGGCATTGACAATCCGTATTCGTTCTACTGGTCCAAATCTGTGGATTCTGCGGAGGCTACGCTGGCTCTGGAAAGCAGGAACAGGTACATCTGCAAGGATATTGCCACCGGATTCAATATTCCCAAGGATGAATTCGACAGTATCGTATATGGAGATTCCGGCGCGGAGGAAACATTATGATTGGAAATTCTAAGAAAATCTTGTGTCTGGCCTTGGCCATCTGCATGCTGTCGGGGGCCCTTGTGGCGGCCGAGTCGTCCGACAGATATGCCGGAGATCCTGCAGGATGGTGGAACTCGCTGTGGAACGACGCGCATTTTTCCTATGATGGCTATGCGAGAAGCACGCTTCTGCGAGGCAGCCAGTCGTTCGGAGGCGGACTGAGCTTGGGCGTGGAGACGGACCGCTTCAAATTCGAGGGATACGGTCAGGTGGATTATTTCATGGAGCCTCTTGGCGGGAACGGTGGCGCAGCCGCACTGGAACTGATGTGGGAGGCCGGGATCAATCTGAACTGGAAGTTCATGGAATTCTGGGCTTTCGACGTCTGGGCCTCCTGCGATCTGGGCTATTATTCCCAGGTGCTGAAAGGTCTGCCATATCCTCCGTATGACCAGTTGGTGACAGGTTTTTCGGGGTTGATGGTACGGCCCAAGCTCATGACGGAACTGAAGATTGCGAGATATTACGGGATAACTCTGGGCGTGTATTATCAGTTCCCGGTGTATCCTGCGTATTCGGATTACAGGGGACTTGGCATAGTCCTCTCGATAATGTAGGAGGCGGGGAAAATGGTTTTCCTTCTGCTGATCGTTCTTGCATATTGCATATCCCAGACGGTCTTCTGCGTGGGCGTGGATTCCGATGTCTCCAAGATCGAGCTGCATATGCCTCAGCCGACGGCGGAAGGATCCGATGCTCTCTTCTCGTTCAGCACTAACTATTACTCTGCAGAACTTGTCGCCAATGGCAACGGAGTATATCCGGTGGTGCTGACCGTCGGATTCGATTCGTCGGTGCTCGGCGCCGACGCGATCGAGCTGGAAGCCTATGACGATTCCGGAGCTTCTCTCGTAATGCCGGCACGCAAGGTCGCCTATGCGGACACTGTCGTCCTATCCGGGGATATGAGTCCTTCCAAGCCGGGAGAAATCTGGAAATATCGTGCGAGGCTGGTGTATCATGACGGCCATCGAGGAAGCTGGTCTTCCATGCAGGAAGGCTACGGTGCGATCACCGGTGCCGCGTTCATGAAGTTCTTTGAGCGCTATGCCATGAAGCCATGGGAATTTACAGATTATCCGGACTTCCCCAAGGTTCTCAGCGACAAGTGGTCGAAGAGCGAGATCCTTTCGAAGATCAAGGCCCATAGCCTCAAGAGCCTTGGAACGGTGACCGAGAATTCAAGATATCATGGCGGAAGCGTCACATATACCTCGAAAGCTTCCGGATTCAAGGGAAACATCTTCTTCACGTTCGTGAATTTCGGCGAGCTTGACACCATATGGTCCAACGGAAGTTTCAACATGTACGGCGTCTCGCTGTCGGGAAACGGTAAGAGATGCGACGGCGTAGTCGTAGTCTCGGGAATGTATCCTGCGACCGTCGACTGTTCCCTGCTTCAGATAGAGGACGATGCTCCCGTGGGAAACTACAAGCTGCAACAGCAGAACAGGGAAGATGTCGAGTTGGTTCCGGCAAGCGCGAATTTCTGAGGCCATAGTCTTTTTTTCCCGATGTTTCCGGTGGTAGAATTGACTTGACTAGGAGGATTTCTACCATGGAAAATATCGGACCTGTGACGGACGACAGGACATTCTTCGGATCTCTCGATCTCTCTTTCGAAGGCATGGAAGCCGTACGCAGCCATGTGCTTTCTGGCGACTATGCGTCCGCCCGTACTGCTTTCGCACAATTCATCGACGGATTTCTTGACAGAAAACGATTCTTCTCGATCCAATACGAGAGGCCGGAGAACTTGTACAAGCTTCCCGGAGAGAGCGACGAGGAAGCGGCTGTCAGACTGAACCGTCCTGTCATGGTCTCGGTTGGAATACCATCGGATTTCTCGTCGACCGGAGTCGTCGACTGGTTCTCTAACCCGACGGAGAACGGTTATGAGGAGTGGACCTGGCAACTGTCGAGACATAACGAGATCAAGATGTTGGCACATCTTTATCATGAGACCGGAAAAGAGGAGTATGCCCATCTCGGTCTGTCCCTTCTTTCCTCCTGGATAAGGCAGGCGGTGGCTCCATCCAAGAACGTCAAGGGCAACGAGACGCTCTGCTGGAGGACAATCGAATGCGGAATCCGAATGGGCGGGAACTGGCCGTATATAGTTTTCGCATTCAGTTCCAGCAGGTATTTCACCGCCTCCGTCGCAGTCGATATATTCAAGTCGATATATGAACATGCAAACCGCATCATCGACGCCCATATGCAGGGAAACTGGCTTGTCATGGAGATGAACGGTCTGGAGCACATCGCTATACTCTATCCTTTCTTCAGGGACAGCGGAAAGTGGCGGAAAATTGCCGACGGATTCCTCTGCGCCGAACTTTCGAGACAGATCTATCCCGATGGGTTCCAGTATGAGCTTTCCACCAATTACCACGAGGTCGTACTCAACAACTATCGCCGCTTCTTCGACGTGGCGACGGCTTTCGGAAAAAAAGTCCCTGCCGGCATCATGGAAATTCTCCGGAAGGCCACAGAAGCGACTGTCGACATGATGATGCCTGACGGAAGGCTTCCCGACATAAACGACGGAGCTCTGCTCGACGTGCGGACGAGCCTCGAGGAGAAGCGGAGGATGTTCCCTGACAGCGGAAAGATCTCCTGGGTTCTTTCCGACAGGAAGGGGAAGGCCCCGGACGAGCTTTCCGTGGCTTTTCCATATTCCGGCTTTGCAGTATTCCGCGACGGCTGGGGGACCGATGCCGTATGGGGAATGCTGGACGCTGCCCCGTTCGGAAAGGCGCATCAGCATGAGGACAAGCTCTCCCTTCTTGCATATGCCCATAGCCGTCTGCTGCTTGCGGAGGGCGGCAACTATGCCTACGACGATTCTCCGATGAGGCGTTACATTCTTTCGTCCCGTTCGCACAATACGATTCTGGTGGATGGAAAAGGGCAGGATAGAAGAAGTTCCTATCTATGGAAAGACGAGGACATAGAAAAGCTAAGCGGCATGGAGTTCTCGTCCGAAAACGGTATAGACAGGGCAAAGGGATTCTACAGCGAGGCTTACGACGGAATTGCCGACAGCATTGCAATCTCCCGTACTGTATGGTTCGTGCGCGGCGCATCGCCATCGAGCTTCTTTGTCGTTCTTGACGAGGCTGAGGGAAGCATGGACCATGTCTATTCGCTCCTGTGGCATGTCGATGACGAGCTTGTCAGTCTTGAGGACGGCATTGCACGGTTCGAGAACATCTCGTTCGAAAGCTTTGAATCGTCATATGCTCTGGTCCGAGGCCAGGAGGATCCCGAGGTACAGGGATTCATCGCAACCGGAACGAAGCAGGGATCTTACAGGAAGGTGAATACTCTTGTCGATTCTGCAGCAGGTCGGAAAGTCCGTTTCCTTACTCTTATAAAGTTCGACGACGAAAAGATCAAGGTCGATTTCGACGGTGGCGGAGTTTCTGTTCGTCTGCCCGATGGACGGATTCTTGCCTTGAACTAGGGCGGCAAAGTACAAAAGAAAAAGCTCCCGCGGGAGCTTTTTCCTTGATCAGTGGAAGACTCAGTTGTTGACTCTTTCGAGATATTCCTTGGTTTCCGTATTGATCCTGACCTTCTCGCCTTGCTTGATGAAGCCGGGAACCCTGATCTTGAGTCCGGTCTCGAGAACCGCATCCTTGGTGACGCCCTGGACCGTATCGCCTCTGACCGCATCTTCGGTCTCGGTGACGACGTAGACGACCTTCGAAGGAATCTGGATGTCGAGGACCTGATCCTCCCACATAGTGATCCTGTAGGTCTCTCCGTCCTTCATGAGATACTCGTAGTCAGGGAAGCTCTTCATCGGAACTTCGATCTGCTCATAGTTCTCGGTGTTCATGAAGGAGAAGTTTTCTCCGTCGTTGTAGAGGTACTGGAAATCCTTGTCCTCGATTGTGATATCCTCTGCGTTGTCCTGGCTCTTCATTGTCTCCTGGAGAGTCTGGCCTGTTGCCGGGCTCTTGAGCTTGAGACGAACGAATGCGGATCCCTTTCCGGGGTTCACGAACTCGCGTTCGATGCAGAGGAACGGCTGCCCCTTGATGAGGAGTGCAGTGCCCTTATCGATCTGTCCTGCTTTAATCATGTCTATAACCTCAATGTAAGAATTATCGATATTCTATCTATCTCTAGATAACATAACAGAAAGAGGGAATGAAAGTAAAGGACTTATCTCGCCAAGACCCAATTCTGTCATCAAAAGTCTGTCCAGACCGATTGCTACACCGCTGGAAGCTGGAATATCCAGATCCGCAAAGCGCATGTCGGCATAGGGAATCACCTCTCCCGTGAGTTCCCTTTCTTCTTTCAGCCGCGCGTATTCTTTCTCGTAGTAGATTTTTGTCCTTTCCTTTCCCGTCTCCTCGGCATAGCAGTTCGCCACTTCCGTCCCGGCGATGTACATTTCCCATCTCTGTCTGTACGGTGTGCCTGGCTTCCGGAGCGCGAGGCAGTCTATCTGCATAGGGTAGTCCGTCAATATCACGGGCCTATCGGTAGGAATCTGCGTTTCGACGTCGTTTATGAAGATCCTGTTGAATGTGTCGTCCCATGCCTCGTTCTCGGGAACATATATCCCGCATTTTTCGGCATGCGCCTTCAGAAATTCGTAATCCTGAGCCTTGATCAGGTCGAGTCTCGAGTATTCCATCATGGCTTCCTCTACGGTCATGACAAGCGGTTCTGCCGTGACTTCCGGTCGACAGCCGTCTATCTTCGTCGCTTCGAGAAATTCCAGCGTCAGCGGTATGGAGTCCTTCTCGTCGAAACCGACCGTATAGTATTCGAGCATATGGAACTCGGGATTGTGTATCTCCCCGAGCTGTTCCGCGTTGCGGAAGCAGGACGATATCTGGTAGATGGATCCGGATCCTGCAGCAAGCATCTCCTTCATGAACATCTCAGGAGATGGAATCAGGTACAGTTCTCTCCTTGCCATGAACTCGTTGATGAAGCTAGTGGAGAAGTTCCTTATCGTCGGCTCGGGAATCAGCGAATCCGACAGCGTCGGAGTGAAGACTTCAAGATAATTTCTTTCATCGAAGAACTTTCTGATGTTCGAATAGAGACGGCTGCGCGCCTTCTGGTATGCAAAGTTGAACATGAGAAAGATTGTAGCGAGCTTTCATATGCATTGCAACAGTACGGCGGAAAAGGGTATATTCATACAGTATGAGAAGTTACACGACATTGGAGCCCATATATTCCCTGGCGACGCCCTACAGGCGCTCCGCGCTGGCTGTCATCAGGACGAGCGGCGAGGGTTCCGTTGCATTGACAGCCCGTATATTCTCCGGCGGGAAAAGGCTTCTGAATGCCGACTCGAACACGCTGGTGCATGGCTTCGTCACGGACATCGACGGGCGGAGGATAGACGAAGCGGTCATCGCAGTATACAGGTCGGGACACGGCTATACCGGAGAGGAGGCTGTGGAGATAACGATCCATGGATCCCTTCCGGCGATCGATGCGCTTTCAGCTGCCCTTGAAAGCGTGGGATTCTCGCAGGCTCTTCCCGGAGAGTTTACATACAGGGCATTCATGCACGGCAGGATGGACCTTACCAGGGCCGAGGCCGTCGAGGAGATCGTCAAGGCTAGGAGCCGCAAGGCCGAGGAGAGTGCGCTCGAACGTCTTGCAGGCAATCTTTCGGCCCTCTGCATGGATGTCAAGGCCAGACTTCTCGACATACTCTCTTCCCTCGAGGTGCAGCTAGATTATGCCGAGGACGAGATTCTTGAGGACTGGATGTTCCCGGAAGAGGAAGTGGACGACATAATCTCCATTCTCTCGCGCGTCGCCTCGACATACGATGCATCGAGAATGTACGCGGACGGTGCCATAATAGTTCTTGCAGGCAGGACCAACGCAGGCAAGTCGTCTCTTTTCAATGCGTTGCTCAAGGAGAATCGGGCCATAGTATCGTCTGAGGCCGGGACGACCAGGGATTTTCTGGAGGCCGAATGCGACATTGCTGGGCTCCCGGTGCGTCTGTTCGACACTGCCGGACTTAGAGACACTGATGGCGAGATAGAAAAAGAAGGAATAAGAAGGTCGAAAAGTCTGATGGAGAAGGCCGATCTCGTAATCTATGTGACCGACGGGAGCGACGAGGATCTTCCTGTGGAAGATGAAAGGACTATGGTAGTCAGGTCGAAGAGCGATCTTGGAAACGGGAAAGGGGAGAGAAATTCCTTTTCATCCGTTACAGGGGAAGGACTCGGGACCCTGATAAACGATATACGCAGCCGGCTAGTCAAGGACGATGCAGGCGACGAGAGCCTTCCAAGAATCGAATCCGGAAGGCAGAAGGATGCGATTCTGGAAGTGATATCCACTCTGGAGGATGCACGCCGGTACAAGGATGTCAGCGTCGATCTGATGGCTCTCTATTTTGAGGAGGCGCTCGAAGAGCTTGCGGTGATTACCGGCGAAGTCGGAACCGAAGAGCTGCTCGAGAACCTATTTTCGAAGTTCTGCCTTGGAAAGTGAGAAGATGAGAGATTACGATGCTATAGTCATTGGAGGCGGACATGCCGGAATCGAGGCATGTCTCGCACTTGCGCGTGAAGGGTTCGACACCCTCCTGATCACCCAGAGCCTGGATGCCATCGGCAGGCTTTCCTGCAATCCCGCCATCGGCGGTCTCGCAAAGGGCAACCTTGTGCGCGAGATAGATGCGCTGGGAGGAGAGATGGCCCATCTGATAGACAGGACGATGATCCAGTACAGGGTGCTCAACCGCAGAAGAGGGCCTGCCGTCCAGGCTCCTCGTGCCCAGGCCGACAAGTTCAGCTACTCCCGGCTGGCGAAGGAGACGCTCGAGAAGGAGAAGAATCTCAATCTCTTCATGGACACTGTCGTCGACTTTGTGGAGGAGAACGGAGCTGTGGTCGCGGTAAAGACTCTTCGTGGCTGGCAGATATCTGCAAAGGTTATCGTTCTTACGACAGGAACGTTCATGGAGGGCAGGATATTCATCGGGGAATACGACGCTCCCGACGGACGACTCGGGGAAAGCGCAGCCATCGGTCTTGGTACAAATCTGCGTAAAAAGGGCTTTGCCGTCGGAAGGATGAAGACCGGCACTCCTGCGAGGGTTAGAAAATCGTCGCTGGACTTTGATGAACTCGAGGTGCAGGACGGGGACGAGGAGATGCGTCCGTTCTCGTTCGACTACGATTTTGTCGACCGTCCGAGCATGCCTTGCTACGTGACATGGACGAACGAGGAAACACATAGGATCATCCGCGAGAACATACACCGTTCACCGCTTTATGGAGGGAAAATCGTAGGCAAGGGGCCTCGCTATTGCCCTTCGATAGAAGACAAGGTCGTACGGTTCCCGGAACGCGAAAGGCATCAGATATTCGTCGAACCGGAAGGAATAGGGACCGAGGAGATGTACCTGAACGGACTCTCGTCATCCCTGCCGGAGGATGTTCAGCACCGTTTCATACGCACTCTTCCCGGCCTGGCACACGTCGAGATCATGCGGCCGGCATATGCGGTCGAGTACGACTATCTTGATCCTCTGCAGCTCAAGCCTTCACTGGAGAGCAAGATACTTTCCAATCTTTTCGTCGCAGGGCAGACAAACGGGACGAGCGGGTACGAGGAGGCTGCCGCACAGGGGTTGATGGCAGGCATCAATGCCGCATTGAAGCTCAAGGGTGCAGATCCTCTCGTGCTCTCGCGGACCGAGGCGTACATAGGCGTACTCATAGACGACCTCACGACGAAGGGAACGAAAGAACCTTACAGAATGTTCACAAGCCGAGCCGAATATCGTCTGTCGCTGAGACATGACAGTGCGGATCAGCGGCTTGTGAGGAAGGGCTTTGATGCCGGTCTGAACACTTCCGAGAAGCTCGAGAGGCTCAAGGACAAGCTTTCCCGCATGGATGAAATCCGCAATATACTGCGCAATTCGAAAATGCGCGGAAAGAACGGCCTGGATCTCGTCCGTGAGCCGGAAGTGACGATCGAGAGCCTTTCCATACCCGAACTCGAGGGCTACTCGAGAAGCGAGAAGGAGGAAGTGGAGCTCGACCTCAAGTATTCGGGGTATCTCAAGAGGCAGGAGAAAGATGCTGAAAGATTCCTTCGCAACGAAAGTGTAACCATTCCGCCGGATTTCGATTATGATTTATTAGATGGAATTTCCTCCGAATCGCGAGAGAAGTTCAAGGAGATAAGGCCGGTGAGTATCGGCCAGGCGTCCAGGATTTCGGGCGTGCGGGTCTCCGACATCGCCATACTGCAGGTTGCAGTGAAGGGTAAGAACTAATGGATATCGAACTGCTAAAGGACGGGTTGGACCGCATAGGAATCGCCTATGACGGCTCTGCGCTCGTCCGTTTCAAAACATACATGTCGGAGTTGATGCTTTTCAATCCGGCCTATCGTCTTGTCGCCCACGATGACGAGGACGAGATACTTATAAGACACTTCCTGGATTCGGCGGCTGCGGTGCCGTATCTCTCCGGACTGGACCGGCACGAGGACATCATAGATCTCGGTTCCGGTGCAGGCTTTCCCGGTCTGGTACTGGCGATCCTGATGCCGGAAAGCAGGGTCACACTTGCCGAGAGAATGTCCCGTCGCGTCGCATTTCTCAGAAATGCCGTCCTGAAAATGGAGCTTTCCAACGTCGAAATCCTCGAGAAGAATGCGGAGGATGTGGATGGAAAGTGGGATATCGTGACATCGCGGGCATTCCATCCTGTCTTCGATTGCCTTGCGTACGCGCGCTCTCTCGTCCGCGAGGGTGGTCGTCTCGTTTTCTACAAGGGCCCGGAGAAGAACGTGGATGCGGAGATGTCCGTACTGGGAGAGAAGGTCGACTATTCGACTGTACGCCTTTGTGTCCCATACCTCGACGAGGCCAGAAGCCTCCTCGTGATTGCTTAGGAGGACGGAATGGCAAGAAAGAAAGGTGGCATACTCACATTGCTCTTTTCGATAGTGTTGTTCGTGGCATCCATCCTGGGCTTCTCGTACGTCCTGCTGGCTTCCCAGCTGCCTAAGGATGTACTGGAAGTGGTGGAACCGATCAGAGACAGGATAGTCGCCAACTTCGCCATAACTGCAGACGGAGGCCGCATCGATCCTCTGATCGTACCTTCGATCTTCCTGCTTCTGGAGTCTTTCATGACTCTTCACTACAGGAGAAAGAAGCCGTACAGCCTGATTTTCGCGTTCTATCTTTATCTGGTGTATTTCACGTTCCTTGCGTTTTTCCATCTCGAAGCCGGACTCGATACCCCGCTTTTCCTGATGCGCCGCATAGACATGTCCAAGAGACCTCTGATTGCTGTCCTGATCTTCCTGGAGTGCCTGCTTGCCCTCGTGCTCAAGTACCTTACACATTCGCTCGACATGAAGTGGAGGCAAAGCCGTGTGGAGCTTGACCACGAGACCTTCGAGGATGTCGAGGTAGACGACGAGGACGGCAATGCTGTCGTAGCCGAGGGGCGCAAGGCTCGCCGTGCTCAGATAAAGGCTGCGAAAAAGGCGGAGAAGGAGAAGGCCAAGGAGCAGGCTAGGCAGGAGAAACTGGAAAGAAAGGCGGCCGAGGACCTCAAAAAGGAAGAGGCGGCATATGCCAAGGCCGAAGAAAAAAAGCAGCGGAAGGAAGCCAAGGCTGCGGAGAAGAAGAGACGCAAGGAGGAGCCTACTCTCGAGGTTGGCGAGTCGTTCGACACGAGGAGCTTCTACGAGGACGGGCAGATTCCCGTCCCTCCGAAAGCCCAGGACGGTGATTCTCCTCTATCTTTCCCTGAACTCTCGGAGATTCCTCGGATGGATACAATCGAACATTCACGCGATATAGACCGGGTCAGCGAGAGCGATTACGACCGCATGCAGCGGAACCTTGGTCTGAAGGACGATTACGACGATCCTGCCACGCGAAGTTCTTCCGGAGGCTTCATGGTAGACCCTGCCGATATCCCTTCTTCGGACGACGATGACGATTCGTTCAGCGTGGGCTCCAGGGGGGAGGAACGCACTTCTTTCTCCGGAGAAAGCCATGTCAAGTACGACCCGAACGTACGCAACAGCCATTTCAAATCCGGCGGCATGCTGGAAGCGACCATAGAGAGTCTGAACGACTATCCGTCCAGAAGGGACAATGCGCAGGAAAGACCTATTGTCGGATTGGAAAGGCCTGTCGAGGACATCGTACCTGTCAAGGAGAAAAAAAGCAATTTCGCGCCAAGCAACCTCAGCAAAGATCATCCTAGGTATAAACTTTTCGAGAGCCTGCGGAATTCTGGCCCACAGGATGTAAACGTCAACGTCTCGCACGTGCCTTCCATGCCTTTCCATGCCGAAAACCAGGAACCTGCCGGACAGTATGGATCCACTTTCATCAGTCTCGAAGACCAGAAGCCATCTGCTTCCGAGCGGCTGTACGAGATGAAGACCGAGGCCTTCGAAAGCACGAACCCGAGGGTCCAGGTTCCGTCTAGCGAAGTGTCGTCGTTCGACAGGACTCGCATCAACGCTCCTCGTCCGCGCTACGAGGACATCGGACGCAGGTCGCAGAACGTTGCCGCAGAACAGGATGAAGAGAAGCCGAGTTTCCATGACGAGGATGATTTCAAGGACCTCGGCGAGAATACGTATACGTCATCGGACAACGGCGATGACGAGATCGGAAAACGTATCCCGAAGCACGACCCGTTCCAGAAGATGTCGGGAAAGAAACTGGAACCGCTTCCTCCCCTCGACATGGAGGACGACGGAATGCCTGTCCGCAGGGCGACGCCTGCAAGGAACGAGGACGTTCCTTCCTTGGATGAGGAGCACAAGGGCCGGTACGATGACGGCTCGGCCGAGGTGAAGCAGGAGAACGCTCTCCAGTATACGTTCGGAATCGTCGGTCTGCAGAGCAACAATGCAGGAATGAGCGGCATCAGGGAAAGGGCTCGGATGAAATACCATCCGCCGACGACCGATATTCTCGTCGAGTATCCGACGGCCGACAGGGAAATCGACGACTATACGATCCGACGCGGGGAGATAATCGTATCCACGCTGCAGCAGTTCAAGGTCGACGTGAAGCTGGAGAACATAGTCAAAGGTCCTACCGTCACGATGTACGAGCTCAAGCTGGCGGAAGGCGTTCCCGTATCCAAGGTCAAGTGCAGGTACGACGATATCTGCTACTACCTCGGACTTGGAAACAATGCCCTCAGAATCCTTGCCCCTATTCCCGGAAAGCAGGCGATAGGAATGGAGGTCCCTAACAAGAAGAGGTCCGTCATCGGCTTCAAGGACATGCTGGATTCTCTCGAGAAGGATCAGAATGCCAAGAAGATGGCCATTCCGATGATCCTCGGCCGGACCATCACAGGAACTCCTGTGATCATCGACGTGGCAAAGACTCCGCACCTTCTCATCGCCGGATCGACCGGATCCGGAAAGTCGGTCGGAATCAACAGCTTCATCGCGACTCTGCTGTACAAGAAGAGTCCGCAGGATGTCCGCCTGATACTGATAGATCCGAAGGTCGTAGAGCTGACGATGTACAACGGTATCCCGCATCTTCTGACTCCGGTGATAACGGAAGCCAAGAAGGTCCAGAAGGTCTTGGCATGGCTGACGGAGGAGATGGAGAGGCGATATCGCATGATAAGCATGTTCAGCGTTAGGAATATCGCCGCGTTCAACGAGAAGCTCAAGGAGCAGAAGCTGGCTGCGGAGAAACTTCCGTACATAGTGCTGATCATGGACGAATATGCGGATCTTATGACCACCATAGGAAAGGATATCGAGTATTATGTCGGACGTCTCACGGCCATGGCAAGAGCCGTCGGAATCCACCTGGTGCTTGCCACCCAGCGGCCCAGCATGGAAGTCGTCACCGGAACGATCAAGAACAACATTCCTGCTAGGATCGCATTTGCCGTCTCGTCCGGAGTCAACAGCAAGATCATTCTTGACGAGGTCGGAGCCGAGTCGCTCCTCGGAAAGGGAGACATGCTCTACAAGAGCCCGACGAGCATCGGACTGGAAAGAATCCAGGGAGCGTTCCTTACCGACAAGGAGACCGAGGAAATAGTCGAACAGGTGAAGACGAACGGCGAGCCGGATTATCTTGACGATGCCATCTTCGAGGATTTCGACGACCATGAGAGCGATGATGACATGGATGATTATTCCGACGCGATCGACAATGAGGAAGAGGAATACGAGAGAGCCAAGCAGATAGTCTACGAGAAGAAAAGTGCCAGCGCCTCGTATCTGCAGCGCAGAATGAAGATCGGCTACAACAAGGCCGCGCGCTATGTGGAGCGAATGGAGGAGGAGGGCATAGTAGGCCCGCCGAACGGAAGCAAGCCCAGAGAGCTGCTGAAGATGCTCTGATAGCCAGGGAGGTCTCCGGACCTCCCTTTTTTCATGCCTTGTCCGCTTTTCTGCCCGTGTTTCCCATTTCCGAAAGCGCTTTCCGGAACTGGTACTGGAAAAGAATCGCTGTGAAGGTCACACTCAGGAAATCCGCAATCGGCTCTGCCATGTAGATTGCGTTCGTACTGTTTCCAGGAAGTATATGAGGCATTATGTAGATGAGCGGGAGAAGCAGGATGAACTTTCTCATTACCGCGACCACTATGCTGCTCTTTGCATATCCTATGCTGGTGAATGTCATCTGACACGCGATCTGTATTCCGAATATTCCTATTGCGAGGGCATATACTCTCGTTGCCTTCGCCGTGAATTCGATCAGTTGCGGATCGCTGGTGAAGAAGGAGGCGAACGTGGCTGGAAAGATCATCACGAAAAGCCAGATCAGGAGAGAAAAGCAAAGGCTGGTGGCAAGCAGGTGGAAGTATGCGCTCTTGACCCTTTCCTTGTTTCCCGCCCCGAAGTTGTAACTTACGATCGGCTGTGCGCCCTGTCCCAGTCCTTGGAGGGGCAGCATCGCGAACTGCATTATCGAGTATAGTATGGTCATCGCTCCGACGGCTATGTCTCCGCCGTATTTGAGCAGGGAAGAATTGAAGGCGATCGATATCACGCTTTCGCTGGCCTGCATGATGAACGTCGCCAGTCCAAGCAACATAGACGGAAGTATTATGTCTGCTTCGAGTCTGAAGTTCTCTTTCCTGATTTTGAGCATGGTCTTCCTGCCGAAGAGGAATGAGAGTACCCATATGCAGGACAGGGCCTGGCTGATGATCGTTGCCAAGGCAGCTCCGCGGACTCCCATACCGAACACAAATATGAAGATCGGATCTAGTATTATGTTCGACACCGCTCCGATGAGAACGCTGAGCATGCTGGTTTTGGCAAATCCCTGCGCGGTTATGAACATGTTCATGCCGAGGGTTATCTGCACGAATATAGTACCTATTGCGTATATGTCCATGTAGTTCGTGGCATATGCTATCGTATTGTCGCTAGCGCCGAACATCATTAGAATGTCCTCGTTCCAGACAAGTAGAATGGCCGTTAGCACGATCGAGATCAGTATGAGCATGACAAAGCAGTTTCCGAGTGTTTTCTCGGCTTTGTCGTCCTGTCCCTTTCCCATGAAAATGCTTGCCCTCGGTGCTCCGCCTGAAGCTACCAAGGCCGCGAATGCGCTTATTATCAGTATGAGCGGCATGCATACTCCGACTCCGGTCAGAGCAAGAGCCCCCGAACCTGGAATATGGCCTATGTAGACTCTGTCCACGAGGTTGTACAGCATGTTTATGAACTGTGCCGCGACGGTCGGAAGTGCGAGCTTCCATAGAAGCCGTCCGATCGGTGCGGTCCCGAGCATCTCCTTGTTGTCCATCATTCACCTTCCTTCGGATTGTCTTCTGCGACGTTGGCTTTCATCTTGGCCGCAATGGCCGCGAATATAGCCTTTTCCTCATCGCCGATTCCGTCATATATGTCGTCACCGAGTTTCTCGAATTCTTTTTCAACGCATTTTGCTCTTTCCTTTCCTGCTTCTGTCAGGACAATGTCGTCCTTGCGGCGGTCTTCTTCGTTCCGGACTCTTGAAAGCATTCTTTTTTCTTCCAAGGCATCCAGTGCTTCGCTTATCCGACCTTTCGATATCCTCATGTCCGAGGCTATGTCCTTTGCATGCCGCCTGTCGATTTTCCTTTGAAGGAAAAGCAGTATCAGAAGTTCAACAGGCGACATCTTCAATTGTCTTGCTTGCGCTCTCAGCACTTTCTCGTTGTGACGCATCACCGCTCTGAGGCTGATTATCGCATCGAATACCGATATGTCCATGGGCCGATTCCTTCCTGTAAAAAGTTCCATATGAAACTATTTCAAGCATAAAATAATTTCCTTCCGGGTTATTGTCAATGCCTGGGAGGGGGAATAGAATGTCTCCAAGAGGCGGAATCATGAGAAAGGCCATCAGAAACGGTATGCTTGTGGATGAGACGGAGGCATCTCTTCCTGTCACTGACAGGGCGGTGCAGTATTCGTATTCGGTGTATGAATCGCTCAAGATGAAGAACGGCGAGTTCGTCCATCTACCTGAGCATATGGAAAGGCTTTGTGAAAGCATGGAGGGCGTGAAGATGAAAAGCCGGTACACCCCGGCCGACATAGAAAAGGCTCTCAGGCTTCTTTCTTCCGCGGAAGGGCTTACCGACGAGACGTTCCGCGTCCTTGTCGTAGGAGGAGAGCCGGGGTATTTCTTCATAACCCATGCCCCGACCAGGGTCTATCCGGAAGAGTACTATACGGATGGAATCAGGGTGACTACCTTCGAAGGAGAGCGTTATCTGCCGAATTTCAAGACTTCGAATCTCCTCGTCTCGTATCTTGCTCTTACAGATGCCGAGGAAAAAGGCTGTTTCGAAGCGCTCCTTGTCAACAGGAAGGGCTACGTGACAGAAGGTACCAGAAGCAATTTCTATGGAATAAAAGGAAATGTCATATACACAGCCGATGATGACGATGTGCTCCATGGCGTAACGAGGATAGGACTCGTGGAAAGTGCGAAAAAGCTGGGCATGGACATCGTGTACGAGCCTATCCGGCCGGAGAGCTTCCTCGAGTATGATTCGCTTTTCATCACAAGCACCAGCATGAAGGCGATTCCGATCAGGGAAATCGACGGACGCCCTGTCAGAAAGGACGCCCATGGAAAGGTGCTGGCACTGAGCCATCTGATAGGCGAGTGGGAATGAAATGTGTTTGAAAAAGACGACCCCGGACAGTTGTCCAGGGTCTTTTTCTGCTTTCCGGCTACTATGTCATGGATTGCATATTCCGCAGGCGCTGTATCCCTCGGCCAGCAGTTCCTCCCTTGTCTTGTCCGTGAGCTTGTAGTTTGCCGACGTCTCGTCCGGGGCTCCGCTGCAGTCTTTGAGGTGGAATTTCTTCGAATTCGTATTCAGGATGTATGTCGCTTCATCTATGGTGACGTCATCCTCCGGTGGGGTTTCGGAGCTTAGCCAGTTGTTTCCCGTGGCATAGTCGATGGATATGCCCGGCTGTATGTTCGCAATGTAGACGCAGTATTCCGCCTCATCGCAATCGAGACAGTCGGATTCCATAGTGACACCGTAGGCAAGAAGATTCCCATCGCCGAAATCAGGGGTTACCCTATATAGGATCCTGTGATCTTGTTCCTCCCTCATGTGGTCGGCCGTCATATCTTCGAATTGCAACATTCCAGGTGTATTGAACATCCTTGTTCCTGTCATAAGATTCCTGGGCTCGTCGTTCAGTCCGGATATCTGGAATCCGATCTGGTGACTTCTGTTGTACAGCCATCCGCCCTCGACAAGATCGGAGGGATATTTTTCCTGGACCCAGCCAGAGGGCTTGGTGGTCAGATCGCCTCGGTCCTCCGTTGGCATGTGTCCGTAGTCGAAAAGTCCCCATGTCCTTCCGGTTCTTCCCAGCTCGTCGAGTTCTGAAAGCTCTATGAAATATCCTTTGCTTTCCGCATATGCATAATCCTCTTCGGTGAAGTATGGGACATTGTCGTTGAGAACTGTAACAAGTGCGGTTTTTACATTTGGGTCAGACGAGGATTCTTCGTTGCCGAACATGGGCAGGTTCATCAGGAACTCGCATCCTGTGAGAACAATCGTCAATGCAATCGCCGTCAAGGCGAATCTGATGGTCTTTTTCATTCTCTCCTCCGAAATCTGTATTTTTTCAGTTTTTCCTTTCGTATATTTCCATGAGAATCTTCTCGTGCGAGAAGCCTGGAAATTCCTCTTTGCTAATCTTCCTCCAGCCTGAGAACCGGAATGTCAGAAACCTGTCCGAAGGATACTTCTTAGGCCATCGGAACAGTATTATCCTGTCCGCGTCGTCAGGAATGTCCTGAAGCTCCAGAAATGCCGTTCCTTCTTTTATCCCCGCAGGATCGTCCATGATGTCCAACTTCTTTGCTTCTTCGTGCTCGAATTGTCCTGCCGTATAGCTGTCCACAGCCAGAGTATCTGCCATTTCCAGCAGTCTTTTCCTTATTTCCCTGTCTTTCGAGGTACGTTTCCCGTAGAACGAAAGTCCGTTCTCCTTGTCGATGCATATGGCGACGGTTTTCATTTTTTCCCCCTCCCAATAACATCGACAAAGAGCGTCGAAAGGTTACAATATATCGATTGGACATATATGGCATTATGTATTCGTCGTAGGAAAGCAGAGAAATGGACAATGCGGGATTCTCGGTCCGTACCATTTTTATTTCTTATATGAGCGACAATTTTGCCGTCGTTACGGATTGTTGGGCATGCCACTGCCATGAGGCTTTCTACGCATGGGAGGCGAGTTGTTTTACTCATTTCTTTTCCCATAGACAAAACCGGTGTCAATTGATATTGTTATACCTTGGTAAAACACGTAGATACAAATACTTGACCAAGGAAAAACATAGATATGAATTTTGAGGAACTGGGGCTATGCCCCGAAGTCATGGAAGGAATAAGACAGCATGGCTTCACAACTATGACCGACGTCCAGGAAAAGGTCATCCCCGTGGCTCTCAGGGGAAAGGACGTGATGGTTCAATCGAAGACTGGAAGCGGAAAGACGCTTGTCTTCCTTACGGCGATTTTCGAGAAGCACGTAAAGAACAACGGAAGCAGGGCGATCGTCATCGCCCCGACGAGAGAGCTTGCAGATCAGATCGAGCATGATGCAATATCGTTCTCCAAAGGTTTGAAGGACTACACCATCGGTTGCTTCTACGGCGGAGTCGGGTATGAGAAGCAATCGGCAGATCTTCGCAAAGGCGTAAATCTTGTCGTAGGAACACCTGGAAGGCTTCTTGACTTCTCCAAATCGGGAAAGCTTGATTTCTCATCGTTCGATACCGTGGTACTGGACGAGGCTGACAGAATGTTCGACATGGGGTTCTATCCGGATATCCAGGAGATGTTCCGGAAGATGAGAAAGAACGAGGACAGGCAGACGATGCTTTTCAGTGCAACGCTGTCCGTCAAGGTCCGCAATCTTGCGTGGGCATATATGGACGAGCCGGAGGAGTTCGACATCCAGCCGGAAGAGATTACCGTTAAGAACATCACACAGGAACTCTTCCATGTCACCAAGGATGAGAAGTTCGGTCTTCTTCTGTCCATTTTCAATAAGATCGATCCGAAGAGCTGCATAATCTTCACAAACACTAAAGATCGTGCCGTGGAAGTCTCTGAGAGGCTCAATCTTAATGGATACAAGACGGCCTATCTTATGGGCGATATGGCTCAGAGCGTCAGGCTTAAGACCCTGGATATGCTCAAGAAAGGGAAGATCACGGCCTTGGTTGCAACCGATGTCGCAGCAAGAGGTCTCCAGATCGACGACCTGGAACTCGTGGTCAACTATGACATACCCGAGGATTACGAGAACTATGTCCACAGAATCGGAAGAACCGCCAGAGCCGGAAAGTCAGGCAAAGCGATCACTCTTGCCTGTGAGGAGTATATCTACGGGCTCGAGGCTATCGAGACTTTCATACAGATGAAGATTCCTGTCCTCTGGGCGGACGAGGTCGGCCTCGATCCTGTCGAGGACAAGAGTGCAGGTTACAGGATGAAGAGGAGAAGAAGCAGTTCTTCTTCGGATCAGAGAAGGGGAAGACAGCCCGAAAAGGGCAGACGGCCGGAAAGTTCGTCATCGAGCCGGAGAAAGCCGAGCAAGCCTGCAGAATCCAACGCCGATACGACAAAGGGCCAGACGCCGGATCGGAACAGGAAAAACCGAAGCGGTGCGAAGAGGACGGATTCGTCGAGGAAGACCGAGCCGAAGCAGATGTCCCGGAACGTGCTGGAGAAGGAGATCGCAGGAAAGAACGTCCACAAGGTCAATCTTTCCTCTATTCCGGCAGAGACCGGGAAGAAGGGACTGCTTGCCAGGATACGTTCGTTCTTCAAGCGGGAGAAATGATGCTCAGAAGATTCTTTTCCTACTATGGCCCCTACAAGGGACTGTTCATTCTGGATATGACGGTAGCTCTGCTATCGTCTATTCTTTCTATAGTGTTCCCGTCGTTGACGAGGTATCTCCTCAACGACGTCATTCCTGCCGGGAATTTCCGGATGATGATGCTGATTTTTTCTGCTATGCTTGCCGTGTATGTATTCGAGGGAATCTCCACGTGGATCCGCGTCAAATGGGGCCATATTCTCGGCGTACGACTTGAGAACGACATGAGAAGGGATATCTTTGCCCATCTGCAGACACTCTCTTTCTCGTACTTCGACAAGACAAAGACGGGAACCGTCATGAGCCGCATAACGAACGATCTGTTCAACATCGCCGAGGTTGCGCATCACGGTCCCGAGGATCTTCTGATCAGCCTTGTCACTATCGCCGCGGCCTATGTCGCGATGTTTGCTTTCTCCGCACCTCTTGCTGCCATTACGATCATTCCGCTTCCGATCATGCTTGCGTACGGAATCGTATACAACCGCAGGCTCAAGCAGAAGAGCAGGGAAGTCAGACGCACTGTCGCCGACGTATCGGTGGACGTCGAGAACTCCATCCAAGGAATAAGGGAAGTCAAGAGTTATGCGCAGGAAGGCTTCCAGAACCGCAAGTTCTCAAAGACCAATACGAACCTCAAACAAACCCGCGAAGCATACTATTCCGTCATGGCGAACTATCAGGGAATGATGAATTTCATGCGGAACATGTACTATATGATAACGGTCGTCGGCGGTGTGATACTGCTGTTCTTCGGCGTCGTCACAGCAGGAGATATAGTATCGTTCATTCTCTTTGTGTCCGTGGTGCTTCCTCCGATCGACAGGCTGATCAACTTCACCGAGCAGTTCAGCCAGGGGGCGGCTTCGTTCGAACGCTTCATTGAGATCATGGACATAAAGCCTGAGATAACGGATGTCCCCGGTGCCGAAGAACTTGTCGTGAAAGCCGGTGAAATAAGATACGAGGATGTATCTTTCAGTTACGAGGACAGGGACGGCATCAATGTCATCGACGATCTCAATCTCGAGATTCCCGCCGGCAAGATGGTTGCGTTCGTAGGCGAGTCGGGCGCAGGAAAGACGACACTCATATCCCTGCTCGGGAGATTCTATGACATAAAGAGCGGCCGTATAACGATAGATGGCACGGACATCAGGAACGTTACCCAGAAATCGCTGCATCAGAACATAGGGTTCGTCCGTCAGGACGTGTTCCTGTTCGATGCGAGCATAAGGGAGAACCTGAGGTACGGCAAGAGCGACGCAAGCGACGATGAGCTTTGGGCTGCGCTCCGCAATGCCAATCTCTACGACTTCGTGGCATCCCTTCCCAAAGGACTCGATACGGAGGTCGGAGAGAGAGGAACGCGCCTGTCCGGAGGCCAGAAACAGAGACTCAGCATCGCAAGAGCTTTTCTGAAGAATCCGCCGATACTGGTCTTCGACGAGGCTACGAGCAGTCTGGATACTGAGAGCGAGGCGCTGATACAGGATGCGTTCTCCCGTCTTTCGGAAGGCAGGACCAGCATCGTCATAGCCCACAGGTTATCAACCATCATAGATAGTGATATAATCTACGTCATAGAGAAGGGGCGGGTCATCGAGAAAGGCCGGCACGAGGAGCTGCTCGAAGCCGATGGAACCTATGCCCATCTCTACAGGAGGGGAATCCAGTGAAAAGACTCAAGCTCACCATTTCGATTGTGTTCACACTGCCCATCTTCATTCCTACGATAGTCCTTGCCCTTCTTTCCCAGATTTTCCGCTGGATCGGCCTGAGGCGTTTCGGAGACGTGTGGATGCGTTTCTGGCTCAGAATCACGATATGGTGGATATTCATCTGCTTTGGCGCAAAGCTTATCGTCGGCGGAAAGGAGAATCTTCCGAAAGGGCATGGCGAGCGGATATGCTTCATTTCGAACCACCAGTCGCTTATGGACATACCGGCGCTCTTCGGTGCAGGCGTCTGGGGCGGAGTGATAAGCAAGGTGGAGCTAAAGAAAGTACCGTTCCTCAATTGGATAATGATGGAGCTCGGGTGCGTGTTCATCGACCGCAAGAGCATCAAGGAATCCATGAAGGCGATTCTGAAGGGAACGGAGAACATCAAGAATGGAAGGGCGATGCTCATATTCCCGGAGGGCACTAGAAGCAAGACGAGGGAGCTGGCGGAGTTCAAGGCCGGATCCTTCAAGATGGCCACCAAGGCCCAGGCAAAGATAATTCCTATCGCCCTTCAGAATACTCGGCTGATGTTCGAGAATGCACATTCTTTCAGACGTATTCCTGTGTACGTCGACTTCCTGGATCCCGTCGATACCTCTACAATGACGGAGGATGAGATCAAGGAGGTCCATACGCTCGTTGAGAACAGGATCAGTGCCGCATACAAGGAACTGCCGAAGGCGGAGTGATGGTCTTCTCTTTCGACAATCTGGGTTTTGCTTACGAAGGGGGGAAAAGGCTTTTTTCTTCCCTTTCTCTTTCTGCCGTAAACGGCGAGAGGATTCTTATAATAGGACGGCCGGGTGTCGGAAAGACGACTCTTGCCAAGGTTCTGACTGGAGCCGCTCCGAAGTATTTCCCGGGAACTCTGGAGGGCTCCGTCCGCCTGGATGGAAAAGATCTCCTTTCGCTCGACATTCCCATGCGTTCGCGTTTCATCTCCAGAACGAGCCAGAATACCGACAGCATGCTGCTCTTTTCGACCGCGGAGGACGAACTTGCATTCCCCATGGAGAACGAAATGGTAGAACCTGCGGTCATGAAGGACAGGGTTTCCGATCTGCTGGAGAAATGGGAGCTGGAGAAATATCGCGACAGCGATTCATCCCTGCTTTCCGGAGGGGAGAAACGTCGGTTGTCCCTTGCTGTTTCGGATGCTGTTTCCTCTCCGGTACGCATATACGACGAACCTTTCGACGAGCTTTCGCATGAATGGCGGGTGCACCTGAGGAATCTTTTGGAGAAATCTGACGGAATCGTCATAGTCCTGGCCTCCCATTACATTGAGGAATACGAAGGGCTTTTCACCAGGATGTTCGAGATGACGGCCTCGGGACTCATTCCATACAAGGCAGAACCGCCCGAGCTGAAGATCGTACGAGCTTCGCGGATCGACTTGCCTCATGAACTCGTAGTCCGGAACATACTCTTCCACCAGAGCCAGAAAGCATCTTCCACTGCAGTCGACTTTACCCTGTCCGCCAAGAGTCTTTCCCTGGCAAGCGGCGAGCTTGTGCTGCTCAAGGGTGACAACGGAAGCGGAAAGAGCACGCTTTCGAGGATCATCACGGGGCTAAGGAAAGAGGAGAGAGGTTCCGTGGAACTTGACGGACGTCCTCTAAGGGATAAGGAGAGAAAGAGATGCATATCATATCTCAGCCAGAACCCTTACAACCAGCTGTTCCTTCCCACGGTGCTGGACGAGGCCATGACGACGACCAGAGACATGGACAGAATCGAATCAGCAATGGCGCTGTTCGGCTTCAAAGGCGATGAATACGTGGAGGAGCTTTCCCACGGCAAGGCGAAGCTCGTACAGGCTCTGGTGTTCTATCTGCTGGACAGACCTTTCGCAATCTTCGACGAGCTGGATACCGCACTTTCGTACGAAGAGGCTGCGTCCACACTTTCTCTCTTTCTTTCGAAAGGTGCCGGGGTGATCCTGATAAGTCACGACGACAGGATGCTTTCAGTCGCGGATAGGGTCTACCATATCGCGGGGGGAACGCTTTATGACTAGAGGACTCTATATATATGCTGATACGGCTGTACATCGGGCGGATCCCAGAGCAAAGCTGATATTCGCGCTTCTGATGTCGTTGTCCGTGCTGCTCCAGGACAGCCTGATATCGGTATATTGCATACTTCTTCTTGTGCTTGCCCTGTCGCTCTATGCCGTCGGTCCGAGGGAAAGTCTCATGAATTTCCGCCGTGTCCTTGCGCTGGTGGTGTGCATATTTCTATGCACTCCGCTGCAATGCCGCTGGGGAGAGCCGCTTCTGACGATCGGATCGTTCACTCTCGTGACCAGGGAGGGACTTGCCAGAGCCCTTATGATAAATGCCAAGTTTCTCAGCGTGTCGTACCTCTTTTCAGTTCTGCTGGAGACGACGAGACTTGAAGTTGTCGTTCTGGCACTCCGCTCATTCCGGTTACCGTATTCGGCGGCACTTACGCTTTCGATAGCGCTTTCGATGATTCCTATGCTTTCCTCTGCATATTATGAGGTCAAGGATTCGATGAGCCTTCGCATAAACGACGAGGAGAAGCGCAGGGAAGGGCTTCTCGCCGTCATCGTCGCCGTAATCGTCAGGGCTTTCAAGACAGTGCCCGAGACAGCTTCGGGGCTCGAGGAACGCGGATATGGACGACGGGGCTCCCGTACGAGCTACCGCAGTCTCGGATGGGGAGCAGGCACAGCAATGCAGATGATTCTTGCAGTGTCGCTTCCTTTGGTACCAGTTGTCCTTTCCGCCATTTCGGTGATATAGTTTTATGGATCTTCGAAAGGTCAGGAGACCATACCATGAAAGATGACAGAACAGCGCTGAGGATAAGTCTGATCGCGGTTTCGACCGCTCTTGTGGCGGTATTTACCATGATAGTCCGCGTACCTACGCCTTCGGGAGGATACATAAACCTCTGCGACGTCGCGATCACGTTCATCGCATATACTTTCGGCCCGATAACAGGATTTGTAGCCGGCGGACTTGGAACTGCCTTGGCCGATACGCTGGGAGGTTACATGCAGTACGCTCCGATATCGTTCTTCGTGCACGGAATCGAGGCCCTGCTCATCGCGCTTCTTGTCAGGCGTAAGGATACAGGACTTGGCATGAAGATCCTGGCAGGCATTGTGGCGGTTACGACGGTCGCTGGAGGGTACTGGCTCCTTTCAGGGTTGTTCCTGATCGGACTGGAGACTGCAGTTGCCGAAGTTCCCGGAAACGTGATACAGTCGGCTCTCGGTGCAGTTCTTGGCCTTGTAGTATCCGAGGCGGTCAGGAAGGCCTATCGTAGGATAGATTCCCTGCGTTGGTAGGGGGAAAGAACTCGTCCAGGAAAGCTCCTACGGTCCTTTCGAAAAGCTCCGGGGCCCTTGCGTACGCTTCGGCGTGTCCCGCATCCGGTACCAGGAGCTTTCTTTTTGTCCCTTTGTGGGCGGCAAAACACTTGTCCAGCATGTAGGTGCCGACGAAGCTGTCCGCACCGCCGTGCACGAAGAGCATCGGCAGTTCCGTCTTTTCCAGCTGCTTAATGCTGGATGCCTTCCTGAAAGAGAATCCCACCCTGATTCTTGCCACAAGACTCGATGCGTCAAGCACCGGGAATGGAGAAATGTGGTATATGCTCCTCATCTCGTCGGCAAATATGTCCCAGACGGACGTGTAGCCGCAGTCCTCGATGGCCGCTACGACCCCGGGCGGATTCTCTCCTGCAGCCATCATCGTAGTCGCTCCTCCCATCGATACCCCGTGGATCAGTATCCGTGCCTGACTGTCCCTTTCCAGAATGTATCTGGCCCAAGAGACGACATCCAGGCGTTCGAACCATCCCATCGAAATGTACTTTCCTTCGCTCTGCCCGTGTGCTCTCTGGTCCGGAGCAAGCGTGTTTATACCCCTTTCCCCGAAGAATGCCGCATACGTCGTCATTCTTTCCTTCCTGTCCTTGTAGCCATGCATGGAAATCGCATATCTGTGGCTTTCTGGATCGGCCACGTATAGCAGTCCCCGGAGAGCAAGACCGTCGAAGCTTGTCGTCGATGCATCCTCGATCTTCACTTTTGCCGCCCATTCCTCCGCCTTTGCCGACAGTATCTTGCCGTTTTCCGATGCTATCCTCTTCCTTTCTGCGGCATTACCGTCGTTTTCCGAGGCAGGTACGACGGACGGGTCGAAATCGGATCCGCCCTTGAGGGCAAAGGAGACGAAATAGTTGCCGACCAGAAGCACGGCAAGCACAGCCGCTGCGAAGATAGCGGAGAGAACAATGATCATCATGGTTTTTGATTATATTTGCTTTTGTTTGAGCAAAAAAGTGCATAATGTGTCTTTTCGTTCTATTATTTCCGTATGAAGGCAATCGGAATAGATATAGGTACTACATCGATCAAGGCCGTTCTCTTCTCTTTCGACGGGATGAAGGAAGAAAAGATCGAAAGATGCGAAAACGCTTTCCTGTCCCGGGAAGATGCGAGCGAGGATCCGGAGCTCATATTCTCGAACGTCGATAGGATGCTGGACAACCTTGTCCGATTCTCGTCGGAAACTCCATCGGCCATATCCATTTCCTCGCAGATGCATGGTATCCTGTATCTCGACAGGAGCGGAAGGCCCGTATCGCCGTTCTATACCTGGCAGAACAGGTGGGGTGCCGCGGTCGAGGATGAACTGAGCCGGATGGTCGGGTATCCGATACATGCGGGGTACGGAATAACCACGCACCGTGCCAATTCCCATGTACCTGCGGATGCCTCTTGCTTCTCTTCGATAGGTGCGTACGTGGCGATGCGGCTTGCAGGACTGTCTCGGCCGGTCGAAGATGCCACGCTTGCCGAAAGCCTCGGGATATACGATGCCGCATCGGGCCATGTCGCATCGTGCTTCGACGACGGTTATCTGCCTCATGTCGTCGATGAGCCGACGATCCTTGGACTGTACCGCGATATTCCCGTAGTTACGGCAATCGGCGACAACCAGGCATCTTTTCTTGCCGCCACCGCCGGAATTCAGGACGAGGCGATCCATCTGAATTACGGCACGGGGTCGCAGATATCCTTTCTGTCCGATCGCTGCCACGAAGGTTTCGAGCCCAGAAGTTTCGGCAGGAAGAGGATTTTGAATGTGTACTCGTCGCTCTCCGGCGGAGATGCATACAGCATACTGGCGCGGTTCTTCTCTTCCGTCGTGTCGGAATTCTCCCAAGGCGATGCTCCGGACGTATATGGCGTAATGGATTCTTTTCCTATCGATGATAGCCGCATGGTGTTCGAGCCGTATTTCATGGGACTCAGGTCCGATCCGTCCAGACGTGCTTTCATAGGCGGCATAGGCAAGGACAACTTCACGGCATCGGCTCTGACGAACGCCCTTGTGCGCGGCATGGCCGAAGAGCTGTTCGATTGCTATGACGGCCTATGCGAGGACGTGAAGGCCTTGAAGAAAACCGTCGTGGCCAGCGGAAACGGAATAAGACGCAATGCGCGTCTGCAGCACTATGTCAGGAAGCTTTTCGGCCGGCCTCTGGTGTTTTCACCGTTCCAGGAGGAGGCTGCTGCCGGTGCGGCGATGAACGCTATCGTCGGTCAGGGGGCATGCGGAAGCTACAGAGAGGTTTCTTCCCGTATGTGTTTGCCTCGCTCGTGAAGTATGATATAATTTGGAGGAGGATGGACATATGATCACGCTCTGGATGATTATCGGGATAATGTTTCTCATCGGCGAGATATTCACGCCGGGATTCTATCTCTTCTGCGTCGCCGTCGGATGTTTCGTGGCATCCGCTTCCGCTCTTTTCGCTGCAAGTCTCAGTATACAGATACTGGCATTCTCCCTCGGCCTTGTGCTTGCGATGCTTCTTCTGAGGCCTGTCATGAACAGATTTTTCTCGAAGAGGACGCAGAGGACGAACGTCGATCGTCTTCCGGGCAGAGTCGTCAAGGTGGAACGGGCGATAAGCGCCGGCGAAAAGGGCCGGGTCACGGTCGACGGCGAGTCGTGGCTCGCGGAGTCCGACAGCGACATAGCTGTCGGGGAAAAGGCAAGAATACTTGAAGTGGCCGGAACCACGCTACGCGTGGAGAAGGTCCTATAGGAGGGGTACATGGAAGGTCTGCTTGTTTTCATTCTCGTTGCGATTCTTCTGATCATCTTCTTTGCGAAGTCGATAAAGATCGTGCCCCAGTCTTCCACGATGGTTATAGAGAGGCTGGGACGGTACAACAGGACGCTCGATAGCGGAATCAATCTGATAATCCCGATTCTGGACAAACCCCGTGTCGTCACGTGGGATCTCCCGTCGTCTGCCGTGCAGGAAAAGAGACGATCGGCCTGGATCGATCTTAGAGAGCAGATTTACGACTATCCGAAGCAGCAGGTAATTACGAAGGACAACGTGAACGTGGAGATCGACGCTCTTCTCTACTTCCAGATAATAGATCCCGAGAAGGCTGTCTATGAGATATCGAATCTCACACGGGCCATCGAGATGCTTACCCAGACTACGCTGAGAAACGCCCTCGGCGAGCTGGAGCTCGACGAGTCCCTTACAAGCCGCGATACCATAAACATGAAGCTCCGCGATATCCTCGACGATGCAACGGACAAGTGGGGTGTCAAGGTGAACAGGGTCGAACTGAAGGATATCACTCCGCCTGCTTCCATACAGGAGGAAATGGAGAAGCAGATGAAGGCTGAACGCGAGAGGAGGGCTACGATCCTTATCGCGGAGGGCGAAAAGCAGGCGAAGATCCTCGAGGCGCAGGGATATCAGGAGAGCCAGATAAGCATGGCGGAAGGTGAGAAGCAGGCTGCGATACTGAAGGCCCAGGGAGAGGCCGAGGCGATCGAGAAGATCAAGGCGGCACTCGGAAGCGATGAGGATTATACTAAGTACATGCTTGCCGTCAAGTATATCGAGACTCTCAAAGAGATGGTATCCGGCAAGGACAACAAGGTAGTGTACATGCCGTACGAAGCTTCGGGCGTACTCGGATCCATCGGAGGCATAAAGGACCTCTTCGAAAGAAAGTGAAGTTCCCGGGCCGGGTTCTGTAATGCGGACCCGGCTTGTTTGTTTCCTATCCGAAGACAGGAGGTCGATGCTGATGGAACAGTATCTCAACGAGAAGGCGATGGAGATCAACGACAAGAGGGAAAAAAGAGGCAATCCGCTGTTTTTCCTGAAGGATCTCGTAGAATATACCGGCATGCTTCTTGACCGGAACCATGTAAGCGAGGCCGAATATGTCTTCTCCGAGGCCGTGGAAGCATATCTGAATCATGGTCTGGACGGCCTGGTCATTTTCCACGTATATGCGGATTTCGGAATTGCAGACCGTCTGGTCGAGCTTTCGGACAGGATATATGGTGCGGATAGCGCCGAATCTCTTGGTATCGTCTATTACCGTGCGATCGACGTCGTCGACAGCGGGAACAGGACGGACGAGACGGAAGTGTATGAGCAGGCCATAAACGATCTGAACGGAAGAAAGCACGGCTACGTCGAGGAAAAGCTGAAGCTGTACAGGAGATACACCAGTGCACTGAGGAGGGAAGGCCGTGCCGACAAGGCTAGGGAGCTGGAGGACAAGCTGATAAAGTTCAAGAGCGACGGCGTCTGGCCGCTTGAGTGACAGTCTTTTCTGTCCGTCATTCTGGGTACGGCAGCGTGAAAGGTGCGTTATGGACAAGGAGACTCTTGCATATTACGATCGCCATGCCGAGGTTTATTCCTCTCAAACCCGCAATGCCGATATGCGTCACATACAGGATCGGTTCCTTTCCTATCTCTGCAAGGGGAACCGGATTCTCGATCTCGGATGCGGTACAGGCCGAGACAGCTGCTATTTCCTTGCAAGAGGATTTGCAGTGGAGGCAGTCGACGGATCTTCCGAAATGGTGAGTATAGCCCGTGAAAATACAGGCCTCGATGTCAGGCACATGTATTTCGAGGACATGTCGTACAGAGACAGGTTCGACGGAATATGGGCCTGTGCTTCGTTGCTACATACCCCGTCCGGAAATCTTCCTTCCATGCTTCTTTCATGCTTCAGGGCCCTTGGAAAGGATGGCATATTGTACCTGTCCTTCAAGGAAGGGACGTTCGAAGGAATGCGCGAAGGCAGGTATTATACCGACATGACGGAGGAAAGACTGCGTTCGATGCTGTGTGATCTTGCTTGCGGCAACAGCCTGGAGGAGATGTTCGTCTCCAAGGATGCGATTGCAGGCAGAAATGTTCTTTGGTTGAACGCGATAGCGCGGAAACTGTAGAAAGAGGCCCATTTATCCTGCCGTTTCAAGAATTTTCTTATTTTGTTTTCAGATTTCTTTTTCGGATACAGGCTTCAAAGAGTCTCTTTTTCGATTACCATTGCAGTCTAATATGAATCCTGGTAGGTTAGCTTGGCTTTCCGTAATTTTTATCGATGCCCGGATGGACAACGGCACATTGTAGGCGTTGATATCGGACCTGTCATCGACTTCGGAGATTTTCTGCATGAGATGGCAATACCCGTCGTCATCAGACATGTCGTCGTGCCTGGTCTGACCGATGGCGCAGATGAGCTCGGCAAGGGCGGGAGGCTGATATCCGCTTGGGACAATGCCATTGCCATCGCTCCCATGATTTTCCGCGATGCTGCGGAGCGGGTCAGACAGAAAGCATGATCAGCGATGAAAAAAGAAGAACCATTGGGACGATTTCCTTTTTCCCTGTCTTTTCCCTGAATGCGAGCTTCCCCAGCAGGAACAGGATTAGGACGGCCGAACCTGAGTATATCGGATAGGCGATCGTAGCTGGAAGGTCGTAGAGTGCCCTGAGAAGAAAAAATGACGAAAGGTAGTTCGGAATGCCGATGAGAAATCCGAACAGCGCATCGTATTTCGACATTCCCTCATGGTGCATCCTGGTCAGTGCGACGGAAACCAGGAATGCCGCAAGAAATGCGGATGGCAGAAACAGGCCCCTTGTTTCCGCGTTTCCCCAGTATTCGAACATCTTCAGCGGAAGGTCGGAAAGTCCTCCGAAGAACAGCAGCATGAGAAGAAGTCTGAGGTCATGGGCCTTTGTTTTTCCTTCCGTTCTGTTCAGCAATGCTACAGACAGTAGGGTGATCGCTATTGCGGTAGCCTTCGCCGCGGATATCCTTTCATCGAAAAGGACGAGCGATAGAAGGACGGTCACTATCAGTCCCAGCTTCATGAAAAGGCTCGATATCCCGACTCCGTTGGATTTTATGCTTTCCTTGAGAAGGACGAAGGAAAATAGGTACAGCAGCCCGGCGAAGGCGGCCAGAACAAGCGTGAAAGCCATGCCGTCGTGAAACGATGCAGGATTTCCGCGCTCCAGTACCAGGCCGAGAATGAAGCAGGTCGCATAGTTTACTGCAAGACGCATATTCTCGTTTCTGCTCCTGTCCTTTGCCAGACGGGTGAGGAAGGATACAAGGACGCTTGAGATTATTGCCGATACGAGATGGAGCATGTAGTCATTATATTCCGGACAAGGCGGAACTGGAATCGGGATCGGACTTCGATCCGTTTCCCGTCATTCCATATCCCCGGAGCCCGTTCTGTCGAGGCCGTCCCTTATCGCCGCTACGTTCCTCTCGATGTTTGCTATTGCCACCATCATCAGGCCGCAGGCACACAGCATAAGTCCTGAAAGAATTATCGCCACGATTGCGATGACGTATACCGCCGCGGCTTCTCCGGGGCTCATGAAGCAGGCAATGCCGTAGTATTCCGATATAGTGAAGAAACCGGCAAGGACAATGACTGTAAGAAGAACCACGATGACGACATAGAGATATCCGATGAATTTGAGCATGTTCCCTCCTTTTTTGCAAAGACAACCAGGATTATACAATGGAAAAGTCCCGATACGGAGAAAAATGTTCAATATCGCAGTGAAGGGATCTGCTTTGTTGAGATATTGTCGCGTTGGTGGTAAAACTGTCTCTGAGGTTTGAAATGTTTTCCTTGTCATCAGCACTTGAAATCGAGAAGAGGAATGCTTCTCTGGTATATCGGATCTACTACGCCTTTCTATGCTCCGGTTGCATGAGCACCCTTCTCGGAGTCCTTCTTCCTTCGATGCAGGTCGAATATGGCCTGAGCTATACGCTCAGCGGTGCCGTGCTTTCGGCGCATCAGATAGGAAATCTCTGCGCCGTGATCGTCGCAGGATTCCTGCCGTATGCCATCGGACGGAAGAAAAGTACGCTTCTCATGAGCGCCGGTATCATTGTCGGGCTTGTTCTCATGACGCTGACCGGGAATCCTGTACTTCTTCTTGTGGCCTTCGCACTTACCGGAATCGGAAGGGGCTCGCTGTCAAACATCACCAATGTAGTGGTCTCCGAGAATGCCGGCAACAGGACAGCGGCTCTGAACATCCTGCATTCATGCTTCGCCGTAGGCGCTTTCATCTCTCCGTTCGTGGCCGTTGCAGTCTCCAGGATCGAGTGGCGAATAGCCGCATGGATATTCGGCTTCACAATGTTCACAGCATGGATCCTCATCGGAACCAGCACTCTATCCTCGGCAAAGGTATCTGGAAAAAAGGGCGAGTCCTATCCGTTCTACAGAAGTTTCGATTTCTGGATGAATACGTTCATTCTCTTTTTCTATCTCTGTGCCGAAGGCTCTCTTACCGGCTGGCTGGTGACATATTTCAAGGATACGGGAATAATGCCGACTGCAGTCGCACAGACGATGCAATCTGTGCTGTGGATCATGATTCTTGCTGGCCGTCTTGCCTGCGCGGCCCTTGCCGGAAAGGTCTTCAAGCCTGCTCTGATTCTTTTTCTCGGAATCATGATGTCGTTGTCGTTCGTGCTGATGATACTCAGCGACAATATCGTGCTCATCGTCCTCGGTCTTCTCGGAGTCGGCTTCTTCATGAGCGGAATCTATCCGACCACGTTCTCCACGATGGACAAGAGTTTCAACAGCTCGACTGTGGCGACCGGCACGTGCATCGGCATGGCGACAGTCGGAGCCATCGCGATGCCGATAATAATCGGCGCAGTGGCCGACAGGTCGGGCATAGTCGGAGGAATCGCAACTCTCTCGATCGCACTTGTCTGCATGGTTTTTCTGATGGTTCTCAAGTTTGTCAGGGCGAGGAGGGCATGATTCTCCTTGCCTGACGCGATGTATATGTCATCTCTATCTGAATGCTTTTGGAACCGTACAGCGGTCTGTGAGGTGGGCTTGCGGCAAAAAAGTCGCACTCCTATTTGTCTTGTCGCTTTCGATAGTGTCCATGGCCGTAAAAGTAGCAACAATGCAACGTCTCCGATCCGGCATGATGAGTCCATGCTGCGCTTTTGCGATCCATAGCTGCAGTTTGTGTTCAAATGCTGTAGCGTAAAACGGCGGAAATGGTGTAGAATGAAAATGTTGAGTGCGGCTTCTGCGCTCGGCGAATGTAATGTCAAAACGACTAAGGAGTTATGTGCATGAATTATTCAAAAGAAGTTGAGAACATGTGTACAGTAAAGTGCGGTGCACATCACGGCTGTGCTCCAATTCCTGAAGAGGGAAAGTGGGTCTATTCGAAGAAGATCGAGGATATTTCCGGTCTTACTCACGGTGTCGGCTGGTGCGCGCCTCAGCAGGGTGCATGCAAGCTTACGCTCAATGTCAAGAACGGAATCATCGAGGAAGCTCTCATCGAGACTCTCGGATGCTCCGGAATGACACACTCTGCAGCTATGGCAAGCGAAGCCATCGTCGGCAGGACGGTTCTTGAGGCAGTCAACACCGACCTTGTCTGCGACGCTATCAACACTGCTATGAGAGAGCTCTTCCTCCAGATCATCTATGGAAGAACACAGTCCGCATTCAGCGAGGACGGCCTTCCGATCGGCGCCGGTCTCGAGGACCTCGGAAAGGGCACATGCTCCCAGGTCGGCACATGCTATTCCACGAAGCTAAAGGGACCGAGATATCTCAACCTTGCAGAGGGCTATATCACGAGACAGGCTCTCGACGAGAACGGAGAGATCATTGGATACGAGTACATCAACATGGGTGTGTTCATGGAATCGGTAAAGAAGGGTGTAGATCCGAAGGAAGCACTCGAGAAGGCAAAGAAGACATACGGTCGTTTTGCTGACGGCGTCAAGTACATTGACCCGAGACACGAGTAAGCAGGAGGAAGGAAAATGGCACTTTTTGAAGGATATGAGAGACGTATCGATAAAATCAACAAGGTTTTGAATTCATATGGCATCGCTTCCATCGAGGAAGCAAAGAAGATCTGTGACGATAAGGGCGTCGATGTCTATTCCATCGTCAAGGGCATCCAGCCGATCTGTTTCGAGAATGCCTGCTGGGCCTACATCGTAGGAGCAGCCATCGCAATCAAGAAGGGCAACAAGACTGCCTATGACGTTGCAAAGAGCCTCGGCGAAGGTCTGCAGTCCTTCTGCATCCCCGGCTCCGTTGCCGAGGACAGAAAGGTCGGACTCGGCCATGGAAATCTCGCAGCCATGCTTCTTGACGACAACACGAAGTGCTTCGCGTTCCTTGCCGGACACGAGTCTTTCGCTGCTGCCGAAGGTGCAATCGGAATTGCGAAGAACGCCAACAAGGCAAGAAAGGAGCCCCTCAGAGTCATTCTCAACGGTCTTGGAAAGGATGCTGCAAAGATCATCTCCAGAATCAACGGTTTCACATATGTCGAGACTGTTTTCGACTATTTCTCCGGAGAGCTCAAGGAAGTCAGCAGGACTGCCTATTCCAAGGGCGAGAGAGCTGCCGTAAACTGCTATGGCGTAGATGACGTCAGAGAAGGCGTTGCTGTCATGCATCATGAAGGTGTCGACGTCTCCATCACCGGAAACTCCACCAACCCGACGAGATTCCAGCATCCTGTTGCAGGCACGTACAAGAAGGAGTGCATCGAGATGGGCAAGAAGTACTTCTCAGTCGCATCCGGCGGTGGTACAGGAAGAACTCTCCATCCGGACAACATTGCTGCAGGTCCCGCATCTTACGGCATGACCGACACGATGGGAAGAATGCACTCCGATGCGCAGTTCGCCGGTTCGTCCTCCGTTCCTGCACACGTCGAGATGATGGGTCTCATCGGCATGGGCAACAACCCGATGGTCGGTGCTTCCGTCGCCGTTGCAGTCGCAGTCGCAGAGGCAATGAACAAGTAACATCCGGCTATATCCTTTGGAATCGGACTTGATCCGATCC
>CASEKE010000036.1 GCA_949288415.1 uncultured Spirochaetales bacterium
TCTGAATGCGGAAAGGACAGCATTATCAGTCCGTCGGCCTTGAGTTCCGTGAGATGTTCTCCGAAAGCGAGCGACTCCGTATCCGAGAATGTGTTCAGCATGAATTCGGCTTTTATACCATAATATGAGGCTACTTCCACGACGCCATCATAGAACGATGAGTAGAAGTGTCCGTCCTGCTTGTTGGAAATGACATATATTTTTTTGTTGTTCAACCCGACAAGCCTGTAGTTTCTGTCATTCACTGTTATGCCGATTTTCGGTCTGGAAAGAATCAATCCTCCTTCCGATAGCTCCTTTACACCCTTCTGGGCCGTCTGAAGACTTACGGAGAATTTTTCCGCGATTTCCCTGACGCTCAGATACTTTTCGTTTACGTCGTAGTTGGTCAGTATGTCCTTTCGTAGCCTGCGTAGGAATTCGTCGTATACTTGCTTTGGCATAATTATGATTATTTAATCAAATATTACACATGTCAAGGAAAAATACTTCAAATAAAGATGATTTTAACAGATATATTATGATTAGTGTTATGAATAATAAAAAAAAGACCTATTTAATCATAATATTTTTCTTTACAAATCAAAAAAACGGTTCCTATACTTTAGTCATAACAGAAGGAGGAGATATGAAAAAGATCCTTACGATTCTTTGCGTGGTCCTGGCTGTTTCTTCAGCTGTCTTCGCTGCCGGTTCCTCTGAAAAGTCAGAGGATATCACATTGGTATGGTATCAGTGGTTTGATGCCGAGACACATGAGACGGAACTCAAGCCGATCATCGAGGAGTTCGAGAAGACGCATCCTGGTGTGCATATCGAGCTTGCGGCGATATCAAATGAGAACTACTGGGACAGGCTTGCTCTTGACATTGCCAGCAATGCCGAGGGAGATATCATAACCCTCGATACAGGTGCAGGGCTTGAGAGCTATTATTCCCAGAGAGAGGGCGGAGCATTCATCAACCTCGATGACTATATCAAGGGCTATGTGCTGGACGATGGTACAAGACTGGAGGAAGACATCTATATGATTGACTCCGTCAAGAAGGATGGACATGTGGTCGCACTGCCTTACATAATGTTCAGCGCTCCTATGACGGCATATCGCATTTCTGCATTGGAGGAAGCGGGCATAGATCCTCAGCAACTTTCCACATGGGAGGGATATCTGGAGGCTGCCAAGGCCCTTACAAAGGATACTGACGGCGATGGTGTCATCGACCAGTACGGATGGGGCCATCCGACATATGTCGAGACTCTGTCCAGATGGTGGCACATGCATTGGCTCTGGACTGCCGGCGGTGGAATATTCCCGAATGAGGAAGGCCCGTACACGGCCGATCGCCTTATCTTCAACTGTGAGGAAAACGTCAGAGCGGTCACGTTCCTCAAGGAGATGCTCGACGCTACAGCGCCTTCCGGATTGAAGACGGTCACTGATATCCATGCCATGTTTGCCAACGGTTCTGTTGCAACATGCCAGATGGCTGTTTGGACGCTTGCAAATTTCCAGGCAATGATGGCTGACCAGTATGACACCGATCTTGGCATGATGCCGTTCCCGAGCGATGGAGACAACGAGCCTGTTCTCGTCTCCTGGGGCAACCCTCTCGCAATTTCCTCGAATTGCAAGCATCCGGACGAGGCTTTCGATTTCATCGCCTTCCCGCATTCGAAATATGCCCAGAAACTGGCGATGAGAAGGGCTGCTCCGACTAACAAGCTCGTCTACGACGATTATGCGGAGGTGAATCCGAAGCAGGCCGAGTTCATTC
>CASEKE010000037.1 GCA_949288415.1 uncultured Spirochaetales bacterium
GGAGACTGCGAGCCAAGAGCTGACTTGTAAAACCGGCAAAAAAAATTAAATGCAAAGAAAGAAGACGAGTACGAACTCGACGAAACTCTTGCACTTGCTGCCTAATTAGTGCAGCATGACGGCTTCAGGCGCTGTTCCTAGCCTGATACCCGTCAACAGAAACAGGGACTTGCCTTCCGTACAGCACCTATGCGGGAGGGACGCCAAGCGGGTGCTTCCGCATCGCAACGCCGGTCACATTGCCTAGCCTTGCGGGAAATCAGAATTGTGACTAGGCTCCGTAGACGTTTTCGGATGGATTGTCAGGACGGGAGTTCGAATCTCCCCACCTCCAAAGGACAGGTCGCCTGTCCTTTATTTTTTGTTTTCTGAGGCACTCGATGAGAAAGATAGACAAAAGGATAGAAACAACGAAGACCAAGCTCAGGAATGCCCTTCTGGAGCTCAGGAAGGAAAGAAGGATGGATTCTATAACTATTTCCCTCATCTGCGAAAGGGCCAAGGTCAACAGGAACACGTTCTATTCGCATTACAGCTCGGTCGAGGCCTTGGTCGACGAAGTCGACAAGCAATTCCTCGATTACTTCACGGAAGAAATCAGGAACGCAATGAAGAAACCGATGGTGAACTCGCTCTACGATTTCTTCATCTGTCTGCTCACGTCCGTCAAGGAGAATTCCTCCGTGTGTTCGCTCATATTCAACGAGCATAGCGACGGAAGACTCCTGCAGGAACTCATCGCGGATGTCTTTCCCATGGCCAGCGAGCTGTGGAGCAACATGTTCAACATAGATTCCAAGGTAGCTGGGATGATCTACCGCTTCATCGTCGGCGGTGCAATGGGAATAATTGAAGACTGGATCAAGAACGGCTACGAGGACGACATAAAGGATGTAGCAAGAATCCTCAACAAGCTCATCATAAACGGTCAGAGCGCCTTCATGAATTGCTAGCTGTTGATTTCCCTCAGTATTCGTCTGGCGTCGCGCTGCGCATCGCGCTCCTTTATTGCTTCCTTCTTGTCCCTGACGTTCTTTCCTCTCGCAAGGGCGATCTTCATCTTCACCAGATTGTCCTTGAAATAGATCTCTATAGGAACAATCGTAAGGCCTTTCTCATTGGCCTTCCTCTGGAATTTCTTTATTTCCTGCCTGTGGGCAAGAAGGCGACGTGGCCTGTCCGTGGTATGGTTGAAGATGTTGCCGTGACTGTACGGCTGGATGAGAAAGCCGATGAGCGTGAGCTGCTGGTCCTTCGCGACGACGTAGCTGTCCGAGAAGGAGCATCGGCCCTCGCGGACCGACTTGACTTCGGTGCCAACCAGAGCGATTCCGCACTCCAGCTCCTCGAGAATCTCGTAGTTGAAGAAAGCCTTCTTGTTCCTCTGTATCGACTTGATGTTATCTTTCATATCTTCCTTGCAAGGCGGAGTCCCATGTATTCGCTGCATTCGCTTCTTTTCGCGACTCCGACTACGCTTTCGTCTACTCCGCTGTTCATAAATGACCCGCCCTTGACGATGATATCATCGACGCTTTCCTGCGACAAGGAGGAATCGTATCCGAAAAGGCGTGCCAGAGGAATGTACGGAGTGCTCGTGAATTCCCAAAGTCCGCCGAACATAGCCGACGGTGCGCTCATGTCCGCACTCTTGTAGGAAAGGCTTGCAGCGTACGGCTGATCCTTTGCCGAAAGGGCAGCATAGGTCCATTCCTTCTCCGAAGGGATGTAGTACTGCACGCCGCTCTCGTTCGAAAGCCATTCGGCATATGCTTCGGCCGCATGGAAACTGATGTTCCTGACCGGCTTGGTGCTCATGAATGCCGTCGAGGTATATACTCCTTCGAGGTAGAATTCGTCGACGAGACCATCCTCGATCAGACTTTCCTTGTTCTCCGCTCTCCACTTCGGGTTTGCTTCCAGAAAGAGGGCGTATTCGTACTCGGAGACGGTGAAACGGGCGATCGCAAACGGATCGACTGTCACCTCGATAGGATACGAGGCTGTCTCCGGATAGACGATTTCTCCGCTTTTGCCCAAGGTGATCTTTCCTCCCTCGAAGAAGAAGTAGCCGTCGCTGTATTTGCCTTTTTCCACGACTGACGGAGCGGCTTCGACCGTTCCGAGTCCCTCCTTGAAAAGACTTTCAAGATCGAAGTCGATAGTCGGAAGCTCATAGCCTCTCTCTTCGAGATACAAAGAAGCCGAGAGATAGTCCTGCGCCATCTGTATGCCGGTGACGTGCATGAGAGCGAACTCCATCTCGTAGAGAACGTCGGCAAAGCCGAGTCCGTATGCATCCTCGGCGAAGTTCATGATGATCGGAGGATAGGCATATGTTTCCGAATAGTCGCTTGTGGAGGACCAGAGAGCGACGTCGCTTATGAAGCGTTCCTTGACTGTACGTTCGAGTTCGGGGGAATATTCCACCTGGAAGAAGATATCCTCCGTCCTATGGTGGAACAGCGTGAAGAACACATGGTGCGGCAGTTCGATGGTTTCTTCGGCGATGCTTTCACCGCCGTATATGTATTCCACATCGTGCTTTCCCGGCTCAAGATAGTATCTGGAACCCTCTGTGGATCCCTGGTATTTTCCGTCCACGATCACGCCCAGAGAATGAAGGTTCGAAGAAAACGATACGTATGTCCCGCCTCCGACCAGACCCGGAAGAACGAACAGCAGGAAAAAAAGCAGAAGAAGGGCGGCAAAGGCGGAGATGATGATGAATACTCCGGCTCGCAGCCCGAGAATCTTGTCCAGGACTACGGGCTCCACTTCAGGAAGAACCGGTTTTTTTCTCATATGAACAAAGTAATCTTCAATTACGAGCTTGTCAACTTGTACCCCTCTGGTGTACCTTCAAGGTATGGATGGATTCTTGACGAGGCTGGAGGATTTCGTCGCCTCCCGCCTTACGAGGCGAAAGGCCTTGAAACTCTATAGAAAGAACAAGGAAAGGACGATCCTTGGCGAGATATGGTCCTGGATCGACGCTCTTATCTTTGCCGTGTTCTGGGTCATGATAATAAACCAGTTCCTTTTCCAGTTCTTCCTCATCCCCACGCCCAGCATGGTATCTACTCTCAACGTTGGCGACAGAGTCGTCGTCCAGAAGAACGCATACGGTACCGAGCTCTATCCTACGGGCCCTAAAGTAGCCTCAGAGTCCAGAAGGGTGGAACGCGACGACATCATCACGTTCTACAATCCGGAGTACGAAAGCAAGGGACCGTTCTTCGACATTCTTTCCCAGGCCGTGTTCATGGGAACGCTTTCTCTCGTCAACATAGATCGCAATCCTGATGGGACACCCGCCGAGAGACTCTACGTCAAGAGAGCCGTCGGTTTTCCCGGCGATGTTGTCAAGTTCTCCGATGGCGATGTGACCATCACGCCCGCAGGTTATGCCGACGGAATTCCGGAGACGGAGTTCAGGGCCGCGAATGGCCTTTCCAACGGACCTCAGAGAAGCGTCGACATGTCGCTCTACGAGGGACTCAAGGCATACGGATTTCTTTCTGCATACGATGAGAGAGGCATTCTATCCAAGGCGCCTTCCTACGTGATCGAGAGCTATGGTACGCTGCCTGCGGACGCTGCGATATACGACTATTACGAGGTCGATCACCAGAAGGCCGAGGCCGAGGTCAGGCTCGATCCTTCCGACATGGCTGCAAGAAGCAGACTTAACAGGTACGAGAACGGCATATATGTTCCTTCCGACCACGTTCTTCCCCTTGGCGACAACAGGGACAATTCAAGGGATGGACGGTATTTCGGTCCTGTGCCCGAGTCCGACATCACTGGAAGGGTCGTCGCACGCTTCTGGCCGCTCAACAAGATGGGAATCGTCAAGGACAAGTAGGCGATGAGAAGATTCATCGACCAGAAAAGGCCGCTCTCGCTCTATGTCCACGTACCTTTCTGCTCCAGAAAGTGCTCGTACTGCGCATTCTATTCCGTTCCTTCGTCCGAATGCGGCGGAAAGGACATGGAAAGATATCACGAGATTGTCACGCGCCAGATCATGGGCATCCGGGAGGAGTTTCCCCATGCATTCGATACTATCTACATCGGAGGTGGAAACCCAGGAATGCTCGGCCCAGAACGCCTTGCATCCCTTCTTCGTGAAGCCGAGTTTCTGGGGATGCCGAAAGAGGTGACCGTCGAGCTCAACCCGGAGCAGGTGACAAACGAGATGATCCGGACGATAAGGCCATACGTGACGCGTATCAGCATCGGCATACAGAGCCTGGACGACGACATGCTTTCCAGCTTGGGACGGAACAGCACAAGAAAGCGCAATCTCGAGGCTCTTTCCATCCTTCGAGCCGAAGGAATTCCGTACAACGCCGACCTCATTACTGCCGTGCCCGGTTTCTCTGCATCGGACAGTATAAGGGACATAGACGAGCTTTCGACGTTCGACCCGGGGCATATATCGTTCTACTGCCTGTGCTACGAGGAAGGCACTCCTATGTTCGCACGCTTTGCAGAGAGGGACGAGAACCTGGAGATCGATTGTCTTCGCTCGGGCTGGAACAGACTGGCCGAGCTCGGATACGAGCATTATGAGATATCCAACTTCGCCCGGGAAGGAGCCTATAGCCGGCACAATCTGGCATATTGGCATCTCGACCAATACATAGGTCTCGGTCCGGGAGCCGAGAGTTCGCTTGGATACGCTCCGACGTGCTCCGTCAGGTGCAACGACGATCTTCGCACTTTCCTTTCCCGTCCGACGCTGGACTTCGAGCCTCTGGACATGACCAAGACGATGCTGGAGTACATCATGGTCAGTCTGCGCACGAAGTGGGGAATAGACAAGGCCGAGTTCGCTCGGAGGTTCTCGATCGATTTCGACGAGACCTTCTCGGATTCAGTCTCACAGCTGGATAGCAACCTATACAGGGACGATCCTGAGCGCTTCTGCCTGACCGAGGACGGTTTCATGCTGCTCGATTCGATCATATTCTCGCTATACTGCGCATATTGACGTCCGACGGCTTGAAAGGCGGCATCGTTTTTCATAGAATATACACTCGGTCCGTAGGACTGGGCCATATTGACGCGGAAAAGCTCATATGGTATTTTTTATTCGATTTCTTATTAGATAAAAGAGGTACATATGTCAGGCCACAGCAAATGGGCAACTATCAAGCACAAGAAGGGCGTTGCGGACGCAAAGCGCGGACAGAAGTTCACAAAGCTGATCAAGGAGATTTCTGTTGCAGCGAAGATGGGCGGTCCCGATCCCGATTCTAATGCAAGACTCAGAACAGCCGTACTCAAGGCTAGGGCAGAGAACATGCCCAAGGACAACATCGAGCGCGCCATCAAGAAAGGTGCAGGCGAACTTGGAGCAACCAGCTTCTACGAACTCACGTACGAAGGATATGCTCCGGGCGGAGTTGCCATAATCATCGATACGCTCACTGACAACAAGAACAGGACGGCAGCGGATGTGAGAAGCACCCTTACGAAGCTTGGCGGAAGCCTTGGCGCGACAGGTTGCGTAAGCTATATGTTCCAGACCAAGGGTGTGATCACCTACGATGCATCGAAGTACACAGAGGAGCAGATTTTCGAGGTCGCTCTCGAGAACGGTGCGGAAGACGTGACGACGGATGACGGAGTCATCGAGGTCACAACGACACCTGCAGATTTCGTAACCGTACTCGAAGCTCTCCAGGCAGCCGGTTTCGAGCAGGACAGCGCCGACATCAACAAGATTGCCGACCAGACTGTCGCGCTTGACAACGAGAAGGCGAACAAGGTCCTCAGAATCGTAGAAAGACTCGAGGATCTCGATGATGTCCAGCAGGTTTCCACTAACCTCGAACTCCCGGACGATTTCCAGGAAGAGTAGGTGAAGTGATTATCCTAGGGATAGACCCTGGACTCGCTCAGACAGGCTGGGGCGTCGTTGAACATCTCAACGGCCGCTTCCGGCCTGTTTCTTTTGGAGTGATCAGGACCGACAGCAAGGACGAGCTCCAGGACAGGATCCGTACTCTGACGGACGATGTGGCAAGCGTCGCATCGAAGTACAGGGTCGAGGTCTGCAGCATGGAGGACATATACTTTGCGAAGAACATTTCCTCCGCGGTTCCGGTGGCAAAGGTGATCGGGGCTGTGACGTACAAGCTGATGTGCATGGGAATCCCCGTCCACTATTTTTCGCCGCTGCAGATCAAGACGGCAGTGACCGGTACGGGCACCGCCGACAAGCACCAGGTGCAGGAGCTTGTGAGGATACAGCTGAAGCTCGAGCGCATACCGCGCCCAGACCATGCTGCCGATGCTCTTGCGGACTGCATCTGCTTCGCTTCCTATAACAGCACGAAGGAAAGGATGGGACTTCTCCGATGATCAATTCCGTTACAGGCGCCTTCAACGGCAGCCACGACAGCTATGTTTACATTTCGACCGACGGCGGGCTCGAGTTCGAGATCGAGTGCTCGCAGATGACGATCGCCAAGCTGCTTTGTCTATCCCCCGAGCAGAAGCGCAGGGTGAGACTTTTCACGCACTTCGTCCACAGCGAGAACGGCATGTTCCTCTACGGCTTCTATACGGAGGAGGAAAGAACATGCTACAGGGAGATTACGACAGTCAGCGGGATAGGCAGCAAGGTCGCGTTGAAGATTCTTTCCTCGATAAGCGTGAAGGATTTCATAGTCGCCCTCGACAGCCAGGACGTGAAGAGACTCTCTAGACTTCCTGGCCTTGGAGCGAAGACTGCGCAGAAGCTGATCCTTCAGCTGAGGGATACTCTCGTGCTTGTCGAGGACGAGGCTTCGGAAAAAGAGGACGTACAGACAAGAAAAACCGGAGTGTCGGAATATTCCGATCTTGTCGAATCTCTCGTGGATATGGGATATGATAGAAAGAGAGTGCGCGACGACGTTGCAAAGCTCCTGAAAGAGAACGAGATGGATCTTTTCGGAAAGAGCCATGAGGAAAAGGAGAGATTCCTGTTCTCGCGCATACTCAAGAGGAGATGATGGTCATAGATTTTGAAAGCGAGATCAAGGATCTCGGAAAGCCCGAGGAAAACAGCCTCATGGGAAGGCAATACATGGAGCAGGAGGACCGCCAGGAGAACATGTTGCGTCCCCAGATGCTCGAGGATTTCCAGGGCCAGCAGGCTCTCAAGGATAACCTTGAGGTGTTCATCAAGGCCGCAAGGAGCCGCGGAGAATGCCTCGACCATGCTTTTCTCGTCGGTCCTCCCGGACTTGGCAAGACTACTCTTGCATCCATCATCGCAAACGAGATGCATGCGGAGATCAGGATGACCAGCGCTCCGGCACTGGACAAGCCCAAGGACCTTGCGGGAATTCTCACGAATCTCAGCGAGAACACTGTGTTCTTCATCGACGAGATACATCGTCTGAAGCCTGCGCTCGAGGAGATGCTCTACATCGCGATGGAGGATTACGAGATCGACTGGGTGATCGGGCAGGGACCTGCCGCGAGAACGATGCGTGTTCCTCTTCCTCATTTCACGCTCATCGGGGCGACGACCAAGGCCGGAAACGTCTCCAGTCCTCTTGCTTCGAGATTCGGCATCAACCTCCATATAGATTTCTATACGTCCGAGGAGCTCGAGGCGATAATAACAAGGTCCTCCAGAATACTCGAGACGCCGATTACCGCGGATGCCGTGAAGGTGCTTGCTGCATGCTCGCGAGGCACGCCTAGAATAGCCAACAGGCTTCTCAGGCGGCTGAGGGACTTTGCCTATGTGCTCTCGGATGGGATCATCACGAGCGAATGCGTCACTCAAGGTCTTGAGAGGCTTGGCATCGACAGATACGGCCTCGAAAGGATGGACAGAAATATTTTAAGAACTATAATCGAATATTACGACGGCGGACCTGTAGGAGCCGACACTCTCAGTATCTCCGTCGGCGAGGCCGTCGAATCACTCGAGGACTTCTACGAACCGTATCTGATCCAGCAGGGCTATCTGAAGAGAACGCCAAGGGGAAGATGCGTCACGCACAAGGCCTACGAGCTTCTAGATCTCAAGGAAAAGGAAAATGCTGACAGCGGATTACTATTTTGATCTTCCGGAGCGCCTGATCGCCCAGTACCCTTCCGAACGCAGGGGAGATGACAGGCTGCTTCTTCTCGATAGGAACAGCGGGGCCTACGAGGATTTCATGATGACCGACTTTCCGTCTCTCCTTCCGGAGAACAGCATAGTCGTCGTGAACAACTCCAAGGTCCGAAAGGCACGGTGCTACGGCGAAAGCGAGACCGGTGGGCGGGTAGAATTCCTGTTCCTCGGCGAGAACGACGACGGAAGCTGGAATGCCATGGTCACCAAGTCCAGAAAGCAGCGTGTGGGAAAGAGGTACGTATTCAATGGAAAAGACGGCAATTCCACCTATCAGGCCCATATCGAGAGCGAGAATGCGGATGGGACGAAGAACGTTAGGTTCGACGAAAGCATCGATGAAAGCTTCTTCGCTCAGTGCGGACATGTACCGCTTCCTCCGTATATCAAGAGAGAGGACAGTTTCTCGGACGAGTCGAGGTACCAGACGATATACGCCAGCAAGGAAGGCTCCGTCGCAGCCCCGACGGCAGGTCTGCATTTCACCCGGGAGATCATGGATGCCGTAAAGGCAAGGGGAATCGAGGTATACGAGGTGACGCTGCACGTGGGAGCCGGGACATTCCTTCCCGTCCGGAGCGTCAACATCGAGGACCATCACATGCATACGGAGTACTACGAGATAGAACCCGCGGTCATGGAGGCTCTCAACGAGGCTAAGGCAGCAGGCAAGCTCGTCACGAGCGTCGGCACGACGAGCGTCAGGACGCTGGAGAGCGCATCTGACGACAGCGGAAGGCTCGTGCGAGGCAGGGGGCGGACTGACATTTTCATCCATCCGGGCTACCGCTTCAAGTTCGTTGACAACCTTCTGACGAATTTCCACACGCCCGAATCGACGTTGCTCATGCTCGTGAGCGCCCTCGCAGGCAAGGACAACATCTTTTGCGCATATCGCCATGCGATAGAGAAGGAGTACAGGTTCTTCAGCTACGGGGATGCAATGTACATCAGAGGTTGAGAAACTCCAGAATGGCTTTCGTGGTCTCCTCGATCGACAGAGTACCTTCCAGACGGAGGAACTTCACGTTGAGTGGAAGACTTTCGAAAGCCTTGAGATAGTTGCTGCGCACGGTCCTGAGGATTTCTTCCTTCTCGAAGATTTCCTTCCTGCCGTCCCTCATATCTATCCTTCTCATGCATTCCTCCACCGGAGTGTCGATGAAAATCAGGAATTCGGGATTGGGATAGCGGTTTATGCTTCTGACGAAATCGGGGTCGCAGAAAGAGCTCTGGTAGGCTATCGAGGAGTAGAAATACCTGTCGGAGAGGACGAAACAGCCGCTTCCCGCAAGTTCGATTATCCCTCCGTTCCCGTAGATGTGGTTGTGCCTGTCGGCACTGTAGAGGAGGGCCAGGCTTTCGCTGGTGACGCTTTCCTCGCCGCGCTGGATGCTGCGGATGAGACGTCCTATCGCGGAGTCCGTCGGCTCGAATGTCCTTGCAACTGCAGGATTCTTCTTTCCTATGTGCTCCACAAGCCTGTCGAGTTGCGTGGTCGTACCCGCTCCGTCGAGGCCTTCAAGCACGATGAAGTGTTCGATCGGCATCGTATTATCTTCGATTCTGGTTGTCATTTCGCTTTCCGATGGATGATTGTGGGAAAAACTTCCCCCTTTCTCCTTTAGTTTTTATCATATTCGATTATAATATGGAACGAGGACTTGATGAAATACCATTCGCCATTATCGAGCATAGTCATTTCAATAATTGTAGTTCTGGTATTTGTATCAGTCTCTTTTTTTACTGTCGCTTTTTTCCATATGGATTCGCCTACGGAGATCTTCGTCTCCTCGATGCTTGGAAAACTTGAAGCCGAAAATTCGAATATCGACATCTCCTTCTCGTCGATCGACAGGAACCTTGCATCGGGTATAAGACTGAGGGACGTCAAAGTCGCCCTTGGTGGCCGGCAGACTCTTTCTGTCGATTCCATAGAGGTCCGCAACGGCTTCTTTTCCCTGATTGGAAGCCTGCTATTCGGACGCGGCGAAATCAATGTCACCTTCGATCATCCCGTTCTCTTTGCCGATGGGCAGACCATAGAGGATGCAAAGAGCCTCGTGCAACCGTCGGAAAACGGCGGAAAGACCAGCCTTACGGCAGCAAAATATAGCTTCGACATCTCGGTGAGATTCGTCGATGCCGAAATCGGTTTCGGCGACATCCTGTCGGTCCCGTCCTCCGAGCTGTACTTCCGCTTCTCGACAGTCTCCGGGCTGCTGGATGCCGAGGCGGACATCCCTTCTCTCGTCTTCTCGATGGAAAACGTGCAGGCGGAATTCGATGGCGTAATGGGGAAAGTGGAAGCTGGAGACCAGGGATATTTCGTCAATCTCTCTGTCTCGGAGGCAGATGCTTCCTACGAGGACATGACCGCATACGTCGAGTCGTTCGCGGTCGAGACCAGCATCCCGCAGTCGTTCGATGTCGAGGATCTGAAAAGTCTTCCATTTAGGTTCAGCGCAAGGAAAATCGAGTTCGAGAAGAGCGACGACAACATCTTCTTCAGGTCGTATCCGATGAGCCTTTCGTCGAGCGATTCGAAGTTCGATGTCGCATTCAGTTACATTTTCGCCTCTTACGACAGATACGCTCTATATCTGGACGGAGTCTCCATGTCCTCGCCGAAGGACATTTCCTCTCTCTCCGTCGCGATGAACAAGTTCAACATATACGAAGCGACGGATCCTCTATGCCATATGGATTCGCTTGTCGCTGACATATCCATCCCAGCCGGATCGATATCCTTAAGGAGCGACGTCATGAGCTCTTCGTATGTGGATGTGCTGACCGACGGACTGCTGAAGCAGGCAAGGGTGGAGGACATAGTGCTGAACGCAAGGCTCGGAGAGGACGACAGCATCGCCGCAGAACTTCTCGGCCACGTCGGAATCTCGTCGAAGGAAATGCTCATCGACGGACTTTCCTCAGACATGCTTCTTTCCCTCTCTGTCAGGGGCGACAGTCTGGAAAAGGCTGATCTGAGGCTTTCAGGCATCACGAACAGCATCATCGTCACTCCCGTTCTGCTCGACGCATCCTACACTGCCGAGAAATCCTGGCTGAGTCTCGACTACGGCTCGAGAAGACTGCTCGACGTAACCTACGAGGATCTTCTTTCCATCGTTCTGCGGCTCGAGGATTTCCACCTCAGCGAGTTTAAACCCGTCATCGGCCGATTCTTCCCGTCTCTCGTCGCATACGTCGGAGACGATACGCTGCTCAACGGATCTCTCGAGGCCACGCTGACGCCAAGCGAGGATGCCGAATACCGATTCGTCGGTCCTGTCGACTATGCATTCGCGCTTACCGACATGCGTTTCAAGAGTCTTTCCTTCAACCTCGGGTCAGGACTCTCTGCCGACCTCGAGGAAAAAGCTCTCGACGTCAACTCGTTCAACTTCACCACTGATTTTGTCCGACTCGTCTATTCAGGCTCTATCCGCCTGGACAAGCTGCTGCCGGACGGCGTTTTCTCTCTCGACATGACGGAGACAGGGCGTGAGCTTCTCAGACTTAGCATGGACATAGACGAGAACGACGGCTATATTTTCCTTCTCGACATGCCGGTCCTTGGTCAGACGTCGCTCGAAGGGGACCTCAGATTCGATGGCCCGATAGCCACAAGCAATGCGGTCCTTTCCAGCTACCAGTCGACATACGATTTCCTCCTTTCCATCGACACGGACAACCATACTTTTGCCCTGAGAAACGACAGGGCGGACATAGATCTCTGCTGGACCGATGGGGCGGAAAGTACCATCAGTTTCCGTGAATTCCCGCTTCCGGTCGCATATGCTTCAACGAAGCCCTGCCTACTGGATGGAACTGCGGAATTCATGTTCGACTTCGCGAAACAGGAATACTCCGCCCACACGGAGAATTTCAGAATAGAGAACATGCGCCATCTTCCGAACGACCCGTCGATAGAGTTCTCGCTGGACTTCTCCCACGGCGTTCTCAGCCTTGAGAACTGTCTCGTTACCAGCCTCGATTTCGACCCGATGGTCGGCAACGCGAACTTCGATTTCTCCGACAATACGCTCGCTCTGCTTTTCGAGAGCGAGAGCGAGAAGCTCGTCCTGTCGCTCGCCGGCGTGGAGGAATACTACTCTGGACTCTTCAGCGCCGAGAGGTTCGACCTCCGACGTCTCGGGTTCGAGGACGGTCTGCTCGACGCCTCCCTCGTCGGACGGGGAAGCGAGCTTGATGATCTGTCGTTCTCGGGAGGCTTCCTCGTACAGGGATCGGACATGGTCAACAGACCGCTCGAAATGAAAGGTGAACTGTTCATCAACCGCGATACGCTCAGGGTGACGGATCTCAGCTATGTGAAGGATACTCTTTCCATGAGTTGCCCCGAGTTCTACCTCAGCGCGGCGGAAGGCAGCCTTTCCATTCCGCTCTCCTTCTCCTATGTCGCGGAGAACAGAGACAGGGACTATCCTCTCTCGTTCGACCTTGACCTTGAGATATCCAGCGATCCGGCCGACGATCTTTACAGGTTCTTCCGTCTTCTCTACGACTCGGACTTCTCTCGGCTTTCGGGACAGATGGCGATAAGGAACTTCAATCTCGACGACAGATTCCTCATTGAAGAGAGAGTCTCCCAGGTCAGATACGACGACGGGGACGTGATCTTCACAGGCGACCTGGTGGACGGCGTCGTCGACATAGTCGCCAAGAAGACGGACCTGAATCTCGATCTCAGTCCTCTTGTCTCTCTGGCCGTGAGCGGAGCGTACTCGCCCTCGTTCGATCTTGATGTCTCGATAATCGACTTCAACGTAAGCAGCATCAACATGCTCTTCCCGTCTCCGATCGTCACGTTCGGCGAACAGAGCATAGCGTCCGCCGACATAACGCTCCTCGGCAGCCTCGGAGATGTGCACATGTACGGCGATGTTTGGGCGGACAGGGTCGACGTGGATGTGTTCTGGGTTCCGGACGACCACCTCATCGCGCACAATGCGCACTTTGCCGTGTGGGACAACAACATAAAGAGCGCCCTTACCGCCGTAACCTGCGTCGAGGACGACACGCAGAAGAGGAAGAAGGCCGCGGTCCAGGTGGAGTTCAACCTTCTCCCGTCGTTCGGATTCGACTACTACCAGATCGACTGCTATGTCCCGGACGGAAGCGAGATCAGCTTCAGGCTTCCTCTTCCCGAGCAGAACTTCGATATGGTCGGACGCGTATCCGGTTGGTATATGATCAGACAGACCGGAATAGATGAAATCTACATGGAGGCAGATGCGAACTGCGACGATTTTACGCTCTCAGGCGGAATGAACCCGCTTCCGGACTGGTTCACCACGGGAAACGACATTACGAACGAGTTCGATTTCCGTCTGCTTCTGAGGAACAACGTCTCGTTCATCTATCCGCTCGGGGCCAATCCAATAATCACCGCCTTCGCAGCGGAGAACCAGAACCTCAGGATATACTCGACACCCGGAGGCGGATTCGGAGCGTCCGGATCGATTGAGCTCAGGGCAGGGGAGATATACTACTTCCAGAAATCGTTCTTCATAAGGGAAGGAAACATAGAACTCAGGGAGAATGACCTTTCCGTCCTCGATCCCGTTGTCAATCTGAGGGCGCAGCTGAGGGATTTCGATTCCTCCGGCGAGAAGGTCGACATCTATCTGGTGCTCCGCGACGCTTCCCTGACGAACTTCACGCCTACCTTCGAGAGTTCTCCAGCCAAGGATCTTTCGGAGATCATGAGCATTCTCGGGCAGTCGATCCTCAGCAGCGATGGTACGTCCGGCAATCTCGGCTCGGTGGTCTCGATTGTCTCGACCGGATTCGACGTGCTGTCGAGAATAGGTTATTTCAACGTGGGAAGCGGAAGCGACAGCTTCAGAAACTCCATAAGAAATTCACTGAATCTTGATACTTTCAGTCTGCATACGAATATAATTGAGAATCTGGTGTCGGACGCCGTAGGCCTTGCCCAGAACAGCCTTTCCAGCGGAATCAGTCCACTTGCCAGCTATCTGGATGGAACGACGCTATACATGGGCAAGTATCTGACCCCGGATATCTATCTCGAGGCCATGGTCCATCTTGCGGCCGACAGGAACAACGGTGTGGAAAATACCACGAGCTTCCTTACGAGCGACCTGTCGCTCGACACCGAGATATCGCTGGAATGGGAGAATCCTCTATGCACGGTCCAGATATTCACCCAGCCTTCAAGTCTCAACGCGTTCGAGTTTTTCGACACATTGGGATTTGCCTTGAGCAAAAGGTTTGTATTTTGAACGAGTTTTTGCTAACATAGCAAACCAGGAGTAGCGATGAAATCCATTAGAAGAACACTATTGACACTCTTCGTCCTGATCGTCGTCTCGACAGGGGTCTTCGCCGCCGATGGCTGGTGGCAGGGAAAGGCGATCACGGACTTCGAATACTTCGGTGCGTCCGGGGGGCCGTTGAAGAACGTCTCGGAGAAGACTTTGGATTCCCTCCTTTCGGGATACCTCGACGAGCCGTTCTCCGATGAACTTTTCACAGAGATCTACAACAAGCTCTATTCGCAGAGCTATGTCGAATATGTCTCTGCAGAGGCCATCGCCGGAGGCGAGACCGGTGACGATCTTATCATCCGGTTCTCAATCCTCGAAAACCCGATGATAAGCAGCGTAAAGATCGAAGGAAACGAGTCCTTCTCATCTTCTTCTCTGCTTGACAAGCAGAACTATAGGAGCGGTGACTTCCTCAACTCGAACGATCTTGAGTCCAATGCGGCTCTCATCGCAGACCATTACAGGAGCAAGGGATACAAGGATGTCGTAGTGACCGTCGAATCAAGTTTCGACGAGAGCACCAACACCGAGGCTCTGCTATACCGCGTCGACGAGGGCATGCAGTACAAGGTCCGTTCCATCCTCTTCGATGGCGTCGAGGCGTTCAAGGCCAAGGACCTCAAGAAGTTGCTTTCCTCGAGCGAGAAATCCTTCTTCAACAGCGGAAACTTCATCGAGTCCAACATAGATGCCGACAAGGCAGCTCTCATCGCCTATTATAACAAGAACGGCTATGTCGATGCCGTAGTGACGAACGTTTCGGTAAACGACGTCACCGAGGAAGGCGACAAGCAGAAATTCGTCGAGATAGTGTTCTCAATCGACGAGGGCTCGCAGTGGTACTTCGGCAACATCACGTTCCACGGCAACGAGGTCTACTCCGACGAAGAGATATCCAAGCTCATCTCCATTGAGCCGGGTAGCCTCCACAATACGGAGGTTCTGCAGAACAAGTTCGCAAACCTTGCCTCGATGTATTACGACAACGGCTACATCTACTGCCAGATTGTCCCGATTCCGACCGAGGACGAGGAGAATCACAGAATAGACTATGAAATCTCCATCCAGGAAGGACAGCAGGCGGTGATCGAACAGATCGTCATCGAAGGTCTGACGAAGACCAAGCCGTACGTCTTCGAGCGCGAGCTTACTGTCCACGTCGGTGAGGTTTTCAACCGCGATGCGTTCATCAAGAGCCAGCAGAACATCTACAATACCGGAATAGTCAAGACCGTCAAGGCTGACCTTCTTCAGGGCAAGCAGGAGAACGGGGTCATCCTCGTGATCGAGATCGAGGAGGGCAACCAGGTCGAGCTGCAGTTCGGAGCCACCTTCGGAGGAACCGTCGACGGCTTCCCGATCTCCGGCTTCCTGCAGTGGTCCGACAAGAACGTTGCGGGAACGGGAAGGGACCTTGCGATAAACACGACGCTCTCGCCCGACACGCAGAGCGCATCGATAAGCCTTTCCGACGACTGGGTCAGGGACATGAGATGGTCCAACGGCATTTCGCTCTCTGTCGAGAGAAGCACAAAGACCAACCAGCTCCAGAGAGGAACCAACTCCGATTACTACGACGGAAGGGATTCGGACAAGGTCACGTATCCGCTCGGATTCGCCAACGCCAACGATTACTATTCCTCTTCGACGGGCAATCCCGGGGTCGAGTATCTGATGAACTACGATTACTATAGCGTTGCGCTTGGCTACAGTACCGGATATACATTCACTTTCCAGCCGGGAAATCTCAGCATATCTGGAGGAATCTCGATAGGACTCAACAGGGCAATATACGACGATGGATACGATCCGTACTATAAGCTCATCTATCTGTATGGACTCAACTGGCAGTTCTCCAACAAGCTGTCGTTTGGAATAACCTGGGACGGAAGGGATCTGAAGACAAATACAACCCGTGGCTACGTGATCAGCGCGAGTTATACATATGCTGGAGGAATTCTTGGCGGACTTTCGAACTACAACTAACTCAGCTTCTCCGGCTCTGCATACCATTCGATTTTCAAGCATACGGACGACGAGGGAATCTCGAAGCATCTAGTCCTCTCTGCAACAAGCAGCGTCAGCTTCATGTTCGACCAGTACTGGAAAAACGACGGTCAATGGGGGTGGTACGAGGCGGCCAAGGGCGCAACGAAGTACGAGATGCTTTACATCGACGGTATGAATATCGGTCGCGGATTCTCCGCAAAGACAGACAAATCTTTTCTCTGGCATAACCAGATAGAGCTTTCGTATCCGATTGTGCTCGATGTGCTTGACGTCGAAGGCTTCATCAGCGCGTCCGGTGTGACGAGCAGCCTGAGCGAGCTTTCGTCCTTCAGCAACATCGACTGGTACTTCGCCGCCGGAGTAGGAATCAGGATGAGCATCCCGGGCTTCCCGCTCGGTCTGTATCTGGTGAAGAACGCCTACATCGAGGACAACCACTTCGCGTGGGACACTGGAAACATCTTCGGTGGAGGAAAGGAAGGAAGAGGCTTGAAGCTCGCACTTGCGATCACGACAAGCATCTACTGATCGAAGGCACCGGAAACGGTGCCTTTTCTACATGACGGTTTACGGCAATGGACGAGATTGACAACAAGCAGGGCGCGGACATAACGCCCATGATGAAGCAGTATTACGAGATCAAGAAGGAACATCAGGACAAGGTGCTTTTCTTCCGGCTCGGCGATTTCTATGAGATGTTCAACGACGATGCTGTGGAGATATCCAAGCTTTTGAACCTGACGCTGACCCATAGAGGAAAGGCTCCGATGTGCGGAATCCCATTCCACGCTGCGAAGAACTACATCAAGCGCCTTCTGGAGGAAGGACGAAAAATCGCAATCTGCGAGCAGATAAACCTTTCCGACAATCCCCGCAAGCTTGCTGACAGGAAGGTCGTGCAGATCTATACTCCTGCAACAGTAGTGGACGACGAATACCTGGATTCCCTTTCCTCGTCCTACATAATGGCCATCAATCTGGATAGGACAGGCCTTCTCATGGCAGTCTCGGACGTGACGACAGGAGAATTCAGGATACGGCGCATACCCCTTGCCGAATGCTACAGAAAGATCGAGGACATACTCTATTCGACTTCCCCTAAGGAGATACTCGTTCCCGACGATCTCTATTTCGAGGACAGGAAGCTTAGGGAGATACTGGACAGGCAGAGCGCGATAATAACGAAGCTTCCCGTATGGTATTTCTCGGCAAAGGACGGGGCGAAGGAAGCGGAGGCCCAGTTCACTCCGCTTGTTCTGGAGAACAACTCGATCGACAGGAAGGATTCGATTCTTACGGTCATAGGAGCGCTCCTTTCATACATCAAGGACATGCTCAAATGCGATCTTCCGCAGCTCAGGGGAATCGAGTGGGAGATGGACGAGAAGTTCCTCTATCTGAACGCGTCGACCATAAAGAGCCTCGAGCTGCTGAGGAACCAGAACGACGGAAGCGAGAAGATGAGTCTCTACAAGGCCATAGACTACACGAAGACAAGTGCCGGATCCAGAATGCTCAAGGAAGAAATCCTTCACCCGCTTTCCGATCTGGAAAGAATAGAGGAGAGGCAGAGGTGGATCGGCAGATATGTCGACTCTCCCAAGGAACTCGAAAGGGTCCGCAATCTTCTTGCCGGAGTATCAGACCTCGAAAGGCTCAGCATCAAGGCCAGCATGCTCAAGACCACGCCTCGCGATCTTGTCGCGATTTCCGATTCGATCTCCCTCTTTGTCGAGATGGTGTCCGAAAACCGCGATTATCTGGAATTTCTGGACAAGGACGAGCGGCTCTCGCTCGATGTCCTTGTCGACGTGGCTCTGGAGATCGGAAAGGCGATAAACAGGGAATGTACAAATATTCTGAACTCCGGAACGATAATCAACAGAGGTTACGACAGCGAGCTTGATGGAATGACGGACTATCTGGAGCACAGCTCGGATATTCTCGATGCATATCTTGAAAGGGTCAAAAGCGAGACCGGGATAACCATTATGAAGGCGGGTGAGAACCGGATCATAGGCTATTACCTCGAGGTATCCAAGACCCAGCTGTCCAAAGTTCCGGAAAGCTTCATCAGAAAGCAGACGCTCGTTGGAGCGGAACGCTACACTACGAGCGAGCTCGAGGAGATACAGCAGAGGATATACGATGCGAAGGAGAAGAGCGCTCTCAAGGAACTTGAGCTTTACAGGGAGCTCCAGAAGAAGGTCAGGGACGTATACGAGGACATAGAGAAGGTCGGCAGGGTCCTTTCCAGGCTAGATTTCCATTCCTCCCTCGCTTCGCTTGCGATAGATCGCAGGTATTCCAGGCCGGAGATGGTCGAGAGCGGCGATCTGGAGATAGTGGATGGAAGGCATCCGGTAGTGGAGATCCACATGGAGAAAAACGAGTATGTCCCGAATTCTTTTTCGAGCAAGGATGGCCGTTTTGCACTTATCACAGGGCCGAACATGGCGGGAAAAAGCACTTACCTCAGGCAGATTGCACTCATAGCGATCTTGGCGCACATGGGTTCGTACGTTCCTGCCGCAAGTGCCAGGATTCCCCTCATGGACAAGCTGTTCTGCCGCGTCGGCGCGTCGGACAATCTCGCAAGGGGAGAATCGACGTTCCTTGTGGAGATGAGCGAGAGCGCAGAGATTCTGAGGAGCGCAACCTCGAGGAGTCTTGTCATCATGGACGAGATCGGCAGAGGAACGAGCACGCAGGATGGCATGAGTCTTGCATATGCGATAATGAACTATTTGAAGAAACTTTCTCCCGTCACGCTATTTGCTACGCACTATCATGAGCTGACGGGATTCGACACGTACGGCATGCAGCTACTTACGCTCCTTGTCGAGGAGAGCAAGGGCAGTGTGATTTTCCGCAGGAAGGCGGTCAAGGGAGTAGCCGCCTCGTCGTACGGCATCCATGTGGCGAAACTCGCAGGAATCCCGAAGGAAGTAATAAGGGACGCGACACTTTTCCAGAAGAGACACTTCGCCTCGTACGACGTGATCGCGGACGAGCAGGGGGATCTTTTCATCGATCAGGATGCCAAGGCGGAGGACGACGGGAAGAACGAGATCGTAAGTATGATTGAGGACTACGATCTGGACAATTCGACCCCGATGAGCGCTTTCATGTTCCTTATGGAGCTCAAAAAGAAGCTCGAAGAGTGAAAAAAAACGTCTGTCGGCCACTTTTTGGCCCGGCTGTCTTGACAAAAATGCTCCATTCGCTATAATTCCAGTTAGTTTCATTAAAGCAATTTAAGGGACCGCAGAGGTCCCTTTATTTATGATTTGGAGGAATATGCTCAGCACGGACTCTAAAAGCAGTCAGTTGTATCAGGATGTCCTCTCCATCGTCTCCCCGATGGGCTATGAGCTCGTGGAGGCGTCAAGGAGTGAACATCAGGGGTATACGCAGATGAGGGTTCTCCTGTCCAGAAGGGACGGAGACATCACGACGGACGATCTGGAGAGCGTCTACAACGTGATCTACCCGAGATATCAGGTGATCATCGGCAGAAATCTTGAGCTCGAGGTCTCGTCGCCGGGACTGACAAGGGTTTTCAAGGACGTTCTCGAGTTCGGAGTTTTCCAGGGCAGGGAAGCAAGGATCTATTGTATGTCCCTCTCTTCCTATGTGATCGGCCGAATCGCTTCGAGCAGCGACGCTTCAGTCGTGCTTTCCTCCTATCTTATCGAGGATAGGAACGAGAGGGGGGATGAAATCGAGATTCCCTTTTCCGATATTTCGAAAGCTAAGTTAGAATATAGTTGGGAGGCTTCCAGATGAGCTTGGATTTGACACAGGAAATCAACGAAATGATTTCAGAGAGGAACATGAGCGAGGAGCAGGTTCTCTCCCTCATCGTAGACATGATCAAGAGCGCTTACAAGCGAAAGTTCGGTACGGACGAGAACTGCCTTGTGGAGTTCGATCCGACGGGAAGGAAGATGAGCGTCTATCAGCTCAGGACGGTCGTCGACGAGGACAACTGGTACAGCGAGAACACTGAGATTCCTCTCGAGGATGCAAATGCGCTGGGAATCGGGGAGTTCGAGATCGGCGAGAAGGTACGCATTCCTCTCGATCCCAAGACTTTCGAGAGCGCGTCGGTCCAGAGTGCGAAGCAGAGAAGCCAGCAGATCGTCAAGGACTACTACAACGACAAGGTATATGCCGATGCGAAGAGGAAGGAAGGAAAGCTCATCTACGGAGAGATAAAGAGCAAGAGAAACAACGGAGACTACGGCGTCAACCTCAACCTCGAGATCGAGGCGCTCTTCCCCGTACGTGCCCAGAGTCCGAGAGAGACATACTCGATCCAGAGCAAGTACAAGTTCCTCGTCGAGAAGGTCGAGAAGGCCGACAGCCAGAACGATCCAAGGCAGAACGAGAAGGGCCGCAAGGGCAAGGGGGCCAGAGGCGTCAGGATCTATCTCACCAGAGCCAGCAAGGATTTCGTCAAGGCGCTCATCGAGAGCGAGGTCCCGGAAATATCCTCAGGCGACGTGGAAATCAGAAGCATCGCGCGTCAGGCCGGTTCCAGAACGAAGGTCGCGGTCGATACTCGCAGGAGCGACATCGACCCTGTCGGAGCAGTTGTCGGTGCCAAAGGTTCCAGAATTCAGACCGTCATGAACGAGTGCGACGGTGAGAAGATCGACGTCATCAGATATTCCGACGATCCTCTTGCGTACGTTGCCAACGCCCTCATCCCGGCTCAGGTCCAGCGCGTCGTCACGATCGACCCGGCAAGCAGGCACATCGTCGCCATCGTCGACGACAGCCAGCTCGGAATCGCTATCGGCCAGGGCGGTGTGAACGTCAAGCTTGCAAAGGCTCTATGCGATTACAACATCGAGGTCAAAACTCCTCAGCAGTTTGCGGAGATGGAGGAGACCCAGAGAATATACGAGAACGTCGAGAATCTCTTCAGCGACGAGGCTGAGACGGAGGATGCGGAGCAGGAGGTCGGCGAGATTTCGAATGACAAGCTCGGAATTGCTCCGGACGATACGCCAATCAGCGATATCGGACTTGACAAAAAGCTTGTCAAGAAGCTCCAGGAGAGGGATATCTGGTCGATCGAGGAATTCTTCGATTACAGCGACGACGAGCTCAAGGAGCTCGGCTTCACCGAGGAGGAGATCGAGGAGGTCAGAAGCAGCGTGGACATCGAGGAGGAGGAAGATGGATCCTTCGAATGCCCGAACTGCCATACGATCCTTCAGGCGGGTACGCTGGTCTGCCCGAATTGCGGTGTAGAGTTCGAATTTGAGTAGGATACAGGTGAAAAATGGCAGAAGATAAATTGGAAAAGACAACTGAGGCTCCGGTCAAGAAGAAGATCGTGATCAAGAAGAAGCCTGTCGTGAAGGTCAAGATAAAGGACGATACGGCGCAGCAGGCGACACCGGCTGCTACGCAGGCGGTCCCTGAGACGACACATCAGGTTTCTTCGTCGCCCGTACAGGCTTCGAGCGCACCGGAAAAGCCGCAGACAGCAAGGGCTGCGGCATCGGATTTGAAGAGTGCGCAGACGGATTCTTCACGTCCCTCTACACCGGCTGCAAAGCAGGAGGAGAGGAAGAACTACGGAACCGTGATCGGCAGAAAGCTCGAGATCAGAAAGGATGAGACACATCAGACTCCGACCTCGAGAATCCTTTCGCCACTACACAACGGACCTGTGATCATCAAGAGCGCGAATCTTCCTCCCGTTCCGGGACAGAAAGTGGATTCCGCCGCAACCCCTAGCAGGCCGAGAGTCGCCGGAATAGTCGGAGGCAAGCCTGTCGGAGGACAGAGATTCCAGGGCAACGGACAACGTCGCGACAGGCAGGATGGCCAGAGAGGACAGGGCGGACGCTTCGGCACTCCTAAGGATGGACAACGTCCGATGAGGCCTGGCCAGAGCTATGTACCCGGTCAGAACAGGGGATTTTCCAAGGATGGGAAGCCCGCTTTCGGTCAGAACGGCAGAGCACCATTCAACAGGGACTCCAAGCCCGGATTCGGCAAGCCGGGACAGGGCGGAGCTCCTTCTCTTGAGCTCAACCAGAAGGGACCCGGAAAGAGAAATCCCGGAGCCAACAAGAAGAAGGACTACGAGAAGAACTCCAAGATGGAGCAGGAGATCGACTTCCAGTTCCAGAAGAAGAAAAGAGAGGAAAGCAGACTTTCGAGCGTTCCTTCCAGGATCGACATCATGGAGAACATCACCGTTTCCGATCTTGCCAAGAAAATGAACCTCAAGGCCAGCGACATCATCTCCAAGCTCTTCAAGATGGGGCTCATGGTCACTATCAACCAGCAGATCGACTTCGAGACGGTCGAGATCATCTGCAGCGAGTACAACTGCGAGCCGCACCTTGTCTCCCTCTACGACGAGACGATAATCGAGAGCGAGGAGGACAAGGAGGAGGATCTCGTACCAAGGGCTCCGATAGTCACGATCATGGGCCACGTAGACCATGGAAAGACCAAGCTTCTCGATGCGATAAGGAGCAGCAACGTCGCCGGACGCGAGTTCGGAGGCATCACGCAGCATATCGGAGCATACAAGGTCAACGTTCCCTCCAAGGGCGACATTGTATTCCTCGACACGCCGGGACACGCGGCGTTCTCCATGATGAGGGCCCGCGGTGCGCAGGTCACAGACATAGTCGTCCTCGGGGTCGCGGCCAACGACGGTGTCATGCCGCAGACAAGGGAAGCCATCGACCATGCGAAGGCCGCCAAGGTTCCTATCATCGTTGCGATAAACAAGTGCGATCTTCCCGAGGCGAACACCGAGAGGGTAATGCAGCAGCTTTCCGATCTTGGACTCATGCCGGAAGAATGGGGCGGGCAGACGCTTTACTGCAAGATCTCCGCACTCAAGAAGCAGGGAATCGACGAGCTTCTCGACACGATTCTTCTGCAGGCTGAGATGCTCGAGCTCAAGGCCAATCCCAAGTGTAGAGCCGTAGGAAAGATCCTCGAATCCAGAATCGACCAAGGCAGGGGAACGGTTGCGACAGTCATCATCGAGAAGGGAACCCTGCACCAGGGCGACTACTATGTTGCAGGAATCTATCCTGGCAGGGTCAGAGCCATGTTCGACGACAAGGGCAACAGAATACAGACTGCAGGTCCGTCCGATCCTGTGGAGATCATCGGTTTGTCGAACATCCCGTCCGCAGGAGATCCGTTCCAGGTTACCGAGGATGAGAAGCAGGCCAGGATGGTCGGAGCGAAGCGCCAGGAGCTCGAGAAGCTCGGTGACGGTAGCGGAAGGAACAAGCTCACGCTTGAGAACCTCAACGAGAAGATCAAGGAAGGCGAGGTCACGGACTTCAACGTCATCATCAAGGGCGATGTGCAGGGCTCCGTCGAGGCCCTCCAGGGCACTCTCGAGAAGCTGAGTACCGACGAGATCAAGCTGCATGTCCTCAGGGCCAGCGCAGGCGCGATCATCGAGAGCGACATAACGCTCGCATCCGCATCGAACGCTATTGTCATCGGCTTCAACGTCCGTCCGACTCCGAAGGCCCAGGCGCTTGCCGAGCAGGAGAAGGTCGAAATCAAAAAGTACAACATCATCTACGATGTCGTCGACGATATCAAGAGCGCGATGGAAGGAATGCTCTCGCCCGAGATCAAGGAGGTCGACATCGGCAAGGTCGAGGTCAGGGATCTCTTCAAAGTACCGAAAGTCGGCGTGATCGCCGGTGCATACGTGCTCGAAGGAAAGGTCAAAAGGAACTCTCTCGTACGTGTCATCAGGGATTCCATACAGCTCAACCAGAACATGATCAGGATATCGTCCCTCAAGAGATTCAAGGACGATGCCAAGGAGGTCGGAGAAGGTTTCGAGTGCGGAATCGGACTTGAGAACTGGCAGGATCTGCAGGTCGGAGACATTCTCGAGATCGTCGAGACCGAAGAAATCAGAAGGACGCTTGACATAGATGAGTGAGTATACCAGACAGCGCCTTGAATCGAGGATACAGGAGCTGATATCGACGTTGATCCTCTCTGGGCAGATAAAAAATCCTGCTCTCAGCACGCTGAGCTCGATAACCGATGTCGAGCTCAGTGCCGACGGGGCATATGCCGACGTGTATGTATCTTCCGTCCTCGGCGACGGAAGCCTCGAAAAGAGCGTGAAGGCGCTCAACTCTGCCGCAGGTTTCATCCAGACCAGGCTCGGCAAGGCCCTCAAGACCAGGAACACGCCCGTTCTGAGGTTCAAGGCCGACAGAAGCTTCCGTGAAGGCGAGAGGATAAACAGCATCATCAGCGAGGCCATGAAGGAGTTCGATGAGTAGCTTCAGCATCCTTCTGACGGACAAGAAGGAGGGAGAGACCTCCTTCCAGTCGCTCTATCCGATCAAAAAGGAATACAAGGGCGAGAAGATCGGACATGCCGGGACGCTGGACAAGTTTGCCTCCGGGCTGATGATCGTCCTTGTCGGCGGGGCAACGAGACTCAATCCCGTTTTCTCCAGCATGGGAAAGAGCTATCTTGCGTCGATTGAATTCGGTTCCGAGACCGATACTCTCGATCCCGAGGGAACAGTTGTCGCTACGTCCGGTCTTCCTTGCAGAGAGGATATCGACCGTATCCTACCGACTTTCCTCGGACGCCAGATGCAGACACCTCCTGTCTATTCGGCAATACATGTCGACGGCAGGAGAGCATATGCGGAAGCGCGGAAGGGAAGAAATGTCGACATGCCGGAGCGGGAGATCGAGATTCACAGCATCGAGAAGGTCTCATTCGACGGCAGGGTGCTTACAATCCGCGTCTTTGTCTCCAAAGGAACATACATAAGAAGCCTTGCTCGCGACATCGCGGAGCGACTAGGACTTAGAGCCCATCTCTGTGCTCTGAGAAGGGAGTCGATCGGACCATACAGCCTTGACGACGTCGGGAACACCGACTCGATCGGACTTCTGAGACGCACAGGACTCTTCTCGGACATGGAACTCGACGAGGCACATAAAAAAGAGATCGACAACGGCAGGATAAAGTCCGGCTACATCCTGTCCGACTCCGATGCGAAGAAGAGGTACAAGTTCGTCTGTTTCTCCCGGAAGCTGTACGCGATAGGCGAAGTAGGCGACGACGACAGGCTGCGTCTGATATTCAGGGTGGATCGATGAGAAAGTACGACTTTGACGAGATAGTCGGCGGACGGATGTTCGCCGATACTCCCGTGATTCTTTCCATCGGGGTTTTCGACGGCGTTCATCGCGGACACAGAAAGATACTCAATACTCTCCACAGACTCCAGGAGGAGACTCCCGGATCCGTCTCCATGGTGGTCACCTTCAGCATGAACCCGAAGGATTCCGGAGCGGGCGAGCTCGATACCTTGCGCCTGCGCGCCGCGGAGATGGATACATATTCGATCAATTCTTTTACAGTTATTGACTTTTCCGAAAAATTCAGTAGAATTTCAGCTGTTGGGTTTGCGCATAGCCTTGCTATGTCCACAGATCCCAGATTCCTCGTCGTCGGAGAGGACTTCAGATGCGGTCATCCTGCAGAGAGTACCGACGGCAAGGGTTTCGTCGAACTTCTGAGAAATGAAGGAAGAAAGACGGAGCTTATCACAGTAGACTACGTTCTCGACAATGAAGGGGAAAAGATTTCCTCTACGAGGTTGAGATCATATATAAGAAACGGCGAGATCGACAAGTATATCGATTTTGCCGGCGAGCCTTTCAGAATCGACCTGGACCCATTACCTTGCAGGCTGGATGAAGAAGGGATCGTTTTCGAGCGCATGTCCGTTCATCAGCTCCTGCCGCCACCAGGGGCTTTTGACGCCGTCGTATTCCTTGATGACGGGAGCGCTTCCAGGTGTCGACTCATCCTGAGCGAAGAGTTTCTTATGCTCAGGGCTGCACATGGTGCCTCCGTATCCGGCTTCATGGAAAAGAGGGAAGCGATGATGGCTCACAAAAACTACATTTCTATCATCAGGAGTATCTGAAATGGTAACTAGCGAACAGAAGAAGGAAATCATCACCAAGTTCGGCGGTGCAGAGACGAACACAGGAGACAGCAAGGTGCAGGTAGCACTTCTCACTGCAAGAATCAATGATCTACAGGCCCACTTCAAGGAGAACCCGAAGGATCATGCTTCGAGGCGCGGACTTCTCAAGCTCGTCGGACAGCGCAGACGTCTTCTCAAGTACATCAAGAACAGAGACATCGACGTCTACAGGGAGCTCATTGCCCAGCTCGGACTGAGAAAGTAAGACAATATTCTGGAATTGCGGAAGGCTTGGGCTAGGCTTTCCGCTTTTTCATAAAGAACAAGAAAAGAACAGAAAAGGAAAAATGATGTTTGACACGAAAAAAGTAACAGTTCAGATCGGAGACGGCGAGCTCGTCTTCGAGACCGGCAAGATCGCCAAGCAGGCGAACGGTGCCGTCTATGCGCACTACGCAGGATCCGCTGTGATCGCGACAGTGTGCTGCGGAGAGGCTCCCAGCGAGCCGCTCGACTATGTGCCCGTATCGGTCGAGTACAACGAAAAGTACTACGCCGCAGGCAAGATTCCCGGAGGTTTCCTCAAGAGAGAGAGCAAGCCCAAGGACAAGGAGATCCTTGTTTCCCGTCTCATCGATCGTCCGATGCGTCCGCTCTTCGACAAGGCCTTCGGCAGGGAGATACAGATTGTTCCTACAGTCGTATCCTCCGACATGATCCACACTCCGGACATTATCGCCATCAATGCTGCATCCTGTGCCGTGACGATTTCCGATATCCCGTTCTATGGACCAATCGCGGCCGTCAGGGTCGCTCTGATCGGTGACGAGTACGTCATCAACCCGACTTTCCAGCAGATTCCGCAGGCGAAGCTCGACATTGTCGTAGCCGGAACGCACGATGGAATCACGATGGTCGAGGGCGGTGCGAAGGAAGTCTCCGAGCAGAACATGCTCGATGCCATCGCGGCTGCACAGCCTGTGATCACTAAAATCTGCGAGGCTCAGATGCAGATGAGGGAAATCTGTGGCAAGGAGAAGCTTCCTCTCATGGAGATTGCCGAGGAGGATCTTTCCTGGCTCGACGAAGTCAAGGCCTATGCATATCCTCTCGAGAAGGAGGCATCCTTCGTCAAGGGCAAGGCCAACAGGTATGCCGCGCTCGATCAGGTCCACAAGGACGTCGCAGAGAAGTTCGCTTCTCTCATCGCCGAGGACGAGAAGAGGCCCGGACAGCTTGCCAAGCTTTTCGAAGACATGGAATACGAGATCCTCAGATCCTCCATTCTCAACGATGGAATCAGGACCGACGGAAGAAAGGTGACGGAAATCAGGCCTATCACATGCGAGGTCGGACTTCTTCCATCCACGCACGGCTCCGCACTCTTCACCAGAGGTGAGACTCAGTCGCTTGCAGTAACTACACTCGGAACGGTACAGGACGAGCAGCTCTTCGACAATATCGACGGAGAGAAGACATACTCCAACTTCATGCTCCACTACAACTTCCCGCCGTACAGCGTCGGTGAGGTAGGCAGACTTACAACGGGCAGAAGAGAAATCGGACATGGACACCTTGCCCAGAGGGCTCTTGAGGCCGTCGTGCCAAAGAAGGACGTATTCCCATACACTATCAGGGTCGTCAGCGAGATCATGGAATCCAACGGATCGTCTTCGATGGCTTCCGTCTGCGGAGGATGCCTCTCTCTCATGGATGCCGGCGTTCCTATCTCCAAGCCGGTCGCAGGAATCGCAATGGGTCTCATCACCGAAGGTGCCGACTACTCCAGATATGTCATACTTTCCGACATTCTCGGAGAGGAAGACCACCTCGGAGACATGGACTTCAAGGTCGCAGGAACCAAGGACGGAATCACCGCCTTCCAGATGGACATCAAGATTGCAGGAGTCACTCCAGAGATCATGAGCAAGGCTCTCAACCAGGCCAAAGAGGGAAGAATGCACATTCTTTCCATCATGGCAGAAACACTTCCTGCTCCGAGAGCGGAGATCAGCGAGCTTGCACCGAAGATCCTTTCCTTCCACGTTGCCGACGACAAGATCGGTGCGATCATCGGAACAGGCGGAAAGACGATCAAGGCGATCATTGCCCAGAGCGGTGCGGAAGTCAACATCGACGACAGCGGAGAAGTGATGATCTACGGAAGGAACAACGCCTCCGCACAGGAAGCGAAGCGCCTGATCATGGCAATCATCGAGGAGCCTGAGGTCGGGCACATCTACCATGGAACGGTCAAGAGAATCGTCGACTTCGGCGCATTCATCGAGATTCTTCCCGGCAAGGAAGGTCTTTGCCACATCTCCAAGCTCTCCAAGAAGAGAGTGAAGAACGTTACGGATGTTCTTCAGCAGGGGCAGGAAGTCGATGTGAAGCTCATAGACATCGACAGAATGGGCCGCCTGAATCTCTCCTACATCGATGCAATCGAGGACAAGGAGAAAGCCGAGAAGAAAGAGGAGAACTGATTGACTCCACTCAAGCTGATTCTTTCGGACGGGGCGAAGGCTCCGTCATACCAGAGCGAAGGAGCCGCGGGGATGGACATCTCCGCATTCCTTCCCTTTGGAGAAATAGCGATCAAGCCTGGTTCCTATGCGGCGATCCCGACAGGGGTCAGCATGGAGATTCCCGAAGGCTACGAAGTGCAGGTCCGCCCAAGAAGCGGACTTGCTTTCAAATACGGTGTCACAGTCCTCAATTCCCCAGGAACGATAGATTCGGATTATCGTGGGGAGATACGGGTGTGTCTTGCGAACCATGGCAACGCTGATTTCGTCGTCCACGACGGCGACAGGATTGCCCAACTGGTGCTTTCGCGGTGCGAAAGAGCTGTATTTTCCTTTGTAAATGAGTTAAGCTCTACACAGAGGGGCCAAGGCGGCTTCGGAAGCACCGGGACAAGATGAGAAGAGAAAAAGGGCACTACAGATTACTTTCGAGATACATGGCCAAGGAGTTCCTCCTGGCCTTTCTCGTCGCGTTTGTCTTCTTCTTTCTCATATTCTTCGTCAACTCCATCCTTCTTCTTGTACAGAAGATACTTCTCAAGAACATAACTTTTTCTACGATGCTTCTGATGGTCATGCTCAGCATGCCACAGTTTCTGATATACACCTTTCCATTTGCGACGCTCTCCGGGGCGAGCATGGTGCTAGGAGACCTCAACAGCTCGAACGAGCTGATGGCGCTCAGGTCAAGCGGAATACCGCTTTCCAGGGTATTTCTACCCATACTTGTTCTTTCATTGGTGTTGTCGTTCTGCACTTTTCTCGTTTCCGACTACCTCCTTCCTTGGTCGAACATACAATACAAGGAACGACTGACGCTCCTCATGCGAGACATGCCGACGTTCGAGCTGGAAAGCAACGGGGTCAACACTGTCTCGAACGTCCTAGTCGCGAACGGTCCCGTCGAGGGCAATTCCATTGAGAACCTAGTGATGATCACCACAGACAGGAGCGACAGCAACATGAGCATAGCCTCCGGAAGCGGCAGTCTGGAGATGATCGACGTATCCAATTTCGTCTATAGACTCGACATCGAAGACGCATCTATTCTTCTTTCGGACAGCAGCGACAGCACCACTTTCGTCGAGGCGGAAGGGGACCATGCGTATTTCTATCTGGATTTCTCTTCCCAGGTGCCTTCTCTCACATCTACCGACCCGGTCAATCTTTCATCCCATGAGCTTAGAGAGTCCATAGAGAAGAGAAAGCCCATAGAGATGGCTGACAGGACGATGTACTACGAAGATCTGGAGGATTCTAGGCTGAAGATAGCATCCGAGCTGAGAGCGGCGTACTCGTCTGGGACGAAGGACTTGGCCGGATACAGGACTGCTGTTTCCGATCTCGAGGACAAGTACGATCCTCCCGTCGATTTCTATTCGCAGTACTACAAGGCTGAGCTTACGAAAAAGTACGCGCTCTCGCTGGCGTGCTTCTTTCTTACTCTCATCGCTCTTCCACTCGGACTGCTGAAGCTCAAGTACGGCAAGCTTACGGGCTTTGCGGTTTCCCTTCTCGTCGCGGTTGCCTACTGGTATATGCTTTTCTATGCACAGCTGGAGATATTCGAGATATCGGGTCCTCCGTATCTTCTCATATTCGCTCCGAATCTTGTCGTCGGTCTAGCGGGCCTGGCCCTGCTTTTCATAATGAGGAAGGCGAGATGAAGCTGCTTGACCGATACATTCTTTCCGAGGTCGTCAAAGCCGGTCTCGTTGCCCTGCTGATATTCTCACTTCTCGTGATGGCCGTCGAGACGTTCATCAACATCGACAAGTTCGTCTCCAACAGTCTGCCATTCACGATGATGATGAAATATTCCTTCTATGCGTTGAGTGACTACTTTCTGATGATCACCGGAGTTTCAATGCTCTTCAGCGTGACGTATTTCCTTTCGAACCTGAGTGCCAACAACGAACTGATATCGCTCTACACCGCAGGGTACTCGAGAGTAAGGATACTGATGCCGATCGTGCTGCTTGCCCTTGTGCTTACCGCATCCTTCACTTGCTTGAACGAATCTCTCTTCCTGGAATGGAAGAACGGCAAGGATGTCGTCTCGACGGAGCTGTTCGGCCTGAGCGGAACCCAGGATGCCCGCAACGTGGCGCTAAACGACGTAGCCTCTGGCTACCTCGTCTTTTCCCGCAGCTTCAGCGAGGGGGATGAAAGACTCTATGAGCCGATAGTGATGAAAAGCTTCGACGATCGTCTTGTCCTCCGTCTGGAGGCGGAGCGCGGAGACTACAGGGACGGAGAATGGGTCTTTAGGAATGCGATCGTCTACGAGCTTGGAGAGGACGGTTTCGTCTCGAAGGAATACGACGAAACGACGCTGCAGTCATTCGATTTTCCTCCCTCGCTCTTCCGCAGCAGGAACATGCAGATAGACACTATGGAAATGTCTAGCGCCCTCGAATACCTCTCGCGGCTGAAGGGGGTCGATCCGACCTCATGGCAGGAGAAGGAGACCGAATTCCTTCGCCGCGTAGGAGAGCCGCTCGGAATTCTTGTCCTGATGCTGATCAGCGTACTGATGAACTACACCTTCAAAAAGAACATTCTTCTCTTCTCGATAGTGCAATCTCTGGTGATTGCTGTTGTATACTATGTCTCGGACATGGTATTCTCCATTGTCTGCAAGCAGGGAATGTTGGCTCCGGCATTCGTCGTCGTTTTGCCGCTGTTCTTTACAGTGTTCCTCAGCATTGCGATATCATACATAGGAAAGAGAATATGAGCGGGATCTATACGCAACTCAAGAAGGACAAGGACACGAAGGCCAGGCTCGGCCTGGTTGAACTCGGACATGGAATCGTCCACACTCCGGCATTCATGCCTGTCGGAACGAACGCGACCGTCAAGGGCATGTACCACGACAAGATCAAGGAGATCGGTTACGAGATCATCCTTGCGAACACCTACCATCTCTATCTAAGGCCCGGTACCGATGTCCTAAAGGATTTCGGAGGCATACACCGGTTCTCCAACTGGGACAGGAACATACTCACCGATTCCGGCGGGTTTCAGGTGTTCTCGCTCTCCGGATTGAGGAAGATAAGCGCCTCGGGAGTGACGTTCCAGAGCCATATCGACGGTTCGAGACATGTCTTCACCCCGGAGAAGGTCGTGGACATACAGTCCATAATCGGATCCGATATAGGCATGGTGCTTGACGTATGCACACCCCCGGACATCGAGTACCGCGCGGCAAAGGAGGCCTGGAACATAACGAAGCAGTGGGCCCAGCGGTCGCTCGAGGAGAAGAAAAGGCTGGGGGAGGCGTTCCCCGGAAATCTGTTCGGGATAGTTCAGGGAAACTTCTACGAGGATCTCAGACGCGAGAGCGCACTGACTCTGAGCGAGATGGATTTTCCTGGAATCGCCATCGGAGGGCTTTCCGTCGGCGAGGAAAAGAGTCGTTTCGAACACTTTTTGGCATACACGGCAGAGTACGTGACCGACGAGAAGCCACGCTACGTCATGGGAATCGGAAGCCCGGATTACATTCTTTGTGCCGTTGAGAACGGAATAGATCTCTTCGACTGCGTCCTGGCTACCAGGATGGCAAGGAACGGTGCATGCTTCTCCGACCATGGACATGTCGTCCTGAAGAAGGCCATACACAAGTTTGACCACGGCCCGATACAGGAAGGCTGCACATGCACTGCCTGCACGAAGTACTCCCGTGCCTACATGCATCATCTGATAAAGTGCAACGAGATGCTCGGAGGAATGCTTGCGACCGAGCACAACCTCACATACCTCTTCCGCCTGATGGAGAGGATAAGAGAGGCCATAAGCGAGGATCGCTTCAGCGAATTCAAGAAGGAGTATCTCAGGAACTTCTATGGCGAGTGAGGGAAGAAAGAGCTTCTTTCTGCTTGTCCTAGCACTGCTCAGCAGGGTGATGGGACTCATGAGGACATTGGTCCTTGCCTTCATATACGGAGCTGGGGCCGAGTCCGATCTGATCAACTTCGGATTCTCCTTTCCGAACCAGGCACGCAAGGGCCTGCAGGAAGGGCTGGGGAACGTCAGTCTCCTTTCACATCTCCATCACGACAGGGAATATGCGCAGCAGTGCATATCGAAGGTCATGGGGATCCACCTTGTGGCTTTTCTCGTCCTCATACCACTGGCATTGCCGATCGGATGGATATTGATGTCCTTTTCCTCCCTGGACGGCAGCTACAGGACGCTCGGGATTCTCTTCATGCCGCTTTATATGGTCTTTCTTGTGTTCTTCTCCCTTTCGCAGAGTCTCTCTGCGGTTCTTCAGGATGCGGGACACTATGTCAGGGCACAGGCGCTTCCGCTCATCTTCTCTCTGATCGTCCTTGTCTCTCTCTTTGTCTTCGGCCGAAGCAGCCTGTGGACTTTCCCTATAGCTGTGGCGTCAGCATCAGCGATCTATCTTGCTTCGACGCTCGCCACATTAAAACTTTCAGGTCTGAAGGTCAGCTTCAGCATCCGCAACGACAGAGCGTTCACCGTATCCTATCTCAAGGGAATGCTTCTTTTCGCTCTCTATCTGGCTCTGAACATGGTCTACTACATCTCAAGCGGCAGGAAGTCTGGAATGGCGACGTATTTTACAAATGCCCATACACTGGTTCTGATTCCGTACTCCATCGTCCTGACGACATTCACAGGTTACCACTATCCAAAGATAGCGACCGTGCAGGAAAAGGGGAGGAGGCTTATATTCGTCGACCAAGCAATCAGACAGATGCTATGTCTCATGTTGCCTGTAGTTCTTCTCTTTTTCACTTTCTCCAAGGAAATATCGATCTTCATCTTCGAGAACGGAGCGTACACCAGGGCCGATGCACTCGCCACAAGCCGTCTTGTCGACATTCTTCTCTTCGGGGTTTTCTTCCTTCTGGGCCTTTCCGTTCTCGAACGTCTGTCGTTTCTCGAATCAAAGGAAAGGACGGTATACTTCACCATGGCCCTTGCAATTGCGCTGTCCGTCCTAGCTCTTCTCGGCTTCGATGAGTATGCGATGCTTCCTGCCTTCATGTTCACGTTCTCGAACGTCCTCGCGACTGCCGTTCTTCTTTTCTCGTCCCACCTGATCAGTCCCAGAAGGCTGAAAAAGGCTCTGACAGAATGTCTTCTCGTCTCTTCTCCATTGATCGTCCTCGCCGCAACATACCGCGGCTTCAAAGTGAACATGTTCGATTACGTCGATGGAAAGCTTGCCGTCGCGGCAATCTGCCTGACTATCGCATCCGTACCGACCGTGGTCTCTTTGGTAATCTGGTATCTAAGAAGGAACTGAGAAAAAATCCCTGCAGAGGTGTCTGCAGGGAAATCCGGAAAATGCACAATCCGTCATTCGATGATCGTGTCGATCTTCTTGACGGTGTAGTCGTACTTTCTTCCGTTGATCTCAAACCGGACGTTTTCGCCGATCCTGTGGTCGACAAGGTGCTGTCCGAGAGGAGCGTTGAAATCTATGATTCCGGCATCGGGATTGCTTTCCCACCGGCCGAGGAACGTATAGGTCACTTCCTTCGATTCCACATTGTCGAAGAACACGACTCTTGTCCCGAAGCCGACCATGTCGGGAATTACGTCTTCTCTCTTGACGATCCTGACCGTGTTGAGCTCGCTGTTGAGTACGCCGCGTCGTCTGTCGAGCTCTCTCTTGTGCTCTTTTGCGTACTGGTATTCGGCGTTCTCCCTGAGATCACCGAGTTCCCTAGCAGTATTGATCTCCTTGAGAATTGCAGGTATCTCCACAGTATTGATCTCCTTGAGCTCTGCCTGTTTCCTGGAGTAGCTTTCGGCGAGGCACAGGAAACCGGAGATAGTCTTTACTGCCTGCGGCGCCTTCTCGACCTTCTTCTCCTCGATGAGATCCGGCCATTTTCGCAACAGTTCGGCCTTGAACGGCTTGACTTCCTCGCTGTCGATGCCCTTGTTGGAAAGTATTATTGCCTTGAGCTCGATCCTTTCGTCGTCGCCGGCCTTCCTGATGATGGACATGACCGCTCCGGAGTCGAGGAGCTCCTTCTTCAGGCCCTTGATGAGCTTGCGGTTTTCGGCATTGTCCGGAAGGTCCTTGCTTGCCGTCGAAAGAGCATAGAGCCCGTTTTTGACAAGAATCTCTCGGGTCATGCCGATCTTTTCAAGCTCGTCGTCCGTGACTTCGGGGAAAAAGAAGCAGAACATCGGGAAACTGTCCTTGTAGCCTTCGAGCGTCTTCTTGAGGAACTCGTAGTACTCCTTTCCCTTGTTGAGCTTCTTCAGCTTCTGCGGGATGTACGTCGGATAGTACGGTACGAGATACTTCAGCGTGGAGGCTGCGAACTTGTCGACGTCGACTATCTTGTCGATGAACGCCTTTTTCAGGACTACGCCGTTGACGTTGCGGTAGGCCTCGACCTTCTCATCCAGGGAAAGATTCCTGTAGAGATCCTCGAAGGAGGTGTTGAGCTCGATGTTGATGTCGTTCTCATCGGTGACGATCTCGAGCATCAGAGCGGAACAGAGCATCTCGTCGAGAGTTCCCTTGTTCTTCGAGACGATGTTCTCGAAGTACTGCGCCATTTCGACGATGCTGTCGCTCGATTTGTCTATGTCCTTGTTCTTGTACGAATCGAGGAGCACCTGGCACTTGTCGTAGAAAGCCTTAGCCTTGTTGAATGCATAGAGCATCTTCTCGTCGGGCGAGGACGCAAACGGCATCAGCTCGTATACCTCGGTCGGTCCGGGGGTGATACGGACGTACTCGTTGGTCCTGAACTCGGCCTTCAGAAGTTCGGAAAGCTTCTTCCACTCGTCGTCGGTGTATACGGACGGGACAAGTTCCGCCTTCATCTCCTTCATAGTACCGGTCTTGCCGTCGAAGGAATCGAGCAGCGTCCTTGCAAGCCAGGAGATGCCGCCTTCCGCCTCGACCTTCGCTTTGATCTTGGCTGCCGGCACGCCTTTCTTTATCGCCTTGATGTTCTGGTTCGTAAGGGGCTGGAGAGTCGAGAATGCCGCTTCGAGCAGTATCTGCTGCGGCTTCTCGGATCCGCTGTATCTCACGAGTACCTTTTCGTTGTCGATGTCGACGATGAGACCGACCTTCCTGGTGGCCTTCTGGAGGAAATACGATCCTTTGGAGTAGGCGATCTCCTTCTGGAATTCGTCGAGATCGGAGATCACATTGCGGCTCCTTTTAAGGTTGTACTTTCTTATGCACTCGTTGAGCCTCGTGGAGCTTCTGTATTTTTCTTTCAGGATCTGTACGAGCGTCTCCCGTGCACTCTCGTCATCTGCGTCGACCGAAAGGATGCCTCGCAGGCACACGATGATGTTGTCGTAGCACTTTCTCAGTTCGCTGGATTTGCTGTCGGCTTCCGCGACGAGAGTCTCCTTCTGTCTGAGTGTCGCCTTGAGAAGCTCACGATAGCACCAGAGCGCGACTTCGGCATCCTTCTCCCGTATGCCGGAGATGTAGGATGAATAGAAGGCAAACTCCGTCCTTCCGTTCTCGAGAAGCATCGAGAAAACTTTTCTCACCTTGTCGTAGTCTTCCGGCAGGCTGAGCCTCAGCAAGGCCCTCTGCATGTATTTCATCGCATTCTTCCTGTCTCCGATCTCCTCGAAGTGCTTTGCGACGTTGACAATTATCTCCTTATCCTTGTGGTCGGTCCTGACGAATCTCTCGTAGTAGGACCACATCTTCTCGCTGTCGGCATCCTCTGCGGCTACGTCGCCGAGAACCCGTAGCGCGACCGGATTCTCGCTTATCGAGATGATCATCTCTCCTATGTATCTTGCAACTTCCCAGTTTCTCGCATCGTAGAAACCCAGCAGGACGTTGTTGAGGTCCATGTTGAACTCATGCGGCCTGAGCTGGAGCTTGATCCTTCCGGCGATGTAATGGAGTATGATCGCATCGTCGGACGACTCGAACATCCCGATGGCCTCCTCCCTTATGGCGATCAGCTTTTCCGTGGGTTTTTTCCTCCCGAAAAGGTCCTTGTCGACTTCCTGAAAAACGGACAGCTTATATGCCTGTGCGCGGTTCTTGCCCAGCGCCTTCTCTTCCTGTACGAGCGCTTTCAGATCCATATTTTGTCATCTCCTTGAAAACTTGATGTACCTGACTAAAAATAAAACCGGGCAGAAATTTGGCTTTTCTGCTCGGAAACAAATATCCAGTTCAACTTGAATATAACACAGGACGCGAGAAAAAGCAAATCAATTATCCGCCGATTCGTGCCGCGGAATGCTCGAAACGGGCTTGGATGACGAGGCTGAACATCCTTGGTCTCGAACCGGTAGCAGAGCCTATGGGAACCGTCCATCACGGATGAAATGCTTCTCCCGGAATTTCGGCAACTGCTTTCTTCAGGCATGCTGCGGATTTCGGCTTTCATGGAAATATATCTGATGAATTTGTCCTGCCATATGTGCTACAATCATTGCATGGCAAAACAGGATCTAATAGTCAGCCCATCTTTTCTAAGCGCGGATTTTTCCGATGCCGCAGGGGAGCTCGGCAAGGTCATGTCCTCCGGCGTGGACTATCTGCACCTCGACGTGATGGACGGTTCCTTCGTTCCGAACATCACATTCGGCCCGAAGTTCATCGCAGATCTCAGAAAGAGGACGGATCTCGTGTTCGATGTCCATCTAATGATCGAGAACCCTGAAAGATACATAGGGGATTTTGCAGATGCTGGCAGCGACATCATAACGATACATCAGGAAGCCACAAGGCATCTGAACAGGGCGCTTGCAATGATACGCGAATGCGGCAAGGCACCCGGAGTCGCTATCAATCCGGCAACTCCTGTGGAGATGATCCTTCCCGTGCTCGACATGGTCGACTATGTCCTCGTGATGAGCGTCAACCCCGGATTCGGCGGACAGAAGTTCATCACTTCCTCTGCACGGAAGATAGAGTTTCTTTCTTCCATAAGGGAAAAAGAGGGCTACAGCTACCTCATAAACGTGGACGGAGGAATATCGGAAAAGACGATAAGGACGGTAAGCGACGCCGGAGTCGACATGGTGGTCACAGGAAGCGCTTTTTTCAGATCGGACGACAAGAGGGCGTTCGTCGATCGTCTCTGCAACATGGCGGCAGGTGTACGATGAAAGCTGTGATACAGAGAGTCAGGGACGCCAGCGTGAGCGTCGACGGAAAGGTGACAGGAAAGATCGGACACGGGCTCCTAGTGTATTTCGGCCTCGGTGTCGAAGACGAGGAATGGATGCTCCGTCCTTTTCTCGAGAAGCTGGTAAAGCTTAGGATATTCGAGGACGAGAACGACAAGATGAATCTGTCAGTCGACAAATTCGGGTCGGAAATCCTCTTCATATCCCAATTCACGCTATACGGCGACTGCGTGCATGGGAACAGGCCGGGCTTCGATGCCGCGATGAATCCCGTGAGAGCCGAACAATATTACGAGAAGGGAATCGAAATACTCCGTGAACTGGGATACAGGACGGAATGCGGAGTATTCGGAGCCCATATGGAAGTCAGATACATGAACGACGGACCCGTGACATTCATTCTGGACTCACGGGACATGAAGCTCAGGAAAAACTGACAAGAAATAGAGAAAAAATAACTAGTTAGGCATAAGGACAAGGAAAAATGGCCAAGACAGCAAATGAAACAAACGACCAGAACAAGGGCAAGCGGGAAGCTTTGGAGGCGGCTCGTCTCCAGATAGACAAGCAGTTCGGGAAGGGATCCCTGATGAAGCTAGGCGACAACAAGGAGATCCTGGACATAGAGACGATTCCTTCCGGATCTCTTCTGCTCGACGAGGCGCTTGGAGTCGGCGGATATCCGAAGGGAAGAATCATCGAAATATACGGGCCTGAATCGTCAGGAAAGACGACTCTGGCTCTACATGCGATCGCCGAGTGCCAGAAGAAGGGCGGTATCGCAGCATTCATCGACGCCGAGCATGCGCTCGACCCGACATATGCCAAGAACCTCGGGGTCAACATCGACGAGCTCTGGATAAGCCAGCCTGACAACGGCGAGCAGGCGCTCGACATAACGGAAAGTCTCGTGAGAAGCGGAGCTGTGGACATCATAGTCGTAGACTCCGTCGCTGCACTGACCCCGCAGGCCGAGATCGAGGGTGATATGGGAGATTCCCATATGGGCCTTCAGGCAAGGCTCATGAGCCAGGCGCTGAGGAAGCTCACAGGAATCCTTTCCAAGGCCAACACGACCATCATATTCATCAATCAGATAAGGATGAAGATCGGCGTCATGTTCGGCAATCCTGAGACTACCACAGGCGGAAATGCGCTCAAGTTCTATGCCTCCGTGCGAATGGATGTAAGAAAGAGCGAGACGATTGGAAAGAGCAGCGACGAGATCACCGGAAACAGGGTGAAAGTGAAGATAGTGAAGAACAAGGTCGCGCCTCCGTTCAGAAAGTGCGAGCTCGACCTGATGTACGGTACGGGAATAAGTTACGTCGGAAGTGTACTTGATGCGGCTATCAAATACAACCTCATCGAGAAGGCCGGCGCCTGGTACAGCTACAACGGAGAGAAAATCGGGCAGGGTAGGGACAAGACCATCGAATATCTCGAGGCAAACCAGGTGTTCGTCGAGGAGCTCGACAAGAAGCTCAGGGAGATAATGTTCCCCAAGAAGACCGAGTAGGTCTATCTTTTCCGGTTCCAATCTGCTATATTGAAGCGCTATGCAACAACCAGTTGAAGAAGCGAAGGAACGTCAACCGAGACAGAAGAAGGAATTCACGACCCCGGTATTCACGGGGCCGCTCGATCTTCTTCTGCACCTGATCCAGGAAAACGACGTCAACATATACGACATTCCGATTGCGCTCATCACGGAGCAATTTTTGACCTACATCGAGGAGCACAAGGCAGAACTGGACGAGATGGCGGAGTTCTACAAGATGGCCGCCGACCTTATCCTGATAAAGAGCAAGATGCTTCTTCCTCAGCCTGTAGAGTTCGACGAGGAGTACGAGGATCCACGCGAGGAACTCGTCGACAGGCTGATCGAGTATCAGAAGTTCAAGAAGTATACAGATCTGCTCTCCGGAGCAAACACATCAGGCCGCTTCTATATCCCGCGCCGTGACAATCCCCTGATGATTCCGTTCGAGGACAAGGACCTTTTCAAGGGTGTGACGATCGAAGATCTCTTCATGACGTTCAGAGGCCTGCTCGAGCGCGTCTCGCCGTCGAAGGTGTTCAACATCTACGAGGAAGTCACGGTTAACGAGAAGATTGCCCTGATGACGGAGCTCTTTGAGACAAGGGAAGAGATAACGATACTCGACATAATCGTCGATGAAAGCAATCCTCTCCACATAATCTGCGCTTTCATGGCTATACTGGAAGCGACGAAGTGGAAGCTTATCCTCATCCGCCAGGACGAACCGAATGGGGTCATATATATAAGAAAGAGGCCGGATAACTGGGATCCGTCCATGGTCGACGAATACGACAGGGAATATGATAGAATGGTTGAGGGACACCTTGACGTCGAGGACGAGGACAACTACTCGGTAATCTCCGCGAACAGTCCTCCTGATGACCAGGAATGGGACGACGAAGATGAGGATCTCGACGAGGACGGACGACAGAAGGACGTGTTCATAGGCGACGAGGAAGAGATAGACCTCGATGACGATGACGACGAGGATGAGGAGGATGACCGATGAAGGACAACATCAGGATGATGAGCGAGAACGCGCGCATAGTCGAAGTCATACTCTACGTCGAGAACGAAGCTCTTCCGATCGAGAAGATCATGGACCTGACTTCGCTTTCGGAAGCCGAGGTCAAGGCGGCTCTGGCCGAACTTAAGGAGATATGCCAGGCTCTGAACAGAGGGCTTACTCTGATAGAGGAGGACGGAATGTTCTCTTTCACGGCCAGCCAGGATCTTTACGACAGACTCCGCAAAAGCTATGGCAGAAAGGTCGACAAGAGACTTTCCCGCGCAAGCATGGAGACCCTTTCGATCATAGCGTACTCTCAGCCGATAACGCGGCGCGAGATCGACAAGATCAGAGGCGTCAGCTCGGACACGATAGTCAGGATTCTCAGAGAGAGGGAATACATAAAGGTCGTAGGAAGAAAGGACGTTCCAGGACATCCATGTCTATACGGGACGAGCAGGAAGTTTCTTTACGATTTCAATCTGCAATCCATATCCGATCTGCCCAAGCTAGGCGAGATCGATAAGTTGCGTTTCAGCAAGGACGAGGAAGAAGAGGAGAAGGAGAATGAGTGATTTTCCAATGAGGCTGCAGGCTTTCCTGGCCAAGTGCGGCGTTGCCAGCCGGAGAGGGAGCGAGGAGCTTATCGCACAGGGACGTGTCATGGTCAACAACAGGACCGTTCGTGAGATGGGAGTGAAGGTAGAAGAGGACGATGTCGTCCAGGTCGACGGAGAGACCGTCGAGATCTGCGACAGACTCTACTACATAGCCTTGAACAAGCCGAGAGGATACGTATGCACGAACTGGGACCCGAACGAGACGATGTATGCCCGCGATCTCATCGGGATGAGGGACAGCAATCTTCTTTTCAACGTCGGACGTCTGGACAAGGATTCGTCCGGTCTGATCCTATTTTCCAACGACGGATCTTTCGCAAACGAGATGATGCATCCGAGATACGAGGTCGAGAAGGAATACCTGGTCAAGCTTGATAGGAACGTGGTCCTAGACGATCTTTCGAAGGCTCTCAACGGCCTCTACATCGATATGCCTAGACCATACAGAATCAAGAGATATGATCTCGTTCCACGCACCAAGCAATACATACGCGTCACGCTTACGGAAGGACGCAACAGAGAAATCAGGAAGATTTTCAGCTTTCTCGGCTACGACGTGAAGAGCCTTACCAGAATCAGGATCGGCTGCGTCGAACTCGGAAACCTTGAAGTAGGAGAATGGAGAAACCTCAGAAAAGAGGAAATCGATGGACTGCTTTCGGGAAAGACACGGCTGAAGGCGGATCGGAACGTCCAGAGGGGGCGAAGGAATGGTAATAGCAATTGACGGACCTGCAGGAAGCGGGAAAAGCACCATAGCGCGAGAGATCGCACGGAGACTCGGATTCTATTTTCTCAACACGGGCTCGTTCTATCGGGCATATGCCCTGAACCAGCTCGAGCGCAACGGCGATCCCCGCGACAGCGACAGTGTGCTGGAGAATGCGAAGAAGATCAATCTCAGCATCGAGAACGGGAACATCTGCATCGACGGCAGGAACGTCGAGGACAGGCTGCGCACTCCGGAAGTTGACAAATACAGCAGTATCGTCTCGGTCGACCCGAGACTTCGCGAATATGTCAACCAGCAGGTCAGACTGATCGCGAAAGGTATGGACATAGTCACTGAAGGACGGGACACTACCACAGTGATCTTTCCCGATGCCGAGTACAAATTCTACTTCGATGCATCCCCCGAAGTCAGGGCCGAAAGAAGGCTGAAGGAACATCCGGACGGTCCGTCTTACGAGGAAGTTCTCAAGGCTATCGTCGAGAGGGACAGAAACGATATGCAAAAAGCCGTTGGAGCCCTCAAAAAGGCCGAAACAGCCATATATATCGATACAACTTACTTGACCATAAATCAAGTTTGTGAGAAAGTGGAAAAAGCTATTGAAATATAGTTGAGAAATACTAGTACTAGGAGCAATATCGTGGAAAATGAAACTCAGATGACGCAGTACCTCAAGTCATTTGCTGGCATTGAAGACGGTCAGATCGTAACCGGAACTGTTGTACAGTTAAATAACGACTATGTGTTGGTTGACGTAGGCTACAAGAGCGAAGGAAGAATTCCTGTAAGCGAATTCATCGAACTTCCCCAGATCGGAGACAAGGTCAACGTAACCATCATCAAGAAGGAAGGACAGGGCGGTCAGGTCATCGTGTCCAAGAAGAAGGCCGAGGCCAAGGAGAGGACGGAAGTTCTCAAGAAGGCTGCAGAGGACAAGACCCCGGTTCTCGGAAAATTCGTAAAGGTCATCAAGGGAGGATACGAAGTCGACCTTGGTGCTGATTATAAAGGTTTCTGCCCGCTTTCAAAGGCAGATGTCAACCGTGTCGAGGATCCGGAGACTCTCATCGGAAAGACCGACTATTTCATCATCGACAAGTTCCATGGCGG